>NZ_BAAAEI010000003.1:0-61517 GCF_039522935.1 Bowmanella denitrificans | reverse complement strand
TGCTGAACCTTGGGTCCTTCATTGCAATACCCGTTATACGGGTGACGTGGGCCGGCATTGATGCCGGTTACTCGTTTGCCAATTTGTTCGCTACTCAGCTCAGTTTCAATGACAAGATGTTAAGCATCAAACCCAGTAGCATGGTCAGATGCGTCAGCGGTAACTCAAGCAGTTTGAAAGGCTCTTGACCACCATATCGCTCTGCCGTTACCTCAGTTTTAGTGTAGAAGATCACGGCTTTTTTGCCTTGTGATTTTGAAACATTTTTGTCATAAAAGTCCGCCTTAGATTGCCCCTAAGTTATAGTGACATTATTCAGACTAGAGGCTATAACATGCGCCATCAGTGGTACCAAAATTAGCATCCCTATGAAAACCAACCTTATCACCAGAGAAGGCTTCAATAGTCTCAAGCAGGAGCTGGATCATTTATGGCGAGAGAAGCGCCCCGAAGTCACCAAGAAGGTGGCTTGGGCAGCCAGCCTGGGTGATCGCAGCGAAAATGCGGATTACCAGTACAACAAAAAGCTTCTGCGTGAGATAGACAGACGCGTCAGATATATACGTAAGCGCCTTGAGATTATCAAGGTGGTAGATTACTCCCCTCAACAGCAGGGCAAAGTGTTCTTTGGTGCCTGGGTGGAAGTGGAAAATGAGCAAGGGGAGTTGCTCAAGTTTCGCATTGTGGGGCCGGATGAAATCTATGCGCGTAAAGACTATATCTCTATAGATTCGCCTATGGCCAGAGCCCTGCTAAAAAAAGAGGTAGACGACGAAGCCTGGGTAGAAACGCCAACAGGTCGCAAACAATGGTTCGTTGTGGCTATTCAATATACAAGCGAAACAGCAAATTAGCCGACTGTTATTACCCCGGACTGACCATACAGAATAAGACACTGTTGTGATCGAAACGCCAATACCGGCCTCACATTGTGTTTTTTCCACACAATCATCCCATGCAGACTGGAATTTTCCCTGTATAGCCCTTATAAAGGCCCTGTTTATTTTTGTCTAAAGCCAGCAAGGCACCCCATGATCATAGAAAAAATTGCCTCAGAACTCTCCGTTTCTCCTCACCAGGTCCAGGCCGCAGTAGCCTTGCTGGACGACGGCGCCACAGTGCCCTTTATAGCCCGTTATCGAAAGGAAGCCACCAACGGCTTGGATGATGCGCAGTTAAGAACCCTGGAACAACGATTGGGCTATCTGCGTGAACTGGAGGACCGCCGTCAGGTGATTCTCAAATCTATCGGTGAACAGCAGAAGCTGACGGCTGAGCTGGAAGCTAAAATCCTGGCAGTGGATAACAAGACCGAGCTGGAAGACCTATACCTACCCTATAAGCCAAAGCGTCGTACCAAAGGGCAAATTGCCATTGAGGCGGGCTTGGAACCCCTGGCGAACAGTTTGTTTGACAATCCCGACCAGGATCCAGAAACACTGGCGACCCAGTATCTCAGTAACGAAGTGGCTGATACTAAGGCTGCGTTGGAGGGCGCTCGTTATATCCTTATGGAGCGCTTTGCCGAAGACGCAGAGCTGCTGCAGAAAATTCGTCTGCACCTGAACCGTGAAGCACATATTCAAAGCTGTGTAGCGCCAGGAAAAGAAAAAGAAGCGGCGAAATACTCTGACTATTTTGAACATAGTGAATTACTGGGCAAAACCCCTTCACATCGTGCCCTGGCGATGTTCCGTGGACGTAATGAAGGCCTGCTGCAGGTATCGATGAACGCCGATCCAGCGAATGAAGAAGGCGATCGCAGTTCTCAGTGTGAAAACATTATCGCCCAACATCTGGGGATACGTGATAGCGGCCGGGCCGCAGACAAATGGCTGCAAAGCGTGGTGCAATGGACCTGGCGGGTGAAAATCCTGCTACATATGGAAAATGAACTCTTTGGTACCTTACGCGAAAAAGCCGAACTGGAAGCGATCAGTGTGTTTGCCAACAATCTGAAGGACCTGCTGATGGCCGCTCCAGCTGGCGCCAAGGTCACCATGGGACTGGACCCCGGTCTGCGTACTGGCGTAAAAGTAGCCGTAGTAGATAACACCGGTAAGGTACTGGCAACTAACACTATTTATCCCCATGCTCCACAGAATCAGTGGGATAAATCGGTGCGTACCCTGGCGTCCATGTGCCAGCAGCATAAAGTCCAGTTGATCAGTATCGGCAATGGTACAGCGTCCAGGGAAACCGATAAGCTTGCTGCCGAAGTCGTCAAAGCCCTGCCTGATTTGAAGATCAATAAAATCATGGTCAGCGAAGCTGGCGCATCTGTTTACTCAGCCTCTGAACTGGCATCAAACGAGTTGCCGGGAATGGATGTGTCATTGCGAGGTGCGGTGTCCATCGCCCGCCGCCTGCAAGACCCCTTAGCAGAATTGGTAAAAATTGAACCCAAGGCCATTGGCGTTGGCCAGTACCAGCACGACGTCAGTCAAAGTCAGTTGGGCAAATCACTGGATACTGTAGTTGAGGATTGCGTAAACGCAGTGGGTGTGGATGTGAATATGGCTTCCCCTGCCCTGCTTAGTTATGTCTCCGGTTTGAATCGCACCCTGGCACAGAATATTGTCGGCTACCGCGACCAGAATGGTGCCTTTAAAGACCGCAAACAACTTTTGAAAGTGGAACGGCTGGGGCCTAAAGCCTTTGAACAGGCGGCTGGCTTCTTGCGAGTGGTTGGTGGAGACAATCCCTTGGATGCATCCGCTGTGCACCCCGAAGCCTATGAGCTGGTCAAACATATCAGTCAAAGTGCCGGCGCTGAGGTTGTGGCACTGATGGGCAATAAGGATTTACTAAAATCCTTAAAACCGGCGGACTTTGCCAATGATACCTTTGGTATTCCCACTATCACTGACATTCTGGCGGAATTGGACAAGCCCGGACGTGACCCCCGTCCAGAGTTTAAAACCGCCACCTTTAAGGAAGGGGTTGAACAGGTTAGCGACCTGAAACCCGGCATGATCCTCGAAGGCGTGGTCAGTAACGTGGCCAACTTTGGCGCATTTGTCGATGTGGGCGTGCATCAGGATGGTCTGGTGCATATCTCTGCGATGACAGATAAATTTATTTCAGACCCAAGGGAAGTCGTCAAAGCCGGGGATATTGTTAAGGTGAAGGTGATGGAGGTGGATGTCGCGCGAAACCGCATCTCTTTCAGTATGCGCCTGAATGATGAACCTACGTCCAAGCAGTCGCAACCAAGACAATCTGCAACCAAACCAGAAAGAGGTGCCAAGCCACAAGGTGGCCAGCGTCACCAACAAGCGAAACCGCAAAGAGCGGCGCAACCTGCCAATAGCGCGATGGGTAATGCCCTGGCCGAAGCGTTTGCCAAAGCTAAAAAATCCTGAAGCACAAACAACAACGCCCCATCCGGGGCGTTGTTGTTTATTCAGGCACTGTGTCGCAATGAATACTCTCTTGGCTGCGAGATCTGCTGGTAAAAGCTCTCAATGCGCAAACTCCTAGCAGTGATGTCAAAATCCAAACTAGCCTGAGACTGTTTAAATTCAGCACTACTACTTTCCAGGCCCGCCGCTTCAGCCACCGGATCATCTTCCTGTAATTTGCGGGTAGGTGGACTGACATTGCCATCGACAATCTCATCCAGCTCAGGGGCAGAAGCAATATTGGTTGTGGGCTTAGCATCTTCTGCAGAAAAAGCCGACTGATATGCCTGATCAGCCTTGTCGGCTGATTGGCTGGCAATGTCCTGTCTGGCTTGCGAGGCTTTTTGTTGAGCTTCAGCGGCAACCCGTAAATCTTGTGGCGAGGGTTCAGCCGGCGCAAGGGCGGCAGCTCTCACCTGCTGCATCTTACGCAATGTATCCTGCGGAGATTTTTCCTCAGAGATGTCGATATTCACTTCGCCACCTACCGCATAACGTTTGCCATCCGGTCCGGTTTCGAATTCATAGGAAGGTGCTCCGGCATGTTGCCCTCCTGTAGCGGCATGCGCTTGCTCATGAGCGCGAACTTCCTGATCCCGTTGTTTCAGCTCTTCAACTTTCTTCTGTTCGGCACTCTGTTGCTGCTGATCTTTGGCATCCTGCTTACCAGCACTGGGATCTTCGCCGTTGTCTTTGTTCTGACCATTCTGACCTTGCGCCAGCGCTTGCTGATTAGCCTGGGGTTTTTCGTATGTAACGGGCTGAGGTGCCTGCCCTGGGGTTTTTACCCGATCAGACTCTGAACCCAATCCGGATTCTGCTGCTGAATTTTCGGTGTTGCTCAGCTGTGGCACAGTTTCCCGAGCAATATTGTCACGCCGCGCCGCTTCAGTATTGAAGTTGGCGGTGTTCAGCGGAATGGCTGTGAGTGCTGGCGCGACGATATTCATCATAATCAGGCAATCTCGTCTATTAACCTGCCTACCGTGTCTTTCGCAACATCCAACACTTTGGCATTGGCCTGGGCATTGCGTAAATTCAGGGTCAGGCCGACCAAATCATTAGTCACATTGTCACCCCCTTTGGGCAGCAACTTAGTGCTAAGGCCAATCTGCTGCTGAGCCGCTTCGGCCAGCACTTCTTTAGGATCGCGCAACTGGGCCTGCTGCTGGGCCAGGTTGATGGAATGTTGAGTTATGCCATCAGAGGCACGTTGCAAACCCAACGTACCCGAAATAATGGCAGAATTGATATTACTATCGAAATTCACCGACATAGACTACCCCTATTACCTCATGGCTAATTATTAACCAGAAATGCCAGGAAATGAAGCCTGACGGATACACCTTGGTGTGATTTTATATACCCAGCTGTCAACTCAACCTTGCAAGGTAATGGTGCAGCGCCTCTGCGAATTCATCTGCATGGGAAATAAAAGGCGCGTGCGAAGCCTTGGGAAATAACATGGACGTGGCTTGGGGTTGCAAGGCCTCAATCTGCTCCAGCGCCGCCTTTGGCACCAAACTGTCATTGCGACCGTAAATTCGTAAAGTTGGACATTCAATCTGCTTAAGCTGATGACGAAGGTCAGCTTCCCTGAGAATATTAAGGCCTTGCTTCAAAGCAACAGGGTTGGCCGTTGGGCGTCGGCTTATTTGCTGTTTCAACAATTGAATATCCGCCCTGGCTCTTTCACTACCCAGCGCCTGTATGGCTAAAAATCTTTCCACTGTTGCCGCCGGGTCTGAACGCAATTGGGCGGCAAAGGCTCTAAGTACATCGTCTTTGATACCAGGCCAGTTATCATCGGCTAAAAACCTGGGGCTGCTGGTTATACAAACTAAAGCACGCACCCGCTGTGGATACTGTAATGCCAACTGCTGAGCAACCAAGCCCCCCAAAGACCAGCCCAGTACCACAGTTGGCCGCGTCAAATGCCGGGCAACCAGTTCAGTTACGGTGGCCAGATTGTAGTGGTCGGGTGCAAGCTGATGATTCACACCAAATCCAGGTAAGTCCAGTAAATGAAAACAGAAATGGCTTTGCAGACGATCCAGTAGCGGCTGCCAGACTTCACTATTCAGCCCCCAGCCATGCAGTAACAATATATCGGGGCCGCAGCCTATGGAGTCGCAGGTTAAAGACAAAGTCATCTACTCTTATTCATAAGGGCCATATAGTTTAATCTCAGGGATGCCAATTTCAATTCGAAGCTTGTTGCAGGGAATGCACCGCCAGGCTTGCCTGCTATGTTTGCAGGACAGCCACACGCTGTTATGCCAGCATTGCCAGGCAGATCTACCAATACTTAACCTGGCTCAATACCAACACAATCTGTTGAACCGGCCTGACATTGCACAGGGTCTGGAAAACATAAACTACCAAAGGTTGGTGGCCTGCGCCCCTTATCAGTGGCCCTGGGACCGACTAATCACGTCATTGAAGTTCAGCCAGAGGTTGCTCTGTGCCAAGGCTCTGGCCGAACAGTTTTACCGCCTGACACTGTTTGCCAGGCAAGATTTACCTGAAGCCATATTGCCCATGCCTTTACATGCCAGTCGCTACATGCGGCGCAGGTATAACCAGGCAGGCGAAATTGCCGGGCAATTGTCCAGGCTGAGTCATATTCCAGTAGACCACCACTTATGTCGGCGCAGCAAGGCGACGTTGCCGCAGACCGAACTGACGGGGGCACAGCGCAGACACAATTTACGTGACGCATTCTGCCTGAATGGACCCCTTCCCTACCGACATATTGCCGTATTAGATGATGTCATCACCACCGGCACCACCATCAGCAGTCTGTGTCATACGCTGCGGTGCGCCAGGGTCGATTTGCATATTGAAGTCTGGTGCATCGCTATCAGTCTAAAGTCGCCCCTTGAATAGAGCACCAGAGGCCTCCCGACAAGGTTGGTAAGGAGACCAATAGTGCTGCAAAATTATACTCGAAAGATAAACAACCGCTAGTTATCCATCAAAGGCGCAAGATATATGGCATTACTAAGGAAACGGCTGGTGCCATACCAGTAGCCACGGAAGGTCAGGTTGTCAGTGGTACCGATCACCTTACCTTTACCCAACTTATTTGCCACCAGGTTACTGCTGCCAGCCAGCAGTTTCTGCATTTCATCGCTGACATAACCGGCCCTGAGAGGTTTTTGCGAATATCCAGATACCTGAATAAAAGGTTTAGCATTCGCACGCATGACCAGATTGCTGTTGCGTAAAAAAGCCACATCGGTGTTGTCATAGCCAAAAGCCAAAGGGTGGCTGAGGTCGACATTACCGGCTAATACTGCACCGGCTATACGCTGTTTGCCTTGTAACGCTTCCTGGTCGGCAAAGCTGAGCTGGCTAGTGTCGAAGGCTGCACTGATTTCCTTGTCAGACAGGAAGCTGGCCTGCAGCCACTCTTGCTGGCTGGCCCACTTTGCCGCACCTTTTTGGGCAATCAAAACGCCACCTTGCTTTATCCAGTCTTGTATCCTGTCCACCAGCTTGTCATCTAACTGGCGGTAATCCCCGTCCACCATCACAATATGGCTGTAGTCAGACAAGGTGATTCTGCTCAATCTGTCCATATCGACTATCGTGGCTGGCAAGCCGACATGCTGATCGAGGTAATGCCAGACCTCACCCACTTCATACTGAGAAGTGCCGACGCCGCCCACCAGCAATAATTTGGGTGTTTCCAAAACCATCATACTGCGGCTTCCCAGGTCACTGCCCTGTGCGGTTAAGCCGGATTCAATTGACCAAACTTTGATATCAGCGGCCTTACTGAACTTCTCAATACTCGCTACCCAATTAGCCGGTTGTTGCAAGGCACGGGGAACGACAATACTGCCGGCGGCAAAAGCCACGCTGCCCTGTGTTGTTGTTGCAGTGAAAGCACCTCCGGCAACTTTTACCTTGATACCAGCTTCCAGCAATGATTGCAGCAACATGGGTGCTTTAGAATCCTGCCAGGAAAACGCATAAGCGTAGGCGCCTTCCTTCAGTGATGACGGGCTACTTGTCAGCGTTGGCAGTGTGTCGCTTATTGGCACCTTGCGCCAGTTGCTGCGCGCCACTGGCAGGTAGTCAATATTAAATGCCAGCGGTAGATTCCAGTTAGACACATCGTAAAACGTATTGTCCTGAAAACTGGTACGGGTAGAAAAAATAGATTTCAGCAGGCGATACTGTGGCTGGTCCAGCGGCACGAATACCGTGCTGTCACTGGAAAATTTCTTACCATCCAGTTGCAAATCTTTGCTCAGGCCATGCAGTTGAATCTTATGCTGCCTGAGGATATCCAGCAGGGCCTGAAAGCGGCTTTTATCTTGGCTCTCACTCAAAAGATACCCGGATAATTCATCTTTGTCGGCTAACCTGGCTGTCTCAGCAGCAAAGCCACGCTGATAGTCTTTCAGCGCCTTGGCATTCGCCAGTGCACCGGCGAAAGTGGATAATGAGGTGGTCACCTGATTTTGGATAGTGGCAGGAAAACTCAGAGGTCCATGAATAGAATCCTGCAGGTGACCACGGCTGCTGGCTTGTTCAAACAGTATGCCGACACTGCCCATGGCATCCGGGTAGGTTGAACCCTTGCCATAGTAAAAATCGTCAAAACTTTCCTGGGTGAAATAAAGCTGCCCAGTTTTGTCCAGTGCGGCGGCATGGAATTTCCCCAGAGCATGAGTCAGATCCACATTGGCGTCAGGCGTCCATGGATTTTTGCGTGAAGGTATACCGGGCTGAAAGAAGAAAGTGCTGTTCGTGCCCATTTCATGAAAATCAGTCAACACTTGCGGCCGCCACTCATGAAACTTCGCAATCCTTGCACGGGATTCAGGGTGAGTAAGTAATAACCAATCACGATTCAAGTCAAACCAATAATGGTTGGTTCTGCCGCTTGGCCAATCTTCCCAGTGTTCTCTATGGTTGGGGTCAGATACCAGATTCAAGCCCTTATGCATATTGGCCCACTGTGCGAACCTGGATAAACCATCTGGATTAAGCGCCGGCTCCAGCAATATGACCGCCTCATCCAGTAGTTTTTCTACCTCTTCCCCCTGGGCCGCCGCCAGATAATAAGCCACCAGCAGGCCAGCATTGGCACCGGATGGCTCATTGCCATGCACACTGTAACCCATCCACAGCACTAAGGGCGCATTGGCAGCTTTGTTGCCTTCTAATGCGGCCAGATGGGTTTGACGTAGTGCTGAAAGGTTCTTTTGATTGGCGGCCGAGCTAAAGGTCAGCAGTAGTATGGGGCGCTGTTCATGGGAACGGCCTATCTCCTCAATACTGACCCGGTCTGAACTGTCGGCCAGTTTGTATAGATAATTCACTATCTGATCATGCCGCACATGCCAGGTACCCACCGGATAGCCCAGAACGGCTTCAGGTTTTGGCACCTTAGGGTCGTATTGAATATCGCTGGGCAGGTAATCCAGATCACTGCTGACTTGCGCAACCCCAATGGGGGTAACGAGTACCAACATAATTAGCAGGTAGAAATAATGAAGTCTGTGCATCTTCAGGCCTTTGCTTGTTGTTTTTGACCCAAACTAGCAGCTTCATTACGTTGCGACCAGTGATGTAACAGCAAATATAAGCCGCTTTGTCGCATTTTGTTACAATCAGCCTGGCGGCAATAGCAAGACAAGAATATGCAGGAAAGTAATTACCCGAGTGTTTTACTCAGGTAATTTTTGTTATGATAACGCCCAAGCTGGCAGTTAAGGCAACATGATGATTCGCATTTCCGATCCCGCACAGGCGCATTTTAGAAAACTTCTGGAAAAACAAGAGCCGGACACCAATATCCGGGTCTTTGTGGTCAACCCTGGTACACCAACCGCTGAGTGTGGTGTGTCTTATTGTCCGCCAGACGCAGTTGAAGATACGGACATCAGCCTCGAATTCGACGGATTCGATGCAGTAGTCGACCGGGACAGTGCCCCCTTTTTGGAAGAAGCGGAAATTGATTTTGTCACGGATCAGATGGGTTCACAGCTGACACTTAAGGCCCCCAATGCCAAAACGCGCAAAGTGGCAGATGATGCGCCGCTGATTGAAAAGGTCAACTATATGATTGACTCAGAAATTAATCCGCAATTGGCCAACCACGGCGGAAAGGTAGTGCTGATTGAGATCACACCGGCCGGTAAGGCCGTCTTGCAATTTGGTGGTGGTTGTAACGGTTGCTCTATGGTCGATGTGACACTGAAAGAAGGCATTGAGAAGCAGATGCTGGCTCAGTTCCCGGAATTGACGGGAGTGCTGGATGCCACTGAACACCAGGCTGGTGAACACTCTTACTATTAAACCGCGTTACTCCGTTTCAGCCGGGCTCACCTGAGCCCTGCTGCCAAACCTGCCAACGTCGCCAATAAACCCATCCCAAACCTATTCCCCTGGCCGCCAAAAACGCCAGAAATGCCAGCCACAGGGCGTGATTGCCGGCTGTCTGACACAACCACCACAAAGGCAGGAACACGCCAAAAGCCGACATCAGCATAGTGTTGCGCATCGCCCGCCCTTGCGTCAGGCCAATGAACACCCCGTCCATTAAGAAGCACCAATGGGAAACCAGCGGCAGCAACCAAATATAATGCAGATAGTCGCGGGCAAGATGAATAAGCTCTGGCAGGTCAGTGAGCAGTGTCAGGATAGCCCGGTCAAAGATAACGAACACCAGACTGTATAATAACGCCAATAGGCCGGACCACCACAATCCCCGCACAACGCGCTGATGTAACAGCTGATATTGCTGCCTGCCCCGGGCCTCACCAACCAGAGCCTCAACCGCGTAAGCAATACCATCCAGGCCCAATGCAGTGAGGACAAAAAACTGCATTAGCAGGGCGTTGAGGGCCACAATTTGGCTATCCAGCCGGGCAGCCTGGAACACCATAAAGGCCATGGTCAGTTGTAAAGCCAGGTTACGCAGCAGAATATCCAGGTTTAAGCCCAACACGGCTCGATACCCGGCAGCAGAGAACCAGGTGGATTGGGGTCCAATCCAGTGAATGCGCTTCAGCACCGCCCACAATGACGCTACCAAAATGCCATATTCCGCCAGCACAGTGGCTGTCGCTACCCCTTGCACCGCAAAGCCCAGCTTTATGGCCAGAACATAGCTAAGCAAAGCATTCGCCAGATTGGCGGCGATCTGAATCAGCATCACAGTGCGGGTAGCTTGCTGGCCTATTAGCCAGCCCATCAGCAAGAGATTAGCTAACGCGGCTGGCGCGCCCCATACCCTTACCACCAGGTAGTGATGGATCACCCCAGCGGTTTGTATATCGGCATCAGCAAAACGTATTGCCAGGGTTTCCAGCACAGGCGCAAAGATCAGTACCAGGGTGCCTAACAAGCAGGCTGGCACAAGTAATTGGTAAAAAATCCTGGCTGCAGCACGTTTATCTTTAGTGCCAAGTGCCTGTGCACTGAGCCCTGTAGCAGACATGCGCAAAAATCCGCACAACCAGTAAATCTGTGTGATCAGCATGCTGGCAACTGCCGTACCGGCCAAAAAATAGCTGGCGCCCAGATGACCAACAATAGCCGTATCCACCATACCCAGCAGGGGGTTGGTGATATTGCTCAAGATCATTGGTAATGCCAATGCCAGAATACGTTTGTGCTCTGTGCGGCTGCCGCTTGTAAACACCGATAACATTCAGCTTTCCTGGTGGTTGGTTGTCAGTGCTTGTTGGCGCCACTGGGTCGGCGTCATACCACATTGTTTGCGAAACGCTTTGTAAAAGGAAGCCTTGTTATTGAAGCCGGAGGCCATTGCCACATCCACCACACTGGCATCGCTGCATAGCAGTTGCTGCTGAGCATGTGCTATCCGGTAAGCATTCAGGTAATCATAAAATGACTGTGCACAACTTTCGTTTAACAATTGCGACAGATTGTGGCTATTCAACCCAACCTGGGTGGCCAGAGAAGCCAGGCTCAACTCCGGATCCAGAAAGATTTTCTGCGTTTGCATCAGGCTGTCCAGTTTTTGTTTGTAATAGCGCTGACTATCAGGCCTTAACCCGGAATGGCGATACTTTGCCACCTGACGCAGATGATCCAGTAGCAAAAGGTGCGGTTTGCGCACTAACGTCAGGCCAAACCAGATAAGCGCTACCGTTAATATGCACAAACTCAGCGATCTGACAGGTAATCCAGGTGCATAGGCCGCCCACCACCAAGGGCTGATTAGATCCACTGACAATAGCAGCAGGTTGAACCAGCAATAACCTTTAAGCCACAGCAAGCGGGTGCGCAGATTGGCCCCCTGGCTATCTTTATCCTGCTGGCTAAAGTGCCGCAGACACTCAAGGCTAAGCAGAGTAAACAGCATCTCATACGCCGCATACCAGTAAAGCAGCGACAAATGCATTACGCTGGACCAGGACATAAGCTGTAGCCACTGCAAGACCAATAACAGACTAAGCACCAGACTGGGAATCAGCAAAAAACCTAGAATTGCGCCCGAGAGCGGTAAGCGGCACTGCTGCCTTGTATAAGCGAACAGCAATGGCCCCAGCATAAAGAGCAAGGGAGGCAAACTCAGATGCAGTGCGTGATGCACCGGTGTTAATTGGTCAATCAGCAGGATGACACCAATTGCAGCCAGATAGAGCTGTAAGTACCGGTGCTCGGTCTTGTCTATACCGGGCAGCCAAGCCAATACCGCTACCATCGAGAAGCACAGGGTAAAAGCAAAGGTGGTAATGATTTCAAGCAGTTGTATGGCCATGGACTCTTTTCAGTTTCTCTTGTCGCTATTGCCTGAGCTTGGCTTAGCGCAATCAGACCAGCAGCATAGTTAACATTGGCTGGGGCTGAACACACCAGGCAACGTAAAAGTTAAACGGCATCAGGTAAATTCCGGTCGGGACAGACGCCCAATACCTAGCTTTGCGGCTAAGGTTGGCGAAAAATCAGTGAGACCGCAACAATGAACCAACCACGCATTCAATTGCTCGATCTGCTCCGCGGCATTGCCCTGTTGGGCATATTGCTAATGAACATACGCCTGTTTTCTGCCCCCGAAGCCGCTTACTTCAGCCCGCTGGTATATGGTGAGCAACTGCAGTTAAACAAGATCTGGTGGACCTTACAATATTTTATTGCCGACCAGAAGTTTATGGCGATTTTCTCCATGTTGTTTGGTGCCAGTACCGCGCTTATCTGCGACCGACTGGATGCCAAAGGGCTTTGTGCCTGGCGTATCTATACAAGACGTTTATTGGTCTTGTTGTTGATAGGCCTGTTGCACGCTTATCTCATCTGGCATGGCGATATTCTGGTGTTCTATGCACTTTGCGGGGTTATTCCCTTTGTTTTCCGCCATTTGAACTGGCGCATATGCATAATGTTTGGTCTGCTCTGTCTCGGTGTTGGCTCGCTTAAAAGCTACCTGACGTATCTGAGCATGGTGTCGTTGCCAGCAGCCATTCAACAGCAGATTATCACGCAAAGCTTGCCTGGTATGATTCAAGTATCCGAAACGGAAATTGCTGCCCTGAACGGCAGTTGGGCACAACAGCTCAGCTACCGAATCAGTGCAGCCTGGCATTTTCATACCGATGTACTGCCAAACTGGGGAATATGGCGCGTAAGCGGGATGATGTTATTAGGGCTTGGCTTGTATCGTTGTGGCTTTCTGCGCGGGCAATTCAGCATACTCTTTTACCAACAAACGGCCTGGACCGGCATTATTTCCGGTATGTTGTTATCGCTTTATGGCTATTATCTGAATGAGCAAACCGCCTGGCAGTTTCCCCATTACTTCTTTGGCCACACCCTATTTAATTACTGGGGGGCGGTGTGCACGGCTGTAGGGCTGATAGCGCTGATCACGTTATGGCAGGCCAGCGGATGCTGTCAGCCATTGGCGCGGTTCATCCAAGGTATTGGCCGCACCGCGTTGTCTAACTACCTGCTACAAAGCATTTTGTGCACAGCTTTTTTTTACGGGGTTTGGGGATTTGCCCGCATGCCTCCCTATCTCACCGCCTTGGTGGTAGTCATAGTATGGCTGCTACAGTTCTTGCTCACACACTGGTGGTTGCAAACACATGCTAAAGGCCCCGTAGAAGCACTTTGGCACCTGGCCACTTACGCAAAAGTCCCCGGCCTTACTGAAAAAAAGCCCCAGACAAGGTAAGCTCTTGGCATCAAAGGTTCACCCTATGGATATTTATGGCTAAACAGGCATTCTCTCTGCTGGCACTTATGGCAATTCTGATGTTTACCAGGCCGCTGAAAGCAAGTGAAATAAGTCTTCAACATCATGGGGTTATACTTCAATACCACCATGTGAGCACGGAAACACCGGCCTCCACGTCGGTCAGCCCTGCACAGTTTGCCGAACATATGCAGTATCTGGCCGAACATCACAATGTGATTTCCCTGCAGGACATGCTTTACAAACTCGCTCGGCACCAGGCATTGCCGGACAAAGCGGTGGCAATTACCTTTGATGACGGCTACGCCAATATTCTGCATAACGCCCACCCTATTTTGCAGCAGCATGGCTTCAACTATACGGTGTTTATTAATCCGGCCCTGATTGGCAAAGAAAGCCAGCAACTCAGTTGGGAGCAGGTGCGGCAGATGAAAACCGACGGTGTATGGTTTGCCAACCACAGCAATCACCACCAGCATCTGCTGACCCGTGGCGATATGACTAAGGATCAATGGTTAGCCAGTCTGCGGGAAGAAATTCTGTCAGCCGAAAGCAAGCTGCAGGAAGAACTGGGATACAGTTTAAAGTACCTGGCCTACCCTTTTGGCGAATATAACAGCGACCTGCAGGCACTGGTTAAAGAGCTTGGGTTTATCGGCTTAGGTCAGCAATCCGGTGCCGTGGCACCGTACAGTGACATGACAGCCCTGCCACGTTTTCCTGCGGCAGGTACATACGCCAACCTCAATACCCTGAAGGTAAAACTGAACAGTCTGGCCATGCCCAGCTTATATGCACCACTGGACCCGGAACTGAGGCCTGACAACCTGCAGCCACAATGGACAACGAAAATCGATACCTCGGATATTCGTCCCGCCCAGCTTGCCTGCTATTTCAAGGGCGACAAGCTGGATGTGATCTGGGAAATGGAAGATGTATTCGCCCTAAGTCTGCCAGCCCCGCTGGGACCAGGACGGGCCAGAGTCAACTGTACCGCCCCCAGCAAACAGGACAGAAGCCGTTACTACTGGCTGTCTCAACCGTTTTTTGTGCCCACTAACGACGGTCTGTGGCTGGACTAAGGGTTTATCAGCAAGGGCATATCCGCCAGGATATGCTCGGGATCCACCACCGCCATCGCCCCGGGTGCCAGAGTCGGCTTAAAACGCCCTATCACCTGAGCCTGTGGATTAATCAGGCTCACCGAGGCGCTGTGGTCCACCAGATAGTCAGGGGTTTCTGTGCTACCGGCAATGGCATACATCATGCCCAGACTACGAACAAAGGGAAACAGCTCGGCATGCTCGGCACTGGCGGCAATAAACTCCGGCTCGAAGAAATTGACATATTCATTCAGGCGTTCAGGGGTATCCCGCTTAGGATCCACGGATAAAAACAGTATCTGAATGTCCGCTGATATCGCTTTAAGCTGCGGATAAATACGCTTTAACTCGGCCAACGTGGTGGGACAAATATCCGGGCAAAAAGTATAACCAGTAAAGGCCAGGGTCCAATGCCCCATTAAGCGTTCTTTACCAAATGACAGACCTTTTTGGTCAATCAGGGTAAAGGCAGGTATCTCACGGGCCTGAGGGTACATATTGGCATGCGATGGTGTCGCAGGCGGCTTGATGGTTAACGACAAATAAATGCCAGCGGCCAGCGCCAATGACAACAGCAGGCCTATCAGGAGCGTCCTTTTCATAAACTAAACTTGAAATAGTGATCCAACAACAGCAGCAAGAATAACAGCATCAGATGCACAATGGAGAACTTGAATGTCTGCATAGCTGTATTTTCTTTAGGCGCATATTTTAGCTTCAGTGCGTAGTAGAGAAATACCGCATTAAGCAGGCTGGAGCCGGCCAGGTAAATCACCCCGGTCATGCCCACCAGATAAGGCAATAAACATACAATGCCAAGTAGCACGGTATAGAGCAAAACCGATACTTTGGTGTATTCCACCCCATGGGTCACGGGCAACATTGGCACCTTTGCCCTGGCATAGTCTTTCTCCCGGTGAATTGCCAGCGCCCAGAAGTGCGGAGGGGTCCAGGTGTAAATTATCAATACCAGCAACATGGCATGGGCATGCACCTCACCGGTCATGGCTGTCCAGCCAAGCAGCGGCGGCGCAGCACCCGCCAGGCCACCGATAACAATATTCTGTGGAGTCGCCCGTTTCAGATAGAGGGTATATATGGCTGCGTAACCTACCAGACTGGCCAGAGTCAGCAGGGCTGTCAGGCGATTCACCCAGATCTCCAGTACCATATAGCCCAGTAAAGCCAGCACCAGAGCGAATGTCAGCGCCTGTCTGGGACTGACCTTACCCTTGGGTACCGGGCGATTAAAGGTTCTGGCCATTTGTGCGTCAATGCGCCTGTCCATCACATGATTAATCACTGCAGCCGATGCAGACAGTGCACCAATACCAAATAAGCCCGCCACCAATGGCTGCCAGGGTAACCACCCAGGCTGGGACAAACACATACCTACCAATGCGGTCAGCAGTAACAGCAACACCACATTAGGTTTGGTCATCTCATAGTAATCCCGCCAACCGGCCTTTTGGAGGTTTTCACTGTGGTTAATACCGACTGTCTTATCCATATTGCCTCCTAGGTTTTTCTTAGCAGGGTGTAATTGATCATCACCATGGTTAGCAGCAAGCAGGCACCGACGGCGTTATGCGCCACTGCGACAAACACCGGCAGACTGAAAACAACATTGCTGATCCCCAGCGCAACTTGTAATCCCAATACCAGCACCAGCACCACCGCTAACTGTCGGAACAAGCTGGACGAGGCCCCTTTATACAGGCCAATAGCCAGCCAGCATAGGTAAATAAAGGTCAGCAAGGCTCCAAATCTATGCATAATGTGCATAGTCATGCGTTCATCGTAATCATGCGTACCAAATTCATAGTTATCAGTGGCTACCACCGAATAAGCACCACTGAAGTCCAGTCGTTCCAGCCAGTTGGTTTCGCAAATGGGTAACTCAGTGCAAGCCAATGCGGCATAGTTAGCCGATACCCAGCCTCCCAGGGCAATTTGCCCGATGACGATAATCAGTCCCAACATGGCAAAGCCAGCCAATTTGCGCAGGTTGGCATCGCCACCGGGAATACGGTAAGGGGTCAGTCGCAGCAACAATAAGAACAAACAGCTCAGCACTGTAAAACCACCCAGCAGATGCCCCATTACCACCAGCGGCATTAAATTCATGGTTACCGTCCACATACCCAGCAATGCCTGAAAACAGACCAGACATAACAGCACGAACGGCAGCTTCAGTGGACGATGATGGGCGCGGCGCAATAAACTCAATACGAATATGGCGAGAATGACTAAACCCAACGCACCAGCAAAATAACGGTGAATCATTTCGTTCCAGGCTTTGTGCGCTTCAACCGGTCGCTCAGGGAAAGCCTGTTCAGCAATTTGCACATGTTCGTCATGCACAGGAACATGCAAAAAACCATAGCAGCCAGGCCAGTCCGGGCAGCCCAGACCGGCATCGGTAAGACGGGTATAAGCCCCTAAAATCACTACGACGAAAGCCAGCAGCAAGGCTGCCAACACCAACTTTCTCATCAGCGCATTCCCTTATCCGATTCTGGAAAGCTTCAGCAGTTTTCGCAGATCGGCCAGTATTTCCCGGCTATGCAGCACGGCTTGTTGTTGTTCTGTTTGTAGCGGATAACGCAAAATCACATTATCCAGGGTGTCTACCAGAAAAATACCATCAGTCGGCACATCTTTAAACACTTCATTAACATCTTGGGATGCCACATTCAGCAGTCGTACCCCTGTTAACTTGTCCAATTGCTGCCGCGGTCGGCTATCACTGTTGTCGGTCAGAATCACCACGGGCTCAGCTCTGTCTTGCTCTCTGCCCAGCGCGACCCATACCTGATTGATGGCTATCAGTGCATTTTCGCAACTGCTGTCACAGTCTGCCGGCAGCAGATACAGCAACCGCCACTTGTGCTGGGAGTCAAGCATCGACAAGTCCAGACTGGGCTCCAGTAGTTGCCCGTTATTGGTGGAAGCCCGGTTGAACCAGCCCATTTCCAGGGCCAGTTTGGCCAACAGTACCGGCAGGATAAAAATCACAGCAACTAATATAAATGTTTTACGATGCCCTTGAATTACCATGTTTTTTCCTTTGTTTATGCAAAGCAATAAGGGTGATGATAAAGCAGGCTAAAGCCAGGCCGAACCATTGCACCGCATAGGCCAGATGTTTCTCAGCAGGCATTACCAGTGGATGCCAGTTGTTAGTAAAACCATAGGCTTGGCTGTCATTCAGTTGCACAATATAGGGCAACAGATCGCGTCCTAATTGTTTTGCCAATTGCTCAGGCGAAGGTTGCTGCACTCTCCTGGGCCAGCCCGACTCAGATACTTCCCGACTGACAAGATTATCACCCGGCATAACCACCACACCTTGCAGCGTTAACAGGGCTGTGGGCAAATCGATTTCAGGTAGTTGAGTTCGCAGTGGCGGCGCTTTTATCCAGCCAAAATTAATCAGCACTTCTCCGGCATTGGTCGTCATTGGCACTAGCACTTCATAGCCCACCTGACCTTTTAACACCCGGTTGTCCCATAAAAAGACTTTACCAATATCAAGGTGACCACTGACCTGCACCGGAAAATCCGCGACATTCCCTGGCTGTCTGTTAATATCTTGTAAAGAAAGTGGATTGTTAGCGGCACGCTGTTCAAGTTGTTGGGCACGCAGTTGTTTTTGCTCGGCCCGGGACAATTGCCAGAATCCCAATCGCAGCATAAGCAGTATGGCCAGCAAGGCAATGCCAACGGTCATCCAGGGTATGGCTTTCAGACGACTGAGCATAGGAGAAGCACATTGTTATTAAAGATTCTGATAGTTTGTCTGTTGATCTTTATGGTGTTCAACCTCTTTCGCGCCATGAAAATCATGTTAAAAGGGGACAGTGGCGGTACATCAATGACCAAGTTTATTGGTCGGCGGGTTCTGACGTCAGCCATTATAATACTGCTGTTGATAATTGCCGTGGCGATGGGTTGGATTACACCCAACCCCCGCCCTTACTAACGGCTCGCCTTAGTGTCAAAGTATGTAAACAAAGATAAACAGCAATACCCACACCACATCAACAAAGTGCCAGTACCAACTGGCAGCCTGAAACGCAAACTGGTTGTCTTTATTGAAATGACCTTTAAGTACCCTGAAGAACATCACAATCAGTAAAATAGTTCCCAGCGTAACATGCAAGCCATGGAAGCCGGTCAGCATAAAGAAGGTGTTGCCATACACCCCTGAAGTCAGCATCAGTCCCATCTCACGATAGGCATGCACGTATTCTTCCACTTGCAGTGTCAAAAAGCCGATACCTAACAAGATGGTCAGCCCCAGGAACAACGTCAGTTGTTTGCGTTTTCCCTCCTCCAACGCCACATGAGCGAAGTGCGCTGTTACGGAGGAAATCAGCAGAATCACGGTATTGATCAGCGGCAGCCCATACCAGCCCATGGCCTCAGTTGTCGTGCCATCAGGGGTCTTAACCAAGGGCCACATAGCTTCGAAACCCGGCCACAACACCTCGTTGGTCATGGCATTGTTTGACGAGCCTCCCAACCAGGGCACAGCAATCATACGGGCGTAAAATAGTGCGCCAAAGAATGCTGCGAAGAACATCACTTCAGAAAAAATAAACCAGCTCATACCCTGACGGTACGAACGCCCCAACTGGCTGGAGTGCATGCCCGTCATAGACTCTTCAATCTGATCGCGAAACCAGCCGACCAGCATAAATAGCAGCACAGCCAGGCCCGCCACCAGGATCCAACCTCCGTAGCCGTCCTTGCCCTTGGTGGATTCGATAACAAAATTGCCAGCCCCGACGGCAATGAGAAACAATGCTACTGCCCCGACAAAGGGCCATGGGCTTTGGGCCGGTACATAATATTTTTCGTATTGTTGTTCTGACATGTCGCTCTCCATTTAGCCGCGGTTCATTGCCACAGTCGACGCGGTTTCAGTCACATCGTAAAAAGTGTAGGACAGAGTAAATATCTCAATATCTTCCGGCAGTTGTGGATCCACATAAAACTGCATAGGCATTAATGCCTCTTCACCTGCTGGCAGAGGCTGCTGATTAAAACAAAAACATTCTGTCTTATTCAGGTACAACGCTGCCGTACCTGGTGAGACGGAAGGGATGGCCTGGCCAACGATATCTTTACCGGTTGGGTTACGCACATAAAACTCGACGGTTTTAAGTTCCCCCGGATGAACCTGAACCTGCCTGCTTCTGGCTTTGAATTCCCATGGCATGCCGGTATTGGTGCGGGTAATAAATTCCACCGTAATAGTGCGGCTGGTATCAATGTCCTGCACCTGATAGGTCGCCGCATAGGGGTTGGTTTTGCCATTGATGCCCGTCACGTCGCAGAACACGTCATACAAGGGCACCAGCGCAAAACCAAAGCCAAACATGCCCAGCACCACGGCAACTAACTTGATCACCAGCTTGCCATTATTCGGGGTGGGCGTATTCATGGCTTACTTCACCACCGGAGGTGTTTCAAAGGTATGGTAAGGCGCAGGTGAAGGGATTTCCCATTCCAGTCCTTCAGCGCCTTCCCAAACCTGATCTGTGGCCGCTTCACCTTGTTTGCGGCAGGCTTTAATCAACAAGGCCAGGAATATCAGCTGCGACAGACCAAAGGCAAAGCCACCGATGCTGACCCATTTATTAAAGTCAGCAAACTGCAGCGAATAATCAGGGATACGCCTGGGCATCCCGGCCAGTCCAACAAAGTGCATAGGGAAGAACAGCACATTGACAGAGATCAGCGAACACCAGAAGTGCCATTTGGCCAACGTCAGGTCGTACATCTTACCGCACCATTTGGG
Source organism: Bowmanella denitrificans (assembly GCF_039522935.1). Lineage (NCBI taxonomy): Bacteria > Pseudomonadati > Pseudomonadota > Gammaproteobacteria > Alteromonadales > Alteromonadaceae > Bowmanella > Bowmanella denitrificans. The sequence continues at coordinate 41,015 of NZ_BAAAEI010000003.1, read as the reverse complement.
TAGCCAGTAATACACCGCCGCCATAATGGAGAACACTGCCCCGGTCACTAAAACATAGTGGAAATGTGCTACCACAAAGTAAGTATCATGGTACTGGAAGTCCACAGGTGTAATCGCCAGCATCAATCCGGAAAAGCCACCTATAGTGAACAGCACGATAAACGCCAGGGCAAACAGCATGGGAATTTCAAAACTGATGGCGCCACGCCACATCGTCGCCACCCAGTTAAAGACCTTCACGCCGGTAGGCACGGAAATCAGCATAGTGGCAAACATAAAGAACAGCTCTGCTGCCACCGGCATACCCGTGGTAAACATATGGTGGGCCCACACAATGAAGGATAACAATGCGATGGAAGCCGTGGCGTACACCATAGATGCATAACCAAACAATGGCTTACGTGAAAAGGTTGGCACAATCTGCGAGATAATGCCGAATGCCGGCAGAATCATGATGTAGACTTCCGGGTGCCCAAAGAACCAGAAAATATGCTGGAACAGCACCGGGTCACCACCACCCGCGGCATTAAAGAAGCTGGTGCCAAAGAATTTATCTGTCAGCACCATAGTCACCGCCCCGGCTAACACCGGCATAACCGCAATCAGCAGAAAGGCAGTGATCAACCAGGTCCATACAAACAGCGGCATCTTCATCCAGGTCATGCCTGGTGCGCGCATATTAAAAATGGTCACAATAACGTTGATGGCGCCCATAATGGAGGATGCCCCCATAATATGCACAGAAAACACAAATAAAGCCGTGCTGTCGTTGCTGTAGGTGGTGGACAGCGGCGCATAAAAGGTCCAGCCAAAATTCGGGCCACCGCCTTCCAGAAACAACGAAGAGAGCAGGATCAAAAACGCAAAAGGCAGGATCCAGAAACTCCAGTTATTCATCCTCGGTAGGGCCATGTCCGGCGCGCCAATCATCAGTGGCACCATCCAGTTGGCTAAACCGGTAAAGGCCGGCATTACCGCACCAAAAACCATAATCAGCCCATGTACTGTGGTCATCTGGTTGAAAAAGTTGGGATCCACTAGCTGCAGGCCGGGCTGAAACAACTCAGCGCGGATCACCATCGCCATGGCCCCGCCAATCAGGAACATAATAAAGGCAAACCACAAATACAGGGTGCCGATATCTTTGTGGTTGGTGGTGTACAGCCAACGCTTAATACCGGATGGCTTATGGTCATGATGTTCGTCGTGGTGCAGGTGCTCTGCTGCGGTACTCATCATAATTCTCCTATTTGCCTGTCTGGACGGCGTTGACATCTTTGGCCTGCACCGTTTCACCCGTGTTGTTACCCCAGGCATTACGTTCATATGTAATCACAGCGGCCAGTTCTTTCAGGCTCAATTGCTTGCCAAAAGCCTGCATGGCAGTACCGGAAACGCCGTTGACCACCACATCGATATGCTTGCGCACATCGCCAGTGGCTATGGCACTACCTTTCAAACCAGGAAACACGCCCGGCAGCCCCTCACCGTTTGGCATATGGCAGGCAGCACAGGTACTCTGGTAAACCTTACTGCCCAAATCCATCAATTCGGTCATGTCCATATTCATGGCCAGAAGCTTTTGCTCTTCCTCTTTGGCTTTGCGCTGAATCGCTTCCTGCTCGGCAATCCAGGCATCGTATTCAGCCGGAGTCTTGGCTATTACCACCACAGGCATAAAGCCATGGTCCTTACCACAGAGTTCTGCACACTGCCCCCGGTAAATGCCAGGCTCATTAACACGGGCCCAGGCTTCGTTAATAAAGCCTGGGTTCGCATCTTTTTTCACGGCAAAATCAGGTACCCACCAGGAGTGAATCACATCATCAGAGGTCACCAGGAAGCGGACTTTCTTATCTGTGGGGATGACCAGCGGACGATCCACTTCCAGCAAGTAGTTTTCGCCTTTGCTGAATTTGTTGTGAATCTGCTCCTGTTGGGTAGCCAACACCGAGTAATACTCCACCTCGTTTTCCATATACTTATAGTGCCATTTCCATTGAGACCCGGTGACCAACACAGTTACATCCGCTTTGCTGGTGTCTTCCATGGCAATCAAAGTACTGGCAGCAGGAATCGCCATGCCAATAAGAATGAGAAACGGCACTACCGTCCAGGCCACCTCCACTTTGACACTTTCATGGAAATTGGCTGGTTTTACCCCTCTGGATTTACGATGGAAGATCATCGCAAAAAACATCGCGCCGAAGACCAGTATGCCAATCACCACGCAAATGTAGAAAATGGTCATGTGCAGATCATAAACCTGCGCACTGATGTCTGTTACCCCCTTGCGCAAGTTCAACTGGGAAGGCTGCGCCATGGCAGCAGCGCTCAGCAGGGTTGCGAATAATGCGGTCAACACACTTCTGGCCACGTGACGTCTCCTATGTCAGAACTGAAAGACTCCGGTGTCAGAAACCCGGAAAATCGAAAGTACCGTTGGACACAAAATGACACTTTCTTGTTATATTTTTGTTAAATGCAGTACAAGAATTACTCAACTGTACGGGGCGCGTCCAGCGATTTCTGAGAGGATAACAATCAAGCGCTCAAATTTTAACCATAAGTGAGCAGGAATCACGAATTTTCGCTAAGCTGCTAATTTATTGATTGTTTTATTGTGCAGGGAAAGTTGCCCATTAGGAGCGGCTATTAAATGGGGGTCTATGGTTCAGGCAGAAGCGCCTGTAGAGCAGGCTCTGGATATCGCCGATGAGTGCTCCTGCTACATCGGCATACCATCCGTCCCTGGATATAATTGTTAGGTGATTACATCCAATCGCTGTTACGGATAATCCCGACCGCGATACCTTCAATCGAAAAAGGCTGGGTGGCTAAGTCTACTTTAATCGGCGCGAATTCTTCGTTTTCCGCATGTAAAAGAATTTCGCTTCGACCACGTCGCTCAATACGCTTGACGGTGACGTCATCATCGACCCTGGCCACCACCACCTGACCGTTATGCACGTCCAGGGTACGATGCACTGCCAGCAGGTCGCCGTCCATAATGCCGATATCCTTCATGCTCATCCCATTCACTCTGAGCAAAAAATCCGCTTTGGGTTTAAACAAATCCGGGTCTACTTTGTAGTGAGTTTCGATGTGCTGTTGTGCCAGTATAGGTTCACCGGCAGCAACTCTGCCGATGAGTGGCAGGCCTTCCTCCTCAACCTGTCCGTCCATTGGAATGTTGAGCTTTATGCCTCTGGACGTGCCCGGTAAAATGTCTATCACCCCTTTACGGGACAGAGCTTTAAGGTGTTCCTCGGCGGCATTGGCGGAACGAAACCCCAACTGCTTGGCAATTTCTGCGCGGGTAGGCGGCATACCTGTATGAGCCATAGTATCTTTAATCAGTTGCAGAACTTCTTCCTGCCGGGGTGTAAGTGGACGCATAAGCCTGTTTTTCCATACAGTTTTACTGTGAGTATATCCAGTTATACCAAGATAGCAACTCTTGTTGTTTATTCTGTCTGAAATGCTAGGGGCTGATGCTGCACAAGGACATTAAACCAAGAAGATGCTATGCTTCGCGCACTTTTACAGGAGGTCCATTGGCGATGTTCTGGTTGCACAAGCTGCTACTAAACCTGATTAAATACCCAACCCGTTTGCTGGTCAAAACCAAAAGCATTCCTGCCGATATTCATCAGGAACTGGGCATTGATCAACACAAACCCATAATCTATTTGTTGCACACCCACTCTGCCACCGACCTGATTGCATTGCAGAAAGCAACCGAGCAATTGGGTTTACCGGATCCCCTGCGCCCCTTGCAGTTAAACGGCCAGGTGCTGCAGGCAAACCTGAGTCTGGAAGAACCGCAGGGGTTAATAAGTCGTCGTATTCATGCAACGGATATAGCGAACAGCTTTCAACATATTTTGCAGTTGCAGCGGCAGACGCCGGATATAGATATGCAAATAGTACCGACGGCGATTTTCTGGGGCCGGGCTCCGGGCAAATCCAAACCGGGTTGGTCTGACTTGTTGGCTGACCGCGCCTCGCCAAGTTGGTTACGAAAGTTTTTTATTGTGCTGTTTTTAGGTCGCGACAACTTTGTCTATTTCAGCCGCGCCGTTTCCTCCAGGCGCATGCTCGAAGAAAATGGCAGTGATGAACGCATTGCACATAAGTTAATCAGAGTCGCCAGGACACATTTTTATCGCCGTATACAAGCGATGACCGGGCCGCGCAGCATTGATCGTTTGCAACTGCAGAATGCCATTCTTGGCGCCAGAGCGGTTAAAGATGCCATCACTGAAGAACAACAGGATAAAAGGCTCAGTGCTGAACAAGCCAGACAACGGGCTGAGAGCTATTTAAAAGAGATTGCCGCAGATTATCGGGAAGGCACCATTCGCCTGGCAGACAGATTACTGACCCGGGTATGGAACAAGATTTATAACGGTATAGAAGTGCACAATGCGGCACGCATCCGTGAGTTGGCGCAAAACGGACATGAAATCATCTATGTCCCCTGCCATCGCAGTCATATGGATTATCTGCTTTTGACTTATGTTATCTACCATGAGGGACTGGCCACGCCACATATTGCTGCAGGTATCAATTTGAATTTCTGGCCGGTGGGCGGAATCTTCCGCCGCGGTGGCGCGTTTTTCCTGCGTCGTAGCTTTGCCGGTAACAAACTTTATACCGCAGTCTTCAAGGAGTACCTGGAGTTTCTGTTTAATCGTGGTTTCCCGGTTAAGTACTATCCCGAAGGGGGGCGCAGTCGAACCGGTCGGTTGTTACCACCAAAAACCGGCATGCTGGCGATGACATTACAAGCCATGTTAAAGGGGGTAAAACGTCCAGTGAGTTTGGTACCGGTCTATCTTGGCTACGAGAACGTAATGGAATTAGGTAGCTACCTGAAAGAGCTAAAAGGCAGCAGTAAACAGAAAGAATCATTCTGGCAGGTATTTTCCGCCATTAAGAAATTAAAGAATTATGGTCATGGTTTTCTGAGTTTTGGTGAACCGATTCAGCTTAACAGTTATCTCGACAGCCGGGTGCCAAACTGGCGTGACGATGCATTATCTGTGGAACGCAAACCGAGCTGGCTCACCCCCACCGTCAACCATCTGGCCAATCAAGTGATGTGCCGTATTAATCAGACTGCCGCCATTAACGGCATGGCCTTGTGCTCCTTAGTACTGTTAGCAGCAGAAAATCATGCAATGGAAGAAGATGATCTGGCTGGCAGTCTTAATCAGTTGCTGACCCTGCTCCGTGCGGCGCCCTATAGCCAGTTAAGCAGTATTCCTGATGTTGATGGTCATACGCTGCTGAAACAAACCCTGGCTCTGAATAAGTTCAGTATCCGCGATGATGCATTTGGCCGGGTAGTGTCACTGAATGAACATAGTGCCATTACTCAAACTTACTATCGCAACAATATTTTGCACCTGCTGGCATTACCCAGCCTGATTGCCGCCGCAGTAATGACAGGGCCGCCAAAGTCGGCAGTGATAGATTACATCAAGGCAATCTATCCTTTGTTAAAGCGTGAACTGTTTATGCATTTCACCTTAACCGAGGCGACAACCTATTGTCAGCAGTTAATGCAGCAGATGCTGGAACTTGGCTTGATTAAAGAGCTTGACGGCAAATTGCTTGCCCCACCTCGCACAGATGCGGACTACCGGACTTTGCAAGTACTCAGCGAGACCATCCAGCAAACCTTACAACGTTATGCCATCGTACTGACACTGCTGGAAAAGGAGCAATCAATCCCTCGCGCGACCTTGGAGAAACAGAGCCGCGAATTGGCAGAACATCTGAGTGCGGTAAATGGCATCAATGCGCCAGAGTTCTACGATAAGAACGTCTTTTCAAGCTTTGTGAATGCACTCAAAGACAACGGCCTGGTAGCAGCAGACGAAGACGGGGCGTTACAGCAGTCTGCTCAAAGTGCCGCCTTAAAAGAAATGGTGCTGTCTCTGGTCAGTTCCGGGATCGTGCAGAAACTGCACCAGTTACACCATCCGCACAGCTAGATCGAGTATCAATCCCAGTGTAATGGCCAACCCCACATAATGATTGTTGAGGAAGGCCTTGAAGCAAGGTTCCCGTTCCCGTCCGGCAATCAGCCACTGCTGATAGCCGGACAGCAATACCGCTATAGTCCAGCCGACAAAGTATAGCGCCCCAAAGGCCAGGTAGAAGCCAAGCCAGGCCAGAATGCCGAGAAACATCAGTTGTAAACAGCCGATGATCAATTTGTCAAATCGCCCAAACAGGATAGCGGTGGACTTAACACCAATTCTAAGATCATCGTCCCTGTCCACCATCGCATACATAGTGTCGTAGGCCACCGTCCATAGGATATTGGCAGTAAACAGCCACCAGCTCCACCAGGGTAAAAAACTCAGGCTGGCCATACATGCCATGGGAATCGCCCAACTGAACGCGGCACCAAGCACGAATTGCGGCAAATGTGTGTAACGCTTCATAAAAGGGTAGCAAGCCGCCAGCGCCAGGGCGCCAAAGGACAGCAAAATAGTCTGCCAGTTTAAAAACAGCACCAGACCGAAGGACATCAGTACTAACAAGGTGAAAAAGCCCAGCGCTTGTCGCTCTGTGATTTCACCGCTAACCAGGGGACGCGACGCAGTGCGCTTCACTTCACCATCCACATGGCGGTCGGCATAGTCATTGATGACACAGCCAGCTGAGCGCATCAGAAACACCCCCAGGCTAAATATGACAATCAACGGCCAATCCGGCATGCCGTCAGCCGCCATCCATAGCGCCCACCATGTTGGCCAAAGCAACAAATATGTGCCGATGGGTTTATCCATTCGCGCCAGACGCGCGAATGCAGCCAGCTTGGTGCGGCTATACATACGTAGCCCCAAACTGTTTGTAGGCCGGGCAACCCGGCAAAAATATCTCAGCCACCATCATATGCCAGTGCTTGTAACTAAAACGAGAACGGCGCCCCCACAAATCATGACTGCAACGCAGCCCCAACCTGGTCATCAGCTCATGTTCGGTACCCAGTCTGGTCAGCTCAAAGGGTTCTCGCAGGCAATCACTGTTGTTAAACAATACCTTACCCAGTGATTGCTCCCCCAGTGCGGCCAGTTCCCGCATGCCTTCCTGCACCAAAGACTCAGGTAACAGCGAGCGGGCAAAAACCCAGGGATGCTCTTCTCCCCACAGCAACACTTCCCTGACCTGACAGGGTTGGTTTTGCATAGGCGCTTTCTCATTGTCCAGCAAGGGCAAAAGCTGCTGACCAAGAAGCTGGACACGAAAGTGTCTGCAATGGGACTGCAAGCGTTCGGTCAGGGAACTGGTATCCAACAGCCAGTTCTTCAGATGAAAATCCGGTATCCCAATAAACTCCGGACTGTGCCAGGTGACGGCAGGGGAAAAGGGAAAGTCTAAAGATAAATTCAAGGTGGTTTGTGACTCAGACGATATAGTGGTCATAATACCCGTGGTGCCGCATAGCAGCAAATCAGGTGGGCGGAAAAATACCTGTGCGGAACTGTCCGTCTGTATGATTTTGTTGATAAAATACCCATAGTGAATAGAAACCCGGAACTTATACCTTATGTTCAACAGACAAATAGTCGTACTGGTTTTGCTACCCCTGATGCTGATTTCACCCCGGGCGATGGCAGCCTACGCCTATTTTGGTCTGGAACCCGATATTGTCACTAATTATGTTAGCACCAGCAGCCGCAACCTGGGGTATGTGAGGGTCACGGTGGAACTAATGCTTGAAGACGCTTCTTTTCTTGAAGCAGCTGAACATCACTCACCGCTGCTCAGGGCCACGACTATTGATATTTTTGGCCGTCAGCCGGAAGAAAAAGTTAAATCTCTTACTGGTCGCGAAGAAATTCGCCGGGATTGCCTGCAAAAGCTACGGCAACTGATGAAACAGGAAACCGGCTCAGAGATGATCAAGGATGTGATATTTACCAAGTACCTTTATCAAGGTTGAGCTCAGCGTCCCAGCCTGGTATAAATTAGAGCAAGTAAGCAGCCACTTACCAGGCCTACCGTATGTGCGGTATTTGCCACACTGACCCAAAGTAAATCGGCATAACCTAAAATCAGCCAGAACAGAATAAACCCTACCAGTGGTTTAGAAAGATGTAAGCCCCACTGCGGGCGCAGCCAACCACACCACCAGACAAATCCCATCACCCCATAAACCACGCCAGACAGGCCGCCAAAATTAGGTCCGGTATGCAGATACTGTGTGTAGTTAGATAGCAAGGCCGTAACCACAAACACCAGCAACAGATTCAGGGTGCCGAATTTCTGCTCTATCTGGCTGGCGAGAATCGCCCACCACAATAGGTTAAAGACTATGTGCAGCGCCGAGAAGTGCAGAAATGCAGGCCCGAGCAGCCGCCACCACTGCTGGTTTTCCACCAGCAATGCCGGGGGCTGAAAAGATAACATGTGCTGTAACTGGCTGAACCACCCCATCAGGCTGCCCAAATACACCAAAGTACAAGCTACCAGTACCAACAGCGTAAACGGGCTACGCATCAGCATTTGCAATTGTGGCGACATATCCTGCTGGCTACGCTGCATGTTCACCACCTGCCCTTGCTGCCAGGCAGCCTGCTGATATTTGGCCTGACGTGGGTCGCGTAGGAAGTCCTGGGTGATGAGCCGGGCTTCTTCCCAGCGCTTATCATCTTTTAGCAATACGGCGTGGGGATGCTCACCTTCCAACAATTGGTAGCTTACGATGATGCCTTGCTGATTCAGGTAGTTAGCCAGTAAGTGCGCTGGCGCTTCCTGGCTGAATGCCACTAACTGCAAATGTTCAGTCTCCGCTCACAAAAGGCCAGTTCTGACGCCAGCCTTCAAATCCGCCGTCCAGACTGTACACTTCATTGAACCCCTGCTGGACCAGAAACTGGGCTGCCTGTTGGCTGCTGATGCCATGATAGCAACAAACAATCAACGGACGGTCTTTGGCGGTCTCTTGCATAAAGCCATTGAGAGACTCATTGGACAAATGCATTGCGCCCTGAATATGGGCTGCATTAAAGGACTGGATATCACGAATATCCACTAATGTGGCTTGATCCCCGGCCAGCATTTTGCTGGCCGCATCTGCCTGAATGTGTAAAAACTGCGCCATCCCCGTTACCAACTCAACACGACTTTACCAGACTGCCCCGACGCCATCGCATCAAAGCCTTGCTGGAAATCATCAACGGCGAATCTATGGGTAATAATGGGGCTCAGATCCAAGCCACTTTGGATCAGGCTGGCCATCTTATACCAGGTTTCAAACATTTCCCGTCCGTAGATACCTTTAATAATCAGCCCTTTGAAAATCACCTGATTCCAGTCAATGGCGGTCTCACCGGAAGGAATACCTAACATGGCAATTTTACCGCCGTGATTCATCTTGGCCAGCATATCCCGAAACGCTGCAGGTACGCCGGACATTTCCAGGCCAACATCGAACCCCTCAGTCATGCCCAGTTCTTTCATAACATCGGCAAGGTTCTCCTTACCCACATTCACTGCCCGGGTAGCCCCCATTTTTCTGGCCAGTTCCAGACGATAGTCATTTAAATCGGTGATCACCACATGGCGGGCCCCAACATGACGGGCGACAGCGGCAGCCATAATGCCAATAGGGCCGGCACCGGTAATCAATACATCTTCACCCACCAAATCAAAAGATAACGCGGTATGCACGGCATTACCGAATGGGTCGAAGATGGAAGCCAGTTCATCGGAAATATTGTCTGGAATTTTGAAGGCATTAAAGGCAGGAATGACCAGATACTCGGCAAACGCCCCGGCTCTATTAACCCCAACACCCGTGGTGTTGCGGCACAGATGACGGCGTCCGGCCCGACAATTACGGCAATATCCGCAGGTAATATGGCCTTCACCAGATACCCTGTCACCAACTTTAAAACCAGCCACTTCCTGCCCCATGTCGACGACTTCACCGACATATTCATGCCCTACCACCATGGGCACAGGAATGGTTTTTTGTGACCATTCGTCCCAATGATAAATATGCATATCAGTGCCACAAATGGCGGTCTTGCGAATCTTAATCAGCAGGTCGTTATGACCCACTTCCGGCTTATCTGTCTCGGTCAGCCAAATGCCTGGTTTGGCATGCAGTTTTGACAGGGATTTCATGCTATCACTCCCAATTCTTTACCCACAGCAATAAAGGCGTCTATGGCACAATCCAACTGTTCGCGAGTATGCGCGGCGGACATTTGGGTACGGATTCTGGCTTGCCCCTGAGGTACCACGGGGAATGAGAAGCCCACCACATAAATACCACGTTCAAGCATTTTTTCCGCCATTTGTGCGGCCAGCTTGGCATCGCCCAACATCACCGGAATAATGGCATGGTCTGCGCCTGCTAATGTGAAACCGGCCTCTGTCATGCGCTGACGGAAATACTGACTGTTTTCGCGCAGACGATGGCGTAACTCGCCGCCCTCGGCCAACATATCCAACACCCGGATAGACGCCGATACAATAGCTGGCGCAAGAGAATTTGAAAAAAGATATGGACGTGAACGCTGCCGCAACCAGTCAATCACTTCCTTTTTGCCAGAAGTGAAACCACCTGAAGCACCACCAAGGGCCTTACCCAAGGTACCGGTAATAATATCTACCCGCCCCATTACATCACAATGTTCATGGCTACCACGCCCCTGCTCACCGACAAATCCCACCGCGTGAGAGTCATCCACCATCACCAGGGCATCGTATTTATCAGCCAAATCACAGACCGCTTTCAGGTTGGCAATCACCCCATCCATGGAAAACACGCCATCAGTGGCGATCAGTTTGAACCTGACCCCATCTGCCTGTGCCTGTTGCAGTTGCGTCTCCAGCTCCTGCATATCGTTATTGGCATAGCGGTAACGTTTAGCTTTACAAAGGCGGACACCGTCAATGATGCTGGCATGGTTTAAAGCATCTGAGATAATGGCGTCTTCCGGCCCCAGCAAGGTTTCGAATAAACCGGCATTGGCGTCAAAACAGGAAGAATACAGAATGGTATCTTCCATTTGCAGGAACTCGCTGAGTTTGTTTTCCAGCTGTTTGTGAATTTCCTGAGTGCCACAAATAAACCTTACTGACGCCATACCAAATCCATGGCTGTCCAGTCCTTGCTTGGCAGCTTCAATTAATTCAGGGTGGTTGGCCAGGCCTAAATAGTTGTTGGCACAAAAGTTCAGTACTTGCTCGCCGCTGCTAACCCGGATGTCTGCCTGCTGCTGAGAGGTGATGACTCTTTCTGCCTTATACAGGCCCTGCTCCCGCACGTCTGCCAGTTGTTGTTGCAGGTGCGCAGTAAAACCACTATTCATTGTTTTGCTCCATTAGGACTGTGCCAAAGGCTTATTGTAAAAGACTAGTCAGGTGCAGGTATATAGATGCGATGGAATTGCCCGGTCAGACCATTGCAGAGGTCAAACGAGCGCTGGTGATACTTTATAGGTTCGGAATCTGGGCAGCATGCCCCAGGCCTTGCCAGATACCGTCCTTGACTTTGCTCGAAAGAATACTGAATAAGTCAGACTCCATAATAGGCCGGGAGATGTAATATCCCTGGCCGATTTCGCAGTCCAGCTCATTCAGGCAGCGAAGTTGATCTTTATTTTCCACCCCTTCTGCCACAACACGCATGCCCAGGTTATGCACCATGGCAATGGTGGACGATACGATTTGATAATCAGCATGATTTTCCAACATACCCGCAACAAAACTACGATCGATCTTTATCACCTCAACCGGCATCTTTTTCAGATAACTCAATGAGGAGTAACCTGTTCCGAAATCATCAATGGAGAAACTAAATCCCATCTCCCGCAACTGGTGCATAATGCCAAGGCAATGGTCGATATCCATCACCAGTGTGCGCTCGGTCAGTTCCAACTCAACCCACTGTGCGTAAGGACCAAACTCTGCCAGAAGTTCTTGTAAATAAGGACCTAACCGACTGTCTAACATTTGTTCAGCAGACAGGTTCACTGCTATTTTGCATCCCATTAAACCCATTGCTCTTAAGCGCTGCAGAATTTCAAAGGCTTTTCTTAACCCCCAATAGCCAATTCTTAACATGCTTTCGGTATTTTCCAGTAAGGGGATAAACTCGTCGGGTGGCACAAAACCTTTCTGTGGATGGATCCAGCGCAACAAAGCTTCAAAGCCAACCAGTCGGCCAGTGAGAATCTCTATCTGTGGCTGCAACGCAAAGCTGAGTTCGTCGTAATTCAGGGCTTCCCGAACCTCTTCTTCCAGTTGTGTTCGACGCGTCAAAGCCCGGTACATTTGCTCATTATAAAGGCAGGGACGATTGCCACCCTGATCTTTTGCGTGATACATGGCCATGTCTGCCTGGCGAATTAACTCTTCAGGCTCTGCTGTGGGTTCCATGGTGACCGAAATGCCAATGCTCACCGAGACATGAAAGCTCAGATTTTGCACCTGCACAGGCTGGCAGAAACGACGCTGAATAGCCTCTGCCACTTTTAATATTTGCCGCTCATCCTTGCGCGGAGCTAAAACCAGTACAAACTCATCTCCGCCAAAACGGCAAATAAAATCCTCTTTCTCGATACATAAGTAGAGTTCCTTGGTAACGGTCACGAGAAAATCATCACCCAAAGAATGACCATGACTATCATTGATTTTGCGGAAATTATCGAAATCAAGGAACAACACCGACAGGATGCCGTGCTTATCAACTAGCGTTGGTAAAATGTCACCCAGATAAAAACTGAGTTTATTGCGATTGGGCAGACCGGTCAGTTTGTCGAACATGGCGATGTTCTCCAGCTCCCGGGTATAGGCTTCTACCTGACCATCCAATCGTTCCAATTCTTCGCCAAGAGACGTGGCTGAATCCTGCAGTATTTCCAGTTCATCACGGAACAACGTTGTGGCCTGACTTTGCCGCTTGTGAAAGTCCTGATAACGTTTTTGTGCTAATAACGGCAAGCTTCCGGCTAACGATACCAAACGTCGGCGAAAACGCCGCGTCAACCAGAAAAACAAGCCCAGCAGTAACAAAAATACGCTGACTGCAATCCAGAGTACCCGCTGTTGATAGGCTTTATGTGCACGACTAAACTCAGTGATATCGTGCATCAACAGCAAATAAGCGCTCTGCTGCTCCTGTTGCAAAGGTAACAGGTTGAGCAGCAACATACTGTCCTCCAGTTCCAGTCGGGCGCCATTCTCGAGCATATCTTTTAGGTACAAATTTTCCGGCATCTGACTGAGAACATACTGCAATTTATGCTTCTTACTAATAGCCAGGGGTTCTTGCAGCCTGAGGTCACTGAACAAACTTCCACGCTGGTGATTTGCGGTGTCTTTAAAAAGTGCCAGATCGGCGCCAGTTGCCTGGTTCAGGTAGGCCAGGGTTTCCAATAAAGAGCTGCTTGAAGACAGAATGGCCCAGGACTGCTGACCAAGTAGGATAGGCACACTGACATACAGTTCACAAATGCGATCACAGCGGATATTGGCCACCGACATTTGTTGATCAGCCACCTTTTGCTTATCTCTGAGAATATGTGCCGGCGTTTTTGAGGTGGTGCCGTAAAGTAACTCACCATCTTGTTTGAACAACCACAAATCGCCAACCTGCCAATTCATTTGCAGATGCTCAATTTCCTCTTCCACCAGTTGGGCCACCTGCTCTTTGCTCTGCCCATCCAGACTGCGAAACCGGACCAAAGACTCAAGCCTGGTCTCCATGCGATTTAACAGCATATCTGTCAACAGCTTATACTGCTGGGCGTCCTTGTTGAGCAGAAACTCCTGTTGCTTGGCAAAATCTTCATCCAGTTTATCCAGCCAGGTGTAAGTGAGAAGCACGCTGCCCAGCAGCAAACCGGCAATAAGCAAGCCAAGGATTTTCCACGGCAGGCTGATAAATACCTGCATATCAGAACCAATACATCAGTTGCACCGCCCACAAATTCCAATATTCACTGCGGTTAATAGTGGTGTTGGGCACAACAGCAGGAGACAGCCGCCCTGTTCCTTTGACCCGATGTACTTCAGCCTGAAGGGCAAAATTTTCAGATAGTAAATACGTCATTCCGAGGGTCAGGCTATCGGAATAGCCGAAATACCTCGGGATTCGTCCTTCGCTGTTTTTTTCCAGCCAGACGCCACTTCGGTCGTCCTTATTTATATCAGCCACGTCTATGCGGCCCAGCAATGTAAGTGCGTCACTGACAAACCACCGACCTTGCCAATAAATACCTTGAGAGTAAGTATTTAAGTAATAGCCAGGAAACAGGATGTTGTCGTAGCTAAGTTGCTCGTGAACGGCTTCCATTGACAAATCCCAATGCTCCGCACTGTATTTATAACTTGCTATCCAGCGCCTGGTACCGGCATCGCCATCGACAAAAAAGTCCGTATTGCCAACTTTATACCTGAAGTCGGAACTGACCATGGCAATACCAAACTGGCTATAGCTGTCTTTGGGCTGAAAATAAAAGCTCGCCTGATGGTCGAAAACTTGCTCAAGCTTTCCGGTGGCTAATTCGCCCAACAAGGTTCTGGTCAATGCCTTTTCAATAGGAGTAGCTCCATAACTCCAATTCAGTTCCCAATTTCCCCAACGACTATCGCCCTGTGCCAGGGCGGCAAGACCATCATTGCCTTTAGCAAAGTCTCTGAAAGCATCATAGTAGAGTGACTGGGGCAAAACTATTGAAGGACGCGTGTGAGGAATATCCCGGGTTGATGAATACAGCCAGTGATAATTTTTAAATCTGCCTAAGTTGAGCCTGAGCTCCCAGTTATCACTGGTGTATACACTCCAGTCCAGAAACAGGTAATCAAGGCGTAAACCCTCAGGATAACGATTGCCGCCATTCAGATAGACAACCTGAGAAGCCAGTCGCAGGCTGGGATTAATCTGATAAGAGAGATTTATCCCTGCTTCGGTAAGTCGGTAGGAAATATCCCCATCATCATTAACAAAGTTACTCTTACTTGCCTGCATTAAGCCCTGCGATAAAAAGCCATGCCAGACTATGTCCTCTTCTGCCCAACAATCAGATGCGACAGCGCTCAAGCCCAACCAACAGCTCAACAGTAACCCAATATTGTTGTGTTTATTCATTACTGTCGTCCTCACTGATAGTGATAAGTAACACCCCGACATCTTGAATATCCATACCTTTGCCAATGTAGCCTATGGCACCTGGGGTTTGTGCAATAACCTGAAGCATTTGCTGCTGGTCATAAACCTCAACAGGACGTTCACTCAAACCCGAATACACTAATTTGTTCCACAGCCGTTCCAACTGATAAGGAAACATATTCAATTGAGATTTACAGAAGTGCTGGTGAAGCGGGTTTTGATTGGGTAATACGAAAACTTTGATCAGCGTGCCGTTTGGCCACTGACGTTGACGCATGGTAAAAATGCGCCGAAGTTGCGCCGGTGACAGATGTAAAACCTGGCTGTCCGCGTTGACAATAACCTCGGCATCACTGGCGGATACAGCGGCAGACAAGCTGAGCACCAACAGGCCAATTATCAGTTTCAAATATTTGCTGGTTTTCACTTCCCTGCCTTATGTGCCTTTGCCACGCTGTTTACATTTCAAGCATAGCGCAACTCTCCCAATTCAAAAGTATTTATCACCTGAAATCAAACTGTTACTTTGTTTTTTTAACTCGGACTTAAATGGCATGTAGTTAAATGTTGGCGAGCACTTCAAGGTAAAGGTGGTAGTTTTGCGCGCTCATAACCTGCGGTGAGAACTGATGTTGCATTTTTTCTCTCGCTCTGGCGCCCATTTGTCTTCTCAAGTGCGGTGTTTCCAGCAGCTGCTCTATGGCACTTTGAAGTTGTCCAAGTTGGCCGGGATCAACCAACAGTCCGGTTTTCTGATCCTCAATAACTTCTGGAATGCCTCCAACACGGGAAGCAATAACCGCAATGCCACAAGCTGCCGCTTGCAGTAAAGCTACGCCCAACCCCTCTGCGAAGGCGGGATGAACAACCAAATCGATATTCGGCATAATCCGCGCAACATCCTTTCTGAACCCCATGAAATGCACTACACCCTGCATACCTAAATCTTGGATTAATACCCGGAGTTTCTGTTCATTGGGCCCCTGCCCGAAGAGCAACAGACGGATGTTCGGGTGTCGCTGCCACAGGTTGGCAATCGCTCGAATCAGCAGTGATTGCCCTTTCCTGTCAATTAGTTGGGCAAAACAGCCGATAACCAATTCTTTGCCGCTCAATTTGAACGTGTCCAGAAACCAGGCTTTGTCCTGCACTGGCTGATATTCAGCTAAGTCAACCGCACTGTGAATACGGTGCAGATGACAGGCCGGTATACCTTCGTCAATCAGTACCCGACGAATTCCGTCAGAGATACAAATAACCTTATTGCAACTGCGGTACTTCAATCTGGCCAACCACGCAGGCTCTTTGTTATCTACCCTTCGGGAACAGACGACAGGTACCCCCGCCAGTCTGGTAGTCAGCAATCCCCAGGTATCTGCACCGCGACGACTATGCAGGTGCACCAGATCAGGCTTTTCCCGACCAATAATGCTAAACAGCTGGTACAGAATGCGCAGGTCCCATTCTCCGCCATACAGGATGGGAACGACCCGAGCATAGGGCTGGGCGGTATCAGCAATTGCACTCTGCGCGGCACAAACCAAGACATTCTCTACCTGGAACTCAAGCAAGCCCCGCATTAAATACACGACCTGTTTGGCGCCACCATAGAGATGTCGCCCCAGTTCAAGATGCAGAACTTTCATTTAGCAATTCCTCGATGGCCACAGAAACTCTATGAGGTGTCAGCTCATGCATACAATCAAATCTTCCATCACAAACCGGATGTCGCCGACAAGGAGAGCAAGACCTGTTGTCATACAAAATCCGGGCATTGTCCTGGTAGGTTTGAAGATAAGGACGGGTCGAACCAAACAGCGCCACCAGCGGAACCCCATGAGCAACCGCCATATGCGTCAGGCCGGTATCGACGCCAACCAACAAACGGCAGGTACGGATCAGTTCACTGCTTTGCAATAGATTGGTATGGCCACATAAATGGTAAGTATTTGCTTGCTGACGGGTTAACTGCTCTGCCAAGTCACGATCCCCGGGTCCGCCCAGAATCAGACAAGGCCAGCCATTATGTTGGCTAAGCCACGCCAACAATTGCAGCCAATATGAGTGAGGCCAATGCTTTTGCGCTCGAGTGGTGAAAGGAGCAAGACAAATATAGTTCGACCCAGCGAACAACCTGGCCCGCAAGGCCGCCGTATGACTCTGGGTCTCAACAGCGGATGGCAGCGCCATTCGATAATGCTGTGGATTCAACCCCAGGTAGCTTAGTAGCCCACGATATTCACTACCAATCTGCTTGCCCTGTTGACGCTCTAGCACTTCGGTCATCAGATAATCGTTGCCTTCCTTGCCAGCAAAACCAATGCGCCGGTTAGCAGAGGTAAATCTGGCCAGCAAGGCACTTTTTAATAATCCCTGCGCATCAATAACCCAATCAAACTTTGCATCTTTCAAACTGCGTCGAAAAGCCCTCACCTCTTTAAAAAGACGTGACCAATGACGATCCCGCCACAACTGCTGCCAATGACGCTTTGGCCATTTAATTAAATGTACCGACGGGTTTTCGGACAATAGATCGGCGATAGACTCATCAATCAACCAACTTATCTCACAATTCGGGTAGGCTGCCCTGAGTGGATTCAACAGCCCTGTGGTCATCACCACATCACCAATAGCACTTAGCCTGACAATCAATAATTTAGAGGGAGGGCTCTGCATAGATTTCGAAATTTCAGCCGCCATAAGCAGTATTAGGTAACAGAGCATTAATACAGAATGATGAATTTTCTGCTAAAGTGGCCACCTTTCAGCCGGTCAAGAAATGTAATGCCCTTGCTTACCTCAGCTTATCGCCCAACCCTGGTCCAGGATATGTTGCGCTGGAGCTATTCACTGTTACTGACGTTACTCATTCCCTTTGCCTTTGCCAGCTTACTGGTCAAAGCAGCCATTCGCAGCAAGTCATATAACCGCCGTCGTTTTGAACGTTTTGGTTTTATTCCCCGCGCGCCGAAAGCAGGTGGGATATTGCTGCATTGTGTGTCAGTGGGAGAAGTGGTTGCCGCCACAGGTTTAATAAAAAAAATTCAGACTTTACAGCCAGATTTGCAGATTACGATTACCACCACCACACCAACCGGCTCGGACAGGGTAAAACAGACCTTTGGCGATTCCGTACATCACTTCTACCTGCCTTTTGACTTGCACATGGCCATGGCAGGGATGTTAAGCCGGGTCAAACCCAGCCAGGTGTTAATAATGGAGGTCGAGCTTTGGCCGAATCTAATCCATGCCTGCTGGAAGAAGGGTATCCCGGTATCTGTCATTAACGCCCGCATGACAGACAGGTCGGTAAAAGGTTATCAACGCCTGAATATGCTAGCAGCCCCTATGCTGCATAAGCTGCATCAGGTATGTACCCAAGGGCAACGCGATTATGACAACTATCTGCAATTGGGTATCAGCCCAGAAAAGTTGCACCTCACAAATAACATCAAGTTTGACCTGGAGATTCCGGAGAAAACGTTACTAAGAGCCGACACCCTGGCTCAATATGGGCTGGCAAACCGCAGGATTCTGATTGCTGGTAGCACCCATGAGCCGGAAGAAGCTATTTTGCTGGACGCTTATAAAAAGCTTAAAACTGAGTTTGCCGATCTGCTGCTTGTACTGGTGCCCAGACACCCACATCGCTTTGATCTGGTCGCTCAGCTATGTCAGAAGCAACGTCTGACCCTTTGCCGCACTAGTGCCCAACAGCCATGCAATACTGGCAGCGACATTTTACTGGCCGATGAAATGGGTTTACTAGCCCGTCTTTACGCCGTTGCAGACATCGCCTTTGTTGGTGGCAGTCTGGCCTTAAGAGGAGGACACAACGCGCTGGAGCCTGCGGCACTGGCTGTACCTATATTGATGGGCCCTTCCCAACACAACAATCCTCAGATATGCCAGATACTTAAGCAAGCCGGGGCATTAAAGAACGTAACCGATAGTCAGCACATCGTTATGCAGGCCAGAAACTGGCTGACTAATCCATCTGGCATGCAGCAGGCTGGGGAAGCTGGCCTGGCGGTACTCAAAGCCAACAGAGGGGCGATTGATGCTACGCTTGCCTGCTTATTTAAGCTGACTTAAAGACTGTACTGGAGCACTTCTAGCCCCCGGATAACCACTCATTCACTTTATCCAGCACCATTTCAACACTGATAGCTGCCATTAAGTCCTGACCTTTTACTCTGGTACCCCAGGGCAATTGCTGCCAGCTTTTGCCCTTTTGGCTTACCACCTGTTGATCATAAACCGATACCACCCGGTGCTGGTCCAAGTAGGGGCCAGTGCGCCTTGGATTACTATGGGCGTATAAGCCGATAACAGCAGTACCCACCGCTGTGGCCATATGTGCAGGGCCAGTGTCTGGTGCAATTACCAGCTCAGCCTGGGCAATCAGAGCCAACATTTGTTTGAGACTGGTCTTGCCGACATAATCGGTATGGATCACAGAGGTATGGGCCTGAATTGCATCGGCTACCTGTCGGTCCAGCTTGGCCGGCCCTCCGCAAAGCACCACTTTCTTGCCCTGATTATGTAAGTATTCTGCAACCTGGGCATAGCGCTCTGGTAACCAGTTTCGCTCCGCTTTACTGGCAGTTGGGCTGATAATTACAAAGTTCCCAAGAGATGCAGCCTGTTCGTCTGCCCACAGCCTGTCTGCCAATTCGATGGGAATATCCCATTGCACTTGTGCTTCGGCAGGTACACCAATGGCATCAGCAAAGGCCATAAAGCCATCCAGCACATGTGCATGCTGCTGTGGTTGAATACGCTGATTGGTAAACAACCAGTGCAACTCTTTACTGCGCTGCCAGTCAAAGCCTATTTTACGTCTGGCCCGAATTTGCCGGGCCGCCAGATTAGCGCGCAGAGCCACTTGCATAACTAACAAGGCATCGAACGTCTGATTAGCCAGTTGACGATTTAGCTGTGTATAGGCTTGACGGCCCTGCTTTTTATCGAAGACAACAAAAGTGACCCCAGGCAGGTCGCCGACCAACTGATGTTCAACCTTACCAATGACCCAGGTAATACCAGTTTCTGGCCATTGGCGGCGAATACGCTGCACCATAGCAACGGCATGACAAACATCCCCAATGGCGGACAGGCGCAGAATACAGAGGTTTTTCACTCAATCTTCCAGGGTGGATAGTGTAAAATGGCGAATTTACCACAAAGCAGGAACAAGATGTCGTCTGTTAAGCAGGGTCATCAAGGGCCACACAGTTGGTTGGTTGATGCAGACGTAATACCTGACCTTAGCCCCCAACATTTCGACATCGGGTTTTGGCAATCTGCTGGCCTGGTGACGGGGCATTCCCGTGGCCGTGGCACCACCTATTTCATCCGCCACAACAATGTGCCGCTGGTGTTCCGCCACTACCATCGCGGCGGATTGGTAGGCAAGTTGTTGTCCGATCAATACTTGTACACCGGGTTGGATAGTTGCCGGTCCTTTCAGGAATTTCGTTTGCTGAGCTGGATGTATGCAACAGGACTGCCAGTGCCCCGCCCTGTTGCCGCCCATGTGCAACGCAGTGGGCTTATTTATCGCGCCGATCTGTTACTCGAGCAAATAGAGCGTGCCCGGGATCTGCATCAGTTGCTGTGTGTTGCGGCACTGGCAAAAGACCTGTGGCAGAAGGTCGGGCGAACCATCGCACAAATGCACCTGGCACAGGTTTATCATCATGATTTAAACATCCACAATCTGATACTGGATGGACAGCGTAAGATTTGGCTAATTGACTTTGACCGTTGCCAAAGGCGTCTGGGCCGCCACTGGCAGCCCAATAATCTGGCCCGCCTGAAACGATCCCTGGAAAAAGAGGCAGCGCGCATGCACCAGTATCATTACCAGCCGGAAGATTTTAACTACTTGCTAGATGGGTACCACCAGCAGTTGAACGAGAATAAGCATGACGATGCGACCAATTAAAGTGTTGTTTATCCCAGTTTCCTCACCGGAGGGAATTGGCGAATATATGCGCAGCGTGATTCTCGCCGATGCCATTCAGGAGAAATGGCCAGAGGCTGAAATAGGCTTTGTTTTGAATCGTCACGCTCCCTATGCCGCTTCTTGTCCTTACCCGGCATTGTTACTGAATGCCTCCCCCACAAAATGCGAAGCACAGGTTAACGGGTACTTACGGGAATATTGTCCCACACTGGTTATTTTTGACGCCTCGGGCCGTCAATCTCAGCTCGCTCAAGCCAAGGCCCTTGGTGCCAAGGTCATTTTTATCAGCCAGCACCAGAGCAAGCGCCGCCGGGGAATGAAAATAGGCCGTGCGCGGCATACCGACAGGCATTGGGTAGTGCAACCGGAATTTGTTATCGGCCCGCCATCTTGGTTGTCCCGTACCAAACTCAAATGGCTTGGGCTCACCGAACCGCAATGCATCGGCCCGGTATTTACCAATCCGCAACCAGATAAACAAGTCAGTCTGCTCGTCCATCATGCGCTTAAACAGCATGAGTTTGTGTTACTCAATGCCGGCTCAGGCGGCCATAAAGTGGCAAATGAGTTGGCCGCTGACCGCTTTGCCGAAGTAGCCAGGAAGATTGCCGAGGCGGGGCGTCAGGCGGTATTAGTGCTTGGCCCCAATTATCCTAACGCCTTACCCCAGATACCCGGAGTGTTATGTCTGGGTCAGGTAAATAACCGCGATTTTATTGCCCTGTTGGCTGCATGCCGGTATGCCGTCCTCAGTGGCGGTGATACCTTACTGCAGGCTATCGCCCTGTCGGTCCCGACATTGGCGGTGCCGGTATCCAAAGATCAGCCAAAACGTATCGCTGCCTGCGCACAGCAACAGCTAATTCAACAAAGCGCCTGTGAGATTGACGCCATGACGCAAGCTTGCCTCCTCTTAGATAGCCCGGCTGAAGCTGCCAAACTCAAACAACAGATGGCCGCAATTCCTGCGTTAAACGGGCTGCACACTGCCATGCGGGATATTCGCCAACTTTTGGAAGCCGTTCAAAATGACTAAACAAATTGCCATAGTAATAGACAGCCTGGCCGGAGGTGGAGCGGAAAAGGTTATGCTGACCCTGGCGCAGACTATGCTTCAAGGTGGCCATAATGTGCATCTATTGGTCTTACAAAACTTTGGCTTATATGAAGTACCAGATAACTTGTCTGTGCATTACTGGAAAGCCAGTAAGAATGAGCGATGTGATGCACTATGGGGAATGGATAAATTAACCCAAGAATTCCTGGTTTGGGTACAGGGTATTCAGCGGCAAGTAGGAAAATTTGATTTATTCATTTCCAATTTGGACAAGAGCAACTTATTGATGAGCCGCTCTCAGCTTGAGCCCACCTACTTTGTTGTGCACAACGCGGTAGCTGAAGAACTGAAGAAAGAAAGGAGGTTGGGGCCGGTTAAATATTTTAAAATGTGGCGCGCAAAAAAAGCCTTAGACGGTAAAAAGCTTATTACCGTGTCACACGGTATAGAAAAAGAAATTCAGAGCTCTGGATTTGTCCACCCGCAGTCTGTGCAGACTATCTATAACCCATTTAATGTTGAAGAGATCCAACGGCAGGCACAAGCCGAAGTCAATGGCTTACCGCAGGGTGACTATATGGTGCATGTAGGACGTTTTGCTAAACAGAAACGGCACGACATTCTGTTTCAGGCCTTGCGAAAAATGGATAACGAACTGCCCATGGTGTTGTTATGTAACAACACCGGTAAAGCTAAAAAAATGGCAAAAAAATATGGTGTTGAAGACAGGATTATCTTACCAGGCTTCCAAGGGAATCCTTACCCATGGATAAAACACGCCAAACTACTTACACTCAGCTCTGACTGCGAAGGGTTACCAACGGTATTGATAGAATCATTGATTTGCAACACGCCAGTAGTAAGTACTGACTGCCCTCACGGTCCGAATGAGATAATGACCGGGCCACTGGCCGAGTTTCTGGTTCCATGTCGTGATCCAAAAAGCTTGGCAATGGCCATGGATAAGGCGTTGACTCAATATCCCGATACACAAACTGCAGAGGTTCTGAGTCAAGTCAGCGCAGACAATGTTGCTGAGTCATACCTGGCACTGCTCAACTAGGTTAGTTTCAAAACTTATAACTGGCCGTAACGCTAACGTCTGCGCCCCAATCCGACTTTTGTTCAACAATACGGCTGTGTTCAATATACAGCCCCATCTTCAGTGACCAATTATCCATGGGCCATTGATACTGCCCCTTGAGATAAACCACCTCTTCTGAATTTCCCTGGGTGACAGGCGAAGGTTTGGACGCATCGGGATTCAGCTTCAACTGTGCCAGTTCAACAACCAATGTGTCTCCGTCTTTAAAGTGCTGGCGCATGCCTAAGGTAACTGTCTTGGCGTCGGAATCAAAGGTGCTGCCGATAGCTCGCTGATGATAGCGATAACCGCTTTTATACACATTATGCTCATAGTAGCAATCGTAGTAATTCGAGTCCTTACCACCGCAAGCAACCTGCGTGTCGCTGGTTTCAGCAAACCATTTAGCCCCAAAGGCATAAACCGAAAAGCCATACAAATGGCCTTTATCCGTGACCTTGTAGTAATCAACGGCATCTTCACCTATCTGTTGGCCATATAGACTCATATCCAGGTCGAACAGGCTAAAGCTGTAACGTATGTCATAGCCGGCCAATTGATTTCCTGCTTGGGTTTTAAGAGCGGAGTCACATTGCTCCTCGCCATTGGCACATTCATTTTTGAACGTCAGAATCTTAAAGAAATCAGACAGGCTGTTACCTCGCCCTTGGCCCCCCCACATAGCGGCCCAGGAGAGTCCTATTTCCAAACCATTCAATGGCTGGAAGTTAAGCCGGCTTTGCCATAAGCGGGTGTCCGGCACCGTCCGATTGCCTTCCAGCTTGCCCATCTGCGCGGTGAAGTACCAGGGGCCAAGTACGCTCAAAAGGCCGTCGGACAACGTTGCCATGGAGCGCGAAACCGCTACACCCGGTACCGGCCTGGCATTATTGCTCAATATCAAACTGCTGGCCTGACCAGGGCCCCACCATTGGTCCAATGCGCCAAGCCTGATATTCCAATTACCAAACTGGTAAGCCACAAAGCTTTGATCTAAATAACGCTCGCCACCTGGGGCAAAGTTAGTCGTAATCTGATAAGCCAACGGCCCCAAATCGCCACTGGCAGAGAGGCGAGCCAGGCCTTTTTCAGCCGACACCTCATCAAAACTCTTAAAGCGTTTGTCATCGCTGCTGGCTTGCAGCGTTAGTACTTTCAGAGATTTGGCGTTTTTTTGTTGCTGCAGGTAATGACGTAAGCGTGAATAGGCAATCCAGGCCTCCGCATCCAGACTGGTTGGGTCCAGTTGCTCAAGTTCACGGTCAACCCCCTTCCATGGCACAGGAAAACTGGTCACAGCCACCCTGATATGGCCTTTTTCGGCCAGCAATGTCAGATCGGAGTGTAAAGCTGGCTCTATAGTTCCTATCCAAGGAGAGGAATATGTGGTCACTGGGGTAGCCAAAGCAGCCAGGACAGATGAATAAAGCAGCGTCTTATGCAAAATCATTCCTTTTTCAGACATTAACTTAACCCTATACATCCTCGGAAGAGGCCGCATTCTAGCATTAAAAATACCAACTAAAGGGTTAAATTCTGTAAAGAGCTAAGCTAAGCTTGGCGCTGGTTTATAGCTAGCGGCACCTTTATGCATACCAAGGCCATTTATCCGGGCACTTTTGATCCTATCACCAACGGTCATGCCGATTTGATTGAGCGGGCAGCCAATATGTTCGCGCATGTGACTGTGGGCATTGCTTCTAACCCAAGTAAGAAGCCATTATTCAGCCTGGAAGAGCGAGTGGAACTGGCCAAGAAGGTGACTTCTCATCTGGACAATGTGGAAGTGCTGGGCTTCACCGGTTTGCTGGTTGATTTCGCCTCAAAACATGATGCCACTATTCTTATCCGGGGACTTCGTGCGGTATCCGATTTCGAGTATGAATTCCAACTGGCCAATATGAACCGGCGCCTGAATCCTAATCTGGAAAGTGTGTTTCTTACCCCATCCGAAGAAAATTCCTTTATATCCTCCACATTGGTAAAAGAAGTGGCATTACACCGTGGTGATGTCAGCGGTTTTTGTCACCCAGTGGTTCAAGAAGCATTACGTATCAAATTTAAAGACAGATAAACCAACTTAACTATCGTTGGCATTTGTGGCAAAAAAAGCTGTTGCGCTGTCCGATAGTGACAGCCTGCAGCGGTGACTGGCATATCCGGCAAGGTTCACCGCTACGGCCATACACCTGCAATTCCTGGGCAAAATAGCCGGGGTTGCCGTCTGCTTGGGTAAAATCTTTCAGGGTGGTCCCGCCCTGTTGAATAGCCAGTGCTAAGACCTGTTTAATGGCCGCCGCCAGCTTAAGATAAGCAGCCTGGCTAACCTTGCCAGCCGCCTTGCGTGGATCAATACCCGCCATAAACAAAGATTCACTGGCGTATATATTGCCGACGCCTACCACAATATGGTTGTCCATAATAAAATTCTTCACCGCCACCTGCTTGCCTCGGGATAGAGCAAACAATCTTTGCCCGTCAAATGCGTCGGTTAAGGGTTCAGGCCCTAAGCGACTTAGCAGCGCCAGTGGTTCGGTATCCGTTCCCTGCCACAAACAGGCACCAAATCGGCGCGGATCATTAAACCGCAGGCACTTACCATTGTGCAGTTGAATATCCAGATGATCATGCTTTTGCACCGGGCTGTCGGTATCCAAAACCCTTAAACTGCCGGACATGCCCAAATGCAGAATCAGGCTGCCGCTGGCAGTATCCACCAGCAAGTATTTGGCACGGCGACGAACATCCAGGATCTCTCTGCCCACTGCAAACTGTACCTCGCCGGGTACCGGCCAGCGCAATTGTGTCTGGCGTACGACTATGGCCTGGATACGCTGACCAATCAGATGCGGACTGATACCCAGGCGACTGACTTCCACTTCTGGTAATTCAGGCATTAATACACTCCTGCGGGAACAAAATTGGATAAGTCCGCCCCGGGTAACTGATAAAGCTGGCCCTGTTGCGCCACCAGCAGCCCATCGGCGCTTTGCTGAATGCTATATACCCTGCCCTGACTTTCACCCGCCAGCCAGACCACTACCACGATGGGCGATTCGAGTCGCCCTGGCCCTAAGGCCTGCATACTGGCACTTTGCCACTGATTTACCAACTGTTGCAATTGTGCTTCTGTTGCGGCTGTTGCAGGTCGCAGGCGCCAGCCCTGGCCAATACGCTCCAGTTGGTGATGACCAAACTCCATCTTCATCACTGGAATATCCGCGGGTAGGAGCAGGTTACTTTCACTGTCAGGCGCGTCAGAGAGAAACTTGCCACTTTGGTTAAACAGGATGATCAGCAATAACGTGGCAAAAATCAGGACATTGTTCCAGCCCTGGCGCGACAGACGAATCATAGGCTTTTGCTCGGTAAAGATATGAGCCGCTTTTATATCAAATATATGGCCCGAAATCCTTAGGAACGGGTGACTTACACTTTAATCAAGGCGTAAAAAAACCCGGGCTGGCCGGGTTTTTTTGGAGACAAAAGCAAGCAAAATTACTTGATTTTGGCTTCCTTGAACAGCACGTGCTTGCGCACAACGGGATCAAACTTTTTGATCTCCATTTTGCCAGGCATGTTGCGCTTGTTCTTGTCAGTGGTATAGAAATACCCAGTATTAGCAGTAGAAACCAACTTGATCTTATCGCGCATGGTTTATTCCTTAGATTTTTTCGCCACGGGCACGGATATCAGACAGAACTGAATCGATGCCTTTCTTATCGATAATGCGCATACCCTTTGGAGTCAGGCGCAATTTAACGAAACGGTTCTCGCTCTCAACCCAAAAACGGTGGGTTTGCAGGTTTGGCAGAAAACGACGACGAGTCGCGTTCTTTGCGTGTGAACGGTTGTTACCTACCGCTGGACGCTTGCCAGTTACTTGACATACTCTGGACATGTTTGTCTCCAAATTACTTTAAATCAATCCTGGCTGGCCAATATACAACCTATACCAGTTCACGCTAGTGACAAGAGGGCGCATTTTATACAGCAAAGCCCCACCAAGATCAACTCTTTTCCATTTAATCACGCGGCGCCAGCGCTTATAGCAAGCCCCTTTCGGCAAAAGAAACGGCTTCGCCATCGCCGATCACAAAGTGATCCAGTACACGAATATCCAACAGCGCCATCGCATCAACAATGCGACGGGTAATTAATCGGTCAGCCTGACTGGGTTCAGCCACCCCGGAAGGGTGATTGTGCGCCAGGATCACTGCGGCTGCTTTGGCGTCCAGCGCCGTTTTAACCAACACCCTGGGATACACAGAGGCTGCATCCAAGGTGCCAAAAAACATGGGCTTAAAGGCAATTAGACGATGCTGAGAGTCGAGTAGCAGCATTGCAAACACTTCATTGGGTTCATCCCTGAGCTGGCTGACCAGAAATCGACGGGTATCCTGAGCACTGGTAAACACATCCTTGCGCAACAAGGTTTCCTGGAAATAACGCCGGGCCATCTCCAGTACCGCCTGTAATTGCACATATTTGGCATTGCCCAAGCCTTTGGCCGCACAAAAGTCTTCGCGACTGGCCGCAAACAACCCACGCAGACTGCCAAAGTTTTGCAGTACCTGCCGGGATAAATCCACGGCATTAATGCCCTGAACCCCGGTACGCAGAAAAATCGCCAGCAGTTCCGCTTCAGACAAACTTTGCGCACCACGCGCCAGTAGCTTTTCCCTGGGTCTATCCTGGTCCGGCCAATCCTGTAGCTTCATATTCAATTCCCCAGCTTTGCTTTTTATTCAGCCTATCGGCAAGCAACGCGATTCACTTCATGCCATCAGTGCTCTACCTATACCTACCCCATTAATGATAGGCTAAGCCACTTATCCGCAGCGGATTTGTTTTTATGCAAAGGTTAAATGAAACCAATATTTTGCTTGGCATTACCGGGGGGATCGCGGCCTATAAAACTCCCGATTTGGTGCGCAAACTAAAAGCCCAAGGTGCCAATGTCAGAGTGGTATTAACGCCGTCGGCTAAAGAGTTTGTCAGCCCTTTGGCCCTGCAGGCGGTTTCCGGAACACCGGTTTCACTTGAGTTGTTAGATCCTGCGGCAGAAGCTGCCATGGGGCATATTGAACTAGCTAAATGGGCAGACCGGGTGCTTGTCGCCCCCGCCAGCGCCAATTTTATTGCCAGATTGGCCGCCGGCATGGCAGATGACTTGCTCAGCACGCTTTGTCTGGCCACCAGCGCCCCTTTATATTTAGCCCCGGCCATGAACCAACAAATGTATCGGGCTGCTGCCACACAGCAGAACCTGCACACCTTACAAACACGGGGGGTAACGTTGCTGGGACCCGCCGAAGGTGAACAGGCCTGCGGAGATACCGGACCTGGGCGCATGCTGGAACCTCAGGAATTGACCGATCTTATGGCCAGTGCGGTAACAACGCCACTGCTGGCAGGTGTTAGTCTGCTGATTACCGCAGGTCCCACCCGGGAAGCAATAGATCCGGTACGTTATTTGTCCAACCACAGCTCCGGAAAGATGGGCTATGCCCTGGCCAAGGCGGCGCAGCAGTTGGGTGCGCAGGTCACATTGGTCAGTGGTCCGGTAGCATTAAGTACGCCTTTTGGGTGTCGGCGCATCGATGTACAAAGCGCTCAGCAGATGCATCAGGCGGTTATGGCTGAAGTGGCCAATATGGATATCTTTATCGGCTGTGCGGCGGTGGCTGACTATCGGCCTGCCCAGCAGGTAGAGCAAAAAATCAAAAAAAATCGCGATGAGATGACCCTGAGCCTGGTAAAAAATCCGGATATCCTCAGTGATGTCGCCGCCCGGCCTGATCGCCCTTTTGTGGTGGGCTTTGCCGCCGAAACGCAAGATATGGAACATTATGCGCGCGATAAACTGAGCAGAAAAAGGCTGGATATGATTGCAGCCAACGATGTATCCAAGCAGAATATCGGCTTCAACAGTGAGCAGAATGCCTTGTCTGTTTTCTGGCCTTCAGGTGAAACCCAACTGCCGCTATGCGATAAGCACAGTCTGGCACTGCAGTTACTTCAGGTAATTGCAGAACAATATAAAGAAAAACAAGATGCACAAGATAGACGTAAAGATACTGGATCCGCGGATCGGTAACGAGTTCCCACTTCCCGAATATGCCACACCAGGTTCTGCAGGTATGGATTTACGTGCTTGCCTGGATGAACCCCTGCTGCTGGCACCGGGGCAAACTGAACTACTGCCCACCGGCATCGCCATTCATATTGCTGACCCTGGCATTTGCGCCACCATATTGCCGCGTTCTGGTCTTGGCCATAAGCATGGCATTGTGCTGGGCAACCTGGTGGGGTTAATTGACTCCGATTATCAGGGCCAGCTGATGGTGTCAGTGTGGAACCGCAGTGATGAGGAATTTATTATCCAGCCAGGTGATCGGGTCGCGCAAATGGTGATCCTGCCGGTTATCCAGGCCAAATTCAGCATTGTGGATGAATTCGACAGCAGCAACCGGGGCCAGGGTGGTTTTGGTTCCTCCGGCCGCAACTAACAGGAAGCAGCATGCCAGCAAGCAAACGCACTAATCGTCGCGCGCAGATCCTCCAGTGTCTGGCCAGTATGCTGGAAACCAGCCCCGGCCAGCGTATTACCACGGCCAAGCTGGCTGCCGAAGTAGGGGTGTCGGAAGCCGCCCTGTACCGGCACTTTCCCAGTAAGGCACGAATGTTCGAGGGCTTGATCGAGTTTATCGAAGAAACCTTATTTTCGCGCATCAACAAAATACTCGAAGATGAAAAAGATACGGCGCTTCGCTGTCAGCATATTCTGCATCTGATTCTGGGTTTCGCTGAGCGTAACCCCGGTATTACCCGGATTCTCAATGGTGATGCTCTGATGGGTGAACAGGACAGATTGCGCACCCGTATAGCGCAGTTGTTTGAACGTCTGGAAACCCAGTTACGTCAGGTGTTGCGGGAACGCAAGCTGCGTGAAGGTAAACCGATGATTGCCGACGAAGGGCTGATCGCCAACATTCTGATTTGCTTTGCCGATGGCCGTATTAATCAGTTTATTCGCAGCGAATTTACCCGTCGCCCCACCGAGGGTTTTGCTGAGCAGTGGCAATTGCTGAAAGGGCGTTTTTTCGTCTAGCACCAGAGCCTGTAGATCTTCTGGGTATAGATGTTGAAAAGGGGCATGTGCCCCTTTTTTATTGCCCGAAGGTCGTACCAAAAAAGTCGCCTTCATTCCATGTTGGTCTGACCGGGTCATTGGCGATCGTCAGACCTATCTGCAAATTCGCTTCGGTAAAGCGCTGGGCGGCGCGCCAGTTGAATTTGTCGTTCAGCTCATCGGAAGGCTTGTGGTAGTCGCTATGCAGAAACTCGCCAAATTTCTTAGCACCGTCGACATTCGGGTCCATGGAAGTCAGGCCAGGTACCAAAAACACGGCCGGAATACCTTTTTTCACGAACATATAATGGTCTGAGCGGGTAAACAGCGCCTGTTCAGGCCAAGGGTCCGGACTCAAACTCATCCCCAATTTAGCCACCGCATCAGCAACCGCGCTCTGTAACGAGCTGTGGTTAGCACCAAAGGCAATCACATCGGCAGCTTCATAGGTAAGAATCGGCATATCCAGATTCACATTTGCCACCATAGACTGCAGTGGCACAGTGGGGTGATGGGCAAAATAATCGGCCCCGAGCAGGCCCTTTTCTTCTCCGGTTACCGACAGAAATAACACGGAGCGTGCCGGTGCCTGTGGCAGGTTACTCAACAACCTGGCCGTTTCGAGCAACACGGCACTGCCACTGGCATTATCCATGGCACCATTGTTAATCTTGTCCTGCTTGACGGTTTTGGCCAGGCCAATATGGTCAAGGTGCGCCGTATAGACCACATACTGATCTTTCAGTTGTGCATCAGAGCCAGGCAGAATAGCAGCCACATTAGGACTGCTGATGGTTTTATGCTCACTACGTTTATTGAAGTGAATGCTGGTTGGCAAGGCAAAGCCGGCCGGGGATGTATTCTGCTCCAGGTCCGCGTAGATATCAGCCAGACTGCGCTCGGCTCCGGCAAAGAGTAACGCGGCCGCTTCCTGGGAAAAATATGCTGAGTTTTGCAGTTGCGGATACTGGTTAGCTGGCTGCCCATCTGCCTGTAACCAACTAACACTGGGCATATGCAGGTAATTAAGCAGATTTTGGTAAGGCCTGACCTTTTCGGCCAACGGCGTACTGATGGTAATCATGCCAATCGCACCATTGGCCACGGCATGACGGTTTTTCTCGCTGCCAGAGCCAAAATGCGCCCCCTCTTCACTGGGGAAGGAAGTTGGCTTACCTGACAGTATCACGACCACTTTGCCTTTTACATCCAGATTGGCATAGTCATTATGCTGAAGCTCTGGTGCCACAATGCCGTAACCCGCGAAGACCAGTTTACCCTGCAACTCTGATACTTCGCTGCTTAAACTGGCCGAGGTCAAATACTGACGGGGATACTCCAGAGCGGTCTTGCCATCCGGCCCGTTGAGTTCCAGTTTGGCCGAATCCTGTACCAGATGCGCCTGACGAAAAGCAATTTGCTGCAGATAATCGTTCTTGTCACCCGCAGGTTGTAAGCCCAACTGAGCAAACTGACTAGCCATATACTGGGCCGCAATCTCATGGCCTTTGGAACCGGTATCCCGCCCTTCCAATAAGTCATGGGACAAGAAACGCAGATGTGCCTGGATACGATTGGCATCGGCCTTGGGCAACACTTGCTCAGTTGCGGCATGAGCCCCAAAACTTAGCAGCAAAAATAGCGCGGATATTGAAGATTTCATATTATCTCTCTTGACTATTGATGGCCTTAGTCTCGCATATTTTTCCAAGACTGTCGGCTATTTAGGTTGACTTGTACGGCCATTGCACTAACCTGCAAAGAACAATTGTTCTTTGGTTCATCCTCATGCCAAGAAAAGCACAATATGATGTCAATCAGGTCCTGGATCAGGCCATGGATGTTCTGCTGGAACACGGTTTTCACGGCTCGATCATGGATGAGATTATTGCCAGGACAGACTTCAACCGCCGCGGCTTTTATCTGGAGTTTGGTAGTAAGCAGAATTTCCTTTATCTGGTGTTGGAGCGTTATCAGCAACACAGACTGACCCCTATAACAGCGCATCTCACTGAAAATCAGGGGTTGCTGTCGATTCAGCGTTTCTTCGATGATTATATTCTGCTGATTAAGGGCAGAGGCTGCCTGCTGGTCAATTGCATCACCGAGCTGGGGTTTGACGACGACCGGATTCGGGAAATGGGCCGCCATTATCTGGATAATCTGCAACTCGGCTTTATCGGTTGCCTGGAGCGCGCTCTGATGCATGGCGAAGTACGCAAAGATATCCAGCTTGAAGCTACGGCTTTGCAGCTCACTTGTTATGTGCAGGGCTTTGCGGTTAACGGCATTCTGGCCGCCCAAACCGATGAGCTTAAACTGGCAACCCGGGCTTTACTGGGCCCGCTGTCAGCAAAAGCTTAAGTGGTTGGCAGTTACCTTCACAGCGGCTAAAATCGCCGCCCGGTTATCCAACGGCAAATGGTGTTATGAACAAAAGTAAGCCCTTGTATAAGGTTCAGTTTATCAGCAACGCAGAGCGCTATGAGGTGTATGTGCGCGAAGTCAGTCAGGGTGCCCTGTTTGGCTTTGTGGAAATTGGTGACTTTGTCTGGGATAACCACAGCACATTGTTGGTGGATCCCAGCCAGGAACGACTCAAGACAGAGTTTGACACTGTCGTGCGTACCTATATTCCCATGCACAATGTATTACGTATCGATGAAGTTAAAAAACAGGGCAATGCCAAAGTGACCGAATTGTCTGATAAGGTCACCCCCTTCCCCAAACCCATTTATACCCCTAAAAGCTGACTCCTGACGCAATTTTATCTGCTGACAACGCGGACTGGTCTCAGACCGATACACATTCAGGCATAGATACCTTAAGCTCGGAGCATAATAACAAGGGATAAGGTCATTACCGTGTTGAAATATTGGATAACCGCTACCGCTCTGCTGACCAGCAGCGCCGTTATGGCTAACGAAAAACTGGACAAACTGCTGGACGAAATCTGGCAATTTGAGCTGCAAAGTTCCCCTACCATGGCCACCTCTCAAGGGGTGCATGATTATGATCATCTGCTTGCTGACTTGTCTGCTGAGGGTCTGAAACGCGACAGCGATCAGGCACAGGCTTATATCAGACAACTGGATGTGCTGGCCGACGCCAAACTGGATAAGGACGACCGTATTAATTTATTGATGCAACGCCGTCGTTTGCAGGAAATAGTCGATAGTTATGCGTTTCACGCCCATTATATGCCCATCACCTCCGAGTATGGCTTTCACAGTGCCTTGGCCTTTCTGCCACGCAGCAGCAAGTTCGATACATTCAAAGATTATCAGAATTATCTGGCCAGACTGTCAGCCATTGAAGCTTACTTTAAACAAAATATTGATTGGATGCGGGAAGGGCTGAAAACCGGCTTTACCCAGCCACAGGTGGTACTGAAGGACTTTGAACAGACAGCCCAGGCCTTTATTCAGGATAAACCGCAAGACAGCGTGTTTTACGCGCCCTTTGAGAATATGCCCGCCCATATCGATGCCACCCAGCAGGCGCAACTCAAAAGCGAAGCTGCCAAGGTTTTAAGCCAGCAGGTGTTTCCGGCTTACCAGATGGTTTATGACTTCCTGGTTAATGAATATATTCCCGGTGCCAAGCAGGATATTGCCGCCAAGAACTGGCCTAATGGCGCGGCCTATTACGAAAATCGTGCCCGTTACTACACCACCCTTGATATCAGTGCCGAACAGATCCACCAGCTTGGTCTGGCCGAAGTTAAACGTATCCGTGCTGAAATGCAGACAGTGATGCAGGCATCCGGTTTTAAAGGCAGTCATGACGAGTTTGTTCACTTTCTGCGTACCGATCCGCAGTTTTATGCAAAGAGCGCTGAAGAACTGTTAAAACAGGCTGCCTATTTGTCCAAACAGATTGATGCCAAACTGCCTCAGCTTTTCTATAAATTGCCTCGCACCCCTTATGGGGTGGCGCCAGTACCAGACAGCATCGCGCCCAAATACACCACAGGTCGTTATGTTGGCCCTACCCGTGACGATCAGCCTGGCTATTACTGGGTCAATACCTATGCACTGGACAAGCGTCCTTTATATGAGTTGCCAGCATTAACCTTACATGAGGCCGTACCTGGTCATCACTTGCAAAATTCATTGGCCAGAGAAATGACCGATCTGCCACCGGTCAGGCGTTACACCTATATCTCGGCCTTTGGTGAGGGCTGGGGCTTGTACTCTGAATACCTGGGCAAGGAAATCGGCTTTTATCAGACCCCTTATGACGAGTTTGGCGCCCTGAGCTACGAAATGTGGCGGGCCTGTCGTCTGGTGGTCGACACTGGTATGCATATGAAAGGCTGGACACGCCAGCAGGCCATTGACTATATGCTGGAAAACACCGCATTGTCGGAACATAACGTCACCACCGAGATCGATCGCTATATCTCCTGGCCAGGACAGGCGCTGTCGTATAAGTTGGGCGAAATCACCATCAAGCGTTTACGTAAACAGGCAGAGCAAGCGCTGGGCGCGAAATTCGACTTACGCGCTTTTCACGATATGCTGCTGGAAAACGGCTCTGTGCCCCTTAGCGTGCTGGAAGAACTGGTACAGGACTATATCAGGCAACAAAGCTGATAGAGACAGGATACTGATGGCCCGGATTAACCGGGCCATGGCTTCTATTCGTTTGCCATCTTCACCAGCACCGCCCATTCCCGGGCCGCCACTGGCATCACAGAAAGGCGATTGCCTTTTTGTACCAGTTGCATGTCAGCCAGCTCAGCATTGGCCTTAATGGCCTGCAAACTCAGCACCCGGTCAAACTTACGCACAAACTTAACATCCACCATATACCAGCGCGGCTTATCCGGGCTACTTTTGGGGTCATAGTATTTGGATTCAGGATCAAATTGGGTGTGGTCCACATAGCCCTCTTTTACCACCTCGGCAATACCGGCAATCCCCACCTGATCACAACTGGAGTGATAAATAAACACCTGATCACCCAGCTTGATTTGATCCCGCAGGAAGTTTCTTGCCTGATAATTTCTCACCCCATCCCAATGCTCAGTCTGTTTGGGCCTTTTAATTAAGTCATTGATCCCAAAAGCATCGGGTTCTGTTTTAAACAACCAATAGTGCATTTTCTGCCTCCATTTTCTGGTCCGCCCTTTGCGTTGGGCTTGCGCAACAAGCAATCATCAATATACTGTACATATATACAGTTTTTGTTTTTTGTTATGAACAATCTTATCGACCATTTAAAAAATAAAGGCTGGGTCTGGCAAGCGAATTTTAGTCCCTCTTTATTGACCGACAAGCCCGGCTCTCTGGATGAACTAAGTCAATTCATCCCCGGCGGGCTGAAAGAACATGCCCTGGTAGAAATTCACAGCCAGATTGGTATAGGTGAAGTTCGTCTGCTCCTTCCTCGCCTGGCAGCCAATGGTCAAGACCACAGACTGTTGGTGTGGGTTGCGCCACCCCATAAAATCAATGGTGAATGCCTGCACCAGACAGGGATAGATCTGTCCCGTGTACTTATCCTACACCCTCGAGATGGCAAAGAGGCCCTGTGGGCCGCCGAGCAGTGCCTGAAAAGCGGAACCTGCCACTCGGTTTTACTCTGGCATGGAGATATAGAAGTCGCTCAGGCGAAACGCCTGCAGCAGGCCTGTCAGCAAGGCCGGGCGCAACTGTTTCTGTTGCGAACCAGACAGAGCATCTCCCAATCCTTGCCGGTATCGTTAAGCTTGCAGCTTGAAGCCCATGCAGAGGGTCTTCAGATCAAAGTCACTAAATGCCGCGGGAGTTGGCCGCCTGCGCCCTTTATTTTAAATATGCGGCAGCGCTGGCCGAAACTGTGTCTGCCCCAGCCAACACAGCCCTCAGCCAATGTGATCCCTCTGCATCGTGCAAGCTGAGCT
Organism: Bowmanella denitrificans; assembly: GCF_039522935.1. Taxonomy (NCBI): domain Bacteria; kingdom Pseudomonadati; phylum Pseudomonadota; class Gammaproteobacteria; order Alteromonadales; family Alteromonadaceae; genus Bowmanella; species Bowmanella denitrificans. The sequence continues at coordinate 4,727 of NZ_BAAAEI010000003.1, read as the reverse complement.
TCCATATGACGCCCCTTTGGCTGTATCTGGACTTTCCCAGTCTACAACTCGACAGCTTATACCAGGAACAAGCATCCTGCCCTGTCATTATCCTGAGTAAAGAGTGCAACCAGGTCATCCAGCTAAATACTCAGGCATATCACCATGGAGTCAGAGTAGGCATGGGGCTTGGCAGTGCGGCCGCTTTGCATAAAGATCTACAAGTGATTGAATACCGGCAGGAACTTGAAACCGCTAAGCTAGCCGAGATCGCACAATGGCTGTACTTTGTCACCTCAGATATTGCCTTCTGGTCACCTAACGGCCTGCTGCTGCGCGTACAGCACATGCTATCCATGTATGGTGGCTTGCCGTCTTACTGGCAGGCGCTCAAAGACAGACTCAGCCCCCTAAAACTAACCATGCGTTATGCTTGCGGTGCCAGCCCCTTGGGTGCAAGGCTGCTGGCCAGAAGCGGACATAACCTCATCAGTCAGGATCCTGAGCTACTGCGAGAGAAGGTTAGCTTATGTACACTGGAACAAACCGACCTCCCCCATAGCATGTGCCAGAAGCTGGCCAGAGTGGGCATTCAACGCCTGCACCAACTGCTGAACGTGCCCCCCGGCGAGCTGGCGAAACGCTTTGACAGCCAACTGGTGACCTATATAGGCAAGCTGCAGGGCACATTCCATCACCCGGTGGACTTTTATCACCCTCCGACCACTTTCAGTCAGTATCTTGAGCTGATGTATGAAATAGACAGCAGCCCAATACTATTACACCCCATCAAGCGCTTGCTGAACGATTTGGAGCATTTTTTACGCTTGCGCGACAAGCTGGCCACCGTGCTCGAATTTCGCTTCTCACAGCGAGATAGCGACGCCATTTCATTGACCGTATGTTCTGCGCAAGGGGAATATCAGGCCCAGCAATGGCAATCCCTGGTCAGCCTTAAACTGGAAAATCTGGTGCTTGCACAGCCCGTGTATGGCATTCAGCTGGCCGTGACTCATATGCAAGCCAAACAAGCGCAGGCAAATGATCTGTTCGCCGGTAAGCAAGGGCAAATGAATCACCGCCAGTTGCTGTCGCTACTGCAGGCTCGCTTAGGCACAAACGCGGTCTTGGGATTGCAACTGCGCGATGACTTTCGCCCTGAATACAGTAGTGACTACTGCCGCCCTTTTGAGCGCCTTGATAAACAGGATTGGCCTATTCCCGTCCTCAGACCCAGTCTGCTATTAGACCCCCATCGTCCCTTAAACGAAAAAGTCAGTCTTTTGCAGGGACCGGAGCGTATCCAAACAGGGTGGTGGGACCATCAGGCCATTGACCGGGACTATTTTATTGCCCGCAATATCCAGGGCCAGTGGCTGTGGGTTTATCGTACCCGCGATAACCAGTGGTACATCCAAGGATTATTCAGTTGATGTGTTACGCTGAGTTATTCTGCCAGAGCAACTTTTCCTTCCTGACCGGGGCATCCCATCCACAAGAACTGATCAGGCAAGCCGACTATCTTGGCTATCAGGCACTGGCCATCACTGACGAGTGCTCCCTGGCCGGTATTGTCAAAGCTTATATAGAAGTCAGAGACCGACAACTGGATATCAAGTTAATTGTCGGTAGTTTAATTAAGCTCGCACCGGGTCTCGAACTGGTATTGCTTTGCCCGGACAAATCCGCCTATTCCGAGCTTTGCCGACTGATCACTAATGCCAGACGCCGTTCAGAAAAAGGTAGCTACCAGATACATGAGTGGGATCTAAAAAGCCTACGCCACTGCCTACTGCTATGGCTGCCCAGCGGGGAGAAGCAACAAGATAACTATTGGGCTGACTGGTTAGCTAAACATCAGAGAGAACGTCTCTGGCTTGGTTGTCGACGCCTACTCAAGGCGGATGAACAGGAGTATCTGGCACATTGTCAGCAGTTAAGCGAACAGTATCAGTTGCCGGTTTGCTGTTGCACCGGGGTGTTAATGCACCATGAAGCCCGCCACAAGCTGCTACACACCTTGTCGGCCATTCGCCAGGGTAAGCCAGTGGAAAAGCTAGGTCATCAACTCCAGGCCAACGCGGAAGCCTGCCTGCGGCCACTGGAAAAGCTGATGAAGCTTTACCCTCAACAGTGGATACAGACTACCCTGAGTATCGCTGAGCGCTGCACCTTTACACTGGATGAAGTCAAATATCAGTATCCCCAGGAAGTCGTACCTCAGGGTAAAACCGCCAGTGAGCATCTACGGGCATTAGTTAAAGCAGGTACAGCATGGCGCTATCCCGAGGGCGTATCGGCCAAGGTACAAGCACTGCTTGATAAAGAACTCTGTCTGATCTCAGAGCTTGGCTACGAATATTTCTTTCTGACTATTCATGACATTGTTGAGTTTGCCCGTCGGCAGGACATCCTCTATCAGGGGCGGGGTTCGGCCGCCAATTCGGCGGTATGCTATTGCCTGGGCATTACCGCGGTAAACCCGCAAAAAAGCGAGGTACTGTTCGAGCGTTTTATCTCCAGAGAACGGGATGAGCCACCGGATATTGATGTGGACTTTGAACATGAACGCCGCGAAGAAGTCATTCAATACATCTATCAGAAGTACGGCCGTGAGCGCACAGCCCTGGCCGCTACAGTGGTTACCTACAGGCGAAAAAGTGCCATACGTGAGGTGGGCAAGGCCTTGGGTATTAATGAGACGCAACTGGACTTCTTTATTAAGAACATCAATCACCGCGACAGTGGTCTGAACTGGCAGGCCCAGCTCAGCGAGTTAGGTCTGGATCCATCGTCCCACCTTGGCCAGCATTTTATTGAACTGGTCAACGAACTGATTGGCTTTCCGCGCCATTTATCCCAGCATGTTGGTGGTTTTGTGATTGCCTCCGGCCCCTTGTATCACGTAGTGCCAGTAGAGAATGCCGCCATGGCAGAGCGTACTGTGATTCAATGGGATAAAGAGGACCTGGAAGCCATGGGCCTGATCAAAGTCGATGTACTGGCCCTGGGCATGCTTACTGCTATTCGCAAGTGCTTTAGCCTTATTCAACAACATTATGGCCAGGCCCTGTCGATTGCTGAAATCAGTAACCGCGGCGATGACCCAGCTGTCTATGCCATGATCCAAAATGCAGATACCGTAGGGGTCTTTCAGATTGAATCCCGCGCACAGATGAGCATGTTACCCAGGCTAAAACCCAAGGATTACTACGATCTTGTGATTGAAATTGCCATCGTACGCCCCGGCCCTATTCAAGGCGATATGGTGCATCCCTACCTGCGCCGACGCCATGGTCAGGAGCCGGTTGAGTACCCCTCATCAGAGGTAGAAAAAGTATTAGAGCGCACACTGGGCGTACCTATTTTTCAGGAACAGGTAATCCAGTTGGCTATGGTCGCCGCAGGCTTTAGTGGCGGAGAGGCCGATCAACTGCGTCGCGCTATGGGCAGTTGGAAGAAAACCGGCGAGCTACAACGATTCGGCGAGAAGCTGGTTAACGGTATGCTGGTCAGAGGCTACGAGCGGGAATTCGCTGAACGCATCTTCCAGCAGATTTGTGGCTTTGGTGAGTACGGTTTTCCCGAAGCCCACTCCGCCTCTTTTGCGGTGCTGGCGTATGTTTCGTCGTGGTTAAAGCATTATTACCCAGCCGCCTTCTATACTGCGTTACTGAATAGCTGGCCGATGGGTTTCTACACCCCTTCCCAACTCATTCAGGATGCCAGGCGTCATCATATTAAGGTGCTTCCGGTCTGTGTAAACCACTCAGACTATGACTATAGACTGGAAAAACAGGATGATGAACTGGCGATTCGGGTGGGCTTTCGCCAGATTAAAGGACTGGCCCAGCAAGCGGCACTGAGCCTTCTCGCGGCTCGCCCCGAACAGGGATTCAGTCATATTCAGCAACTGCGCGAGAGTAATGTCCCTCAAGAGGCATTGGAACAGCTAGCCAGTGCCGACGCCCTTGCCTGTATTCAGGGCAATCGCTACCAGGCCAGATGGGCTCTTATGGACAACAGCCATAGTCTGCCAGTATTTAACCACTCAGAGCCTTCCAAACAGGGCTGGCTATTTCAACCTGATGAGCTGGCAACCCTCTCAGAGGATTACGCGGCGACAGGTTTCAGCCTTGCCAAGCATCCTATTCAACTGCTGGATGAAGCAGCGCTGTTAGGAAAATATACATCAGCTACGCAGCTTGCCAATAAGGAACACAGAAAGCCGGTTACGGTGATAGGCATGGTCACTGGGCGGCAGCGCCCAGGCACATCTAAGGGGGTGACCTTTATTACCCTGGAGGACCACACCGGCAATATTAATGTGATTGTCTGGCTGGCCACGGCCAGAGCTCAAAAGCAAGCTTACCTGAAGGCCAGTGTCCTTAAGGTTTCAGGGCTATTGGAAAAAGGCGACGGTGGCGTTATTCATGTTATTGCCGGCAAGCTGGAAGATCTAAGCCACTTACTGGATAAGCTCAGACTCAAGTCCAGAGACTTTCATTAAGATTTTATTGCCAAAGCATTTATTCAAGCCAGACTCAGCGATAAACACTACCACCAGTACGGTACCCTGCCTGAATGTATTGATGCCAGAGCAATTATCGCCCGGGCCATGCCTAAAGTTTGAGTCGGCGTGGGTCGGAATTCATTCCGACAGCTTTTTAGCGTTCTGACGATTGGGGTAAACGAGAGGCAATAAAAAAGGGCCATCCAATCGGATAGCCCTTCTTCGTATTGGGAGC
>NZ_BAAAEI010000002.1:0-217189 GCF_039522935.1 Bowmanella denitrificans | reverse complement strand
ATTCACCTCATTTGATGGTTGGATTCTACCACCTAACTTGGTGTCTGGTTTTATTAGACCACTACAAAATGAGTGAAAGAAACGTCTGGAACGTCGTGTCTTTACCGCGCTGCAAAGACAATCTGGTCAGGAACCCGATTGAACAGCTTTAGCTGGCCCGCAGGGCAACAGGCAGGACACTCGAATGGGGCTGGCACGCCATGGACGGCGCGTCATATAAGACAAGAAAGTCATATCACGATAACCTTGTTACAGCAGCTTTCACTGTGGATACTGAAACTCAGTTTGGCAAAATGATTGCTATGGGAATAGTCTAAATCTGATATTGACGGTTATCCTCAACAGTTGTCACTTACACGTAGCACGGGTCAGATCTTGCATGATGCACAATGTCAGCTAACGATAAAAAGTAATAGATGCAGATCCATACTTATACAATCGTCCCCTTACCAACAGCCAAGTACATTACCATCAACACCGAAATTGGAATGACCAACAATGCGATTTTAGTAAATGGCCCATGATAGACGTCTATCCAGCGTTGGTCCCACTTTGTCATCGGCTGCCCCGCATAAAGCTTTTTCGATGCCTGCGCAGTGAGCCAGTTGCCGAGTAAGATATCCACGACTTCCAGCGGTACGATAATCAACAGAACGATATAAAGTTTCTGCTGCAGCCAGTCGGTGTGAATAAAGCCGTATTGAAATGCCAGGGTAAATCCACTGGCCAGCAGCACAGCAAAAGCGACATGTTCGATCACTATGGTAAAGAAGAAGACTTTACTGACCTTGGCAGCAATGGGATTACTAAGGTCGGCGATTTTATCCACGGCCTTAAGCACCAACCAGGCACCCAAGGCTGGGCCCAGCCAGAAGATCAAAGCGCCAATATGTAACAGTTTTAACAACGGATAGTCCATTATCGCCGCAACACCTTGTGAGCAAAGATAAGCATCCACATGGTGCTTAACACCATGCTAGTGGCGGTAAATAGTTCTGCCGCTTGCATAGCGTTTAAGGCTATAGAGAAGGACAACATTAGTCCCAATACCCACGCCGCTATCCCCCAAATGGCTACCCATGTACGAATCAGGCCTTCCTGAATGGCAATCACCGTCAGTAGCATGCCACCCAAGTTATATAAGCCGTTGCCAAGAAAGCCGGTCAAATGAGTAGCTATCACTTCCAGCGCTGACAACGTTTCCAAACTGGTGTTGCTATGAATAAGATTCGGGATTACAAAGGCATACAGCACCTCGGCACTGAGATCCGGCACTATGCCCATGGCCACAAAGGCCAGCCCAAGGTTACGAAACAATGAAGGCTTGAGGTTATCAGCCAGAATTGCGCAAAAAGTGAAAAGTCCCAGGGCACAGAGCATCCAAATACACCAGGAAAACTGCCAAATTACCTGATGCTCAACGATGAAAGTCATTCTCTCTGACAATGTATTGTCAACAGGCAGACCACCTCGCATAGGACCATTCATCAGTAAACAGGCAACGACGATAATTCCGGCAATCAGATGAACCAGGTAGAACTTCATCCTGTTATTGTTATTCGTCTGCTCCATGGCCTTCGGCTTCCTGTAAAACGTCCGCTGATATAGCCGCATCCTACAGTCTGTTATTGACTAAGGAAACTGTTTGATCTTGGATCAAAGGGGTCACGGATCAAAGAGCCAGAGCTGCCGAAACATCCAGCCCCCAAGCGACCTAAGCCGCTTCACCCCGCTTAAAAATTCCCGGTCGGTTCAGGGCGCAGCTAAAAGGTGGGCAATTTGCTGGGAGAAAATTGAGTGGAAGACGCGTCTGGAACGTCGTTTTCACGACCACCTTTTAGTAGTGTCCTGGACTGACGTTGTTGGGAATCCAGCGGCGCGTTTTGAATGCTACGTCCCTGTAGCTTTTCCTCCGGACCAGCATAAAGCTGTCCGAAATCTTTCCCGAAGATTTGGTCTTTGCGTCTCGTTTCTTCGCAGTGAAGACAACCTGGTCAGGAACCAGATTGAACAGCTTTAGCTGGAGGCAGGACGCTCGAATGGGACTGGCGCGCAAGGGACCGCGCGTCATATAAGACAAGGAGGTCAGTATCCAAAATTATTTCTCTACCACGAAGATAAGAAGAACACGAAGAGTAGACGATCTCTATAACCCTTCGTGCACTTCGTGTCCTTTGTGGTGAATAACTGTATCTAGCGCGCCAAAAGCAGCTTGTCATAAAAAACAAGGATGTTACAGATACAAAAAAGGGCCACAAGGCCCTTTTTCAATTATTCAGCGTAACCCGCCAACTTACCGAAGAATACGGACTTTTTGCTTATCCCATTTCAAAAGAACGCTTTCACGAAACCACTTAGGCTTAACTCTGTTATAGGCTTCTTCTTTTACATCCAGAAAGCTGTTTGGGTTGACCTCAGCAATAGGCACCAGCATGTCTGTATTATCGAAGAAATAAACGCGGTGGCATTGTCTGGCCATGTCAAATAGCTGGGATAAACTCCTGCTGTATCTGCTGCGAATCTTCTCTTTAGGTACAGGGTGTCCACCCAATGCAACCCTTTCATCAACACGTTCGACATTGATGTCAGGATCGGCAATACAAACATAGTAAAGGTAGGATTTATAACCGCGTCTATTGGCTTCTTGAATGTAGTCTAGATGACTGGCATGGCTCATAACAGACTCGTAACTATGAGACACCCCTGATGTCAGCCACATCTGTCGCTGCTCGGTTGCGATTTTCTGTGCCAACTTGGAACGCTTTAGCGGATCTGGCTCATATTCATGGAGCGTCAACTCAATCTCATCAGGGTTAACATACTGCCCCAAAGGCACATCGTATTTTTGCCGTAATTCGTTGGTTAAGGTGGTTTTCCCTGAGCCATTGGGACCAGCAATAAGCCTTAGTCTTGGCATAGATCCGCTTGCAAGCTTGGGAAGTTTTCAAGCTCACTCATAATTCGAACAAGCTGTTCAGAACCATCCGGATGCTGTTTTATCACCCGCCCGGCTTTAGCGTAGGTAAAACTCACCCCCTGTTTTCTGGCTTTGGCCCTTGCAGAACGAGAAGCACTGCGACCAATTTTAGCCAAGGTATCAAAATCATCTAAAGGGTCCTGACGCTGTACAACATAAACCTTTTTAATTGTTTGAGTCATTAAGTTCTCCTCTGATACGCCAGGCAATATTATCTCTGGAGTCTGCACGCATCAAGCGAGCGATTTGTCGCTTAGCTTATTAGTGTATATGGGGCCGAAAAATAACAAAGCGAGCACTAAGCTCGCTTTGTTGTTTCAATGGCCTAATTCAAGCTTATCTGTACGTATCAGTAGCAGGGCAAGAACACACCAGATTACGGTCACCAAACACGTCGTCGATACGGTTAACGCTTGGCCAGAACTTGTTACGGCGCACGGCGTCTACCGGGTAGGCTGCTTCGGTGCGGCTGTAGGCACGGTTCCACTCGTCGTCACAAATATCCGCCAGGGTGTGCGGGGCATTGTGCAGCGGGTTGTCGGTGTCGTTCCACTCACCGCTTTCTACCTTGGCTATTTCTTCACGGATGCTGATCATGGCATCACAGAAGCGATCCAGCTCGGCCTTGGCTTCTGACTCGGTAGGCTCGATCATCAGCGTACCGGCTACCGGGAAGCTCATGGTCGGGGCGTGGAAGCCGTAGTCGTTCAAACGCTTGGCCACGTCCATTTCGGTAACGCCAGAGGCTTCTTTCAGCGGGCGCATATCGATAATACATTCGTGCGCCACACGGTCGTTACGGCCTTTGTACAGCACCGGATAATGGCCAGACAAACGCTTGGCCACGTAGTTGGCGTTCAGAATCGCCATCGCGGTGGCTTTGGCCAGCCCTTCGCCGCCCATCATCTTAATGTACATATAGCTGATTGGCAGAATAGACGCACTGCCCCATGGCGCGGCAGATACGGCACCGTTAGTTGGCTGCGTACCGCTGATTGCCATTACCGGGTGGCTGGGCAGGAAAGGCGCCAGGTGCGATTTCACACCGATTGGACCCATACCGGGGCCGCCGCCGCCGTGTGGAATACAGAAGGTTTTGTGCAGGTTCAGGTGCGATACGTCAGAACCAATAAAGCCGGGGCTGGTCAGGCCAACCTGGGCGTTCATATTGGCACCGTCCAGGTATACCTGGCCACCGTGCTGGTGCACGATATCGCAAATCTCGCGAATGGTTTCTTCGTATACACCGTGGGTAGAAGGGTACGTCACCATGATACAGGCCAGGTTATCGGCCGTTTCAGCGGCTTTGGCTTTCAGGTCGGCCAGGTCAACGTTACCGTTCTTGTCACAGTCAACCACCACCACCTTGTAACCAATCATCTGCGCAGACGCCGGGTTGGTACCGTGGGCAGAGCTTGGAATCAAACAGATATTGCGGTGACCTTCGTCGCGGCTTTCGTGGTAGCGACGAATGGCAATCAAACCGGCGTATTCACCCTGGGCACCTGAGTTAGGCTGCATGGAGATATTGTCGTAACCGGTAATTTCCACCAGCGCATCGCCCAGCTCGTTGATCATTTGCTGGTAACCCTGGGCCTGATCCAGCGGCGCGAAGGGGTGCAGTCGGCCAAACTCAGGCCAGGTCACCGGGATCATCTCGGCGGTGGCATTCAGTTTCATGGTGCAGCTGCCCAGTGAAATCATCGAGTGGTTCAGGGCCAGGTCTTTGTCTTCCAGCGATTTGATGTAACGCAGCATTTCGGTTTCGCTGTGATACTTATTGAACACTTCGTGGGTCAAAATCTCGCTGGTACGCAGCAGGTTGGCTGGAATAGAAGCCGAGCCGCTGGCAGTGATTTGCGCATCCAGTACATCGATATCCAGACCGTGGCCGGTGCCTAAGAAGGCGTCGAACAGGCTGTTGATATCATCACGAGTGGTAGTTTCATCCAGGCTTACACCCAGCGCGCCGTCAAGGTCGGTACGCAGGTTACGCTCAGAAGCGATAGCACGGGCAACAATCTCGTCTTTATTGCTGGTTTTAACCGTGATGGTATCGAACCAGGTGTCATTCACCAGTTCCAGGCCTTTGGCCTGCAAACCGGCAGCCAGGATATCGGCCAAACGGTGAATACGGCTGGCAATGGTTTTCAGGCCTTTTGGACCGTGATACACAGCGTAGAAAGACGCCATATTGGCCAGCAGCACCTGCGCAGTACAGATGTTGGAGTTGGCTTTTTCACGGCGGATATGCTGTTCACGGGTTTGCAGCGCCATACGCAGAGCTGGCTTACCACGGGTATCCTGCGACACACCGATAATCCGGCCAGGCAGTGAACGCTTATGCTCGTCGCGAGTGGCGAAGAAGGCCGCGTGCGGGCCGCCGTAACCCATAGGTACACCAAAACGCTGGGCACTGCCCAGAACCGCATCGGCACCCATTTCACCAGGGGATTTCAGCAGCACCAGGCTCATAATATCGGCCGCCACCGACACAATGGCCTTGTTGCCTTGCAAAGTGGCAATCAGAGATTCCAGATCGCTGATAGCACCTGTGGTACCTGGGTATTGCAGCAGCGCACCAAATACATCGTGATTAGGGGCGTCAGCCGCCGGGGCGACGATAATGTCAAAACCGAACATCTCGGCGCGGGTTTTTACCACGTCGATGGTTTGTGGGTGCACATCGTCGGCAATAAAGAACAGGTTGGCCTTTTTGTTTTTGGACACACGCTTGGCCAGGGCCATGGCTTCGGCGGCAGCGGTGCCTTCATCCAACAAGGAGGCAGAAGCCAGTTGCAAACCGGTCAGGTCCAGGGTCATTTGCTGGAAGTTCAGCAGCGCCTGCAGGCGGCCCTGAGCAATCTCGGGCTGGTAAGGGGTATACGCCGTGTACCAACCGGGGTTTTCCATCACGTTACGCAAAATCACATTGGGGGTCAGGGTGTCGTGATAGCCCATACCAATGTGGCTGCGGAAAATCTTGTTTTTACTGGCCACGGCTTTTAGCGCCGTCAGGGCTTCGACTTCTGTCTGACTCTCACCCAGATTCAACGGCTTAGGTAAGCGAATGGCCGCGGGTACCGTCTGTTCAATCAGGTCATCCAGGCTGCTGGCGCCTACCACGTCCAGCATGGCAGCGGTTTCTGCCTGGCCTGGGCCGATATGGCGACGGACAAAATCCTGCTTCTGTTCAAGTTGCGACAGGGAGAGGTTGGTGTCAGACATAATGCTTGGTATCTCGGTTAGGGAAGTTGCAAAAGCAAACCCCGGGAAAACCCAGGGCGCTTAACGGAAAAAGGCCGGCACCTGGTCGGCGCGGCCTTTCAATATTTGTTACTCTTCGTCGATGCTGTTTTCGTAGCCTTCAGCGTCCAGCAGCTCTGCCAGTTCGCTCTCGTCGTCGGCTTTGATGCGGAACATCCAGCCGTCGCCGTAGGGGTCAGAGTTGACCAGCTCAGGGGAGTCTTCCAGCTCTTCGTTTACCGCCAGGATCTCACCGCTGATAGGGGCATATACATCGGATGCCGCTTTAACAGATTCCGCTACGGCTACGTCGTCGCCGGCGCTGACATTGCTGCCTACTTCAGGCAGTTCAACAAACACCATATCACCCAGAAGTTCCTGGGCGTGTTCGCTAATACCTACGGTGTATACGCCGTTACCTTCGGGGCGCACCCATTCGTGAGACGCGGCATAACGCAATTCGGCAGGGATGTTGCTCATTGTATTTCCTCTAATACTTGTGACGTTTTTAGTGTTCTACTTTTTTGCCGTTACGGACAAAGCTGGGTTTAACCACTCTTACTGTAACCCACTTTTTGCGCATTTCCACCTCGGCTGTATCCCTTACGCTGGAAGGCACACGGGCCATTGCAATGCTGTAACCCAAGGTCGGTGAAAAGGTACCAGAAGTGATCACCCCTTCGCCACCTTCCACCTTAACGGTCAGGCCAGCGCGCAGTACGCCTTTTTCTTCCATCACCAGGCCAACCAGCTTGTCTTTACCGCTGCGGTTGTATTCTTCCAGTGCCTTACGGCCCATAAAGTCACGCTCTTCCGGCAACCAGCTGATGGTCCAGCCCATATTGGCGGCCAGCGGCGAAATGGTTTCATCCATATCCTGGCCGTACAGGTTCATACCCGCTTCCAGACGCAGGGTGTCGCGCGCGCCCAAACCACAAGGCTGAATGCCCAGATCCAGCAGCTTTTGCCAGAAGTCACAGGCCTGCTCGGCCGGTACCATCACTTCATAACCGGCTTCACCGGTGTAGCCAGTGGTGGCAATAAACAGTTCGCCACTTTGTACGCCAAAGAATGGCTTCATACCTTCCACGGCGGCTTTTTGCTCGGCGCTGAACAGCTCGGCGGCCTTGGCTTTGGCATTGGGACCCTGAATGGCGATCATAGCCAGGTTAGGCTGTTCGATAATCTGGATATCAAAGCCGTCGGCAACTTTGTTTAACCAGTTAATGTCTTTTTCACGGGTGGCCGAGTTCACTACCAGGCGGTAATCGTCGTCTGCGAAGAAGTACACGATCAAGTCGTCTACCACGCCACCCGCTTCGTTCAGCATACCGCTGTACAGTGCCTTGCCTTTGTCCTTCAATTTTTCCACGTCGTTGGCCAGCAGATAACGCAAATAGGCTTTGGCCTGCGGACCTTTGATATCAACAATGGTCATATGCGACACGTCAAACATACCGGCATCACGACGAACGGCGTGGTGCTCTTCAATTTGGGAGCCATAGTTAATGGGCATTTCCCAGCCGTGGAAATCCACCATTTTGGCGCCGGCTTCAAGGTGTTTGGGGTGCAGCACAGTCTTGTTGGTCATGGCTTTGGCACTCTTGTGAGGTTCAAAAAAAGTGGCCTGATTATAGGAGCTTCAACACAAGGCAACAAATTGGAAATCCAAATGGATACATTAAGAATTGTTATGTATTATCCATACATCATTTAAGAAACTGATGCCAACGGAGTGAGGAGTGAGGAGTGAGGAGTGAGGAGTGAGGAGTGAGGAGTGAGGAGTGAGGAAACCATAAGGGGCAATAGTCAAAAGACAACCCAGATACGCCTGTTGCCTTATTTACCGCCACCACCTCTGATTCATCCACATTGGTGCAAGGCACTTTACTCCTCTCGCCTGGCACCTAACACCTAACGCGACGACCATGAAACAACTGTCCCTGGATAATTTACGTGCTTTTGTCACTGTGGTGGAAATGGGCGGCTATGCCAAGGCCGGGGATTTTCTTGGCCGCTCGCAGCCCGCCATCAGCCTGCAGATCAAGCGTTTGGAAGAACAGCTCGGGCGCAAGCTCTTTACTCGTCAAGGCCAGCGCCAGCAGGTGAACAGCGACGGTATGCAGTTGTACCAGCAAGCGGTGCAGATGCTGGCGATCAACGATGAACTGTTTCGCCAGTTTGAGCAAACCCAGCTCACCGGCCAGTTGCGCCTGGGCCTGCCCAGTGAGTTCGCCACCAGCCTGCTGCCCGCTATTATCGGTGACTTTAACAAGGCCTACCCGGATGTGACCCTGGAAGTGACCTGCGACTTAAGCAAGTCGCTGCTGGACAAAGAGCGTCGTCGCCAGTTTGATTTGATTCTGGCACTGGACGATATGCCCCACCCCAACCAGCCGGAAACCGTGCTGCAAGATGAACTGGTGTGGGTAGCCAACCCGCAATACCGGCCTGCAGACGATAAAGTGGCCCTGGTGGTGGCACCCAGTGGCTGCATTTACCGGCGACGTGCACTGGATCGCCTGCAAGCCGCCAATCAACCCTGGCGCATCAGTTACACCAATGCCGATATCGGCGGTATTACCGCGGCGTTAAAAGAAGGATTGGGGGTCACCGTGCTGGCCAAAAGTACCCTGCCAACCGATTTAACCCTGATTAAACACCGCAGTCTGCCGTCGCTTGGTCTGGTGGGGATTAACCTGTTTATCCAGTCCAACAAGCATCCTCAGGCCAGCCAAAAACTGGCTGAGTTTATCCGTTCCAGGTTAAGTTACCTGGCGGCCTGAATCAGTTAGCGGTAGCAGCGGCACTTTAGTCTGAATAACAATAGCTTACAGTGCGACTACATAAACAACTTTGCAACCCGGGCGAAGATGATTTAGCTTTTAACATCAATAACCTGTCTTTGTTTGGGAAAGCATGACGCGGCGCCAACGGAATTTGTTGTTTAAGGGAGTCTGCCTTCCCTTGTTGTTTCTGGTGCATACTGCTAACGCCCGGCAAACTGAAGCCCCTGACCCTTTCGCTTTGTCTTTTGAAGAACTGCTGGACGTGGAAGTGGTGACCTCCAGTCGCAGGCTGCAGGCGTTATCACAAGCACCGGGGGTACTGTCGGTGGTCAGCCGCGAGCAGATCCAGGCTTATGGCGCTACCAGTTTGGTTGAAGCGCTGGAGCTCGCCCCAGGGGTACTGGGCACCGGCACTTATATGTTTCCGGTGAACAGCCTGAGTATTCGCGGCGATCAGCCAGGCCAATACAATACTCATGTGCTTATTCTGCTTGACGGTCAGCCCGTTCGCGAAACCCAGAATGGCGGTGCCGATCTGGCTATTCTGCGCGCCATGCCGCTTGGTGGGATTAAACAACTTGAGATTATTCGTGGTCCGGGCTCGGTGCAATATGGCACCAATGCCTTTAGCGGGGTGGTGAACATTGTCACCGACCCCGGTGTTGGCAGCCAGGGTATCACCACCGCCCTTGGCTCAGGCGGCAGGCAGATGCTCAGCCTCAGTCAGGGCATTGAACGCCAGTCAGCCTGGGCTACGGTTAACCTGCGTTTTTTTAACGACAGACATAATCCATATCGTGCTCAAGATGAGACCAACCAGGGCTTTGTGCGAGATTTTGACCAGCAGAACCTGGGCATGCGCCTGGCAGGCGGTTGGGGAGACTGGCAGTTCAGCTATTTGTATACCGACAGCCATTCTGGTCATGGCGGCACCTTACCCATTGCCAGTCTGTTTACTGAACAGGCCAGCATTGAAGCCACCCGGCAATGGCTGAGCCTTTCCACTCAACAGAATCTGTGGCAGGGCCAACTGAGTATCGCGCTCACCTATAACGCGATGCACAATCACTATACTAACCCCGGTCCGCAGCCCAGCTATATGGACGCACACGACTGGCAATGGGATATGCGCTGGCAACGCGATTTAAGTGCCGACACCACCCTGACACTGGGCGTTGAGCTGCAGCGTAATAAGGGGGATTCCGCCGGTGACCATGCACAAAGCGGCCATATTCAGATAATTCCTGCCTATCAGGACAATCAGCAACGTGCCTTCAGCGAAATTGCCCATCAATTTAACCAACGCTTGTCGCTGGTGGCCGGTTTACAACTAAATAAAGCCGAGCATGGCGACAGCCATCTTTCCAGCCGGGTGTCTGCCAATTACCAATGGCAAAATGGTTGGTTGGCAAAAATTCAGTATGCCGAAGCTTATCGCGCCCCCTCGATGCTGGAGCAAGGCATCGCCCTGCCTGGTGTGGTGATGGGCAATGGTGCTCTGCAGCCGGAAACGGTTGAGACCTGGGATGCTCAACTGGCATACAGCAGCGCCAGTTTCTACAGCGCCGTGAGTCTGTTTTACAGTCACAACCAGGATTTGATTATTCGCCGTGCCCAACCAGGGCAGACCGCCAGCTACTTTAACTTTGGTGAACAACGCATCAAAGGGCTGGAGTGGGAAAGTCGCTGGCAACCCGTCGACAGCAATATGCGCCTGGAGCTGTCCTGGACATACCAGCAGAACCTGGCTCCCGGCGTGAATACTGACAATGCCAGCAGCATGCCCCGGCATTTGTTGAAACTAGGCTGGATCCAAACCCTGGGGGACAATCTGCAGCTTGGCGTGCATATGCAACATGTGCGTGGCTGGCAAAACCCGCCCGGCGCCTTGCCTTACAATCCGCTGACCAATCCTCAGACCGGCGTCAATGCCCACCTGAATTATCACGTTAACGCCTGCCTGTCCTTATGGCTGGATGTTGATAATGTGTTCGATCAAAGCCGCTGGCAACCGGAAGTAACGCGGCGGGTAGTGAATACCTGGCCTTACCTGGAGCAGCAGCGCCAGCTGACCGCCGGCATTGACTGGCGGTTCTAACCGGCTCCCTTTCGCTTTATTGGTCTTCCGTGCTGTTATCTCTGACACTTACTCATTGCCAAAATAGTACAGTTGAACTATTTTATTAGTACAACTGTACTATTTATTATGATCAGGAAGACAAACATGGCGTTGAATTACTTTGCAGACGATCAGGGTGGCAATCGCAGGCAACGCGTTTTACAAGGCATTACCGGTTTTCTGAGTGACAATACCCCTAAACTGGCGTTATGGCTTGGCCGCCAGTTACTGCTGCGGCCCTATGGCAAGCGCACCCGCCACTTTGAACAAGTGAGCCCGTCGGCAGAACTGGATATTGACACCAGGCAAGGCATGGCAAAAGTACATCTGTTTGGCCACAGTGGCCCATGGATTGTCACCAGTCACGGCTGGGCAGATAACAGCCGCTGTTTTGAACCCCTGATTCAGACCTTGCTGCAACAAGGCTACAGTGTGGCTGCCATTGATCATGTGGCGCATGGACGTGCAACTGGCAAGCAGGCGCATTTACTGGCCTTTATTGAAGCCACCGAAAAACTGCTGGCCCATTTTCAGCAAAACCATCAGGCTGTATCCGCCATTATTGCCCATTCCATGGGCGGGCTGGCCAGCCTGAATCTGCAACCTCAGTACCTGACAGATACCAAGTTGATCCTGATTGCCATGCCTATCCGCTTGTTTGAGCTAATGTTTGTACAAGTGGAACGTATGGGTATTTCCGCCAAGATGCTGTCGCTGGTGCTGGAACATATCTCTGGCCAGTATCAAACCCAATGGCAGCAACTGCAGTACCAGCATCACCTGCATAAATACCGTGATCGCCTTTATCTGATCCATGATACCGACGATAAATTCGCGCCTTTCAATCACATTGAAGATGTGAGCCGCGAACAGGGTATGCCGTTGTATCGCACGCAAAACCTTGGTCATAACAAATTGTTGAGAGATACTGGGGTTATTCAGCAGATTTCGTCCATTCTCGTAGGCACATGAATAAAGGCGAGCGCACCCGGCAGGCCATATTGGAAGCCGGGTTTAAACACAGCAGTAAATTCGGCTTGGCCGATATCACCATAGGCACATTGTCCAAGCAGTGCAATTTATCGCGAACCGGCGTGATTTCGCACTTTAAAGACAAGGAAGCCATGCAACTGGCGATTCTTGCCTATATTGAGGAACAGTTTAAACAGCAGGTACTAGTGCCAACCCGCCGGGACGACCCCATCGAACGAATTGAAGCGCTGATGCTGACCTGGATGAATTGGGCCGACAAGGTAATGGGTGAAACCGGTATGGGCTGCCCGCTGATTAAAGCGGCGGTGGAATACCAGAATCGCCCGCAAAGCCCGGTCCGGCGTTTTGCCCTGGAGCAGCAGGCCAGATTGCTGGAGTACCTGCGCAGACAAGTGGTCAAGGCCGCTGCACAACTCCCGTCCAATATCGCTGCCGATACCCTGGCCTATGAACTGTACAGCCTGTATCTTGGCCATATTCTGCTGCGGGATTGTATGAATAAAGAGCAGGCCGCAGGGCTTTATCAGCAAAGCCTGGCCCGCCTTATTCATCGCTCAGCATGAACCAGCTAAGCCGCTAACGTTTAGCGGCCAGCTTCCAGACAATATAGCCACAGGCCACCAGCGCCAGCAAGTAGCAGTAAAATACATAAGGAATAATTTCTACCGGCGAGATGGCAAAGCTGGCACCTAACAGCAGCGCCTGCGCACCGTATGGGATCAGCCCCTGCACAATACAGGCAAAGATATCCAGTAAACTGGCGCTGCGTTTCGGGTCAATTTCGCCATGTTCGGCCAGCTTGCGCGCCGCTTCGCCCACCACGATAATCGACACCGAGTTATTGGCAATACACAGGTTGCTAAGCGCAATCAGCGCCGCAATGGCAAAACTGTGACTGGCCTGGGCATGGCGGGACAACTTTTGCGACAACGCATGCAACTTGCCAACCAGATAATCCAACCCGCCCTGGGAGCGCATCAAACCGGACAAGCCGCCGATCAGAATGCTGAGCATAAAGATTTCCTGCATAGAGGTAAAACCGGCGTAAATGTCCTTACCCAGTTGGTTCAGTGCATAATCAGCCTGCCACAAGCCCATCAATGCACTGCATACAATCCCCAATACCAGCACCACAAAAACGTTGACCCCGGATACAGCCAGCACCAGGATCAGCAAATAAGGAATGGCCAGCCAGGGGTTGCCCTGCTCCACCGTAACAGGTTCGGGCTGCGGGCTGATCCAGGCGTATAACAGCAAAGTCACAATGGCTGCTGGCAAGGCCATTTTCAGATTTTCAACAAACTTATCGCGCATCTGGCAGCCCTGAGTGCGGGTAGCGGCGATGGTGGTATCAGAAATAATCGACAGGTTGTCACCGAATATCGCGCCACTCATCAGCACGCCCGCCATCAGCGCCGGCTCAATACCGGTCACTTGCGACATGCCCATGCCAATAGGTGCCATCGCAGCAAGGGTGCCCATGGACGTCCCCATCGACGTCGACACAAAAGCCCCCAGCAGAAACAACCCCGGCAACAGGAACTGGGCAGGGATCAGATTGACTCCAAGGGCCACGGTGGCATCCACTCCCCCCGTGGCTTTCGCCACCGCCGAGAACCCACCGGCCAGCAGGAAGATCATGCACATGGTCATAATATCCTGATGTCCGGCGCCATCAGTAAACTGGGCAATAGTGCGATTCAGTGAATCTTTGGATAGCCAGACCGCCAACAATACTGCAGGCAATACAGCGACAGGGGCCGGCAGTTGATAAAAGGCAAACTCCACTCCTTGCGCCTGGTAGTAAAAACCAGCCCCCAGAAACAGCAGCAGAAACAGGCCAAGCGGCAGCAATGCATACTTGCCGCGAGCCGATACGGAATTAAGGTCAGACAACTGCTTTCACCATAAAGACGTTTAGACGTCTAAAAGTGTAAATAGTCACTCCCGGCCAAACAAGCTTTATTTTCTCGGGCAACGATCTGCGCTACCCTTCGCTCTCTTTAAACCTGCGAGTCTGCCATGCAAGTCCTGCATACCGAACGAATGCTTATGCGCCCGTTGAAATTAGAAGATGCACAGGCGCTCAACCGCCTCAACAGCGACCAACAGGTTATGCGCCATATTGGCCCGCTGCAAACCAGTGTGGCATTGACACGCCAGTATCTTAAAGACAGTCCGTTACGTGATTATCAGTTATATGGCTATGGTCGCCATGCCCTGGTCCACCAAGCCAATAATGAATTTATTGGCTTTTGCGGTCTGAAATTTCTGCCGGATTTCAATGAGGTGGATATTGGTTACCGCCTGCTGCCAAGCTATTGGGGGCAAGGCCTGGCATTTGAAGCCGCACAGGCAGCCATGCAATTTGGTAAGGAACAATTAGGACTTAAACGTATTATCGGCATGGCCATGCCAGACAACCAGGCCTCGATTCGGCTGCTGCAGAAACTGGGCATGCAGTATGAAAAACAGGTGACCCATCTGGGCACTGAATGTGTTTACTACGCTATTGAGTATTAAAACGCGCGCTCATTGCAGACAGGTTTGCTCAAACCAAGCCCTGGTAGACTACCCTATCGCGGCTTGGCGACGGGCCAGAGCTACAGGGCTGACCCGCACCCAATAGAACAAATACATAATAGCCAACTTGGTTACTGCACTGACACAGGCCAGCAGTAGCAATGGCCAGCCATCAGCGAATCCCATACTGAGTGCGAAGGCAATGGTGGAGATATCCATCAGCAAAATAAACTGGCTCATGCGAATATCTACCGCACCAGTTTGCCCGGCACGCACAATCAGCAAAATCTGGTGTACATAGCCCTGCGCAAGCAATAACGTAATGCCCACGATTAACGTGGCCGAGATCGTTTTACTGCGCTCCCCCAGGCTGTCCAACCCGATATATCCAGCGACTCCCACCAACAGACTCATTACCGCAAGCGTAAAACAAAGTCTGGCACTGCGCGTATGCCTGTCACGCGCAATTTCATAGAGAATCCCAGTTACCAGCAGCGCCGCCGTCAGACGCGGCCACAGCAGATAGTGATTGACAGGCTCCAAACTGTAGCCATAAACAAAGAATGAAAAGTATGCAAAAAAACTGATAGTGAACTGGTTAACAGAAAGCACCGTGGTTACCTGGCCACTGACCAACGTCCTTCTACGCTGCCAGATCTTTGCCAGTTGTGAGTAGATCCCCAGGACACTGACAAAAATTAGCAGCATATTGATACTGCCAAGCAAATCATATATCGACATTTCGCATCCCCACCAAATATTGTCGACAATTATTTATTTTTAACACCATAAAATCAATCAAAACCTCATTAACACAGACATACTGTCGACATTATAATAAGGGACGAACCTACACTTTGTCGCCACATCATCTGGCATGCAGCGAATATGAAAAAGAAGAATACAATTTCTTCAAACTAAAGCAGGAGATCTTGCCCTTTATAACGCGAGGTTAGTGGAATGACTGTTCTACAACAGTTTGATTATATGTTTTCTGAAATTAATATTATGTGGTTATAAGCAGAGCTGGCAGAATGTACAAAGTGCAATAGAAAACTAAGACCAGATGCAATACTTCCCTTTATTTGTTGACACCCACAGCTTGCCCGTACTGGTGGTAGGTGCCGGAGAAGTGGCCACCCGCAAGATAGAGCTGCTGCTGCGCACCCATTGCCAGGTGCATGTGGTGGCACCTGAAGTCAGCCCCTCGGTGATGACCCTGGCGCAGCGCGGTAAACTGACCTTATCAGTACGCCCCTATCAAACAAGTGATCTGAATGATGCCCATCTGGTGTTTGTTGCAACCAATGATGCGATGCTCAACCAGCAAATCAGTCAGCAGGCCAAAGCCCAGAAGCTGTTGGTTAATGTGGTTGATGCTCCGGATTTATGCGGTTTTATTACGCCGTCTATTATTGACCGTTCGCCACTGCTGATCGCCATGAGTAGCGGCGGCGCAGCGCCAGTCCTGCTGCGTTATTTGCGTCAGAAGCTGGAAGCCTTTTTACCCCGGCGCATCAGTGGTCTGGCCCAGTTTGCCGACAGCTTTCGCGAACAGGTTAAGCAGCGTTTCAGCAATGTCACCCAGCGGCGCTATTTCTGGGAAGAGGTCTTTGACGGCGATATTGCCGAGCAGGTGTTAAAAGGTAACCCCTTGCAAGCCCGGGAAATGATGCAAGCCAAGCTGCAGAATGATGCACCAAAAGCACAAGGAGAAGTGTATCTGGTAGGCGCTGGCCCCGGCGACCCTGAGCTTCTGACTTTCCGTGCCCTGCGCTTAATGCAAAAGGCCGATCTGGTGGTATATGACCGGTTAGTTTCGCAGGACATTCTGGATATGGTGCGGCGCGACGCCGAGAAAGTGTATGTGGGTAAAGCGGCCAGCAATCATACTCTGCCACAAGAGGACATTAACCAGTTATTGGTCCGCGAAGCCAAAGCCGGTAAACGTGTAGTGCGTTTAAAAGGCGGTGACCCCTTTATATTTGGTCGCGGCGGTGAAGAAATAGAAGTATTACTGGAACACAATATCGGCTTTGAGGTGGTGCCCGGTATCACTGCGGCCAGTGGCGCATCAAGCTACGCAGGTATTCCACTGACGCACCGGGATCACGCACAGTCCGTGGTATTCGCTACCGGCCATTTAAAAGACGATAGTATCAATCTGGATTGGCCGGCCTTGGTACAAAAACGCCAGACCCTGGTGTTTTATATGGGACTGACGGGGCTGCCGGTTATCTGCCGGGAGCTGATCGCCCATGGTATGCCGTCTGATATGCCCATAGCTTTGGTGGAGCAAGCCACCACAGAGCAGCAGCAGGTGGTCACCGGCACACTGGCCGACATTCAGGACAAAGCAGCGCATATCAAGCCCCCTGCACTAATCATTGTTGGCACTGTGGTGACCTTAAGAGATAAACTCAACTGGTTTAAACCACAAGGTAATGCCGATGCAGACAAGGAGCAGCCTGGCTCTTGACCAGCTACACCTGCCCTATCAGGGGCGCCCTACCAAACGCAAGGACAGCACTGAACGCCGCAACGCCATACTCAATGCAGCCCTGACCGTGATGGTCAGGGACGGAATTCGTGAAGTTCGCCACCGGTCCGTCGCCAAAGAAGCGGGCGTGCCATTATCTGCCACCACCTATTACTTCGATACTATCGAGTGTCTGATCCACGATGCATTTGTGCACTTCACCGAAAAAAACGCCAGCCATGTGCAACTGCTGGAGCGCAGTGCCTGGATCGCGCTGGAGGAATTCAGCCGCCACCGTGATAAGCGCAAACTGAAGGAAGATTTGCTGCGTTTTCTGGTCTCCCATATTGAAAATCAGATACAGGATAAGGACGCCAGGATACTGGAATGGTCATTCCGTCAGGAAGCACTGCGTAACCCTAAGCTGACCGAACTTTACCAACAACCACAGGTAATGATGACCCGCGCCATCCAACATTTTTTTGCCGGGCTGGGTAAGGAACAGGCCATTGAAAGAGCGCAAATTCTGCTGGGTACCTTGTATCATCTTGAGTATCAACTACTTAGCAGCCCGAGTTCGACAATGCAGATTGATCAGGTAAAGTCGGTACTGAGTACCTTGCTGGAAGGACCGCTGTTCGGATTGACCTGAATTCAGCCGCGATACTCACACTCATCCAGCTATAACCATAGGCAATATTGACCTACAAAAGGGCTTAAGGTGGTGTGTAAGCGACATTTCTGACGCCTTTTCAAAATTTTATGAGAGTAGTGAAAGGAATCATCCCAGAAGAAGTCTACTTTTTGTGGGTCAAATGCAGCTCCAGCAGTTTGGTGGCCATTGCAAACATAGCGGGCTTGCCCTCTCCCCTGCGCAGACGGCAGACGGTTGAACGGTCTATGCCGACGCCATAAGTCATTTTCGCTATTGCGTCTGCCACTTGTTGGTCTGTGCCAATTTGCAGGCAATAATGGGCGAATTTTTCTGCTAGGTGTTCTTTTGTTGTTGATTCAGTCATGCATTTCATCTCGCAAATATTGTTCTTTCATTCTGTTTTCATTCAATTATTGTTTCTTGAAATTTAAACTTATTAACTATTCCATCACATAGAGCTTTTGCCTTTCTCTATAAGAATGCAATCAAAATCAAGCCAGAAGGAGTTACAAACTATGGGTAAACATATTTCATTAGCGACGTTCACGCTTTGGTGTTTATTGGCCTGTAGTCCCAATGAAGTCGGCGATGTGTCGCTGGGGGTGTTTACTACCAAAGATATTAAGCTGGATGCCTTTACGGATCCTGTTGTGACTGGTGTCACCTGTCATGTGTCCAGTATCGAAGCCAATCTGGATTTTTCCGACCCATCCGACAGCGCTATTGCCTGTCGGCAAACTGGCCCGATTACCGCTGCCATGATTGCGCAAATCGACAAGAGTAAGTCCGGTGAGGTGTTATTCAGTAAGTCCAAAAGCATCTTCTTTAAATCCATGAAGATTCGCCGCATCTTTGACGCCGAGCATCAGACCCTGATGTATGTGTCCTACTCCACCAAAGAAACCTCAGGTAGCTTCAAACATAGCCTGTCTACTGTGCCGTTGTGGGGAACAGAGGCTTATTCTAAAGTGGGCAGCTAGCAGTTGGCAGTTGGCAGTTGGCAGTTGGCAGTTGGCAGTTGGCAGTTGGCAGTTGGCAGTTGGCAGTTGGCAGTTGGCAGTTGGCAGTTGGCAGTTGGCAGTTGGCAGTTGGCAGTTGGCAGTTGGCAGTTCAGTCTGACTCGCGCTCATGCTCTGTCAACGGATTTCAGCTAACTGCCGACTGATTACTGACCACTTTGATCCAACGAC
This sequence comes from Bowmanella denitrificans, assembly GCF_039522935.1. Classification (NCBI taxonomy): domain Bacteria; kingdom Pseudomonadati; phylum Pseudomonadota; class Gammaproteobacteria; order Alteromonadales; family Alteromonadaceae; genus Bowmanella; species Bowmanella denitrificans. The sequence goes on along the minus strand of NZ_BAAAEI010000002.1, from coordinate 198,218 downwards.
TTCCCCCCGTCGGACTTAAGTCCGACCCACGGTGTTTAGACTGGATTTTGCGGTCGGAATCAATTCTGATTCGTTGTGTTTATCTGGACTTTGCTGTCGAAATTAATTTCGACCCACTGTGGGTTGGGCTTAAGCCCAACAACAATGGCTTCAAAATCTGTGGTTACTTTACAGTTGGCAGTTCAGGTCGCCCCTGCTCTGCCAACTGACAACTGATTTACTGACTACTTGGATCTGCCAACTCCAAACGGCAAACTTACTTCGTGACACTCAGCATATATTCCGCCACCGCCAGACGTGTGGTTGCATCCAGATAATCCTGGGGCGGCATTTCGGGGTAGTCATCACGTTTTTTCACCGGCTTGGCAATATAGTCGGCCAGCCCTTGTGGGTTATCCATATACAGGGCCTGAATCACTTGCACGGGTGGGCCGATCATACGCCCGGTGTAGGTATGGCAACCAGCACAGATACCAAGATAGGCCACCTTGCCCACTTCGCTGGGGTCAATTTCACGTGGCGCGACCGGTTCATCCAGCAGGTAAGTCAGAATGTCACCCGTATGGGTAAAGCCACATTCCGCCCACTTATCCACCCCGACAGTGACATATTGGTGGCGATTAATTATGCAACTGTCACGACTGACCCCCACCCGCACGATATCCGGGTTACCGGTTTTAAATTCGGTTAGCATCAGTGCTTTGGCTTCGTCGATGGTGTCGTAGCCGTTGTTGTGCATCAGGTTGTCCAGAATCGCCACTTTATCCGGGGCCGGATCGGATTCCGGGTCGATAGTGGTATTAGGCGCATTATTGTGGTCGGTAATAATAATACCGGCGGTTTTATTGTCGCTGATAATATTGCCTTCCACCACCACTTCATCGGCCGCCATAATCAGAATACCAGTACCCGGTGGAATGCCTGCCACCGTACTGCCAGGCGCACCAAAGTTTTTATGGTTGTTACCCACAATAAAGTTGTTGCGGATAATCACGTCATAGGTAGTTTTCACTGGCAGGCCGGGCGTGATAAAGGCCAGAATACCGCCGGTGTTATTGGTGACATAGTTGTTTTCCACTATGGCGTGACGGCTGTTTTCTATCTCAATACCGGCCACACTCTCAAACACCTGGTTATGCGCCACGTGAATGTTATCGCTCATGCCCACATAGATGGCGGCATCCTCAATACCGGAAATCACGTTGTGGGTCACAATGCCGTTTTTACCCAGTTGCGGGAAAATACCGTAGACGCCGGTATCCACAATAATATTGTTGCGGATCTCAAAGTTGTTGCCGGCCTGCCCCATAATGGCGTTGCCTTTGTATTTAGTGATCAGCAGGTTTTCCACCACAATATCGTTGCCCGAATACAGCACCGCATCATTCAGATGGCCTTTACCGTCTAATGTAGCCCGCCGCCCTTCCTCAATCACACCTGTCAGACGGATATTGTCTTTATCGATATACACCGTCTCAGAATAGTTGCCCGGATACACCAGAATGGTATCCCCGGGTTCGGCGATTTTTACCTTGTCCATAATCAACTGGCCTTCGCGTACCTCATGCACAGTGCCGTTTTGCGCCGAGGTATGTATTGCCCTGACCAGCCCGGTTCGCCCGCTGGGCTTATTGTCATTGCCACTGCCGCCGCTGTAGCCAGGGCCGCTGCGACTATCGGTCATTTGCGCTGGGGTGTCGGCGAACCAGTGTCGACCAGCAAAAAATGCCGCGACAATTAACACCACGGCAAAAAGGTTGCCCTTATTCATCGGTATACTCCGCTTGTTGGTTGCGTGTTGGTTGAAAAGCTGTCCTGGGGTTAAGTCCAGACGGCAATTTTTCTGGAATGTTTGGCATCAGGCTTTCATCGGTCAGGGTGCCCAGGAAAGTGACAATGTCGTCAATTTCCTGGTCGCTGAGTTTCGGCTCCCAAATATGCCAATGAATCTGCATTTCCACGCCGGGTGGTACAGCATGGCCGCGACCTTTGCTATAAAACGCTACGGCATCGCGTAAAGACGCAAAAACACCGGAATGCATATAGGGCGCGGTTTTCACGATATTGCGCAGGCTGGGCACCTTAAAACCGCCCTTAAGTTTGGGGGCATTAAAGGTCGCTTCAGCACCAATATCCAATGCCAGCCCCTGGGGTTCCGGCGTGCCGATCACGGCAATCTGTTGATTGGTAAAAAGCGGTGGGGTATGGCATTCAGAACAGCGCGCAACAAACGACCGGTAGACATTCATGCCAGCAATCTCTTGTTCATTTAAAGCCTGATGATGGCCCAGTGCATATCGGTCATAACGGCTGTTTAATGAAATCAGCGAACTCTGAAATGCCGCCAGCGCATGCAACAGATTTTCCAGGCTCAGGGGTTGCGAAGTGTCAGCATAGGCCTGCCCAAATAATCTTTGGTAGTCTGAATTGGCGGTTAAATCTGCCATTAATTGCTGTGGTGTATTGGCCATTTCATCTGCTGCGAATAGCGGCCCTACCGCCTGCGCTTCAAGACTGTCTGCCCGCGCATCCCAAAACAGCTTCTGCAGAAAACCCACATTCCACAGGCTGGGTGCCGCCCGTTTGGCCACCTGCCCATCAATACCAATACTGCGGGGACGACCATCGGCAAAGCCCAGCTCCGGCTGATGACAACTGGCACAGGACAGCGAGCCATCTTTGGACAACAAGGGATCAAAAAACAGGTAACGGCCTAAATCAATCTGCGCCGGACTGAAGCCATCACGAAAGGCTGGCAACCCTGTCTGGGTGCCCCCCACTCCGCGGTTTTGTAATGAATCGAAGAACTGATAACGATTCACCAGGTAACACTTGCCAGCCCGCAACTCGAAACTGGGGGGGCATTGCTCCGTCAGCTCAATATCTTGCCCAGCCAACACATGGCAGGTCATCAACATCAATAGAATTAGAAACTTATTCATAGAGAACTAATAAACGCCAGCACATCTTCAATTTTGTCATCCGGCAGTACTTTGGCCATCATCGCCATCTGTCTGCCCGCTTTGTCGGCATCTGCATTACCACGCAGGCCTTGTTTAAAGTGCATAAACTGGCGGCGCAGATAATCCATGTCCTGTGCGGCCAGACGCGGTGCTTTAAGAGCAGGATTACCCTGCCCCTGACCACCATGACAAGCGCCGCAGTTATTCTGGTAATAGGCGTTACCGGTTTTCAGATCGCCGGGTAACAGGCGGTGTTCATTTGGTACCGGCATTTTCTCTATATAGGCTGCCAAGGCCTGAATGTCTGAGTCTTGCGGCAATAAGGATTTCGCCATGGCGGCCATTTGCTGGCCCTGAACGTCATCGGCATGCTGCCCCCGGCTACCGTTTTGAAAGTGAAGCAATTGCCGGGTCAGGTAGTCGGCTGACAAGCCAGCCAATACCGGGCCCTGCATCTGTGTGTTGCCTTGTCCCTTTTCGCCATGGCAGGCGGCGCAAGTTGCATAAACTGCCGAGGGGTCGGCCCAGGCACAAAGGCTGGTAAAAAACACTGCTGGCAACAAAAAACGGCAGACAAAATGCGGCATGAAGAATTCTCATATTTTAGTTGTGACATGCATATTAGTGGAACTATAGTACCAATTAAAACATTTTTTTAACTTTGATCTGGTATCTGTTTACATCCGTCCTTAAACTGGTTGGGCCAGATATGTCATTCGACAGTAGTGAAGAATTGCTATTCTCGCGCTGTCTATAAAAACGGGTGCAAGCCCGACAATAAACATCAGCAGCAATGATTTGGGGTACACAATGAAGCATCTGACCCAGCGCCCGACACTGATTGCCAGTGCCGTTGCCAGCATTCTCACCTGCACTGCGGTATACGCACAGGAAGACAACACAGATAAAGAAACCATCGGCATCGAAGTGTTGGAGGTAACCGCGCAGAAGCGGGTAGAAAACATCCAGCAGGTGCCTATTGCGATCAGTGCATTCTCAGCACAGAACCTGCGCAAAATCGGCGCAAACAACATAAACGATCTGGGTAACCTGACACCGGGTTTTGAAACTAACGTTACTTCACCAACTCAGCCCAAGTTTGATATACGCGGGATTAAAACCAATGACTTTGGCATTGGTGCCGATCCGGCCGTGGGTATTTATGTGGATGATGTGTATGCCGGTCGAAGTGGTTCGGCGCTGATGAATTTCAACGACGTTGAGCGGGTGGAGGTGTTAAAAGGCCCACAAGGCACCCTGTTTGGCCGTAATACCGCCGCTGGCGCTGTGCGCATCATTAATAAGAAACCCATAGATATTACCGAGGGTAATTACCGACTGACGCTGGGCAGCCATGATAAGAAACAGTTTGAAGGCGTATATAACCTGCCCCTGAGCGACGAATTGTATTTTCGCGGCAGCATGAATCTGAGCGATCGCGACGGCTATGTGGATGCTATCCAGTATCCCGACCCACGGGTGAATAACGGCGAAGGGGAAGCCAGAAAGGTTAAGTTAGGCGCTGAGAATGTACTATCAGGCCGGGCAGCCCTGCGCTGGCTTCCCAGTGACAGCCTGGAGGTTATCTGGCGCGCGGATTTTGACGAACTGGACAGCGATGCCAGGCCGGTCTATTCAGCCAATAGCAGCTATTACAAGCAACAGGCTGATGGCGGTCTGAATCCATTTGGTACCTACGAAACCGATATGCAATCGGTGGAAAGCCGCAACCTGTTTGGCACCTCGCTGGAAATCAATAAGGAATTGGAAGTGGGTACCCTAACTTCCATTACAGCCTACAGACGCTTCAATACCGAAAACCACACCGATGACGATGGCAGTGCCGAAACCCGCGGATTCTTTGCCTCCAACAACAGGGAAGACCAAACCTACTTCAGCCAGGAGATACGCCTGACCGGCATCACCGAAGGCGGCATGAAATGGACTGTAGGGGCCACTTACGCCAATGAAGATATTCATCAGATCACCGATGCGGAGTTTATGATGGAATCGCTGGACAGCTTTGCCATTAATGAACAGCTCAAGGCCCTTGGCCTGCCACCAACAGGCGCTGTGCAACTGGGCGTGCCAGGCATTATGGATATGCCGGTAGGTACAGGTCTGTCAGGTTTCCTGCAAAGCTTACTGCCCAACGAGTTGGCTTATCTTTCTCAACTTTCCGGCGTATCCAGCGAAGAACTGGCGTGGCGAATCGCCCGCGACAATCTGGGTAAACCCTGGACGGAAACCACCGAAAACTTTGGTGATTACACTTCCTATGCGGCCTTCTTTGACGTGACTTACCCGGTGACCGATAAGCTGGATCTGACGGTTGGATTACGTTACACCAAGGACAGAAAGGACTTCGGCATTCTGTCCCGCTATCAGAATGAAGTCACCATCCCCTTGCCTGGTGTGCCAGCCATGCCATTCGGGCTGGCGTTTGGCACGGAGTATTTCCTGCGCGACGCCAATGGTGAAGCGATACTGGACGCCGATGGCAATTACCAGCCATTTGAACAGACTAACAGCTGGACCAAACTAACCCCCAGGGTAGTGCTGGATTACCAGTGGACAGACAATCTGATGACCTATATCACCGCCGCCAGCGGCTTTAAGGCTGGCGGTTTTAACAGTCTTGGTGCTGCCCCGCCGTTTGACCAGGAAGAAGTGGATAATATTGAAGTGGGGATGAAATCCACTTTGTTCGACAATCGCCTGAAGCTGAACTTGTCTGCGTATGACTACGACTACACCAACTTGCAGATCCTGCGTCTGACCGGTTCAACCGGCAATATACCGGTGTATAACGTGCGAAACGTTGACGCGGCAGGTAAAGGTTTTGAAGTAGAGTCGGAGTGGGCCGCCACTGATAATCTGGTGCTTAACTTTAACTATGCCTATCTGGACAGCGAATACACTAAGTATTCGCTGTTTGTAGGGGAAACCGCCGCTGATGATCTAACCGGCAGCCCGCTGGCCGGGGTCCCGAAAAATCGCTGGTATTTAGGTGCAGACTACTTTATTCCTGCTGACAATGGCGAATGGATGCTGCATATGGATATTACCTCGGTGGACGAACGCGCTACCGCCAGCGACATAAACTCCGTGCGTTTGTTGCCGGTAGATCCGGGTAAGGTGCCGGGGCTGACCTCGGAAAATCGGGTGGAAGGATACGATCTTATCAATGCCCGGGTCAGCTATCGCAGTGACGATGACTGGCAACTGTCATTGTTTGTACGCAACCTGGCCGATGAGGAATACCTGTTATCTGGTTTTGGCGGACAAGGGGAAAATACCGGCTCAGCCAACCTCAGTCCTGGCCTGCCGAGAATGTGGGGCGTGGAATTTAGCCAGTCTTTCTAATTCATATGATTGAGCAAAGGGCGCCATGGCGCCCTTTTGTCGTTATACTGAATTTTATTTGAACAATTAATCGTACAAACTGAACGGCCTCTGTATTGGCAAGTATATGGCGTTGATAAGTAAAAATGTTCTGACAACCAGTGTTGCATGTTTGCTGTGGCTTGCGATGCCCGCCCGGGCTGAGCAATTGGATTTTCAACGGCAGGACAATGCAGACAAAATACAGCTAAGCTATCGTTGGACAGACTTTCAGAATCAAGAACAGTCATTATCTTTCGAGTTGGACAAGCAGGTTATCCATCAGCAATTTCAGAAGCTGAAAAGCTATCAGCCCCATATCGCGCAGCGCTCAGTAATGCTTGCCATGCAAAAAGCGGCCAGAGACATAGACCCTAAACAAGCGCGAATAGCCATTCGCAAAGTCGGCCAGGAGTTGCAATACCAGGTGCGGGCAAGCAATCCGGAGTTGATTAGCGAATGGCAGTCAAGACTATTTAATCTTGAACGTCAGGCCTTTGATGATTACCTGGCCAGTAACTATTATGCCCGCTATGCAGATTACCTCGGGCAGCAAGGAGTTAAACCGGATCATATTCGCTATGCCAATGAAAGTATTGTCACCCTGCTGCCGGCCGCTAACGCCATCTATGCCAAGCTGATGGACGACAGTCAGCCCCGCGCTTATGTGAACATTCTATTGAGTTGGATCCAGGCCATTCCCTACGATACCCTGGAAAGCCGCCTAACCTCGAATGGCTCGGGATTCTTGCCTCCAGCGTCAGTCCTGATCAATAACCATGGTGACTGTGACAGCAAAACAACATTGGCAGTTTCACTACTTCGTTCGATGCTACCCAATATGAGTATGGTTATTCTTTATCTACCTGGGCACGCACTGATGGGAGTAAAACTGTCGCACCGGGAAAAAGATGCCACTGTTACTATTGAAGGAAGCGATTATCTGTTGGTTGAACCGACTGGACCGGCACCTTATCAGGTGGGTGAAGCCTCACCCACCAGCCTGGCTGCCATTGCCGGCAATATGTTTACCTATGAAAAGGTTACAGGCATTCCTCAGGCGACATCAGGCGAATAGATGCCACTGCTCACTCTGTTTCGCCCCTGCTGTTTGGCTTCATACAGAAACTTATCGGCCTCTTCCATTAATTGCGAACGCTCCATCCCTATCTGTACCTGACAACTGGCCAATCCGGCACTGATCGTAACGACTTGCGCACAACTGGAATATTTATGCTCAATGGCCTGGCTTTCTATTGCCTGGCGTAAACGCTCACTCACCACGCTGGCTTCTTCCAGCTCAGTGTCTGGTAGCAGCACAACAAACTCTTCTCCACCGTAACGGGCCACCAGATCGCCTGAGCGTTTGGCCGTACTGGCCAGAGTCTGTGCCACACGTTGCAAACAAATGTCACCGGCGCCATGGCCATAGTTGTCGTTGTACTGTTTAAAAGAGTCTATATCAATCATGCACAGACTTAAGGGCAAACCGGAGCGCTGCGCCCGGCGCCATTCCACCTCAAAATGTTGCTCAAAATTACGCCGGTTTGGAATCTCGGTCAGCCCGTCCAGACTAACAAGCTTTTCCAGTAAGTCGGTTTTTTTCTTTAACTGCATCTGGTTTCTGACCCTGGCTTTCACCAGGGCCAGATTATAGGGTTTGGTGATATAGTCAGCCGCGCCTGCTTCCAGACCTTTGACTTCATCTGCCTCGGAATCCATCGAGGTAGAAAAAATTACCGGAATATTGACTGTACGCGAGTCCTGCTTTAACGCCCGGCAGGTTTGATAGCCGTCCATACCCTGCATAATAATATCCAGTAAGATCAGGTCGGGTTGCTGCAGAATCGCTATTTGCAGAGCCTGCTCGGCATTGGACGCCACTAAAACCTGATAGTCCCCGGCCAGCGCCTGACCAAGGATTTTCAGATTTATTGGCTGGTCGTCCACGACCAGCACTTTTTGTTTTTGGTTATCCCGATAAGGGCTCAAACTGCTTACCTTTGTTACAGATGCTCTTCAGCAAATTCGGCCAGACGGCTACGAACCACACCGTCGAGATTAATAGTAGCGCTCCCGGCGAAATTCTTAAATTTTTCCACTAAATATGTCAAACCCGAGGTCACCGGCGACAGATAGTTAGAATCGATTTGCGCCAGGTTACCACTACAAATCAGCTTGGTTCCTTCACCACAACGGGTGATGATGGTTTTTAGCTGTGACGCGGTTAAGTTCTGGCTTTCATCCAGAATCACAATGGAATTCTGAATGCTGCGTCCACGCATAAAGTTGACCGATTTAAACTGGATATTGGCTTTTTCCATAATGTAACTCATAGAGCCTTTGACGTTTTCGTCATGTTTATGCAGCACTTCCAGTGAATCGGTAATGGCGGCCAGCCAGGGCGCCATTTTCTCCTCTTCGGTCCCCGGCAGAAAACCGATGGATTCAGCAATTTCCGGCGTATTACGGGTAACGATAATTTTATCGTACATCTTACGCTCAACCACCATCTCCAGCGCTGCAGCCAGGGCCAGTAAGGTCTTACCGCAGCCAGCCGGGCCGGTCAGAATAATCAGGTCGATATGCGGGTCCAGCAAGGCGTGTAAGGCCATAGCCTGCCCAATATTCTTTGGGTGAATACCCCATGCCTTGCGCGACATCAGTCGCTCGTAGCCGAGATCCAGAATTTCCAGTTTGGATTCCGATACATTTTCCACAATACCGGCAAAAGATTTACTGTCGTCGATCAAAAATTCATTGATATAAGCTTCCGGAAAGACTTTGCGTTCAACCACATGCAGGGTTTCACGCCCTTCTGAACGACTTTCCACTGATTTAACCTTATCCCAGAAGTCGCCTTCAAACTTGTGATAGCCCTTGCTCAGATACTTAATATCACTGACCAACTGGTCGGTACGATAGTCTTCCACATGGGCCAGGCCGGCACCTTTGGCTTTCAGGCGCATATTGATGTCTTTGGTAACCAATACCACCTGACGAGGAGTAGCGCGTTGCTGAATATGCAGTGCCGCATTAATGATGCGGTTGTCGTTTTCGTTGCTGGTAAATACCTGCTGGGATTTGGGCATTCCCACATCAGCGAAAATGGACAGGCGCCCAGTAGGTGCGGCTTCGCCAGAGCCCAGACCTTTCAGAGACACACCGGCGGTCAATTGATCGGGAGTCGCCTCGTGCAACACATCTTCCATGGCGCGGATAGAAATACGCGCATCACGGGACACATCTTTTTTACTGTCTTTTATGTAATCCAGTTCCTCCAGCACCGTCATAGGTACTACTACGTCGTGTTCTTTGAAGGACAGGAAGGCAAAAGGTTCGTGAAGAAGAATATTGGTATCGAGGACGTAAATTTTGCTGTTGGCAGGTTTGGTTCTTACCATTCGCATCTCCGGCTGGTTATTCCCACCCTGGGCCATCCGCTGACTGGCAGGGTGTGGTTTTAGCCCATAGCCGCTGGATGCCAGCCATGGACCGCGCATTCCCCGTGCAGACCAGCAATTGAGTTCACTGGCCTGACAACCTCACAATAGAACACTTTTCCCGGTGAATCACCTATTTTTAGACAAGGGCGGCTGCAGCGGGATTGTTTGCTCACAAATTGCACAGCAACATCGTATTTGCATAAAATCCATGGCCAACGCGAATTGCCCCAGAGGGGATTCTCACATAAGATCCCGCGCCGCAATTTTTGTCATCAGGAGCCTTCATGTCATTTGCCTTAGGTCAACGCTGGATCAGTAATACCGAAACCGAATTGGGACTGGGTACAGTCGTTGATGCCCAGGGCCGTACCCTGACGATGCTGTTTCCCGCCACCGGGGAAAGCCGCACTTACACCAGGGATAACGCACCATTGACCCGTATCGAATTTGTTCAGGGCGACAAGGTCAAAAGTCATGAAGGCTGGCAATTGCAGGTAGAAGAGGTTACAGAACAAAATGGTCAGCTCACCTATACAGGCAAGCGACTGGACAGCGGTCAGTTGGTGGAACTGAAAGAAACCTTTATTGACCACCACTACCAGTTGGACAAACCTGACCAGCGCCTGTACAGCGGCAATTTTAACGATCCACGCTGGTTCGATTTGCGTCTGGCCTGCCTTAACCACCAGCATCAGCATCAAACCTCGCCACTGCTGGGTATGACCGGCGCAAGGGTAGACCTGATCCCCCATCAGTTGCATATCGCTCAGTCCGTAGCTGGCCGCTTTGCCCCAAGAGTATTACTGGCCGATGAAGTAGGCCTGGGCAAAACCATTGAAGCGGCATTGATTATTCATCAGCAAATGCTGACGGGTCGCGCTGCAAGGGTATTGATTGTGGTGCCGTCGAGCCTGGTGCACCAATGGCTGGTAGAAATGCTGCGTCGGGTAAATCTGGCCTTTGCCATTTTTGATGAGGAGCGTTGTCAGTCCCTGGCCGAAGAAGGCGGTAATCCGTTTGAATCAGAACAATTGGTATTGTGCAGCCTGGATTTTCTGACCCGCCATCCGCAATACCACGAGCTGGCCGTTGAGGCCCCCTGGGATCTGTTAGTAGTCGACGAAGCCCACCATTTGCAATGGTCGGAGCAGCAGGCCTCAGAAGAATATCGGGTGATTGAAGCGCTGGCCGCTCAGACAAAAGGGGTACTGTTACTGACCGCCACCCCAGACCAGCTTGGCCATGAAAGCCACTTTGCCCGCTTGCGTTTGCTCGACCCGGCCAGATTCCACGATTATCAAAGCTTTCTGGCTGAAGAACAGCAATATGCGGCGCTGGCCGATGCCATTGCCCCACTGGTGGAAGGACAACAACTGAGCGATGCTCAGATTCAGGCCATCGCAGCATTTGCACCGGAAGAGAAAGCGAGCCTGACGAATATCAATAGCGCCACAGAACAACAAAAACAAAAGCTATTGGCCCATTTAATTGACCGCCATGGTACTGGTCGCCTGTTATTCAGAAACAGTCGCGCCGGTATTCAGGGTTTCCCCAAGCGCCAGTTGCTGCCCCACGCATTGCCATTACCACAGCGCTATCAACAGTTGTTCGACGACGCTGAACTGAAACTGGAGTTTCGTCTGACACCGGAACGCCACCCATTACTGCAAGGCACCTGGACCGAACTGGACCCTAGGGTTAACTGGTTTATTGAACTGCTGCAAAACCTTAAAGGCGAGAAAGTGCTGACCATCTGCGCCAGTGCAGGTACTGCCATGCAACTGGCCGAAGCACTGCGCGTTAAAGCCGGGATCCGTGCCGGTGTTTTCCATGAAGGCTTGAGTATTGTTGAACGTGACCGGGTGGCTAATTATTTTGCCCAGTCTGAGGAAGGCGCTCAGGTGCTGATCTGCAGTGAAATAGGCAGTGAAGGACGTAACTTCCAGTTCGCCAACCAGCTGGTGCTATTTGATTTGCCATTGGTGCCGGATTTGCTGGAACAGCGTATTGGCCGCCTGGATCGTATCGGCCAGAAACGCGATATCCATATTCATGTCCCTTATTTCAGCGGCAGTGCTCAGCAATTACTGATGAACTGGTATCACCAGGGGCTGAATGCCTTTGAACATACCTGCCCTACTGGTACAGCGGTATTCGAGCAGCTTAAAGACCAACTGCTTGGCTGCCTGCATGCTCAGCAAGAAGATGACGTCGATAATCTGCTCAGCACCACATTAAGCCTGCACCAGCAACTCAAGCAAAAGCTTGAGCAGGGCCGTGATAAATTACTGGAGCTGAACTCCTCAGGCCGTGGCCGGGTTGAGTCACTGGTGCAAGCCATTGCCGATTTGGATGACAGCCCGCAATTGGAAAGCTTTCTGACCCGCTTATTTGATGCCATTGGTATTGCCCAGGAAGAAATGGACGACTATTGCTATATCCTGCGGCCTGGCGAGTCCATGATCAGCCAGTTACCCGGCCTGGATGAAGAAGGTATGACCATCACCTACGAGCGAGGTATTGCCCTGGCCCGTGAAGATGTGCGTTTTATCAGCGCCGATCATCCTATGGTACAACACGCCCTGGATATGATTCTGACCGATACCATAGGTATGAGCAGTGTTGCCTTATGTCAGGACAAAGCCCTGCCAAACGGCAGCTACTGGGTGGAATGTTTGTTCGTGCTCAGCGCCAGCGCGCCACGCGCCCTGCAGTTGCATCGCTATTTGCCCCCTACGCCTATCCGCGTGTGTGTGGATGCCACGGGTAAATTGTGCGACCAGCAGTTTGTGAATCTGGAACGCCTGAAGGGTAAAATGGGCCGACAACTGGTTGACGCCCTCAAAGCACAGATTGCCACAGCCGTGGAACAGGCCGGTGCTCAAGCGGCAAAACAGGCCATCGCGATTAACCAGCAGGCCACTGAATCCATGCAAGGACTGCTTGGCGATGAGCTCAATCGCCTGCAAACCCTTAAGGCACTCAATCCTTCTGTGCGTGAAGAAGAACTGGTCCATATCAGCGAACAAATAGCAGCGCTGAAGCAAGCCATGGGGCAGGCGGAAATACGCCTCGAAGCCATCCGCTTGGTGGTGAACAGCCACTGATGGCGTTACTGGATTATTCGCCCCCCTTAAGTCCCTACCTGAACATTTTGTACCGGGACGATGACCTGCTGGCGCTGGACAAGCCCAGCGGGTTGCTTTCCGTGCCTGGCAAGGCGGCCGAGCATAAAGACAGCCTGCAATTGCGTGTGCAGCGGGTGTTCCCCACTGCCACTGTGGTACATCGGCTGGATATGGCCACTTCCGGCATTATGTTGTTTGCGTTAAATGCACATAGCCACAAGCATATTTCCCTGCAATTTGAACGTCGCCAAACCCAAAAGGCCTACCTGACCAGGGTTTACGGCGTTCCGGGCGCGGAGTCAGGGGAAATTGATCTGCCGCTGATTTGTGACTGGCCTAACCGCCCCAGGCAAATGGTGGATTTTGTCCGTGGCAAGCATGCATTGACCCGCTGGTCGTTACTGCAGGCCCAGGCCGATCACAGTCTTATACGCCTGGAGCCGGTAACAGGCCGTTCACATCAGTTACGTGTGCATATGCTCAGTCTCGGCCACCCTATTCTGGGCGACAGGCTATATGCCAAAGGCCAGGCCTTGCGGATGGCAGAACGTTTACAGCTGCATGCCGCTGAGCTACAGATTAGCCACCCGCAAAGCGGCCAGACACTGCGCTTTGTCAGCCCCTGTCCATTTTAAAGTTTGCCGCCGAGGCTCCGATAAAGAGGCTGAGCCTCAGATGGATATGCCATGAAGTTATTTTTTGCCCTGCTCTTGCTTTCCCCGGCCATATTGGCCCAGCAACTGGATCCCCAGGCTATGCGCAGCGAGGATATCCAGCAGGCATTGGCGCCACACCAGTATCAGACCCTGCTGGCCGGTGAAAAAGACTTTACCGTGGTGATACAGGACAGCACCACGGTCAATACCCGTGGGGTGGCCATTCTGGTCAATGACTTTAGTCTGGGGCATATGGGGTCGCAGTCACTGGCACCCTTAACCGGCTTTTTAAATGATACCGGTTGGGTTACCGTATTAATGAGTGCTCCTGACACTGAGCTGTTTGGCGCACAGCCGGCATCACCTGTCGCCTCGCCATCAACAGAGTCCAATCCCGAATCTCAAACCGATACTGATGCAGAGCAAACCGCACCGCCTGCCACTGAGCAAGGCCAGCAATCAACGCCAGTCAAGCCCAATCAGTATCAATCAGCTATCAGTCAAGGCAGCTTTGATAATCAGGAACTGGCGCTACGTCAGCAGATGACGGCGGTAGTGCCCGTCGCCCAACAATATCCTGGTTTTTTCCTGGTTATCAGCCAGGGCACCAGCGCCGCCTGGCTAACGAAACTGTATGCTGAAGACAAGCTGGGTCCGCCGGATGCTTTAATCAGCATCGCACCATTCTGGCCTGACAGCCAATGGAACCATCAGCTCAGCCAGTATGTGGGCAAGTTACCCAGCCCATTGCTGGATATTTACAATCAATGGGACAATGAGTGGACCCGGCAAAGCCGCAAGCAGCGAATGGTGGCAGCGCAAAAAGCCCTGAAACTGCACTATCGCCAGAGAGAAATCGTTGGTCAGCCTTTATCAACCAATCAAAGCGCTTACCTGGCCAAGGAAATACAGGGTTGGTTAACCCAAATGGGGTGGTGACACCTTAACGCTAATGGACATAGTCTGTACGACCCTGTCTTTGCTTACATCAGTGCTTGTTAGCCGCTTTGTGTTTATCACCACGAAAAAACGAAAACTCCCGCGCAGCGCCGCCAAGTTCGCCAAGCGCAAGCCCTGAAACTTCTGTGAAACCTCCGTGCTCTCTGTGCCTCTGTGGTGACCATCTGTCTGCGCAGAAGTATAAAAAAACCACAGAGGCACAGAGAACACCGAGTGGTTGAAGGTATTGTTGCTGCGGGCTTTTCTTGGCGCTTCAGCATCACAGCGAGATCGCTTTCAATACTGGTTGCGAAGTCAAATCAATCGTTCCAAGCGATTCTGTAAATCCCAACTATACTGGGGTTTAAAGCAACTCCGGGTGATACCAGTGACAGTACAGGGTTTTATCAATCGTAAGGCAAAGCAGTTGGCCTTCTTTGTGAGGGCCTTTTGGGACAGACGTATTCCCTACCGGGAAGTGGATCTTTACTTCTGGGACACCATGGAGGAATGGCATCAGGTGCAAGATCGCAACAACCAACCTTTCAGTGCTAAAGAACGGGTTTTTTGGCACTTATTGCATCAGTTACATTTCTGGTCAGAGCAAAAACTACTGGAAGATCCATTTCTACGTAGCGAATTGCAGACTTGTCTGGATTATCTGGAAGGGGATGGCCAGTATCCACTGGATTGCGTCGGGGTACGTCCCTGAACTGGCAGTTGGCAGTTGGCAGTTGGCAGTTGGCAGTTGGCAGTTGGCAGTTGGCAGTTGGCAGTTGGCAGTTGGCAGTTGGCAGTTGGCAGTTGGCAGTTGGCAGTTGGCAGTTGGCAGTTGGCAGTTGGCAGTTCAGTCTGACTCGCCCTAGCGTTCTGTCAACGGATTTCAGCTAACTGCCGACTGATTACTGACCACTCAGTTCTGACGGCTTACATCCCGTCGGACTCAAGTCCGACCCACGGTGCTTGGACTGGGTTTTGCTGTCGGAATCAATTCTGACTCTTTGTGTTTATCTGGACTTTGCTGTCGAAATTAATTTCGACCCACTGTGGGTTGGGCTTAAGCCCAACAACAATAGCTTCAAAATCTGTAGGTACTTTACAGTTGGCAGTTCAGGTCGCCCCTGCTCTGCCAACTGACTACTGATTACTGACCACTTAATTCAGCCATCTGACGACTGAGTACTGACAACTCCCCCTCCAACCTTGACCCAAAGCGCCAGTCATGGCCCAATAGCCTGACAATAAAAGCAACAAGATCACCTCCTTGCAGTCATTGATTTCGCACTTCCGTCAGTTCGGCAACCGCACCATGCTAAGTATTTTTCTATTTGGCATTGCCAGCGGTTTTCCCTGGGTGATGATTGGCTCGGTGTTATCGGCCTGGTTGAAAGACGCCGGGCTGACCCGCTCGGCCATAGGTTATTTCACCGCGGTTTTTGCCGTGTACTCGGTAAATTTTCTTTGGTCGCCGATGCTGGACAGGATAAAAGTACCGCTGCTCTGTCGCCGCTTAGGACAACGGCGGGGCTGGATCCTGAGTATGCAACTACTGATCGCCTTGTGTTGCCTGCTGTTGTCACAAATTGACCCGAACGCCAACCTGACTCTGGCCGGACTCGCAGCACTGATGATCGCTTTATGTTCGGCAACTCAGGATATTGCTATTGATGCCTATCGTATCGACAGTATCGATCCGCAGCATAATGAACAGCAATCCAGCGCAGCCGCCATGTCCACCTCGGGTTGGTGGACAGGTTATGCCTTACTTGGCGCTATCCCGTTTTTTATTGCCGACTTACCCGGCTGGCAGTGGCCCGATGTTTATCTGCTGCTGGGCGCGATCATGCTGTTACTGACGCTGGCTATCGGTGTGGCCAAAGAGCCACACTCTATTCGCGAACAAGCCTATCAGGAAGCACAGTCCCGCTACCTGGCCGCGGTTTCGGCTAAAGGGCATCAGGCCTTACTGGTGTTGATGGCCATTGGTCTGGCCGTTGTTTTATGCTTCACCGGGGTCTTCGGCCCGAGCTGGTTTAGCTATCAGAATGGCGTATTCAGCCTGCTGGTCATTTTACTGCTGGTATATGCCATCAGCGCCACCAGCCGGATGCTGAAAACACCGCATTCTGTAGCAATGCAGCATAGCGGTCATGCCCAACGGGCCATGGCCTGGGTACTGGTTTCCATGGGCGAGCCCCTTCGGGACTTTTTCAATCGCAACGGGGTGCGCTTGGCACTGGCACTGATTCTGTTTGTAATGCTGTTTAAAATGGGTGAGGCGATACTGGGTCGCATGAGTATTGTGTTTTACAAGGAAGTGGGCTTCAGCAATTCAGATATCGCGGCCTATTCCAAGCTGTTGACCTGGGCAGTTACTATAGTGGCATCGGTAACGGGAAGCCTGATTAACCTGCGTATCGGCATTATAAAAGGCCTGTTTGTGGGTGGCATTGCCATGGCCGCCAGTAACCTGCTGTTTGCCCTGATGGCATCGGTGGGCCCGGACAAAACCTTATTATTTATCACCATTGTAGTAGACGGTTTTACAGCAGCCTGGGGCACGGTAGCCTTTATGGCCTTTATCTCAGTGCTGTGTAACCGGGCATTTACCGCCAGCCAATATGCCTTGCTGGCCAGCATAGGTACCTTCGGGCGTACTACGCTGGGCGCCTACAGCGGCCTGATAGTAGACAACCTGGGCGGTAACTGGCAGCTATTTTTCCTGCTGACTGCGCTGATGGTAGTACCCAGCCTGGTGCTGCTTTATCTGATACGTCATCGGGTCAGAGATCTGGCCGGACAACGGGCTTAACTTCAGGAGCGCGAAACGGTGTTAAGACACTTAGGTCTGGGTTTGAATTTGCTGGCGCTGGGGCTGTTCTTTCCTGGCATTCTGCTACCCATGTTTGCCTTAAAAACCGAGATGAATGCCTGGTTTGGTCAGGGCCGGTTAGGGGCCTCCCTGGTAGACAAAGAATTATCTATTATGCAGACAGTAGAAGAACTTTGGCGGGACCAGAGGTTACTGGTCGCCGCACTGATATTTGTGTTCTCGGTACTGGTACCACTGCTGAAAACCACACTGGTAGGCCTGGCCTGGTATTGGCACAAACTGCAAAAAGGCAAACGACTGGCCACCTGGGTGGCTGCCATAGGCAAATGGTCAATGGCCGATGTGTTTGTAGTGGCGATTTTTCTGGCCATGCTGTCCACCAATCATGCCGAAACCACAACCCGGCAAAGCCTGAATATGTTCGGCTTACGCCTGGATTTTGATATCAGCAGTGCCACACAGTCAATGCTGGGCGATGGCTTTTACTACTTTGTTGGCTATTGTCTGCTGTCATTGGCCGCCAGCCAACTGCTGCAATATGGCCTGAAAACTCAGTCTGCGCCTGCCCAGAAGTAACAGCGCGCAGGTAACCCCATCATATTAAAATGCAGCGCTTCAGCCACTTGCCCATCGGCCGCAGCACAGCAAAAATGCAAAGGCAGCAGATGTTCTTCACGGGGGTGGCAGAATCTGGCATTAGGTGCCTGTTGCCACTGTGTTAGCGCAGCAAACCGTTGGCTCTGACTTAAGCCCGGATCGGTAATCTGTATGTCAAGCCAGTCATGAAATTGCAGGCACTTTTCCACTACACTGGCGGTTTTCACACCCATTACTGCCGACAAATTATGGAACGTATATCCAGAGCCCATTAACAATATCCCCTGTTGCCTGAGCCGCTGCAGTGCCTGTCCCAACTGCAAATGCTCGGCTGCATCCAGACCTCTTTTTAATGAAAGTTGCACCACAGGTACATCGGCGTCGGGAAACAACAACAGCATGGGTACAAATACACCGTGATCAACTCCCCGATGCAACTCAAGATGGGCTTCCAGGCCATGCTCCTGCAGTAACGCCTTAGTTTTCAAGGCTAAATCAGGTGCTCCGGGCACAGGATAGCGGTACTGATAGGTTTCAGGTGGAAAACCATAGTAGTCAAATACCAATCCCGGTGACGCGGTCGCTGTTAATGTAAATTGGGGCTCTTCCCAATGCGCACTAACCAACAGAATGGCTGCAGGCTTTGTCAGCCTCCCCTTCAGGCTGGCAAAGACGTCCAGCATTTCCAGATGACTTTTATCGCCAAGCAGCGGCAAAGGCCCGCCACCATGTGACAAAAACACAACAGGTTGTATTACAGACATACTAAGCCCTTCCCAGCGTCAAGTTATGTTGACCATTGTGCGCTTTTATTCAGAAATGCCAACCTGGACAATTAAAAACCAAAACATATAATAGCCAAAGCTTATTATATGCAGATGCAACTATGTCATCTCCCCATAACTATCTTGGCTTCCTTATCGCAGATGTTTCCAGGCTGATGAGGAGACTGTTTCAGCAACGTCTGCAAAACAGTTCACTGACCCTGGCACAGGCCAGAGCACTGTTTTACGTATCCCGTTTTGAAGGTGTCAGACAGGTCGATCTGGCTGATGCCCTTGAGATTCAGCCAATGACCATGGCAAGACTGCTCGATCAGTTAGCGGATAACCGGCTTATTGAGCGGGTGCCTGACCCCAGGGATAGACGGGCCTATCAGATTCGGCTTACCGAGGCAGCTGCGCCGCATCTTGCGCAGATTCAACAGGTCGCAGAACAGATACGTGACGAGATGCTGGCCGATCTAAATGACGAGCAAGCCCGGCATTTCATCCAGACTCTGGACGGGATACGTAACAAACTGCTCCGTTGCTGAGCAGACCTTGTTAGATGCAGAAGAGAATCAACTGAAAATAACTAATCTTGTGTAGCCGTCGTATCAATGGGGTAGCAGCCAGGGACACTAAGACAGCCTAACTTTGAATACAGGTGCGGTTACGGCCGCCATCTTTAGCCAGATAAAGGGCCCGATCCGCATGCTCTACCCAGGCAATATGGTTTTTGAAGGACGTGTTGAACTGACAAACCCCCAGGCTCACAGTAAACGGAATGCTGTGGCCTTCATATTGAACAGGCTGCAACTGCACCTGCTCACGGATCCGCTCAGCCACCTGCCCGGCTTCCTCGGCACAAGTATCAGGTAACACCAGGGCGAATTCTTCTCCGCCGTAACGGCCACATACATCGGTTTCCCTGACAGTCTGGCGAACGATACGCGACAACGAACGAATCACCTGATCACCAGCGGGATGGCCATAAGTGTCATTGATACTTTTGAAATAATCGATATCCAACAGGACGACAGAAGACGAACCGCGTTTGCGCATACAACGTTTAAACTCCAGCTCACAGGACTCTTCCCAGTAACGACGGTTATACAGGCCGGTCAGACCGTCTATGCGGCTGAGTTTACGTAGCTGCTCATTGGCCGAGGCCAGACGCTGCTTACTCACCACTTCGTCGGTGACGTCGTACACCACTACGCACAGATGCTCTACCTCACCACTGCGAGAGGCGAGGGGGAACAGCGTGATATTCTGATACATTAAGTCACTGGCACTGGTTACCGGACGATAACTGGTAAACCTGAACAGATAGGGACGCTGTTCCCAGATCACAAAAGCAGGACTTTTCAGGGTGAATACCGGCTCAGTTTTCTGACGAAACCAGTCCTGATCGATTTCGGCGAAATGGTCAAACAAGGATTGCTGTTCGATATCTGCAGGATGAATACCGCTGTGGTTATGCATAAACTCATTCCAGACTTTGACCCGAAAGTCCCTGTCTATCACCACAATACCAACCTCGATGGAATCCAGCAGATCCAGTTTCCAGTGCAGGTCTTCCATTTGCTGGCCGTTTGAAGGGTCCATCAGGCCTCCGCGCTTAACAGCATAAGTTTGTCGAACATGGCATCCATGGCATCCTGCGGAAATAACAGCAATAAATCAAAATGCACATTGTGACTGTCGATAGAATAACCGATCTCAATGGCCACCACCTGATTCCAGCGCGAAACATTACTCTTCAGCAACTGTTCAAGATCGCAATGACGGCCAAGAATAATCGGGTGATTCTGGCTGAAGCTGACATCCAATTGGCTGGACAGGCCGTTTAGGCAAGCACCAATAAGAATATTGGACAAGTCCATCAGCGCTTCAATTTCCAGCTGTTCGGATAGCTGCTGGCTCTTATATTTCAACAGACGCACCAGATTGCCAAAATCGGTATCGTTAAAGATCACCAGCGCTTCGCCTTTGATACCGGCACTGACAAAGCCCTGGGATACCGCAGATACATAGCTGTTGTGCTGAATCTCAGCAATCGCCATGCTCAGCTCACTGCTGGCAATCTGGTTAACATTGGGAATCGGCAAATGAATAAATTCACCAAGCACCTGCGCCAGTTTGTCACCAGCCTGCCCCATCGCAACATTAATCAACTCGCGGTAAATATCCAGCCGATCCTGCAGTTCATCATCGTCTTCCTGCGGCAGCTCCCGGCCAATGGCGTTACCGTCATACAAACCAAACTGTTGCAACAGACTGGTGAGCTTCTGGCTATTTACAGGTTTGGCAATAAAGTCCAGTGCACCTAACTGCAACATACGGGTGCGCGCTTCACGTTGTACATCGCCTGAAACAACAATGACCATGGTCTGCAGGTCTTCATCGCGAATGGCCTGCATAGCCTGATAGCCGTCGAGTACCGGCATATTCAGATCAAGAAAGGTGACATCGAAACGGCCCTGGCGGATCAGATCCAAAGCTTGCTGGCCATCTTCTGCGAATTGAATCTCCACATCCCAATGCTTGGGGATAGCCCGGGCCAACTGGCGGCGGGCGAATTTGGAGTCATCGCAAATGAGGACCTTAATTGTCATAAGCTTAAATGGCCACCGGCGCTTTAATATGCGGATGGGCCTGATAGTTAATCAGTTCGAAGTCCTCAAAGCGAAAGGCAAAGATATCCCGTACCTGCGGGTTGATCTTCATCTGTGGCATTGGATAGGGCTCACGCGCCAATTGCGTTTTGGCCTGTTCGAGATGGTTGAGATACAGGTGAGCATCACCAAAGGTATGCACAAAATCCCCGGGTTGTAATCCACACACCTGCGCCACCATCAGTGTTAACAAGGCATAACTCGCTATATTGAAGGGCACGCCGAGGAAAATGTCGCCGCTGCGCTGGTAAAGCTGGCAGCTCAGTTTGCCGTCCAGCACATAAAACTGGAACAGGGTATGACAAGGTGGCAAAGCCTGGCGTCCCATGGCGGCATTGTCTTTGGGGGAATAACGGGTATCTGGCAATACTGCCGGATTCCAGGCGCTGACAATCAAACGCCGCGAGTCCGGGTTGGTTTTAATCTGCTGAATAACCTCACTGATCTGATCAATCACCTGACCATCGGCCCCTTGCCAACTGCGCCATTGCTGGCCGTATACCGGCCCCAGCTCGCCGTCATCTGTAGCCCACTCGTCCCAGATACTCACGTTGTTTTCCTGCAAATAAGCAATATTGGTTTCCCCTTTGAGAAACCATAACAGTTCATGAATAATCGAACGCAAATGGCATTTCTTGGTGGTCACTAACGGGAAGCCATCAGCCAGATTGAAGCGCATCTGATAACCAAACAAACTCAATGTGCCGGTGCCAGTGCGATCTTCCTTTTTGACGCCATTTTCCAGAACATGACGCATCAGGCTCAAATATTGTTTCATGCCTGTCGCCCCTCCACCTGTTGGCGCCCAGCCCTGACAATCAGAATCAGGCCAATCAGGATCATGGGAATACACAAAAGTTGCCCTTGTGACACGGCACCGCTGTATAAACCAATGTGCGCATCCGGCTCACGGAAAAACTCAACGATAAAACGAAATGCGCCATACCCTGCCAGGAACATACCCGACACTGCACCAACCGGACGGGACTTGCCGCTATACCACCACAAAATCGCAAACAACAATGCCCCTTCAAGGAAAAATTCGTACAGCTGTGAAGGGTGGCGGGGCAAGGGCCCGGCACCAGGGAATAACACGGCCCAGGGCACATCGGTGGTACGCCCCCACAACTCAGCATTTATAAAGTTACCTATGCGTCCGGCCCCCAGACCAATAGGTACCAGAGGGGCAATAAAGTCCCCTACCTGCAGCAAACTGGAGCCATTCTTTTTAGCAAACCACCACAGCGCAACGACAACCCCAAGCAGACCACCGTGAAAAGACATGCCCCCGGTCCAGATTTTGAACAGGTAAAGGGGCTCTTGCAGAAAATGCTCGAACTGGTAGAAAAACACATAGCCGATGCGCCCGCCCAGAATTACACCGAGAAAACCGTAAAACATCAGGTCGCTAAGTTGCTCACGGCTCCAGTGCGTTCGGTGCAGGCGTTTACCGGCTAAAAACCAGGCCGCCACAAATCCCACCAGATACATCAGCCCATACCAGCGCAGGCTTACCGGACCGACACTGAAGATGACGGGATCGATCTCGGGGAAAGTAAAATACTCTGTCATTTAACAAATCCAATTGGAAACATCTTAAAAAATCCAAATATCCAAAGCACAGGGACACCAATGCATGCACTGAATCATCCCTGATATAGAAAGTCGTCAGGCTGTTCAGTTCAAAAACATGTGCAAGCTTACTAGAACCAGGAAGCCAGCAAAAATTTTCTTTAGTATGGGGATAGGCAACTTATGTCCCCACTTTGCGCCCTGGTTGGCAGCCAGCATAGAAGTACTGACAATAGCGGCAGTAGCAGGCAAATAAATAAACCCCAGGCTGAAGGTTGGTAATCCGGGCTCCAGCCACCCGGCGTGAACAAAACTGGCGCTGCCAAACAAGGCAATCACCATACCACATGCCGCCGCACAACCAATGGCGGTTTTCATCGCCACCCTGAACCAGACCAGAGCGGGGACCAACAGGGCGCCACCACCAATGCCAAGCAGAGACGAGAAACCACCAACGCCCAGGCCGATGCCCACCAGCTTACCGCGGCTCAGTGAACTTTGCGTGACGCGATTCTTACCAAAGGCCATGCGAAAAGCCAGCAACAACATCAAACCGGCAAACACCTGTTTCAACAAGTCAGCCGGCATCATCGCGGCAAATTGTGCGCCAGCGGCGGCCCCCACAGCAATGCCAATAGAGCAGGTGAGAAACACCCGCATATCCAGATTTCCCAACTTGTAATGGGTCAGAAAAGACGAAAACCCGGTAAAAATAATGGTCGACAGTGACGTTGCCACCGCCATCGGCATCACAATATCGAGGGGCAGGGATAGCTGCGACTGCAACAGATACACCAAAGTCGGTACGATAATCAGCCCACCACCTATGCCCAACAGACCAGCCAGCACACCTGCGACACACCCCAGCACCATACAGCTGAGAATCAAAAACAACAAAGGGTCCAAACGCTATACCTCATTTTGCCAAGAGCTTGGCAACTGCACTATTTTCCGGCCCGCACCAGTCCACCCAGGCCTAGGGTTTCCAAATGACGATTGATACGATCGCGAACCTGGTGGGGATGCTCCAGATCCAGTACTTCTTCCAGCAACAATTCAGCATCGGCCATGCTCAGGGTGCGGATAACCCACTTGACTTTGGCCAGGTTAAAACTGTTCATACTCAGCTTGCGGTAACCCATCGCCAACAACAGTATTGCGCCGCCCGGCTCACCAGCCAGTTCTCCACAAAGGGTGACCGGTTTATTCAGCTTTGAGGCTTCTTCAACAATCAGCTTCAGCGCCTTGAGCACGGCAGGATGGTAAGAGTCATACAGGCCTGACACCCTGGCATTATTGCGATCCACCGCCAGTAAATATTGGGTCAGATCGTTGCTGCCAATGGAAAAGAAATCTACCTTGGCCGCCAGTTGCGGTAATTGATAAATTACGGCCGGTACCTCCAGCATCACCCCGACTTCGGGCATACTCAAAGTTTGACCGTCCAACTGCGCTTCTTCTGCGACCTCATAGTAAGCTTGTCTAATCAGGCGCTTAGATTCATTAACTTCATTGATAGTGCTGATCATGGGCAACATGATCTTGAGGTTGTCCAAGCCCAGACTGGCGCGCAACATGGCCCTGACCTGCACAAGAAAAATTTCGGGATGATCCAGTGTCATGCGGATCCCGCGCCAGCCAAGGAAAGGATTTTCCTCCGTGACCGGGAAATAGGGTAATGGCTTGTCGCCCCCTACATCCAAGGTGCGCATGGTAATGTTTTTGGCCGGATTGATGCTCAGCACACTGCGATAGAGCTTGCATTGTTCCTGCTCAGACGGGAATCGCTCACGCATCATAAAAGGCACTTCGGTGCGGTACAGCCCCACCCCGTCACCGACTTCGCTGTGGATCCCTTCCAGCTCGGCGGATAAGCCAGCGTTGATCAACAGTTCAACTCTGTGACCGTCACGGGTTTCAGCCGGCAGATCCGCCTGTTCCTGCAACAAGCCATAGAGCTCACGCTCTTCGTTGATGAGCTGTTGAAATTCCTGACGAATAGCCTGACTGGGCGACACAATCACTTCGCCGGAGTAACCGTCTAATAAAATGTCTTTGCCACTTAATAGCGACAGCGGAATATCTGTCACCCCCATCACGGCAGGTAACCCCATGGCCCTGGCCAGAATGGCGGCGTGACTGTTGTTGGAGCCCCGCATGGAAATGATGCCCTGCAGCTTGCCATGGGGGAATTCTGCCAACATGGATGCACTGACTTCTTCGGCCACCAGAATCGCCTGGTCCGGCACCGGTCTTTGTTCCTGATTGGTTTTAAGCAGATGACCTAATACACGATTACCCAGATCTTCCACATCCACGGCCCGTTCCTGCATATAAGGATCGTCCATGGAGCGAAACTGGTTGATGTAGCTTTCCACCACCATCTTCAGTGAAGAGGCAGCGTCCCAGCCTGACTGAACCTTAGCCTCCACTTCATGGCCCAGGCTGTTGGCATCTAACAGGTGCTGGTAAAGGTGAAATATCGCCAGCACGTCATCCGGCACCCTGCCCTGCATTTTGTCAGACAGCTTTTGCACTTCATCGCGGGTAAGACGCACCGCTTCACGGTATCTGGCTATCTGATCGGTAGCATCGGCATTGCGCCTGAGCATCAGCCCACGCAAATTGAACTTAATATTGGGAATGTGCCCAACACCAATGGCCAAACCGTTGGAGCCAGGTACGCCGCGCAGAGACTTTTGCCATGTTTGCCTGGTTAACTCATCACTGAGATTCAACGCGCCGCGGGCTTCGGCATGGGCAATTTCCAATGCCATTTGCGCCGCCAGGGTGACCAGAAAGGCCTCTTCGTCTTCACTGAACTTGCGTTTACGCTTCTGCTGAATGGTCATCACCCCCAGCACCTTACGCTGGTGAATAATGGGCGTGCCCAGGAAGGCGTGGTATTTTTCTTCCTTAACCTCGGGGTAATGTTTAAACCTCGGGTGGCTCTGTGCATCTTCGATATTGATGGGTTCTTCGCGCTGGCCTATCAAACCAATCAGGCCTTCAGAAAAACCGATCGCCACCTGGCCGATGGCCTCCTTGGACAAGCCTTCGGTCGCCATCAGCATAAAGTGCTGCTGCTCGTAATTAGCCAGATAGATTGAGCAGCAGTCCACCTTCATGGTGTCCTGCAATCGTCTAGCTAAGAAGGTAAGGGCATCATCCAGAATCGGAATCTGGTTCACTTCCTGAACGATGCGCTTGAGCTGCGTCAGCACGGATTAATTTCTCCTTCTACGCTTTGGCTTATTGGCCAAGGGCGGACGACCTTGCACTGGCATCGCAACAGGCAGAAACTCCTTCATCACCCGCCGATAGACGTCACGTTTAAATGACACCACATTACGAATCGGATACCAGTAACTGACCCAACGCCAGTCGTCAAATTCCGGGTGCCCCGAATGCAGAAGATTCACATCTTCTTCCTTACAGGTCAGCCGTAACAGAAACCACTTCTGTTTTTGCCCGATACAGACCGGCTCGCTACCTTGTCTGATCAACCTCTTTGGCAATTTGTATCTTACCCAGTTCTTGGTAACCCCAAGAATTTCCACGTCCTGGGGCTTCAGTCCCACTTCCTCATGGAGCTCCCGATACATTGCCTGCTCGGCAGTTTCCCCCTGATCAATTCCGCCTTGTGGAAACTGCCATGAATGTTGGCCGTAGCGCCTTGCCCAAAATACCTGCCCGATTCTGTTGCAAATCACTATGCCCACATTCGCGCGGAATCCTTCGGCATCAATCACTTAGACTCCCGGGCATTAGTTCTTTTCTAGTACCGCATTCTTCCATAAACTATGGAGGTTTCAAAGCTCCCAGAAAGATTAATTACAATAGGCGACAAAGCCAGGAGCAAAATACCTTTAACCAGCAGTGGAACCCGGGATGAGAAGTACACATTGGAATCTGATATTTGCCGGTAGCAGCCTGTTCTATTTGTTCAGCCTGGCTTATCGCCCTTACCCTATGGATTTCCTGTTCAAGGCTCTGCCCATACTGTGGCTAATGCTGCTGGTACTGAGAAATGCCACCAGCAATAAATACCTGCTTTTGCTTGCCCTGGCTTTTTCTGCCACCGGCGATATTTTTCTGGCCCTCCCCATTAAACATAGCTTCGAACTGGGATTAGGTGCTTTTCTGCTGGCGCAGTTAACCTATGCCACTAACTTCTGGCGTTTTCGTCATTGGCAGCCCTGGAAGCTGTGGCCACTGCTGGCCGTATTGTTGTTTGCAGTACTGATGCTGTGGCAATTGCTACCAAAATTGGACGCGATGCGGTTGCCTGTTCTGGCCTATATGCTGGTAATCTGCAGTATGGCGACCATGGCGGTCCTGGCTAACCGTTCTGGACACTGGTTACTATTTGGTGCTGCCAGCTTTTTGGTGTCAGACGCGCTATTGGCCTGGAACCTGTTTATTCAACCTTTCCCATTTTCAGCCTATGCCGTCATGCTAACCTATTACCTTGCGCAGCTGTGCCTGGTGAATGGCGCATTGAAGATTGCGCCGATGGCCGATGAAGGACGCCATGCACCCCGCTAGTCATGCTCCGCACAGTGTAGAAGAACTGCTTGAACGGGCCCGCATACTAGCGGGATACAGCCTCGGGGAGCTAGCCGATATGGCCGGTTTGCACACCCCGGCCGATTTGCGCAGACACAAAGGCTGGAGCGGCCAGTTGCTGGAAACCTGGCTCGGGGCGCAGGCCGGCTCGAAGCCAGAGCAGGATTTCCCTGAACTTGGTGTGGAGCTAAAAACGTTGCCCATTGACAGCTCAGGCAAGCCATTGGAAACCACATATGTGTGCTATGCGCCCCTTACCGGCATTGCTGGATTAAGCTGGGAGCAGTCCAACGTCAAAAATAAGTTGTCCTGCGTATGCTGGGTGCCTATTGAAGCCAGCCGCGACATTCCACCAGCACAGCGCCGCGTCGCCAATGCCTTCTTATGGCGACCAGACAAACAACAAGAACAGGCGCTACGCCAGGATTGGGAAGAAATCATGGAAATGATCGCGCTGGGTCAGGTGGAATGCATTACCGCCCGCCATGGCGAAGTTATGCAACTTCGCCCCAAAGCAGCGGATGGCAGCGCATTGACCCAGGCAGTAGGTAAAGACGGGGGTTGGATACAGACCCGTCCCCGCGGCTTCTATCTAAAGAAACATTTTACCCAAGCGCTGTTACAGCAGGCTTTTGCCGATATCTGACGAGATATATGGCAGACTTTCAGCCTGCCAAAAGCGCATTGTATCTGCGCTGCATTTCCTCTGGGGCCACCTCTTCAATAGCATGGCCAATCAACCAACGATGGCCAAAAGGGTCGCGCACTACGCCAGACCGTTCACCATAGAATTCATCCCTGGCTTCCCGTTCAAGCGTCGCACCAGCGTCTAAAGCCCTGGCAATCATTTCATCGGCATTGTCGACGTGCAGATGAATACTTACCGGGGTCGCCCCCAACGAGGATGCTGACCGCAGCTCACATTCAGGAAATTCATCACTGAGCATAATGGTCATCCCGCCAAAATCCAGTTCTGCATGACCAATACGCCCGCCGGGCTCGGTCAGACGAAACTTTTCTTTTACAGCAAAAGCGTCCTGATAGAAGGCAATGGCAGCGGCGGCGTCTGAAACACATAAGTAAGCAAACACTTCATGGATCTTCATAAACAGACTCCCGATTGTTTTTAAGTAGACGGTCTATACAGATTGGCAGATGGATGCACGTTGGTATTGAAAAAATTTGACCTCCAATGTCAGAGTAAAAATAACATAGGCCTCTCATCTCTAATCCTTAATTCTATTTTCTGAACGGCATCTTCGCGGGTAAATGATTGGCTTCTGACGGCGGGTTACGCTGGTAGGTCAGTGGTGTTACCCCGGCAAAACAGAGAAAGTCGCGGTTAAAATGAGACTGATCACTGTAGCCCATTTCCATCGCCAAATGCGCCAGCGATGGAGCATTTGGACTACGCAGCATTTGCAACGCTTTTTGAAACCTGAGTATTTGCAGATAACGTTTAGGTGACAACCCGACCGACTGGCGAAAACGAGCGATAAAGTGCCGATGACTTAATCCACTGCGTTGCACCATTGCACCAACATTAGGCAAGTCCTGAAACGACGTCATAGCATTATCAACCGCCGTAGGTGCTTTTATATAGGATACGCGAGCCAACAATGCAGCTTCTAACAAATTAATCCGCTGATGCAGGCATTGCGCTGCACTCAATTGTTCGTACAGCCTGTTTGCAAGCTCTCCCAATAGATCAACCAGAGGAGTATGACGATGAGCCAGTTCATCGGCAGACACCCTGAACATAGCGGCAGCACCCGGCCGCAATACCGCACCAACGGCACTGGATGGGTTGCAAAACTGGCGAATGTAATAACGGCTTCGCACCCCACCCAGCATAGCCTGGTTAAAGCGTGTGACACTTTCCGGACGACCAGGTTCATATAGCCATAATGGGTTGTTGCTCAGACGAAACACCAGATTCATCTTGCCGCTGGGTAGCATAAATTCACAGCGACTCAAATCCGCGGATCTAGAATCTACCTCATCTGTAGCCCAAAACTCCTGTACGACACCAATAAGTGGCGTCGCAGGAGCTCGTCGAATCGTCATCTGGATTCCTGATGATAAAGGATTAGTCCAGCGTACGACGGTAACGCAAAATGGCCACAGTGCCTACCACCAGGATAAAAAGGGTGAGGGCCAGAAACTCCTGCTGCAATTCGGGCATGCCATTACCTTTTAGCATCACGCCACGCACCATACGCAAAAAGTGCGTCAGGGGCAGCACTTCGCCAATACTTTGCGCCCACACAGGCATACCGCGAAACGGAAACATAAAACCAGACAACAAGATGGAAGGTAAAAAGAAGAAAAATGTCATCTGCATGGCCTGCATCTGACTGCGTGCTACGGTGGAAAAGGTAAAGCCCAGGCATAAATTGGCAAAAATAAATACCATCACTCCGGCCAACAACAGCCCTAAACTGCCGAAAAACGGCACATCAAACAGATATTTGGCCGCCGAGAGGATCACCAGGGTTTGCACCAGGCCGACCAGAATATAAGGGCAAATTTTACCCAGCATCATTTCATGGGGGCGGGTGGGCATCGCCAGCAGATTTTCCAGATTGCCTCGTTCACTTTCCCGGGTCATGGCCATAGAAGTGATCATCACACAGGTCATGGTTAAAATAACGCCAAGCAGTCCCGGCACAATATTGTATTGGGTGATGCCTTCAGGGTTGTAACGCTTGTGTACCACCACATCTACTTGTGGTGGTGGGCTGCGCAGGTATTGCAGTGGCCCTTTTAGCTCTGTGCCAAGGGCCTGATTGACAATTTCCCTGGCCTGACTGATGGCGTTTGATGCTGCGGCGGGATCAGAAGCATCGGCTTCAACCAATAGTTGCGGATGTTCACCCCGTATCAGGCGGCGGGTAAAACCTTCAGGGATATGGATAACAAAAGAAACCTCCCCTTTTGCCAGCCAATCGCTACCTTGCTGTGGGCTGTCGGCACGGCGCAGCAACTGATAGTAACCCGATTGTTCAAACGCACTGAGTATCCGGCGCACCACCGGTGAGTTGTCTTCGGCATAAACGGCGGTCGGTAACGATTTAGGATCCGTATTGATGGCAAAGCCAAACAGGATTAACTGGATAATAGGTAACGCCAACATCATGGCGAACGTCATCCGATCCCGGCGCATCTGTACCAGCTCTTTGGCCATAATGGCGTAAACCCGTCCTAAACTGGCAAATAGTTTCATCAGCCATGCTCCCTGGTGTCTTTACCGGCATCCTGCATCAGTGAAATAAAGGTGTCTTCCAGACTGGCCTGAATCTCCTGCCAGTTCACATCATCATTGGCGCAAGCCGCTATAGCCTTTTCAAGACTGACACGATCGCGACCGCTGACATGCAATGCCGCCCCAAAAAACGCCACATGCTCCACACCACTGACCCCTTTCAGCTGCTCAGCCAGTAACCGTACGTTATGGCCCTTGCCCTGAAAGGTAATCAGTCCGGCTTTTTCAATCACGTCATCGACCTTTCCCTGGGTCAGAATATTGCCATGGGCCAGATAGACTATCTGGTCACAACGCTCGGCTTCATCCATATAGTGGGTAGAAACCAGCACCGTCATGCCCTGATTGGACAACTGGTGGATTTCATCCCAGAAATCCCGCCGGGCTTGGGGGTCTACCCCAGCAGTAGGTTCGTCCAGTAACAGCAAATCGGGCTTGTGCATGGTCACAGCCGCCAGAGCCAGGCGTTGTTTCCAGCCACCGGACAATGCACCGCTCAATTGCCCTTGCCGTTCGGTCAGGCCGAGTTTGTCCAGGGTGGTATCCACCAACTTCTTACGCCCGGATAAATTGTATAAGCGCGCTACGAACTCCAGATTTTCACGAATGGTCAGATCTTCCCAGAAGGAAAACTTCTGGGTCATATAGCCGGTGGCGTCTTTGATTTGCCTTGCCTGACGGCGAATATCAAAGCCCAGACAACGGCCCTCGCCTGCTGAGGGTTCAAGCAGGCCGCAGATCATGCGGATAGTGGTGGTTTTTCCCGAGCCGTTGGGGCCAAGGAAGCCCCATACCTGCCCCCTTGGCATTTGCAAGTCCACACCGCGCACCACGGCCTTGTTATTAAAACGTTTAACCAGACCGCTGACATCAATGGCCAGTTCGTTCATAGCGTCACATCCACGGGCAAACCTGCCGGAATACTGGTATCCGCAGGCAAGTCGGCTTCCACCAGGAACATCAGCTTGTCGCGACTGTCTTTGCCGTAAAGCACCGGCGGGGTAAACTCAGCCTGTTTGGCCAAAAAACTGACTGTGGCTTTTAAATCCTGCGATTGCCCGTCTATGCCAACCTGGATGGATTGCCCCAACGCCAACTGGCTTAGGACCGCCACCGGCACATAAAAACGCACCTTAGATTGATTTGCCAATCGTAACGACAACACCGGAACACCGGCATTAACAAATTCACCCGGGCGATAAAATACCTCATCCACCCAGCCACTTTGCCCTGCCAGCACCTTACGTTGTTGCAGATTCCAGCGGCTGATAGCCTCGGCCTGAGCGGCTGCCTGTGCATCTGCCCGAGCCGCATCCAATGCATCCGGTCTGGCCGCAAGTCCAGCTTCGGCCAGCTGTTCTTCAAGCTGTTTTAGCTGAGCAGACGCGACTTTTTGATTAGCAATGGCCTGATCCAGACTGGCCTGGGAACTAAGCTGCTGCTCTGCGGTTTGTTTCTGCCGGGTAACTTCCAGGTTAGCCAGTTCAAGCCTGGCCTGTGCTTCGGCAAGCTGCGCGCGGATCCGGTCCAGCACCTGTTGTCTGGCACCTTTTTGCATATCCTGCAAAAGCGCCTGTTTCTGCATCAGGGCATCCTGACTACGCTGAATTTCCAATTGCTCGCGCTCGGATTCCAGGGCAAACAGCGTCTGACCAGGTTGCACCTGCCGGCCCTCTTGTACCGGTTGTTCAGTTAACCAACCGGATTGCGGAGCAGATATCAACAATTGCCGCACTTCCACATACCCGGTGTAATGCCCTGAATCCGGCGACTGGCTGCATCCGGCCAATAGCAGCACTAACAAACACAATGTCCTGTTCATCTTGCCTCCTTAACTTTCAGTGCCTTTAACAGCATACTTTTATGGGTGGCAAACAAAGACCCCAGGTCCAGTTTTTGTTTGTCAGCCGGCTCAAACACTACGGTCCAGATCGCACTGAAAATCACCGGTGCAATCATCAGTCTGGCCACATTTTGCGGGTTGTCAGCTTCTAATTTACCGGCATCAACACCACGCTGTACCAATAAGGTCAAAGCCGCCAATGCCCGTTCAATAACCTCCTGACGATAACGGCGCACCACCTCCGGAAAAGCGAAGGCATCGCCAATCAGCACCTTGGCAATCATCGGCAATTTGGAGTCACGGATCATCAATGGCAGCGCGTTCACCAGCCTGTCCAGGGCCAGCTCAAAGTCTCCAACCTCCTGCATAATGCTTTCCAGCATTTCGACCCGCGGAATGGCTACGGTGGAGACAATCTCCATAAACAACTCTTCCTTGGAATCGAAATACAGATACAGCGTGCCTTTAGAGACCCCGGCACTGCGGGCGATGTTTTCCATCTTGGCAAAGCTGAAACCCCGTTCAAAAAATTCCTGTAGTCCCGCCTCTAAGAACTGGCTACGGCGTAAATCTTTAGCGGCATCGGTATTGGCGCGTCGCATACCCATCCTTAATAACTGACCGGTCAGTTATTTATTTAAGCAGAACAAACCAGTAACAGGCAAGGACAATTTTTCATCAGGAAACAGCAGGCTGCATTCACAAGATTTTACAATCTGAACATTGACTGTTTCCCTGGGGTTCCCTAGCGTGCAGGCTCCCGAATGGAAGGGAAATGCAATGTCGGTGGTTTTTACCGTCAAGATGTAATCGCTGACTCAAAAAGGAAGTAGCATGAAATACCCCCTTAGCCTTGCCGCCCTGAGCTTGTCTTTAATACTCACTGGATGCGGCGGTGGTTCCGGCTCAGATGACCCACAGCCTCAACCACAGAACAAACCGCCTGTCGCTAAAATCACCTTGGACCAAACTCATATCGATGTGGCCCAGACCATCGTTATATCGGCACAGCAGAGTAGCGATCCGGAGCAGGACAATCTGACCTTCGCATGGCAGGTAACCGACCCGCAAGGTAACGCTGTCACGCTGGACAACCTTTCCGGTCAGACCCTTAGTTTCACGCCGATGCATCCTGGTACCTACAACATCAGCCTGAAGGTGACCGACAGTAAGGGCAATGCACACCAGACCCAGGTCACGCTACAAGCAGGGGAACTTACCCCGGCGATGCTAAATATAAGCGCGGATAATGTTGCGGTGGTGGCACAAAGTACGGCACTTTATGCTGCCTTCAGTCAATTTAACGATATTGGGGTGGAACAGCCAACCTTCAGTTGGCAGATACTGGATAAACCCGCCGCCAGTCAGGTGCAGTTGGGTAACCAACAAGGTATCAGAACCCGCTTTATACCGGATAGTGCCGGACAGTATGTACTACAACTGACCGCCACCACGTCAAAACGCACTTTGACCGCCCAGCACGCAATCTGGGCAGACAATCCCGATAGCGCTAAACCTGTGGCGGACATTCATGCTGACTTTACCCAGACCTGGCCAAACAAAGGTATCAGGCTGACCGCATATAGCAAGGAAGACAATGATGTGCTGTGGTCTGTGTCGCAGGCTCCTGCAGGCAGCGAAGTCGAGTTATCAACCCCAACGAGCTTAGAGACCAACTTTTTTGCCGATCTACCCGGCCAATATGAAATAGCCTTGCTGTTAAACAACGGCACGCAACAAAACACCATCACCACCACGCTGGAAGTGCTTGAGGACCAGCAAAACCGCAGGCCTGTGGCAAGTATCAACAATGTGGTGAATATGTTTGAGCCGTACCGACCCGGTACAGGTATTACCCTTCACGGCGAAGGGAAAGACCGGGATAATGACAGCCTAAGCTATCAGTGGCATTTGCTACAAAAACCCGATGCCAGCCAGGCTGCACTGACCAATGCCAAAACCAAAACAGCGCTGATTAACTTTGATGCAGAAGGTGACTATCTGGTGTCACTGACGGTGTCTGACGGACAACTGACCTCAGCGCCAGTTTTCTTTACCATGCCGGTGCAGGCTAATCATGCACCTTTAGCCAGTATTCAGGGCCAAAGTCGCATAAACCTTGGCCAGCCTTTAACCCTGGATGCCAGTGGTTCATTTGACAGCGAGTCAGATACATTAAGCTACCAGTGGAGCGTGAAAAAAGCACCTAAGGACGCCACACCGAGCTTAACCGACGCCAGCAATGTGAAAAGTCAGTTCAGTACCCAGACCCCCGGGGAATACCTGATTGAACTGCTGGTCAAAGATGGCCACCAGGACAGTTATCATGCCATGCACTGGGTAAAAGTAGAGAATGGTCATGCTCCGCAAGCCCGG
Source organism: Bowmanella denitrificans (assembly GCF_039522935.1). Classification (NCBI taxonomy): domain Bacteria; kingdom Pseudomonadati; phylum Pseudomonadota; class Gammaproteobacteria; order Alteromonadales; family Alteromonadaceae; genus Bowmanella; species Bowmanella denitrificans. The sequence goes on along the minus strand of NZ_BAAAEI010000002.1, from coordinate 163,205 downwards.
ATTGATGTGGAAAACGGCAAACTGATGACCCTTGGCAATAGCATTACCCTGGATGCCAGCGGTAGTCAGGATCAGGATAATGATCCCTTGACCTATCAATGGCACTTAAACAGCGGCCCATCAGAGCAGACGTCCCAGTTTGGTGACATGCGCTCTGCCAGGCTCAACTTTACCCCGGAAAAAGTCGGTCACTATGATCTTCAGGTCACTGTAAGTGACGGTGTCAATCAGGATATCGAAGCGGTGCGCATTGAGGTTGTTGACAGCCAGAATGTGTACCATTTTTCCGGCAGAGCGCTGGACTATTTGGGCAACCCCATTTATCCGCTGACCGTCATTGGCGGTAGAAAGGGCTATCAGGCAAGGGCTAATGAGCAAGGGCAATTTGACTTGGTAGTGGTGAAATCCGAACAGGAAAGCTGGCCGTTAAAACTGACGTTTTCACAATTGCTTGGTGGCAATGTGCTGAATTTTATGAATTTGCCCGAACCACAGGGGAATAGCCAGGATCTGGGCATAGTCAGACTGGCCAGACCCCAGGCTTTAGCAATAACCGCTGAATTTTGCGATGGCTTTCCATTGGCTGGCACATCGCTTTTTATCGTCAATGATGGTGAACAACCGCAGCAACTGGACTTCCGTTTCTATGGTACAGTTTCTGTCAGTAAAGCCGTTCCTCACATAGTAAGAAACGTGCCAGCACCGTCTAAGTTGAAGTTTAATCTATCTCAGGATATCAATATTGAGTTAGCCGAAGGCGGAGTAAGCTTTGATGTTCCGGTGCTGGAACCAGGGCAGAGTCTGCAAAAAACTGTGCGTATTTGTCATAAATAATCACTGCTTTTATAACGCCCCGGTTTAACCGGGGCTTTTTTATTTCACCACAAAATTGCCTTATCGGGGTAAACTGCCGATTTGCCGTCAGGAAGTACTAGATGGTTAATATCAAGCCAATAAGCCATGACCACTGGCCGGGGATCCTGGATATCCAGGACCGGGTCTATCACGATGTTGCTCCTGAATCGCAGGCTGTACTGGCAAGTAAATGCCAGGCATCACCGGACACTTGTCTGGTGGCAATGAATTCACAGGATACTGTACTTGGCTATGTACTGGCGCACCCCTGGCCGCTGGAACAATTGCCTAAGCTGCATCATCCCGTTCAGGCGGTCACCTCAGACAACCTGTATCTGCATGACCTGGCGGTATGCCCCAGTGCCCATGGACAAGGTGTGGCAGCCAGACTGCTCAGCGCCTTACAAAGAAGAAGTACAGCCAAGGGCTTTGCCAGTATCAGTCTGGTGGCGGTACAAAATGCCGATGGATTCTGGCTTAAACAAGGTTTCACCAGACATGCCGATGTCGCTCTTTGCCAGTCTTACGGTGATACAGCTCTCCCCATGATCAAAACCCTTAGTGCTGATTAAGGGCCCGTCTTATCGAAATGCCTGACGAAAACAACTGGGCGATTCACCAAACTCGGCTAAAAATTGGCGGCTGAAGTAGTTGGCATCACTAAAACCGCTTTGCTCCGCCACCAAATAAACCGGCAAGTCGGTTTCCACCAGTAAGCGTCTGGCGTGATCCAAACGTAGCTGATTAATCAGTTGCTTTGGGGTTTTACCCAGCGCTTTGCGAAAACGCCGCTCCAACGCGCTGACCGACAAGTGACATAAATTCGCCAGTTCACTGACCTGCACCGGCAGCGTGAAATTGCGCCGAATAAATTCCATCGGTTTTTCTATACTGGCCAGTGGCCCCAGCATGATCGAGGTTTTATGCAGATGACGGGAGATCCCACAGGTGCCGATACGCCGCCCCAGATGATCGTACAAAGGCCGTTTATGGGTGGTAAACCAATGTAGCTCGCCGGAACGCAGTACATTCATCTCCAGCCTGTCGTTAATCACTTCCCCGCCCAGCACCTTATGATCGTCAGCCAGAAACTGACGGGCGATATGCCGGGGCGCAAAGTCATAGTCGGTTTTTCCCAGTGCCTGCTCCAGGTTGCCTAAGCCGGTGTGTTCAAGAAACGCCTGGTTGGCATATTGAATACGACTGTCACTGTCCTTGACCCATACCAGCACGTCCGTTAACAAGTCATACATCTTCAGCCACTGGGCACAAGGCATAGATTGCATGAACTGTTCAGATATTGCGGGTAAAAAAGATCCTGACATAATCACAACATAAATATAACAATATGATTGAAATAGATTTTTTATTCAAGAATAGGAAAGAAAGCGCTTGCACAAATAAAGGGCGCGCCGATTTAATGCTACAACCAACCGATTCTATTCTATTTACCTCACCGCAGCTAGCGCTAACATCCTGTTAACAGTCAAAGATCCAGGCGGATAACAGATGAGAAAAGTCAGGATGGGTATGGTGGGCGGTGGCCCCGATGCCTTTATTGGTGCGGTGCACCGCATGGCGGCCAACTTGGACGGGCGTATTGAACTGGTTTGCGGTGCCTTCAGCCGCGATGCGCAAAAGTCCGCACAGATGAGCCAACAGCTTAATCTGGATGCAAGCCGTTGTTATCCCAGCTACCAGGCTATGTTCGAAGCTGAGGCAAGCTTGCCTGCCGGGCAACGCATGGAGTTTGTCAGCATTGTCACCCCCAATCATTTGCATTTTGATGTGGCCAGACAGGCGCTGCAGGCCGGCTTTCATGTGCTGTGCGATAAACCCGCCACCCTGAATTTGCGTGAAGCCGAGCAACTGGCAGTAATTCAGCAGCAAAGTGGCTGCCTGTATGCGTTAACCCATACTTATACCGGCTACCCTATGGTGGTGGCCGCCCGGCAACTGATAAAACAAGGTGAACTGGGCAAAGTGCGTAAAGTGGTGGTGGAATATCACCAGGGCTGGCTGGCCGACACCAGTGCGGAAGCAGGCAAACAGGCTGCCTGGCGTCTGGATCCGGCTCAGGCCGGAGTGAGCTGCTGTATGGCGGATATTGGCGTGCATGCGGCCAATCTGGCGGAATTTATTTGTGATGACAAAATCGATTTGCTCAGTGCCGACCTTAATGCCAGTGGTGAGCGCTTACTGGATGATGACGGGGTAGTGATGCTGCGTTTTGCCAGCGGCGCCCGCGGGCTGCTGAGTGCCAGCCAGATTGCAGTGGGCGAGGAAAACAATCTGCGTATCCGGGTCTACGGCGAGAAAGCCTCTTTGGACTGGTCACAACAGGCACCCAACAGTCTTAAGCTGATGCATGCCGATAAGCCATTTGAAACCTTGCGCAGCGCCACTGCCACAGCCACCGCATTGGGGGGGATAACCCGCACTCCACCGGGTCACCCCGAAGGCTATCTGGAAGCCTTTGCCAACCTGTATTGCCAGTTTGCCAGCCAGGTTATGGATTTTCAGCCAAATCAGCTGCAACCAGCATCCTTACTGCCCGGCATTGATTCAGCCCTGCGTGGTATGGCCTTTATTGAAACCGTGGTGGCCGCCAGCGCATCCGAACAGAAATGGCATAAGCTGGCCGATTTTTCTCAAACGTCAGACCAGGGAGCCTGAACATGAATACCATCAAAGGTCCGGCTATCTTTCTTGCCCAATTTGCCGGTGACGACGCCCCATTCAATAATTTTGACAGCATCTGTCGCTGGGCTGCCAGTCTGGGCTATCAGGGCATACAACTGCCCACCTGGGATCAGCGCCTGTTTAACCTGGAACAAGCCGCTAGCAGTCAGGATTACTGTGATGAAGTGCTGGGAGTAGCGGCCAGCCATGGCCTGGCTATCACGGAGTTATCCACCCATCTGCAGGGCCAATTGCTGGCGGTACATCCTGCTTACGACCAAATGTTTGACGGCTTTGCACCAGCGTCATTGCGCGGTAATCCGCAGGCCAGATGTCAATGGGCCAACCAGCAGTTGCTGGCCGCTGCCGAGGCCAGCGCCAAAATGCAACTCACTACCCATGCCAGCTTCTCTGGCAGCTTACTATGGCATACCCACTATCCCTGGCCACAGCGTCCAGCCGGACTGGTAGAACAAGGCTTTGCCGAACTGGCCAAACGCTGGTTGCCGGTTCTGGATAAATTCGCCGAACTGGGAGTGGATATTTGCTATGAACTGCACCCGGGTGAAGACCTGCACGACGGGGTCACCTTTGAGCGCTTTTTAGACGCGACAGGTCAGCATCCGGCCGCAAACATCCTTTACGATCCCAGCCATTTTGTCTTACAACACCTGGATTATCTTGCCTTTATCGATATTTACCATGAACGCATTAAGGCCTTCCATGTCAAGGACGCGGAATTTATTGCCAATGGTCGTAGCGGCGTCTACGGCGGGTACCAGTCCTGGCTGGAAAGGCCGGGCCGTTTCCGTTCGCTGGGTGACGGGCAAATCGATTTTGGCGGTATCTTCAGCAAGCTGACCCAATATGGCTATCAGGGCTGGGCGGTACTGGAATGGGAATGCTGTATTAAGCACCCAGAGGATGGCGCCCGCGAAGGCGCAGATTTTATCCGCCAGCATATTATCCGCACTACAGATAAAGCCTTTGACGACTTTGCTGCCAGCGGCGCCGACGAAGCACTTAACCGCAAGATCCTGGGTTTATAGGAGATAGCCATGAGCATGGGAATTCGCGTTCAACTCTGCCTGATGATGTTTCTGCAGTTTTTTATCTGGGGCGGCTGGTTTGTCACTCTTGGTACATTTCTAGGCAATAATCTGGGGGCCAGTGGTAATCAGATTGGGATGGCCTTCTCTACCCAATCGTGGGGGGCCATTATCGCGCCTTTTGTGATTGGTTTGATTGCCGACCGCTACTTTAATGCCGAACGTATTCTTGGCATCTTGCATTTACTGGGGGCGGTGTTGATGTACTGCCTGTATAGCGCCGACAGCTTTGACGCCTTTTACCCCTATGTGCTGGCCTATATGCTCGCTTATATGCCCACCCTGGCGCTGGTTAACTCGGTGTCATTTGGCCAGATGCAGGAGCCGGCCAGGGAATTTGGCAAAATTCGGGTTTGGGGCACCATCGGCTGGATTGTCGCCGGTCTGGTGATCAGCTATGTGTTCTCCTGGGATGCCAAAGACGCCATTGCCCAGGGCATGCTGAAAAATACCTTCTTGCTCTGCGCGGCGGCATCATTGCTGCTGGGCCTGTTCAGTTTCAGCCTGCCGGCCACACCGCCCAAAGCCAATAACGGACAGACCAGCCTGGGGCAAATGCTGGGGCTGGACGCCCTGGCCATGCTGAGAGATCGCAATTTCCTGCTGTTTTTTGTGTCTTCCATTCTGATCTGCATCCCCCTGGCATTCTACTACCAGAATGCCAATCCCTTTCTGACCGAAATCGGCGTGGAAAACGCCACGGGTAAAATGACCCTGGGACAGGTATCTGAAGTCCTGTTTATGCTGGCCCTGCCGGTGTTTCTGCAACGTTTTGGTATCAAGCTCACCTTACTGGTCGGTATGGGTGCCTGGGCCCTGCGCTATGTACTGTTTGCCTTTGGTGATGCTGATGGTGCGGTGGTGATGTTGCTGCTGGGCATCGCCCTACACGGCATTTGTTATGACTTCTTTTTTGTCTCCGGGCAGATATACACCAATGCCAAGGCCAGCGAACAAAGCAAAAGTGCGGCACAAGGTCTGATTACCCTCGCCACATACGGTCTGGGTATGCTGGTTGGTTTTTGGGTAGCGGGCCGGATTACCGACCTGTTTGCCCAGGGCGGTGGCCATGACTGGCAACACATCTGGCTGTATCCGGCCGGTTTTGCCGCTGTGATCTTTGTGCTGTTCCTGCTTAGCTTCAAAAACGAACGGATTGAAAGCCATGAATAGCACGCGCCGGCAACTGTTTAAAGGGCTGGCGCTGGCAGGGGGCCTTAGTGCACTCCCATCCCTGACTCTGGCTTCAGGTCCAGCTCAGAAGGGCTTGAAGGGCCATATACGCCACTCGGTAAGCCGCTGGACCTATGCTGATTTGTCCCTTGAAGAACTTTGTCAGGTAGTCAAATCCCTGGGCTTTGCCGCCATTGATTTGGTCGGGCCAGAGGATTGGCCGGTCCTGAAAAAGTATGGGGTAGACGCATCCATGTGTAATGGTGCCGAGCTGAATTTGACGGATGGCTGGTGCGACACCGCATTTCATCCGCAATTGATTGCCCGTTATCTGCGGCATATCGATTTGGTCGCCGATGCAGGCTACAGAAATTTGATTTGCTTTAGCGGCAATAAGCGCGGAATCAGCCCACAGGTGGGTCTGGCTAATGCTGTCACTGGCCTGCAGCAGGTTTTGCCGCACGCCGAGAAACGCGGCGTGGTTTTGCAGATGGAACTGTTTAACAGCAAGGTGGATCACCCCGACTATATGGCAGATAACTCCGCCTGGGGTATCGCGTTATGCAAAGCGCTGGGCAGCGAACACTTTAAGCTGCTGTATGACATTTACCATATGCAGATTAATGAAGGCGACATTATTCGTACTATTCAGGATAACCATGGCTATTTCGGCCACTACCACACGGCCGGTGTGCCAGGACGCCATGAGATAGACGACAGCCAGGAACTGAATTATGCCGCCATCGCCAGAGCCATTAAAGCCACCGGCTTTAGCGGTTACCTGGCTCAGGAATTTATTCCCACACCACCGGACAAAGCAGGAAAGATCGCCTCACTGCGCGACGCTGTGCACATTTGTGACCAGTAATATTGATAACAACAGCCGGTGGACTTGAAGAGGTAAAAGACCATGTCAGTCAATGAATATGACGCAATTGTAGTGGGCTCGGGTATCAGTGGCGGCTGGGCCGCCAAGGAACTGTGCGAAAAGGGCCTGAGGGTGCTGATGCTGGAACGCGGCCAGAATATTGAGCATATCAAGGATTACAAAAATGCCCATAAAGAAGCCTGGGACTACCCGCACCGCGATGTTCCCACCCAGCAGATGAAGCTCGACTATCCGGTCATCCGCCGTGATTACCCGCTAAATGAATCCACCTTTGGCATGTGGGCCAATGAAAAAGATGCCCCCTACATTGAAGACAAACGTTTCGACTGGTTTCGCGGCTATCATGTGGGCGGCCGCTCGCTGCTGTGGGGCCGACAGAGCTACCGCCTGAACCCCGAGGATTTTCAGGCCAATGGCAAGGAAGGTATCGCGGTAGACTGGCCTATTCGTTATGAAGACGTGGCGCCCTGGTATGACTATGTAGAACGTTTCGCCGGTATCAGCGGCAACCGGGATGGCCTGGACGTATTACCAGACGGGCAATTTCAGGCGCCGATTCCCCTTAACTGCGTGGAGAAAGACGTGGCCGCGCGACTGCAAAAAGCCTTTAAGGGCACTCGCCACCTGATTAACAGTCGTAGCGCCAATATGACCGAACCCAAACCGGAACAGGGCCGGGCAAACTGCCAGTATCGAAACAAATGTTGGCTGGGCTGCCCCTTTGGTGGTTACTTCAGCACCCAATCGGCCACCTTGCCGGCCGCCATGAAAACCGGCAACCTGACCCTGCGTCCCTTCTCTATTGTCTCAAAGGTGTTGTATGACAAAGATAAGAAACGCGCGACCGGGGTCGAGATTATTGATGCACAGACCAACCAGGTTATTGAGTACAAGAGCAAAATTGTCTTCTTAAACGCTTCGGCCCTGAATACTGCCTGGTTGTTGATGAACTCCGCCACCGATATCTGGGAAGGCGGCCTGGGCAGCAGCAGCGGCGAACTGGGTCACAATGTGATGGATCATCATTTCCGCGTTGGCGCGTCTGCCGATGTGGAAGGCTATCTGGATAAATATACTTTTGGTCGGCGGCCCGCTGGCTTCTATATTCCGCGCTTTCGTAACTGGCACAATGACAAACGCGACTATTTACGTGGCTTTGGTTATCAGGGCAGTGCCGGTCGTCAGGGCTGGCAGAAGGATATTGCTGAACTGGGCATTGGTGCCACGCTCAAAGCCGGCATGACCGAGCCGGGGCATTGGGGCATTGGTATGTCAGCCTTTGGTGAGATGCTGCCCTACCACGAAAACCGGGTTTATTTGAACCACCAGGTAAAAGACAAATGGGGACTGCCGGTATTGGCCATAGACGTAGAAATTAAAGCCAATGAGCTGGCGATGCGTAAAGATATGCAGCAGGACGCGATGGAAATGTTTGAAGCAGCCGGACTGAAAAACGTGCGGGGCTATGACAGCGATTATGCCCCTGGCATGGGCATTCACGAGATGGGAACGGCCCGCATGGGCCGTGACCCCAAGACCTCGGTACTGAACAAACACAATCAAGTATGGGACGCGCTGAATGTCTTTGTCACCGACGGTGCTTGTATGACGTCCGCCTCCTGCGTGAATCCATCCCTGACTTATATGGCACTGACCGCCAGAGCGGCAGACTATGCAGTGGCAGAACTGAAGCGAGGAAACCTGTGATGGACAGACGCGAACTACTCAAGTTTATTGGCGCCGCAACCGGGGCGGCCTTTGTCGGTAATGCCCTGGCCTGGACACCCGTGCCCAGCGCCACACCACTCAAAGCAGCCGGTTTTAGTGCTGAAGATTTGGCCTATTTAAACGACATCGCCGACTGCATTATTCCGCGCACCGATACCCCAGGGGCAAAAGACGCCGACGTAGGGCGTATCATGGCCATCTGGGTCGCCGATTGTTATTTACCTGCCGAGCAGGCATTGTTTAAGCAAGGTATGACACAGATTAACAGCGAAGCGCAATCCCGTTTCGGTAAGCCGTTTTTACTGCTGGACAATGCACAGCGCCATAGCCTGTTATCCGGGCTGAATGAAGCCGCGTATCAGTATAACCGTGAAAACCAGATTGACCATTGGGAGTTGGGCCGCCCCGGCGGCAGACCGGATCAGCCCCGCCCCCTGCCACATTATTTCACCTTGTTTAAGCAACTGACCTTGCTGGGCTTTTTTACTTCAGAGATAGGCGCCACCAAAGTGCTTCGCTATGTGGCCGTGCCCGGCCGCTATGACGGTGAGTTTCCGTATCAAAAAGGTGACAAAGCTTGGGCGACCTGATTTTACCGATAAAGAGAATAACCATGAACAGCAGCAAACTATCCAGCTTAGCCATGGGGCTGATACTGGCCAGTCACAGTGCCTGGGCCCAGAGCGATATGGAAAAGCAAGCACAGAAAACCGAAGTCTGGGAGCCTGAGCCGCAGATTATCGCAGCGCCGGACAATGCGCCTCCGTCCGATGCCACCGTGTTGTTTGGCGGGGCCGGGTTAAACGCCTGGCAAAGTGTAAAAGGCGGTGACGCTGCCTGGACAGTAAAAGACGGCGTGATGACCGTCAAACCCGGCAGCGGTGATATTCGCAGCAAGGCAGAATTCTGCGACGTTCAGTTGCATCTGGAATGGCAGGTGCCTGAACCCGATCCCAACATGCAGGGGCAACAGCGCAACAACAGCGGTGTATTTCTGCAGCAGCGCTACGAGATTCAGATCCTGGACTCGTACCAGAATCGCACCTACAGCAATGGCCAGGCGGGCGCCCTGTATAAGCAGGTGATACCGCTGGTAAACGCCATGCGCTCGCCCGGGCAATGGCAAAGCTACGACATTATCTTCACCGCGCCCCGATTTGACGGCAGTAAACTCAGCCGTCCTGGCTATATCACCGTGCTACACAATGGTGTAGTGGTGCAAAACCATACGGAAATTCAGGGCAACACGGTGTGGGTAGGCGAGCCCAGCTATGAAGCCCACGGCTGTGCCCCTATCCAGTTGCAGGACCACGGTAATCTGGTCAGCTTCCGTAATATTTGGGTACGCCCGCTATGACCAGCAGTTTGGTAATCCAGCGCCGCAGTCTGCTGAAAGGACTTGGGGTGTTGTTTGGCGTACAGGCGGCCCAGAGTTTATTAGGTGGCAATGCGCTATCGGTGGCCATGGCGTTTGCCCAGTCTGCGCCGCGCCAACTGCAGGTCTTCAGTGCTGAACAAATGCGCGTGCTGGCCATTATTGGCGATCTGACTATTCCTCAAACCGATACCCCCGGCGCATTAGCCACGGACAGTCATTGGTTTGTGGACAATCAGTTAAAGCACTGTTTTGCAACCGAGACTCAGACTTCGGTCAAGCAGATTCTGGATAAAATCATCACCAGGGCCCAGGCACTGCTGAGCCTGCCATTTACTGATGCCACAACGCAACAGCAACTGACACTATTGCAAGCACTGGAAAGCAGCCAGTCGGGCTTTGATGGCGCCGATACAAAAGCCTTTAAGCAACTTAAAGCACTACTGGTGTTTGGCTTTTTTACCAGCAAGGTGGGTATGACGCAGTTACTCCAATACGACCCGGTGCCCGGCGGGTTTAAAGGCTCTATTGCCTACGCCTCGGTCGGTAAGGCATACAGCGGCGGTTTTCCGTTTTAAAAGGCAGCGCAGATGCAAGATAACAACATAGTTCAGCAGTCCGATCAGGAATTTGATGTATTAGTGGTGGGCTCGGGTATCACCGGTGGCTGGGCTGCCAAGGAATGCTGTGAAGCTGGCCTGAAAACCCTGCTGATTGAACGGGGCCGGTTGGTAGAACATCGTAAGGATTATCCCACCGAGGGCAAAGGCCCCTGGCAATATCCGACCCGCACCGTGGCCGACAATCTGCTGACCATGCAACATCAGGCCATTCAACAGCAGTGTTATGCGTTTAACGATACCACCAAGCATTTCTTTGGCAATGACCGCGACCTGCCCTACAGCACCGAAGACGGCACCGAGTTTAGCTGGATACGGGCCAATCAACTGGGCGGTAAGTCCCTGCTGTGGGCACGTCAGACCTTCAGATTGAGTGATTATGACTTAACCGCCAACGCCAAAGACGGCCATGGTATCGACTGGCCCATTCGCTATAAGGATTTGGCGCCCTGGTACGACTATGTAGAAACCTTTGCCGGTATTGCCGCCGCCCGCGACAATCTGCCACAACTGCCTGACAGTATCAGCCAACCCGCCTTTGAGCTAACCAAACCCGAGCTGGACTTTCAGGCCACTGTGGCCGAGCATTTTCCCGACAAACCCATGGTGGTGGGGCGCTGTGCCCATCTTACCCAGCCCAGCCAGATTCATCTGGAACTGGGTAGGGTTACTTGCCAGGCCCGTTCCGAGTGCTACCGCGGCTGCTCATTTGGTGCATATTTTTCCACCCAAAGTGCCACCCTGCCAGCAGCAGCCCGGACCGGCAATTTGCATATAGCCCCAAACAGCGTGGTGCACAGCCTGATTTTTGATGAATCCAAACAGCGTGTCACCGGCGTGCGGGTGGTCGACAACGACAATCTCAGTCAGCGTGAATACCGCGGCAAGATCGTGTTTTTATGTGCTTCAACCCTGGGCTCGACTCAAATTCTGCTCAACTCCACCAGCAAGACCTTCCCCAATGGCCTGGCCAATTCCTCGGGTGTATTGGGCCGCTATCTGATGGATCATAATTACAATGCCTGGGCTTCAGCCCGCATTCCGGGCTACGAGCAGGAATACTACCGGGGCCGCCGCCCGACAGGTATTTATATTCCCAACTTTCACTTTGAGCCGTCCCGCTATCATAAGGATTTTGTACGCGGTTATGCCCTGGCCGGTGGGGCCACGCGCGGTAGTTGGCAGGGTATGAGTCAGCAGGATGGTTTTGGTGAAGCCTTTAAGCAAAGCCTGACCCAGGCTGGCCCCTGGCAGATCTGGATGGGGGCGCAGGGGGAAATGCTGCCCCGGGCAGATAATCAGGTTAGCCTGCATCCCAGCAAAAAAGACAAGTGGGGTATTCCGCAATTGCATTTTAATTGCCGCTGGTCGGATAACGAACTGACCATGATGCAGCACGCCGCCGAGACCATTAAACGCATGATGCAGGTGGCCGGTTTTGAAGATATTCAGGCCCAGGCCACTCAGGCCCCGCCGGGTCTGGCCATTCACGAAGTAGGTAGCGCCAGAATGGGACAGGATCCCAAGCAGTCGGTGTTGAATAAATTTAATCAGTGCCACGATGTGCCCAATGTATTTGTCACCGATGGTGCCAGTTTTTGTTCGTCAGGGGTGGTGAACCCGTCCCTGACTTTTATGGCCCTGACCGCCAGGGCAGCTCACTATGCCATTGACCAGTTTAAAGCCGGGCGCCTGTAGCGCCTTCAACCTAAGGATTTATTATGAAAAAACGTCCGTTTTTGGCCGCGTTGTTTTGCCTGTTGCCCTTTGCCATGGTTAAAGCTGACAGCCAGTTCCCCAAAATCAGCGTGCAGCTTTGGTCGGTAAAAGACGACATCAAACGGGATATCGACGACACGCTGGCCAAGCTGGCCGCCATGGGTTTCGAGGGAGTGGAATTTGCCGGTGTTTTTGGCCCCTATGCCGACCAGCCCGCTGCCCTCAAGGCGCGTTTGGATGAACTGGGCCTGGCCTGCTCCGGTGCCCATATTGGCTTTGATGCCTTAAATGAAACCAACCGCTATCGCACCCTGGCCTTTTATCAGGCCCTGAACTGCCCGACCTTGATTGTACCCTGGGATGAGCGGGCCTTTGCCGCCGATACCGTTAAACAGACGGTAGCGGATTTAAATCAGTTCTACCCACTGGTCAGTGCCTATGGCCTGCACTTTGGCTATCACAACCATGCCCAGGAATTTTCTTCCGGGGGGCACGGCAGTAAAACCTTGTGGGACTATATTGCCAGTCATACTCCAGACGATTTAGTGTTGCAGCAGGATGTGGGCTGGAGCTATTTTGCCGGTCATGATCCAGCGGCCTATGTACGGTCCTACCCCGGTCGCACCCTGACCACGCACTACAAGGCCAAACTGCGCGACAGTGACAAGGGTAAGAAAACCCTGATCGGCCAGGATGGTATCAACTGGCAACAGTTGCTTAGTGCCAATATTGAAGTGGGCGGCACCCACTGGCTGGTGGTGGAGCAGGAGGAATATCCGGATAATCTGACGCCAATGCAAGCGGTGGAAAAGTCCAAGCAGGGCCTGGATAAAGAGATTCAGCGCTGGAGAAAAACAACAAAATAGTTATACAGGCACGACTGTAAAAACAGGATGCTCTTCCTGCATGGCTGGCGGATGGGACGATCTATTCGCCCCATCCACATTTCAAGCATTTAGCGCTCTCCACAATATTGGTTACACATTCACCCTTATGTGCAAATTTTATTGTTTACAAATCACACAGTATCGGTAGGATGGTTTTGCGCATGGTTAAGTATCGATGCGCGTGTTTAGGATGTTTATCACCATAAATGGCGGGGATTTAACAGGTAGTTTGTAATCACTCTAGCTATTATTTTGCTGACAGGCGTGCTCGTTTTCTATGCTACATCCGGCAGCAACATGCATATGGCTTTGCATAAATATCTAAGACAAATGCTGGAGGCGTAGTCTCAAGGCCTTCATCAGGCGTCTAAATCACCCACTCTTCGCTTTAAAAGGACTGAACATGAAGAAAAAAACCACTCTATTCGCTTCTACAACCGCATTACTTTGTGCATTAACGCTGAGCGGCATCGCCCAGGCAGCAACAGTTACCTATCATTGGGGACCTGCACGCACATCAGAAGCACAGGCTAAACAAAATGCAATTAATGGGTTACTTGCCAGGTATCCGGCCGCAACCAATGTCTATGCAATTTGTACCATGCCACCGAATGTATGGGAGCCTGTATACAGCTGCACTGCATACGGCACAATTTAGCTCACAGACCACGCGGAGGCAGCTTTCCTGGAGGCTGCCTCCTTTCAAACCACTCATCAGAGATACTGGTCGTCAATGAAGTCCAATTGACAGTCTTTAAGTACCAGTTTCACAAATCTGACACTGGAGAAAGTCAGCACATCAACTACTGTTAGGGTTCTTTGCCTCAGAAAGGATACTCAATATGAAGCTGGCCATACTCTCTTGCGAACCTCATAACTACAGCACCCGCCGCCTCAGAGAGACCGCAGAAGCGAAAGGACACAAGGTTAAAGTATTTAATACGCTTAAGTTCGCCATTGACCTGGAGCGCGGAACCCCAGCTTTGTATTATCGCCAGCAGCAACTCACCGACTATGATGCGGTATTACCTAGGATCGGCGCGTCTATTACCTATTTTGGCACCGCAGTGGTCAGGCAATTTCAGGAAATGGGGATTTTTTGCGCCAACAGCGCCCATGGCATTTTGAACTCCCGCGACAAACTGCGTTCGCTGCAATACCTGAGCCGCCACCATGTGGGCATTCCCAAAACCAACTTTGTGCGCGATAAAAAAGATGTGCTACCGGCCATTGGCCGGGTTGGCGATGCCCCGGTTATTATCAAACTGATTGAGGGTACTCAGGGCATCGGCGTGCTGCTGGCAGAAAGTAACAAAAATGCCGAAGCCATTATTGAACTGCTGCAAAGCCAGAAACAGAACGTGCTGGTGCAAAAGTTTGTGGCTGAGAGTAAAGGTAAAGATATACGCGCCATAGTAGTGGGCAACAGAGTGGTGGCGGCGATGCGCAGGGTGGCGCAGGGCCAGGAATTTCGCAGCAATGTGCACCGCGGCGGACTGGCTGAACCAGTAGAGCTGGATGAGCATTACACAGAGACGGCCATTCGTGCCACCCAGATTCTGGGCCTGCAAATCGCTGGTGTGGATATGCTGGAAGGCAAAGACGGGCCACAGGTTATGGAAGTCAATTCGTCACCAGGATTGCAGGGCATTGAGAGCTGCACCCATCTGGATATTGCCGGCGCCATCATTGACTATATTGGTGCCCAGGTGGATTTTCCCGAAATCGATATTCGCCAGCGCCTGACCGTTAGCCGCGGCTATGGAGTCAGTGAACTGATCCTGCCGGAAGGCTCATATTTACTGGGCAAAAGCTTGCAGGAGTCAGGTCTGCATGATTTGGATATTAATGTGCTGACCCTGTACCGCGGTAGCAAGGTCATTCCCAACCCCAAAGCCAGCCGGGTGTTAGAAGCCGGAGACAAGCTGTTGTGTTTCGGCAAGCTGGAGTCGATGCGCACCCTGATTCCACCTAAAACCATTGAAAACCGCAGCCCGCTGATTGCACCGCTACCCTGAACGGAGGATGGCAGTCATAGCAACAGGCTGACGGCAGGCGCTTGCGGCAATGTATAACCTTTTGCTCTGACTGAGCAGCAATTGAACTTGATTGCCCCATCCAGGGGCGTCACATTATCTGCTCATTGAGTAACCCCAAGGAAATGCCATGTCCCAGTTCGATCAGGTTTCAATTATTCGCAAGGCCAATATCTATTTTGACGGCAAGGTCACCAGTCGCACGGTGGTTTTCGCGGATGGCAGCCGCAAAACCCTGGGCATTATGCAACCAGGAGAATATGAATTTGCCACCAGCGAAAAAGAATTGATGGAGATTCAGGCTGGCAGACTGCAGGTCAAGCTGCCCGACCAGGACTGGCAAGTCTTCACCGGCGGCCAGCAATTTTATGTGCCGGCCAATGCCGCTTTTCAGGTCAAAGTGGAAGATGTGAGCGATTATTGCTGCAGCTACCTTGCCGATTAATCCAAGGGCTGCCTGGCTCTGGCAATGGCAGCAGCAACCGCAGCCAGTGCCTGTGGGCTGTTTTTCCAGCAGTTGCTGCCCAACATAGAGGCGACCCGCTGGGCAATGGTGGCTGGTTCATATCCGGCCAGCATGGCAAAAGAGTCAATACCGATTTCCTCGAAACGTTTGACAACCGTTGGCCCGACTCCTTTAACGGCCAGCAGGGCGGCCTTTTCCTGTTGATTAAAGCCCATGATGCTCTTCCTTAAGCTGCTTTAACGCTCTCTGATATTTGCGTTCGGTAAGATGCCAAAGAATCAACGCAAAGGCCAACCCGGCCAGTGGCCAGACTAACAGATGCACCCACACTGCTTTGGACCACCAACCGTCGACAAAGGGTTGATTGATATACAACATAATCAACAACATGGGTAAACCCCAGGCAACTGCGTTAATCAGGATAAACTTACCTTTGCCCGCGGCGCGGGTTTGTTGCCAGGCTTGCAATTCCTCTGTTTTCATGGCGTTTCCGTTGAATAAAGCTGGTGTTATCTTATCCCGGTCAGACGCTTACCGAAAGGCTGGTTTATACTCAGAAGGTCAACACGCACTGCAGGAACACAAATGGAAAAGGTACAAGGTATTGGTGGGCTATTTTTCAGAAGCCAGAATCCCAGCGCCCTGGCAGACTGGTATAGCCGTCACCTGGGCGTGGATATTATGCAGTCGGTGTGGCAACAACAAAGCGGTCCCACAGTATTTATGCCGTTTTCTGCAGACACTGATTACTTTGCCGCCAATCAGCAGTGGATGATCAATTTTCGTGTGCAAAATCTGGACGCCATGCTGGCACAACTAAGGCAAGCCAATATCGACATTGAAACCCGTGCAGAATGGGATTCAGAGATAGGCCGCTTTGCCCGCATCCACGATCCGGATGGTAACCCGATTGAGCTGTGGGAGCCGGGCAAAGGGGCTGATCAGTAAACCTTTACTCTGGATAAGGGCTGTCGCTTTGCGGACGTAACTGGCGCTGCAGCCCCATTAATAAGTTACGTAGGATCTGATCTTTGCATTCCCGGTAATTCTTGTGGTCGGGCTTACGGAAAAACGCGCTCAGCTCGTGTTTGCTTAAACGAAAGTCCACCAGTTGCATGGTTTCCAGCACATCCTCGGCGCGCATATTCAGGGCAATACGCAACTTCTGAAATATCACATTGTTGTTAAGACGCTCTTTTACTACGGGCTGCTCGCCTTCACGTTTACCTCGCTTGGTGTTGATAAGCCCATCCAGATACAACCCCAGCTCGGCATCGCTCAAGGCCACAAATTGCGCGTCGTCGTCTTTTCTCAGCCAATTGTGCAGTTGCTGAACCGACACCTTGTGATCCGCCGCAGCGAAGATCTCCACCATAGCGTTATCTTTAAAATCAAAGGCATAGCGAACACGTCGTAAAATGTCGTTGTTGGTCAAAATAGATCCTAATCGGTTTCAGCATGTTCAACACGAAGATGCGGGCGTTAAGTATAACAAGGCGGGCTAAATGGTGACAGACCAGCGTCAGGCCTGATCCTGGACAACATAGAGCCTGGCCAGTGCCTCGGCCATTTTCTGCATCTGTGTGCGCAGAGCTTGCGGTGACAGCACTTCCACCTCTGCACCAAGCCGCAAAAGCTCGCTGGCACTATGTGACACAGAGCCCACCGGTATCTGCATCTGCTGCCAGCCCTGACTGTCTGGCTCACCCATTTCCACACAACGCTGCAACTGATAAGGCGATAAAAAGGCTTTCAGCCACCGGCGGCCCGACTCTGAGAGTTTCACCAGCGCGGTCTGGTTATACAGCTGTTCTTCCATACGCTGCAGGCTCTGTTGCCAATAGGTCGGCAAATTAAAATCAGGTGGCCGCACAAAACTTTCGCTGAGCACCTCAAGTTCAAGGATACGGGCCACCCGGTAAGTGCGTATGTCCTCGCCAACCTGACCGGCCAGATACCACTGCCCACTTTTTTGCACCAGGCCTAAAGGGGCAATAACCCGTTCCTTCTCTGCCTGCCAACTGCGATAACGCACCTGAATTTTCTGTTGCCTGCGCACGGCATCGCTCAGGGCAGCCAGATAAACCGGATGATCTGCTTCGCCAAACCAGGCAGGTGCATCCAGATAAAAACGGCTGCTCATCAGTTGGGCATCACCGCGCTGTTTGGCCGGTAAGGCAGCCAGTAGTTTAAGCTGGGCATCGGCTACCGCATTACCCAGCCCCAGCTCCGAGGCCTGGCCCGCCAGCCCAAGCATAAACAGCGCCTCGGCCTCATCCCCTGACAAGCCATTGAGTTGGGTGCGATGCCCTTCCACCAGTCGATAGCCCCCTTCGCTACCGCGCTCGGCATACACCGGAATACCGGCGGCACTTAAGGCGTCCATATCCCGGTAGATGGTGCGCAGGGAAACCTGACAATCCTCTGCCAACTGCTGCGCGGTGACCTGCCCTCTGGCCTGCAAGGTAATAAGAATGGAAAGCAATCGACTGGCACGCATAAATTCTTTTTTAAACCTGACACAAACTGACAGGTATGGTGCCGTATCTTGTTGGCAATAGCTAACCGCTAGTCATCAACAGGAGAGAAAATTTATGTCCCAACCATCCACTCTGACCTTTTATCATGCCCCGCAATCCCGCTCGTCAGTGGCTCTGACCCTGCTGGAAGAGATGCAGGTGCCCTATGAATTAAAGCTGATTAATATCAAAGCCGGTGAGCAGCGCCAGGCCGATTATCTTGCCATCAACCCGCTGGGTAAGGTGCCAGCCCTGGGTCACAAGGGCAAAATTATTACCGAGCAGGTGGCGATTTTTATTTACCTGGCAGATTTGTATCCGCAGTGTCATCTGGCGCCGGCCTTTGACGACCCGCAACGCGGGGAATATTTACGCTGGATGGTTTACTACGCAGCCTGCTATGAGCCGGCTATGGTAGACAAATTTATGCAAAGAGAGCCTGCTCCGCAGTCCACCTCAGTATACTGCGATGAACATACCATGCTGGAAACCGTGTTGACGCCGCTACGTAATCAGCCCTACCTGCTGGGAGAAAAAATCAGCGCCGTGGATATCTTATGGGGCAGTGCGTTTACCTGGGGGCTGATGTTCGAGATGCTGCCGCGCCTGCCGGTGATCACCAAGTATGTAGACAGGGTCTGTAGCCGCCCCAGCGCACTGAAGGTGCAGACGCTGGACCAGCAATGGGCTGAACAACATCAGGCGCAAGCTGACGCCCAAAAATAACAGCTCCATGCAGAAAACACGTAAGGTCTGGCTTTAAGCCTTTATGTCAGGCGCGGCCCGGGAATAGCAGACTGCAACAACACATGGCAGTCTTCTATTTAACAATGGGTTAGTATCTTCCCTGACAGCTAACCGCTTTATCCCAGATGGGCTGACGCCCCAATAACTCCACCGCAGTCACCTCACTGGTTCCGTCTGGGTACGTCACTGTTGTTACAAGATACTCTGTCTCATAACCAATTATCGTCCTATGTGATGTACAACCGGCCCCACTCATATAGGTTGAGGCTTCCCGCCCAGACATGTAGTTTCCATTCCCACCATGTCTTGCTTCTTCAAATTGCGCAAACGTAAAACTGTTTGCCAATCGACTGCGGTCCATATCAACCTGAATTTTCGGTGGAACCCCACTATGTTCACTAGGGGTTATAGTCAACACCAATACTGAACCATCCTTAAACTTAAAAGGAAAGTCGAAAGCCCGATCTCTTTCTTTAATATTGATGGAGAAGCTGCCCAAATCAATGCTGATACCATCAATTATGCGACTCCATGTGGATGGTGGTTGATTATGTTGAGCATCCACACCGTCTATCCACCTGTTTAAAGAGGTCTTACATTCACTATAGAATGAATAAGCTATCGCTGTAATACATCCCCCAGCATTTGGCATTTGAGTATCCGATGCAATTCCTTCCCCTGTTGCAGCCGCACTAGAGTCTGTGCCAAAGGGATAAATACTATTCATCGATTCACCCAACTGATTGATAAAACTGCCATCATTCTGCTGGGTAAAATTATATTTTTTGCCCATTAAGACATAAGTTTGATTTAACTGCTGGAATTTACCGGCTACCTCATCAATCTTGCCCGCAGTACTCTGACTGCGGACATGGTAGGTACCAATTTGTTTCTCAATACGCCACCGCTGGGCAGTACCAGCGCGGGCAAAGATAATAAAAAATTCCACCGCAGCGTAAGCATTGTCCGCACTACCAGAACAAGAGGGATCCTGAGGGTTTTGCTCACACTCAGGGTTAAAAGGGGGGCCAATTAAAAACTCGGCCCGCCTTTGCAAGGCCTGTTCACTGAGATCGTCACAGCGACTGGCCATTGAGGTGATATCCGTATCACAGAGGTAGAGTTGGGAAAGGGTGTTACTGGCCAGCGGCTCGGTCAGACTATTAAAATCCGCTTTCGTTTGGTTGCTAATGCCAGCAGTAAATAAAAAGATCAGAAGTAATAAAAGATTAAAAAATTTGCTATCCATACAATATCCTTAATAAATTATCCTGCTTTTCCTGCGTTTTAAACGCAAAAAAAGCGTAGCAAATTCTCTCCGCATTTCAAATTAGTGGAAAAACTAAAAATACCTATCCGCGCCCGTCCTTACCCATCTGCTCAATATATTTAACAAATACCCCGCTTAAAAACTTTTCCGAATCAAAGCCCAATCGTTTGGCTACCGCCGATACTTTAGCGTCGCTGCGCATTAATACATTCTTGGCATATTCCAGACGATAGTGATAAACAAAGGCGCGAAAATTACGATTAAGTAACTTGCGTGAGGCAATGGCCAGTGCCCCCGGATTCACTCCGGCCATATCGGCAAACTCTTTAAGGCGTAAACCAATAATCTTATACGCCTTGTGCTCAATCATGGCCTTCTCTGCGCGGTTCAATACATCCTGCAGAAAGGCATCGCTATAACGGTGATTTTCCAGCGCTTTATAATCCAGCGGCGAAGGGGAATAACGACGCTGTTCCATCAGTACCAGGGTCAGTACCAGAAACAGCAGGTAATAACCTACGCTGACAAAGCCGCGCCAGCTGTCAAACGGCAGCAGATTGAAGGCCACCAGCATGGTCACCACTAAACTGACAAAAGCCAGGGTGATCAGGCCACCAAACAGCTTAACGGCCACCGAAAAGCGATAAAAATGCGTGTCAACAACCTGATCCGACAAGTGACTTTGGTAGTCACTGATTTTCTGTTCAACGTTCAGAGCCAGAAACAACACCAGAAAATGGCATAACGCCAGATAGGCATATAAAGGCCAGTACACAGATAACTGCCCTACTATCGGCTGACTGAGTAATTGCGCCTTATAAGCCAGTGGAGCCAACATAAAAGGTATTTGCAATATCCCCATCAGGGCCACACCCGACCAAATCGGCCATTGCCGGTATTTGCCTTTTTCCAGCACCAGCTTAGCCACCGCCAGCACCAGCAAAGCAGCAATCATCACCGGCACGCCGTTAAACAAGCCCACCAGAAAAGTCCAGCGTGACTGGCTGTCAAAGGCACTGATGTACTGATCGACCAGCAGGCTGGGGGTAAACAGTACCGCCAGTAACAGCTCCTGGGCATGAGGCAAGCGCTGGTAACGCACCCAGATAAGGATGACAGGCAATAACCAGAGCAGCAGCAGCGCCAACAGCAATATTTGATTTTGATTTAACATAACGCATTAGCCCCGGCGGCTGTTGAGTGTGAGTGTTAACAAACGCTGGTCTTCAGGGTTTCCAGTAGGGTTCCATTTTCAGGGCGGCTTTACGACTTTGCTCCATCACCTCTAGCAGATGCGCCATCTTGTCCTTGCACCAGACAAGTAACTCTTCTTTATCCTGCACATCGGCCACATCCAACTCTGACTTTAGCAGATGCAATGCCTTGAGCTCATCAATTCCGTCGATAATATCCAGCCATGGAGCCCGGAACTGATCACGATTCTGTGGGCTGAATAAGCCAGCCAGGAATAAGCCGTTAAACAGGGTCTGACGCAATAACGGCTCGCTGGACAGGTAATTTTGTGCGTTAAACTTCTTTTTACGCGGCATGCTCTGGCTGATAGTAAACCAGCCTTGTGCCAGCCATCCCCGCGCATGTTCGAGCAACGGAGATTGCCAGGCTTCACCACTTTTGCGCCAGGGCAACTCAACAGCCAGCGCGGCTAGTTCCAATTGCAAACGACCAGCCTGTGGTGCCAATATTAACTCGTCGGGCCGATGCTGCATCAGCAGTCCCTCGTATCGGCCACGCAAATAGCTGATGACCTCTTCACTTTTTGCCAAACGTTTACGAAATGGTCCTTTACGCGAGCGCAACGCTTTAACCGCCAGCAGACTGTCGGTCCAATACCAGTCGTTATTCAGTTTTATCAGCCGTGATTGCAGTGTCAGCAGCTCATCACATTGCAGCATTGGCAAATATAAACTGATGGCCTGAGAGACCAGTTGAATACCAGCACTAATGCCCCCTAAAGCACGTGGCTTACCGGTTTCCAGATAACACTGCTGATGAAATTGCCAGTAGTCCAGAGCATAATGTAACGCCTTTAGAAAAGCCTGCTCGATATTATCCTGTTCGTCCAGACCGAGAAAATCTGGCAACGCTCTTGGTGTCAGCTCCTGGCCCGCAGCCAACAGATAACCACGAGCGGCCTTACTGAATATCCCCAGACGCAATGGCAGCGCGTCAGCCAACTTACGTGCCAGATGAAAAATATCGGCAACGTCACCTTTTTTCAGCTCAATCTCAATCTCATTAATGGCTTGCTGATGCGATTCGGTTGCCACTTGCCCCTTGTCATATACCAGTTCCAACTCGGTACCATTGCTGAAGGTCAGATGATAGGCATGGCGGCTGAAATGCGTAGTGAATAAAGGGCATAACTGGGATTGCAAACTGGCAATTGAGATATCAGCCGGAAAAATAGCCGGGTCAAATAAAGCAAGATCCGGGTTCTGGTCTTCCAATTCCACATTGTACTCGGGGCGCTGGTGCAGGCCGCCCTGCACTTGTCCGGCGGTCTTCAGGGTTTGCTGAAAGCGACCGTCACGCCCCCGCACTCTGAACCCCATGTCCATGGCCCTTAGTTGTTTATCCGGCGTATCATAATATCGGTTGGACAGTGCCATCTGCACGGTTGTGTAGTGCGCACCCAGGGTCGGGAGCAGCTGATTTTCAAGCACCTTGACCACGTCAGGATGGCCACAAACCAGCAATTTCAGTTCTATTTCAGTTTCCATGTATCCGGGGTTAAACACTGATAAAGGCTAAACATTACCCTCAATACCATCACCTTGGCAATTCACCAATCGCACCAATCACTTGCCTTTGCCCTGAGCAGGCCATACCATCTAAAAAATTTACAACCCGGCAGACCATTTTCATCCATGTCTAAACTTCGTTATTCCTCTTTATTTTTCTGTCTGGCCAGCCTGTTTTTCCAATCCCAGGTGATGGCTCAGGAGCCAAGCGACACTGACGGTGAAACCGTTTATATCGCAGACGACTTATACACTTTTATGCATGCAGGCCCAGGGCGTAACTACCGGATTCTGGGTTCAGTCACCGCCGGCAGCAAAGTCACCCTGCTGCAACGAAATGACAGTGAAGGCTTCGTTGAAATTATCGACGACAAGCAACGCACCGGCTGGGTAGACGGTCGTTTCATCAGTGAACAACCTTCGGTGCGTGAAGCCATGCCGCAAATGCAGGAAGATCTGTCCGACGCACAATCAGCCCTGCAGGAAGCCAAACGCAAAAACGATTTGTTAAATCAGCAGATTCTGGACCTTAACTCCCGCAACAAGCAATTGCAGACCGACCTGGATGAACTGCAAAGCCAGCATAGTCGCGTGGAACGGGAACTGGCCACTAAAGACAACAAAGTACAAATAGAATGGCTGACCCGCGGCGGCATTATCGGTCTGGCGGGCATCCTGCTTGGCGTTATTGTGATGCTGATTCCGCGCAAGCGTCGTCGTAATGACGGTTGGATGTAAACAGCCCCATTTACCAACACTGAGCCAGATTTTGTAAAGCTGGCTTAACAGTTAGTCAATTCCAGTCTCCAGGCCCGGTCTTTACCGGGCCTTTTCATTTCACCATGCTAGATTCTGAATAGAGCGGAACAGCTTATTTTCAGGGCATTTACCGACATTTTTGCAACAGTTACAAACCGCTGTAACAAACATGAAAATTACCGGCAAAAAATGCATTGCATTTTGTATACAATGACCTGAACCGTCGATATACTCCGCGCAAAATTCGGGTGGGTGTTTCCGGTTTACAAAAGTGTCCGGCGCCCTTTTATTTACAGGGCTCGGCCCCAGTGTTACTGGAAAGGGTTTGTTATGTTTAAAGCCAGTGAACTCTTCAATGACAGCTACCAGCTGCCACCTCTTGCCACCTTACCGGCTATTATCAGCAGTAATTACATAGTGGATGAAAATGCCTATCTGCAGGAATTACTTAGTCTGATCCCTTCTGACCAGCAAACGCTTGAAGATATTCGAAAAGAAGCGACTGCTTTGGTTGAACAGGTGCGCAAAGAGGCCAGTGGCGGGGATGGCATTTCCGCCTTTCTGCAGCAATACAGTCTGGATACCCACGAAGGGGTGATTTTAATGTGCCTGGCCGAGGCACTGCTGCGTATACCTGATGCCGGTACGGCCGACGCCCTGATCAAAGACAAGTTGTCTGGCGCCAACTGGCGTGCGCATTTAAGCCAGAGCGATTCTCTGCTGGTCAATGCCTCTACCTGGGGCCTGATGCTGACCGGCAAACTGTTCCAGTTGGACAAGTCCACCGGCAGCATCAGCGAGTCGGTGTTTGATCGCATGGTGTCACGCCTGGGCGAGCCTGTGGTGCGTAATGCCATGTACGCGGCCATGAAAATTATGGGCAAGCAGTTTGTCCTGGGTCGCACTATTGAAGAAGCCCTGAAAGCCAGCCGCAAACAGCGTAAGCTGGGCTACACCCACTCCTACGATATGCTCGGCGAAGCGGCGCTGACTATGGCGGATGCCGACAAATACTGGACAGCCTATGCCGATGCCATCAAAGCGATAGGAAAGGAAAAAATCGAAGGTGACTATCCGGCGCCACCGACCATTTCCATTAAGTTGTCGGCGCTGCACCCACGTTATGAAGTCGCCTGCGAAGATCGGGTGCTGGGAGAGATGGCCGAGTCGGTGATTAAACTTATCGCTCTGGCCCGCAGCCAGAATGTTGGTGTCAATATTGATGCTGAAGAAGCAGATCGCCTGGAACTGTCGCTGAAACTTATCGAGAAGATATACAGAAGCCCTGAACTTAAAGGTTGGGGGCAGCTTGGTATTGTGGTGCAGGCATATTCAAAACGCGCCCTGCCGGTGCTGATGTGGATTGCTCAACTGGCCAAAGACCAGGGTGACTTGATTCCAGTGCGTTTGGTTAAAGGCGCCTACTGGGATACGGAAATTAAGCTGTGCCAGCAAATGGGCCTTGAAAGCTACCCGGTATACACCCGAAAAGCCAGCACCGATGCCAGCTATCTGGCCTGTGCCCGTTTTCTGCTGAGTGCGCATACCGAAGGCGCCATTTATCCGATGTTTGCCACTCACAATGCCCATACAGTCACCGCTATTCGCCGTATGGCCGCAAACCGGGAGTTTGAATTCCAGCGCTTGCATGGCATGGGTGACGAACTGTATGACTGCGTATTGGGCCAGTCTGGCCGCACCAATGTGCGTATTTACGCCCCGGTGGGCGCGCACAAGGATTTGCTGCCTTATCTGGTTCGTCGTCTTTTGGAAAATGGTGCCAACAGCTCATTTGTACATAAGCTGGTTGACCCCAATACGCCAGTGTCTTCCCTGGTGAATCATCCACTGGAAAGCCTGCAGCATTTGCCCAGCCTGGCCAACGACAAAATCCCGTTGCCAACCCAGATTTTTATCAATCGTCAGAATTCCGAAGGTGTCAACTTGCATATCGAATCCATGCTTCAACCCTTTATGAACGCCGTCACCGGCTTTGTCGGTAAGCAATGGCAGGGCGGTCCTGTCGTGAATGGTAAAACCCTTAACCAGGGTGAACTGGTTAAGGTGTTATGCCCTCAGGACCATACTCAACAGGTGGGTAGCATTTACTTTGCTGATGGCAAAGCGACAGAGCTGGCGATTACAACCGCCCACCAGGCCTTCCCTGAATGGAACCGCACACCGGTGGAAACCCGTGCCGAAGCTCTGGAAAAGTTCGCTGATTTAATGGAAGAGCACAAACATGAGCTTATCGCCTTATGTACCCTTGAAGCCGGTAAGCTGCTGCAGGATGGTATCGACGAAGTGCGTGAAGCCGTGGATTTTTGCCGCTACTACGCCATCGAAGCCCGTAAACTGCATGCTTATCATGGCCCGTTGGCTGGCCCGACAGGCGAACTGAATGAGCTGTTTGTGCAGGGCCGTGGCGTGTTTGCCTGTATCAGCCCATGGAACTTCCCTCTGGCTATCTTTACCGGTCAGGTGGTAGCGGCATTGGTCACAGGTAATACCGTCATTGCCAAACCCGCCGAGCAGACCAGTCTGGTGGCCTTCCGGGCAGTGCAACTGATGCTACAAGCCGGTATCCCGGCTGGTGCGATTCAATTGCTGCCGGGCCGTGGCGCAGAAGTTGGCAGCAAATTGTCCAGTGACGAGCGCGTTACCGGGGTGTGCTTCACCGGCAGTACCGATACTGCCAAGGCGATTAACCGTGCCCTGGCTGGTCGTGATGGCGCCATTGCGACACTGATTGCTGAAACCGGCGGGCAGAATGCCATGATTGTCGACAGTACCGCGCTGCCCGAACAAGTGGTTAAAGATGCCGTGCAGTCTGCCTTTATGAGTGCAGGGCAGCGCTGTTCAGCACTGCGGGTCATGTATGTACAGGAAGATGTAGCTGAGCGCATTCTGGAGCTGCTGAAAGGCGCCATGAACGAACTGAGCGTTGGCAATCCGATTCATTATAAAACCGATGTGGGCCCGGTCATTGATAGCCGGGCACAAAGCGGCCTGAATGATCATATTGCCACTATCAGTCAATCCGGCAAGGTACTGGCCACTGCCAATATGCCAGCAGACACTGGCAAGGGCAGTTTCGTTTGCCCCACTGCCATTGAAATAGGCAGCATCAATGAACTGCATAAAGAACACTTTGGCCCCATTCTGCATGTTGTGCGTTACAAAGCAGACGATTTAGACAAGGTTATCAGTGATATTAATGGCACGGGCTTTGGCCTGACGCTGGGTGTTCACACCCGCAATGAATCCAAGGCGGCCTATATCGCTGACCGGGTGAATGTGGGTAACGTGTATATCAACCGCAACCAGATTGGTGCGGTGGTTGGTGTTCAACCCTTTGGTGGTCAGGGTCTGTCCGGCACAGGTCCCAAGGCCGGTGGTCCACATTACCTGACGCGTTTTGTGACCGAGAAAACCCGTACCAACAATATTACCGCAATCGGCGGAAATGCAACGCTGTTGAGTCTGGGCGACTAGTTGATTTAGCCGGTCTGCGCCGTCGTTGGGCCGGCGCATCCCCTTCATCTACCTCAGTAATTTCTGTTAGACTGCAGGCAACAAAATCGGTTTGTTTGCAGTTATGTGTGAGTTATTGGGCATGTCGGCCAATGTGCCGACAGATATCTGTTTCAGTTTTAAGGGCTTGCGCGAGCGTGGCGGACGCACCGGCCCTCACCGGGATGGCTGGGGGGTGGCCTTTTACCAGAATAAGGGCGTCTGTACCTTTAAAGATCCCATGCCCAGCCATGAATCGGAAGTGGCCAGACTGGTATCGGACTACCCCATTAAAAGCACCGCCGTGGTGGCGCATATTCGCCAGGCCAATCGCGGTCGTATCGGCCTGGAAAACACCCATCCTTTTACCCGGGAATTATGGGGGTGCTACTGGACCTATGCCCATAACGGACAGCTTAAAGACCATAAGAGCCTGCCTACCGCGCGCTTTACGCCTGTTGGTACCACAGACAGTGAACATGCATTTTGCTATCTGCTGAGTGAACTGGATAAACGATTTCCCAATAAACCCAAAAATCGTCGCCAGGCCTTTAAGTTTATTTGCAACCAAATGGATAACCTGAGACAAATGGGAGTATTCAATATGTTGCTGTCAGATGGGGAATATCTGCTGGCCTATTGCACTACCAAACTCCATTGGATCACCCGGCGTGCGCCTTTCGGCCAGGCCAGGCTGTCCGATATCGATGTAGATATTGATTTTGCCAGTGAAACCACTCCCAATGATGTGGTGACTGTGATTGCCACAGAACCCCTGACCTGCAATGAACAGTGGCATAAAATGCAACCCGGCCAATGGCAGTTATTTCGCCGTGGTGAAGTTATTAGCCCCTGACAGGAGACAAGCCATGCCATCCATCGAGATTCTGCTGACCTTTTCCCTTGCTGCACTGTTACTCAGCCTGTCCCCTGGCCCATCTAATTTGTACATCATGGCCAGAAGCCTGTCTCAAGGCCACCAGGCGGGCGTTGCCGCCGCCGGTGGTCTGGCGATTGGCTCGTTTATCTATGTGATTGCCACCGCTCTGGGTCTGGCGGCTATTTTCAAATACTCACCACTGGCTTACACGGCATTAAAACTGGCGGGTGCCGCCTATCTGATGTATCTGGGCTGGAGCTACCTGCGCAGCGCGCCACAAAATACCCCCCAACAGGCCAACATCAAGCCCTGGAGCAAGGCCCGAATATTCCGCCAAAGCGTGGTGGTTGAATTGACCAACCCCAAAACAGCCCTGTTTTTTTTGGCCTTTTTACCTCAGTTTGTACGTGCTGACGCTGGCTCCATCACCAGCCAGTTATTAGTACTGGGGATGGTTTATCTGCTGATTGCACTATGCTGCGACCTGTTGGTGGCCTTACTGTCACACAAACTGGGTAGATGGCTGTCGCAACACGCCGATTTCAGTCTCTGGCAAGACAGAATTTCCGGCACTATCCTGCTGGGGCTTGGTGCCTTCATCGGTTATGAGGAAATACTGGCTGAGCAGGGGTCGGCCAACATTCCATAACCTGTGGTTCGTAGTGACGACCACAACCTGATATTTTCAATCGTTGTGGCGGTCTATTATGGTGATTGGACGTAAATCCATTTACCCAAATCACCGCATGATGTAAAAAGGCGCCCAATTCTGGAGGAGAAACATATGACCATGGCTGCATTAGCAATTTTAGCCGGACTGGTGCTTTTGGTTTGGAGCGCAGACAAATTTGTTGAAGGGGCTGCGGCCACCGCCAAACATATGGGTATGCCAGCCCTGTTAATTGGTATTGTGATCATTGGTTTTGGCACCTCTGCACCAGAAATGGTAGTGTCCGCCCTGGCCGCCTCAGACGGCAACCCCGGCCTGGCACTGGGCAATGCTTATGGCTCAAATATCACCAATATCGCCCTGATTTTGGGGGTGACCGCGCTGATTGCCCCGATTGCCGTGCAATCGCAGATTATCCGTAAAGAGCTGCCCATTTTACTGGTGGTAACCTTGCTGGCCGGCTGGCAGTTATATGACGGGAATCTGGGTCGTATGGATGCCGCTATTCTGATTGCGGTACTGATAGGCCTGATGGGCTGGTCCATCCGCGAAGGTTTGAGTCAGCGTCAGGATGCCCTGGCCGGAGAAGTGGAAGAGGAGCTGAATAGCCATCCTATGTCACTTAAAACCGCGCTGATCTGGCTGTTTATTGGATTGGTGGTGCTGGTTATCAGTTCCAGAATCCTGGTGTGGGGCGCCGTCACTGTGGCTCAGTCGATGGGTGTCAGCGATTTGATTATTGGCCTGACCATAGTGGCAATTGGTACTTCATTGCCGGAGCTGGCCTCATCTGTGGTCGCAGCGCGCAAGGGAGAACATGACCTGGCCATAGGTAATGTCATCGGTTCCAATTTGTTTAATACCCTGGCCGTTGTGGGCATTGCCGCAGGTATTCATCCTCTTGCCGTGGAATCTGATGTCTTGACCCGCGACTGGGCGTTAATGCTGGCCCTGACCATTGGCTTATTGTTGATGGCCATTGGTCTCAAAGGGCCGGGCCGAATCACCCGCCCTGAAGGCCTGGCACTGATTGCCGTCTATCTGGGTTATACCGGCTATCTGGGTTATGGTGTATTGTCTTAGAGACTAAGTATGCTGAAACTGTTTAGATTCGAAAATGGTCTGATTCGCGAACTGGCTAGTGACGAGACGGCGCTGGACCAGGCTCTGCCGCATGCCCAGTGGCTGGATGCCCAGGAGCCCGAAGATGAAGAGCGTGACGCTTTGCAACATCTGATGCGGCTGGACTTACCTGAGCTGGACGATATGGAGGAAATTGAAGCCTCGGCACGCTACTTTGTCGATCAGGCCGGTATTCACGTGCACTCACTGTTTTTAACCCAGAGTGAAGGGCGACACACCACCAGCTCGGTGGCCTGTATTCTGCAACCGCACCGGCTGATTACTATTCGCGACACGGAACTGGCCGATTTTCGCCTGTTGCGTATGCGCGCCCGTCGCGGTCAGGTGGAAAGCCGTTCACCGGCAGAGTTGCTGGTGACCCTGCTGGAACAGAAGGTGGAAAATCTGGCCGATAACCTGGAGGATATTCACCGTAACCTGGAGAAAACCAGCTATCTGGTACTGGAAGAGGAAGGCTCAGATTTGGAAGAAGCCATCGCCCAGTTGGCCAAATCCGAAGACAGTAATGGTAAAATCCGTCTGTGCCTGATGGATACTCAACGGGCCATTTCTTTTCTGCTCAGACACTTGCGAGAGGCACCTGAGCTGCAGGAATCCTGCCGGGAAATTATGCGCGATATTGATACCCTGATGGCGCACACCACATTTTTGTTCGACAAGATCAACTTTCTGATGGACTCCACTCAGGGTTTTATCAATATCGAGCAGAACCAGATAATTAAAATATTCTCTATCGCTGCGGTGGTGTTCCTGCCCCCGACGTTAGTGGCCAGTATTTACGGCATGAACTTCGAACATATGCCTGAATTACAATGGCTACTTGGCTATCCATGGGCGCTGGGCTTAATGGTACTGTCGGGCATTACCCCTTACCTGTTCTTTAAATACAAAGGCTGGCTGTAGTTTCACCTGTCGATAATCGAAAAGATCGTCGACAGGTCAATAAATTAACGCAACTTTTACGCCGCAGGGGCACGGCTTGTTGTAAATTGATACTACACAACAACAACCTGAGTCCTTGGCAGTTTGCGGACCCTAGAACAAATTAACCCTTATGTTTTTGCCCTGCTGATCATGCTGCTGGCCGCGTTAGTCAGCTACCTGCTTGATTGGTGGTTTCTGCCCAAACTGGCGACGTTACTGATTTTACAGTTGGGGGTTGCCACAGTGGCACTGCGTGGTGACCGGCTGCCCGCTGTGCTTGCGGCGTTGATTGGGGCGCTGAGCTTCAACTATTTGTTTACCCAGCCAAGGTACTCCCTGCATATGACGGATGCTGACGATATCGTCAATATGTTGGTGTTTCTGGTCATCGCCCTGCTCACCAGTCACCTGGCAGCCTACTATCGCAGCCAACAGGAAGCGCTGCGCCAGGCGCAGTTACGCTCAAGTGTGCTGCTGTCAGTTTCCCATGATCTGCGTACCCCCCTGGCCACTATTATCGGCACCCTGAGTACAATGCAATCCTATGCTGGCAAGTTACCGGGCAAAGATCAGCAAGAATTACTGCAAGGCGCACTGGATGAAAGCCACCGATTGCATCGCTACATCGAAAACTTGTTACAGGCCACTAAATTGCAGCAGGGGCAGATGCGGTTTTCCACTACCATGCAATCTGTCGCCCCCATCGTTCAGGCGGTGGTGAGCAGGTTGGACAATCCCCGCGTTAAAGTCAGGTTGGATACCAACCTGCCGGATGTGCCGGTGCGCGAGTCACTATTGGAACAGGCTTTGTACAATCTGGTAGACAATGCCCTTAAGTATTCTGAATCCGAGGTCAGCATCGTGGTCAAGGCGGATTTAAACGGTCTGGATATTCAGGTGAAAGACCAAGGACCCGGCATTCCGGCGGCAGATCACAGCAAGGTATTTGAGCTGTTTTATTCCACCCGCAAGGGCGACAAAGGTGAAGGCGGTACCGGTCTGGGACTGGCTGTGGCAGCCGGTATTGTCCGCGCTCATCAAGGCCAATTAGCTATACTGGCGTCAACGCAGGGATGCACTATGGGGATACGCCTGCCGTTACAACAGGGGGATCGCCATGCATAAAATTCTGGTTATTGACGACGAACCGCAAATTCAACGCTTTATGCGCATTTCACTGACCGCCGAGCATTTTTGTTACCTTGAGGCACTAACGGCAGCGCAGGGCTTGAGAAAAATGCAGGAGCAGGAGCCGGACCTGGTGATTCTGGACTTAGGCTTACCCGATAAAGATGGGTTTAGTTTGTTGACAGAACTGCGCCAAATCAGCCAGGTCCCGGTACTAGTGCTTACAGCCCGGGATGAAGAAGAGGAGAAAGTTCGCTTGCTGGAAGGTGGTGCCAACGATTATCTGAGTAAGCCTTTTGGCATCAAAGAGCTTATCGCCCGCATACGTGTGCTGCTACGCGACCTTGGTACTGTAGTGCAACAAACCAGACTGGAGTTCGATGGACTAAGCCTGGATATCAACAATCACCAGGTCTGGCGTCAGGGTGAGGTGGTCGCCCTGTCTCGTAAAGAATTTGCTCTGTTAAGTTACCTGGCCAGTCGTCCCGGTAAGTTGGTGACCCAGCAGCAACTGCTAAGCAATATATGGGGTAATACCCACACCGAAGACACCCACTACCTGCGCATTTTTATTAGTCAGTTAAGACGCAAACTGGCCGATGATGCAGGCAGCCCCAAACTGATCCAGACCGAGCCAGGGGTTGGTTATCGCTTTATTGCCGAGCCGGGCACAAAAGGCGAATAACAGCATGGTCAAGCTGGACAGGGTTGTAAAGCTACTGGCTATGCCAATGCTCTGGATGGGCATAGTGCAGCTTGCCTTTGCGTTATTGTCACTACTGTGGTTTCGCGACAAGATGGCAGCGCGCTTTTTTGAGCCAGCCTGCTTTATGCTGGTGCTTGCAGTGGCCATCAATTTTTTCCTTAAAGACACAGACCTTAACCGAATCGGCTTTCGTGATGCGCTGTTGTTTGCCACCCTGACCTGGGCGTTAACCGGCATACTGGGCGCTTTTCCGGTTATGCTGGTGACCGGAGTAAGCTTTACCGACGCGGTGTTTGAGTCCATCAGTGCCCTGACCACCACAGGTGCCACAGTGTTAACCGGCTTAGATGCTATGCCTAAATCCTTTCTGATGTACCGCCAGTTTCTGCAGTGGATGGGCGGTCTGGGTGTGGTGATCTTTGTGGTTGCCGTGTTACCCATGCTAAACGTTGGCGGTATGCGGCTGCTCAAGGCGGAAACACCGGGCCCGGTGAAAGACGATAAACTATCGCCGCGTATTGCAAACACTGCCCATTACTTGTGGTTTATTTATGTATTGATCACCCTGCTCTGCGCTCTGAGTTACTATTTGGGGGGAATGAATGGCTTTGACGCCATTGCCCACAGTCTCAGTACTGTTTCCACCGGCGGCTTTTCCACCCATGATGCCAGTATGTGGTACTTTGAAAGCCACAGCCTGTTGGCGATTTCTAATCTGTTTATGCTGCTGGGTGCCATCAGCTTCGGCCTGCATTTTCGCGTCTTGCATGGCAAAGCGCCGCTCTTGTATTGGCGGGATGAGGAAACCCGGGTGTTTATCCTTATTGTTGTAGCATTGTCTGCGGCACTGGGACTGT
This sequence comes from Bowmanella denitrificans, assembly GCF_039522935.1. Classification (NCBI taxonomy): domain Bacteria; kingdom Pseudomonadati; phylum Pseudomonadota; class Gammaproteobacteria; order Alteromonadales; family Alteromonadaceae; genus Bowmanella; species Bowmanella denitrificans. The sequence continues at coordinate 129,788 of NZ_BAAAEI010000002.1, read as the reverse complement.
ATCTGCTTGTGGAAAACCGCTATGGCTCTCTGGAATCCTTCAGCTTTGCCGCATTTCATGTGGTGTCTTTTATTACCAGTACGGGTTTTGGCGCGGCGGATTTAAGCAGTTGGCCGGCGGCCAGTGCCATGTTTCTGGTGTTTTGTGCCTACCTGGGCGGATGTGCCGGCTCTACTGCAGGTGGCAATAAAATAATTCGCGATATTATCACCTTTAAATTAATTCGCCGGGAGATACAACAACTTATCCACCCTCGTGCCATGTTGCCGTTACGTTATCAGGACAAGGCCGTGGACAGCGAGGTACGTAGCGCAGTGATGGGGTTTATGTCATTTGCCGCTGGCTCATCTTTAGTATTGACCTTGTTATTAATGCAGACCGGTCTGGATTTCTGGTCAGCTTTTACTGCTGTAGCGGCCTGTATCAACGTTCTGGGGCCGGGATTTGGCCAGGTGGGCAGCAATTTCCTACCGGTCAGCGACGCAGGCATATGGCTACTTAACGGCGCCATGATCCTCGGACGACTGGAATATTTTACCGTGCTGGCGCTGTTTTCTCCCCTATTCTGGCGCCGTTAACTTAAGGATCCTTACATGGCACATTTTACCGTCATTGGTCTTGGACGTTTTGGCATTACTGCGAGCCTGGAATTGATTTATCTGGGTCATACCGTAACAGGTGTCGACAGCGACGAGAAACTGGCTGAACAATATGCAGAAGAACTCACTCAAACGATCATTTGTGACGCCACCGATGAACGTGCCCTAAAAGAACTGAATCTGATTAACAGTGACGCAGTACTGGTGGCCATAGGTGAAGATATGCAGGCCAGTCTGCTCTGTACGCTGCACCTTAAAAACCTCGGCGTACAGGAGCTTTGGGTAAAAGCCAACACCAGCGCTCATCACACCATACTGTCTAAGCTGGGGGTATCGCGCATTATTCACCCCGAAGAAGATATGGGGGTACGGGTGGCCCAGGCATTGAACTACCCTATGGTTAACGATTACCTGTCAATAGGCCATGGCTACTATGTAGTGGAAGTGCATATTGCTGACAAGCTGAGCGGTCTGACCGTGGCTGAACTATTGGGTGATAACCTACGGATTGTGGAAACCTTACTGGTGAAGCGTGAGCAGGAATTGTTTACCAAGCCGGACACCCAATTCACCCTGCGCGGCAAAGATATTGCGCTGTTCTGCGGTACAAGGGCGGTTTTGAAAAATTTGGCACCAAGGTTGGTTTAACTGATGGTGCAGTGGCAACCCAGAGTACGCCGTCTGGAGCGTAAACCCAAAGCATCAAAGAAAATCCATGCAGCTCCTCCTTTAGTGCTTTGTGGCGGGTTTGTGATGTTGATAGTGCTTGGTATGCTGCTATTAAAACTGCCGTTTGCCAGCACACAATCTATCGGCTGGATGCAAAGCCTGTTTACTGCCACCTCTGCAGTAACGGTTACTGGCCTGGTAGTGGTGGATACAGGATCGGCCTTTACCTTGTTTGGTCAATTAGTAATTGCCATATTGATACAACTGGGCGGTCTGGGACTAATGACCTTTGCCGTTGTTACGCTATTGGCCCTTGGCGGAAAAATTGGCTTCTTACAGCAAACCATTGCCAAAGAAGCATTTAATCAGACCGACACATCCACCTTAGTCAGCACTGCAAAATCGGTGTTGTGGTTTTCGTTGATAGTAGAAAGTATCGGCATGCTGATTCTGACCCTGTATTGGTCAGCCGAGCTTGGCTGGAAAACCAGTTTACTACATGGATTTTTCTATACCATATCGGCCTTCAACAATGCTGGCTTTGCCTTGAGTCCTGACAGCCTGATGCCCTATGTGGCAGATCCTGTCATCAACCTGACGATTACCGCCTTATTTATTACTGGTGGTCTGGGATTTTCTGTGTGGATGGAACTGTGGCGCAAGCGCTGCTGGAATAAACTTAGCCTCTACAGCCGCTTAATGTTGACAGGGACCTTGCTCATCAATGTCATTGCTTTGCTGGCCATTTACTGGATTGAATACGACAACCCTGCCACTCTCGGCGCGTTGAGTAGCTGCGGGAAATGGCTGGCGGCCTGGTTCCAGGCTGTAACACCCAGGACGGCGGGCTTTAATACTCTGGCTATTCACCAACTGGAAGACGCCACCACAGCACTGACATTGCTGTTAATGTTTATTGGCGGTGGATCGTTAAGCACCGCTAGTGGTATCAAGGTCGTAACCTTTATGGTGCTGGTGCTGGCAACCTACAGTTTCCTGCGGCGTGACGGTGCTGTCACAGCGTTTGGCCGCACCATTCCCACCGGTACAGTGCAAAAGGCATTGGCGTTAACCGTTATATCGGTGGGTGTCACCTGGATTTCCATATTCTTACTATTGATCACCGAACAGGCGGCCTTTATCGATGTGGTATTCGAGGCGGTTTCAGCCTTGGGTACTGTGGGGTTATCCCGGGGACTCACTGCCAGTCTTTCACCCGCAGGTGAGCTGATTATCATCATTCTGATGTTTATGGGACGACTAGGGCCGTTAACCCTGGCCTATTTCCTTGCCAGTCCAAGAAGCAGAACCATAGCATATCCTGAGTCCAGGCTGGCCGTAGGTTAATCAGAGCAGCAATAAGATAAGGGTTAGACTTGGCAATATTGTGCCTGCATAATACCTGCATCGAATTAATTGAGGTGGTATGGCATGAAATGGATAAGCTTGGTGCTTGTTACCCTGCTTGGCATGCTGCAATACCGCCTGTGGTTTGGTAAGCACAGCATTCCTGATTATTGGCAGATGAAAGAGGAAGCTCAGCAGATGGCGATGCAAAATGCCAAGCTGGTGCAGCGTAACAATCTGTTGAAAGCCGATATTCAGGACCTGAAACTGGGGCTTGAAGCCATTGAGGAGCGGGCCCGCAATGAGTTGGGCTTAATCAAGGAAGGCGAAACTTTTTACCGCATCCTCCCCTCCAAAGCACCAAACCAATAAGCCATGATCATCAGAGAATGACGCCACCATCAGCCCAACACTTTACTGCTGTCGTTCCGGCTGCCGGTGTCGGTAAGCGTATGCGCGCCGATATCCCCAAACAGTATCTCCCCTTGTTGGGTAAGACCATGTTGGAACAAACGCTCGAGAACCTGATAGCCCACCCACAGATCAGTCGGGTGGTGCTGGCGCTGCACCCTGAAGATCCCTATTTTGCCGACCTCCCCATTGCCAGCCAACCCTGGCTGACCAAGGTGAATGGCGGAGAAGAACGCGCCGATTCGGTACTGGCCGGTCTTGCCGCCATCCAGGATGAAGAGTGGGTGTTGGTGCATGATGCGGCGCGCCCCTGCCTGCCTCATCAGGACCTGGATAAACTACTGGCCCTGGCTGGCGGCGCTGTTGGCGGCATTCTGGCCTGTCCGGTACGAGACACAATGAAGCTGGCCGATGAGCATAACCGGGTAAACACAAGTCTGGACCGAAGCCGCATGTGGCATGCCCTGACACCGCAGTTTTTTCCTCTGGCTTTGTTAAAAGACAGTTTGCAGCAAGCCCTGAATGCCAACGTTGCGATCACCGATGAAGCCTCTGCGATTGAGTGGATTGGCGGCACAGTACAACTGGTGGAAGGCAATGCCTGTAATATCAAGGTCACACAGCCAGTAGATCTTATGTTGGCGGAGTTTTATCTGAATAAATTATTGCATAACGGCAGGAGCAGCATATGAAGATGCGTATAGGACATGGCTTTGATGTGCACAAGTTCGGTGGCATAGGTCCCATTGTTATCGGTGGGGTAAAAATTGACTATGTACAAGGGCTGTTGGCGCACTCTGATGGTGATGTGGCACTGCATGCTATCTGTGACGCTTTACTTGGCGCGCTGGGGCTGGGGGATATTGGCCGACACTTTCCCGACAATGACCAACAATATGCCGGTGCAGACAGCCGTCATCTGCTGCGTCATGTGTTTGCCCTGGTCAGAGACAAGGGCTATCGCCTCGGTAATCTGGATGTCACCATAGTGGCGGAGTCACCCAAAATGTCGCCTCATGTCGATGCCATGTGTAAAAACATTGCCGAGGATCTGGATGCCACCCAGGAGCAAATCAACGTTAAGGCCACCACCACTGAAAAACTCGGCTTCACCGGGCGCAAAGAAGGCATTGGCTGCCATGCCGTGGTGTTGCTGGAAAAGGAATAAACTTTGAATCTTGATACCGTCCACTGGCAGTACCTGCAGGGTCAACCCTCAGGTACAGGTTTACTCAAAGCCTTTGCCGAAGATTTTATCGTGCGTGAACAGCTAGGCTATGAGCCTTGCGGTGAAGGTGAGCATATTTATTTGTGGGTACGAAAAAATGGCCTGAACACGGCCAATGTGGCCGAACAACTGGCCAGATTTGCCGGTGTCCATCCCCGCAACGTCAGTTTTTCCGGCCGTAAAGATAAATATGCTATCACCGAGCAGTGGATTGGCGTGCATTTGCCAGGTAAAACAGACCCAGACTGGAACGCATTTACCTTACCAGGGGTAGACATTCTAAAAGCCGTTCGACACAACCGTAAACTGCGTACTGGTACACATAAAGCCAATGCTTTTGAGCTGGTACTGCGAGAGATCAGCCAAGTGGATGAGGTCAATTCACGTTTGTCAAAGCTTGGTGCGGGTGTACCCAATTATTTTGGTGAGCAACGCTTTGGCAACCGTAACGGCAACTTACATCTGGGTGCAAGAATGCTTGCCGGTGAAACGATTCGCGACAGGCAAAAACGTTCCATGGCCATCTCGGCACTTCGAGCCTGGTTATTCAATGAAATCGTCAGTTGCAGGATACGCGATAAGTATTTTAACCAGCCTATGGATGGCGATATCATGCTGCTGGCAGGTAGTAACAGTTTTTTCTGTGCCGAGCAATGGGATGAGACGTTGCAACAACGCCTGAACAGCCAGGATATATTGCTCAGTGCGCCCATGTGGGGAGAAGGTGCGCTGGCCAGCAAAGGGGCAGCCCTGGCTTACGAAAGTGCCCAGGTACAACAACATGCTGAGCTTTGTGCAGGTCTGGCGGCTTTGGGGTTAAAACAGGAAAGACGCGCTTTGGTTGAATATCCACAGAACTTAGTTTGGCATTGGCAGGAAGATTGTCTTCACCTAAGTTTCAGTCTACCAGCCGGGGGATTTGCCACGGCAGTGACCCGCGAGCTATTCAACCCAAAGCCCGCCATAGCACAAACAGGGGGTAAGTAATGCGAATTTTGCTCAGCAATGATGACGGTGTGCATGCCGATGGCCTGGCCAGTCTGTACCAGGAACTGGCCGCACAACACGATGTCACTGTGATCGCCCCGGATCGAAACTGCAGCGGTGCCAGCAATGCTTTATCATTGCAGCAACCGTTGCGAATCCAGAAAATGAACAACGGCTTCTACGCAGTCAATGGTACGCCATCTGACTGTGTACACCTGGGTATCAACAGTTTTATGCAGGATGATCCACAGTTGGTCGTATCAGGTATCAATCATGGCGCCAACCTTGGTGACGACGTTATATACTCCGGCACGGTGGCGGCCGCTACGGAAGGGCGTTATATGGGGTTGCCAGCCATTGCCGTGTCATTATGCAATTATCAGGGTGGCCATTTCGCCACAGCGGCACGTATTGTTGGCGATATTATTCGCCACCTTGGTGCACACCCTTTAGCAGCAGATCAAATACTCAACATCAATGTACCAGACTTGCCTTATGATCAGCTTAAAGGCATTCAGGTGACGCGTCAGGGGCGCCGACATCGTGCAGAATCAATGCTGAAAAGTCAGGACCCCTGGGGACGGGAAATATACTGGTATGGTAAAGTAGGCCAGGAACAGGATGCAGGCCCAGGTACGGATTTTCATGCCATTGCCAAGGGTTACTGTTCCGTTACCCCTTTAAGTGTGGATATGACCGCCTACCAAAGCCTGGAAGAAATGCAGAGCTGGATTGAAAAACTATAAAGAACCCAGATGAGTCAAACACCTAGAGCTACCTCCAGAAAAGGGGAAACCCTTGCCCAGTTGCTAAGCAAAGAAGGCATTCGCAATCCTCAGGTATTGCATGCCATCGCTGCTACGCCCAGGGAAGCCTTTTTACCCGATGCCCTTAAACATCAGGCGTATCAGAATACTGCCCTGCCCATCGGCCAGGGACAAACCATATCACAGCCTTATATCGTAGCGCGCATGACCGAATTGCTGTTGGATGCGCCGAACCGGGCTCAGAACATATTGGAAATTGGTACCGGCTCAGGTTACCAGACAGCCGTGCTGGCACAGCTGTTTGCCAAGGTTTATAGCGTGGAGCGTATCAAGGCCTTACAGTACCAGGCCAAACGCCGTATGCAGGCTCTGGATTTACACAATATATCCATGAAACATGGTGATGGCTGGCAGGGCTGGGCCAGCAAAGGCCCCTTTGACGCCATCATCGTCACCGCAGCCGCCAGTCATATGCCTGAAATGCTATTGCAACAACTTAACGATGGTGGGCGCCTGATTATCCCGGTTGGCAATGCCAGCCAGCAATTGTACGCCGTCACCAGAACAGGGAATGAGTTTGAACAAAAGACAGTGGAAGCCGTGCGGTTTGTGCCGCTGGTGCCGGGAGCCATAATGTGAAAATTTTTCAGTATCTTTACGACAAAGCCATGGTTTGGTCCAGGCACAAGCATGCCCCAGCGTATTTGGGTGGCATGACCTTCGCCGAGTCCATTTTTTTCCCAGTACCGCCTGATGTGATGCTGGCCCCTATGGCTCTGGCCAGCCCAGATAAAGCCTGGCGTTATGCTTTCTTAACCTCAGTGGCATCGGTATTAGGTGGTATCGCCGGGTATTGCCTGGGTTTACTGGCCTTTGAGTCACTGCTACACCCGATGATTGTGGAAATGGGTTATCAGCATAAGATGGATAAGGCCGTGGCCTGGTTTGAACAATACGGTGTCTGGGTGGTCTTTATCGCTGGCTTCTCACCTATTCCGTACAAAGTATTCACTGTAAGTGCTGGCTTTTTGCAAATGGCATTTCTACCCTTTGTGGTCGCCTCTACCGTGGGTCGCGCCATGCGTTTTTATCTGGTAGCTGGATTAATGCGCTGGGGAGGTAAGAAAATGGAAGACAAGTTGCGCGACTATGTAGAAACCCTCGGCTGGGCCACCGTGGTACTGGCTATTGTGGCTTACCTGTTGTTGAGGTAGCAGACATTGATTGGCTGGCGAGGATGCTGCATGCCACTGCTTTTTGCAGCCGCCCTGTTGGGAGGCTGCAGCACCCGCCATGTCCCCGCCCCGGTTGTAGAACTCAGCGAAGCTAAATCCTTTAAACAATTCAGGGACCTGGGAAAGCAAGCTCAATACAAAGTGGAAAAAGGCGATACCTTGTTTTCCATCGCCTGGTATTCCGGCAATGATTACAAAGATCTTGCCCGAATTAACAAGCTCTCAGCGCCTTATGCCATCTACCCTGGACAGGTATTAATGTTACAGGAAAGTAACAAAAAGCAGACAAAACCTGTTACAAATTCATCTGGTCGGACCTCAAAAATAAAAGCAAATCAGCCAGTTGACCCCCCGAAAAAGCAGGCGTATGGTGAATCTAAGACTGCTCAAAAGTCCAGCGTCAGAACCGATAAACAAAATACAACGGCTGTCGCAACGGATTTTCCATCTCAGGTCGCAGAGTGGATGTGGCCAGCAAATGGGAGGGTGATAGGGCAGTTTTCGCTTTCGGAACAGGGAAATAAAGGGATTGATATTGCTAACTCGCCTGGTACGCCGATTTTAGCGTCGGCAGTTGGCAAGGTTGTCTATACGGGCAACGCGCTGAGAGGATTCGGTAACCTGATTATCATCAAGCATACTGACGCCTATCTTTCCGCCTATGCTCATAACCGCAAAATACTGGTTAAGGAACAGGATTGGGTGCGGCCCGGACAACAAATCGCCGAGATGGGTAGCAGTGGAACCTCACAGACTATGTTGCACTTTGAGATTCGTTACAAAGGCAAGTCGGTGGATCCGTTGCGGTTTTTACCCAAACAACCATAACAATAAATAATAACAACATAGAGAGAGGACGAAAGAGGGAAATTATCTAAACCACACAACCTTGCTGGAGATGCTGTTATGGGTCAAAAGAAAACTGCCATCACCGATGCTGAGCTGAATGATGAATTTGATGACGTTGTCGAATCAGAGCTTGAAGATGTAGATGACGAAGTCGACCCCATGGAGGAAATTCTAGCCAATCAGGAAGATATGCATCGCAATCTGGATGCCACCCAACTCTACCTGGGAGAAATTGGATTTTCTCCGCTCCTGTCTGCCGAAGAAGAAGTCTACTTTGCCCGTCGCGCCCTTAAGGGTTGCGAAGCCTCACGTAAACGCATGATTGTCAGTAACCTGCGCCTGGTAGTGAAAATTGCCCGCCGTTACAACAATCGTGGCCTGGCCTTGCTGGATCTGATTGAGGAAGGCAATCTGGGTCTGATTCGCGCAGTGGAAAAATTCGATCCTGAAAGGGGATTCCGTTTCTCAACCTATGCCACCTGGTGGATTCGCCAGACCATAGAACGCGCCATTATGAACCAAACCAGGACCATTCGTTTGCCCATCCATGTGGTGAAAGAGCTGAATGTATACCTGCGCGCGGCTCGTGAACTGGCGCAAAAACTGGACCATGAACCCACCGCGGAGGAGATCGCCAAAGCCCTGGACAAACCGGTGGAAGATGTCACCAAGATGCTGCGTTTAAACGAACGCATCAGTTCGGTCGACACTCCTATCGGTAGTGATAATGACAAAGCCTTGCTGGACATCATCGCTGATGAAAAAGGACATGGGCCGGAAGATGAACTTCAGGACAAAGATATGCGTTCAAGCATAGTGCACTGGCTGAATGAACTAAACGCCAAGCAGCGTGAAGTACTGGCCAGACGCTTTGGTCTGATGGGCTACGAGCCTTCCACTTTGGAGGATGTCGGCGCGGAGATTGGTCTAACCCGTGAAAGGGTCAGGCAAATTCAGGTTGAGGCCCTGCGCCGCCTGCGCGATATGCTAGGTCACCAGGGGTTAAACCTGGAATCATTATTTAGTCGCGAAGCTTAATATGCGTAATGAATAAGGGCTGCCCATGGGCAGCCCTTTTTACTTAGGCTATAGCGCCATTATGCCAGCGCCGCTAATGCGCTCTGGTAATCAGGTTCATCAGCAATTTCCGCCACCTGCTGGGTGTATACAACCTTACCTTTCTCATCAATAACCACCACCGCACGAGATAGCAAGCCAGCCAGGGGACCGGTTTTAATCGTCACACCATACGCCTGACCAAAGTCACTACGGAAGCAGGAAACGCCAACCACCTTATCTATCCCTTCCGCACCACAGAATCGGGCCAGCGCAAAGGGCAAATCGGCAGATACGCACAACACCTGAGTATTATCCAGTGCAGCCGCTTGCTGGTTAAATTGACGCACAGACATGGCACAGGTGGGCGTATCCACGGAAGGAAAAATATTTAAAACCAGGCGACTGCCTGCATAGTCCGCCAAATGCACTTCAGAAAGATCGGTTTTCACCAGACTGAAATCAGCGGCCTGACTTGCCAATGCAGGAAGATCTCCTACCGTTTCTACTGGATTGCCTTTTAACGTGATAGTCGCCATTTATATCTCCTTAAGTTAATGCCCATTGCACCGCATTGTGGGCATGAATTACTGTGGTATCGAGTAGAGGTACCTCGGTATCATTCTGACTGACCAACAAACCAATCTCGGTACAGCCCAATATCACCGCCTGTGCGCCCTGTTTAGTCAGTTGCTGAATAATGCGCAGGTATTCCTGCCGGGAGCTGTCCACAATTTGCCCCTGACAAAGTTCCTGATAGATTACCTGATGGATGGTCTGACGGTCATCCTCATCAGGTGTAATGACCTCCAGGCCACGTCGCACCAAGCGTTGACGATAAAAAGCCTGTTCCATAGTAAAAGCGGTACCCAGCAAGCCAACACGGTCTATTCCCCGGCCTTTTAACTCGGTCGCTGTAGCATCGGCAATATGCAGTAAGGGTATATCCAGTGCGGCTTCAACCGCATCCGCCACCTTATGCATAGTATTTGTACAAATCAGCAGACAATCGGCACCACCTCGCTGCACTCGCAACGCGGCTGCAACTAATAATTCAGCCGCTCCTTCCCAGTCACCTTGACGCTGAAAGCTCTCAACAGAGGCGAAATCGAGACTGTTTAGGATAATACTGGCCGAGTGCAAGCCTCCTAATCGTTGCCTGACGTTTTGATTAATAAGCCGATAATAGCTTTGTGTGCTTTCCCAGCTCATCCCTCCCAGCAAGCCTATGGTTTTGATAATTCCTCCGCTATCAACAAGATATTGGTCAGGCCTTTATCTTTGCGCAATGTCAGCGACAGATAATAAGGGTCAGGCTGAAACATCTGGTAATCAAGGGTTTTGCGATCTGGTAAAAAGTCATGTTGTTTGACAGGGCTACCCAATAAAGCAGCCAGCTCAGTTTCCTCCATGCCAGGTGTCAGAGCTAATTCCAGGCGGGACAAAATTTCTTTGATTTTCAGTGCCGGTAACTCCTGCAGATCCAGATTTACCAATACAGTGTCATGGGGATTACCCCGTGGACGCAAAAACTCTGTTGCGCCAAAGGCCTCTCCGGTCCATTCGCGGCCCATAAAGCGCCAGCTGTCAAACTCCTCCACCGTTTCCGGCGCCAAATAATCAGCCAGACGTAATGTGAAAAATTGTTTATGGGCTAACACTGCTGACTCCGCTTCCTCATCCTGACTTCCTGACATGCCCATCCGTTGTATGGCATTTCCAAACGTACAGCTGGGTAATAATGACATGTGTACCAGAGCTTACACGTGAAGAAAACATACTTTATACAAAAACATAGCTGTCAAAGTGGGTAACAACAACTATGCCATGCAGGTTTGACTGAATGACTGTCAGCTTCCAACTGTCACATTTTTTTACACAGATTGTGTCTTTGCTTATCTTTTATCATCAATAAAAATCATAACCAATTGTTTTTTATTAATTTTAAGCCATCAGGAATAATTTATGCTTAAAACGGCGCGCCTGACAAAGGTCAACGTCAGGTTGTTTTAACATTACCAAGGAGTAGTAAATGAAGTTTAGGAGTAAGTTAACCGCAACTTATCTTTTTTTAAGCCTAATCGGGCTGTCAGGGCAGGTTTCTGCCTCTTTAATGACAGGCTGGACTGGTCAGGGTAATTTCGGCAGCTCTGCCGCAGACGGCGATGTTACCACTTCCCCTTTTGGCAGCACCGAGTTTGGTTATGTCAGTACTCAGAATGGCACCATTGGTCTTGGATTGGACGGTGTCGGTGGAAGCGGTAGTGCCGAAAATGGTTCGGTGGCCTTGTCCCCTCTGTTTAGCGCAGAGTCAGGCGATTCCCTGGAGTTTTTCTTCAATTATGTCACCTCTGATGGAGCTGGCTTTGCCGACTATGCATGGGCACGATTGCTCGATAGCGCAATGAACCAGGTGGCTCTATTGTTCACCGCCCGGACAACACCTGGAGGCGATACCGTACCAGGTTTTAATATGCCGACCCCAGAAGCCACTTTAACCCCTGCCAGCACGCCAATTATTGCAGGGGCGCCGGACTGGAGTCAGCTAGGAAGCGACTCAGGCACTTGTTATGACGATGGTTGCGGTTATACCGGCTGGATAAAAGCAAGCTATGCCATTGCTAATACCGGCAACTATTATTTGCAGATGGGCGTGGTTAACTGGAATGATAATGATTTCCAAAGCGGCATGGCCTTTGACGGTGCGACAGTGGGTGGCAGCGTTATCGGCACGCCAGTGCCTGTACCAGCCCCTTTAACGCTGATGGGCTTAGGTTTGCTGGCGTTGGGCGCGGTTAGAAAACATCGATAACCGACCATTAATAACGCTCCGCTAAAGAGCGAATAAGGGGCTGTTGATCTTTTCAATCCAGACCTGAAAGATAAACAGCCCCTAGCCGGCTTTATCGACAAAGTAGCTGATGCGTGCCCGGGGATTAAGATACTCGAAAATAGGTGGTGGCAGTTGCGAGGGTTTAATGACTTTAAGAATACTCAGGTCATGCTCTTTTAAACTGATCATCGGCGCTTCAGTGCTGGGTACTGAGGCGTCATACATCAGCAAGGAAGGATTAAGCAGATCACTGGTATTCACTGAAATGACCATGCCAACCCTATTGTCAGACAGCATCACCACAGTGCCGGGCGGATAAACACCAAGTAATTTAACCAACATTTTGGTTTCTTTATCCGGCAACTTGGCTTTCATATTTTTGAACAGAAACGACAGCGCCTGATAGGGAATCTTAGCCTTGGACGGATCTCTGGGATGACAAAGGTTGTCGTATTCATTTACCAGCATCAGTATCTGAGCAAGTGGATCAATGGCTTTTCCTGACAGCCCGCGAGGATAACCACTGCCATCGATATGTTCATGGTGTTGCAATATTACCGGCAATATATCACCAGGAAAGGCGTCAGAATGGTTCAATAAATCCACCCCGTACTGACAGTGCATTTTCAGCAGATTCTCTTCCGGCTTGCTCAGCGCATCGGTTTTTCTTAACACCTGACTGGGGATCTTGAGCTTGCCTACATCATGGAACAAAGCCGCCAGTCCAAGCTTTTGACCTTGCTCCCGGCTAAGTTGCCCCTGTCTGGCCAGCATCATAGCCAGCACTGCCACATTGAGGGAGTGATAATACAGATTATCCCCTTGTTTATCCGGGTTCATCAGATGCAGGGCAACATTTTCTTCACCCAGAATGATATCGGCCATGTCGCTGATGAGTTGCTGTGCTTCTTCTACTGCCTGCAAGGGCCTGCTACCCACCTTAGTCATCAGATTACGTACCTGCACTAAACTGCGCTGAAAGTTCTTCTCTGTTTTCTGCAAACTGCGACGAAACTGTTTCAACTGTTCTATGCGTTGGTGCTTATCCTGCTCCATTTGTTCGCGCAACTGCTGTGTATCCTCATCCAATACTGGCTCAGGGGCTAACTGCACCTCTTCCTGTGGTTGTACGTCACTTTTGTCTGCATCAATCAGGATATAAGGTAACTTTAAGGCACGAATGACCCTAATCTGCTCATGGCTGCTCAATTTAAAGCTATTGAAAAGAAAGGGATGCTTCATCCATCCGGAGGGCAACTTCACATACATGCCCAATCGCAGGCTGTCCGGGTGAATTTTCAGTTTGGCCATGCTTACTGTCTCTTATCACTTCTGGCAATCCAGCAGACTAAGCAGCTGTTTGTCTAACCAGCTTAGCGCCAGAGCACAATAATGACATTGATATTTCTCAATTTCTCTTCAGATTCTTGACTTTAAGCCACTGTTCTTCCATCTGCTCCAGGCTGGCTTGTTCAAGAGGGATATGTTGCTCAGCCAAACGCTGTTCCACTTGGCGAAAACGTTGCTCAAACTTGTGATTGGCTTTTCTTAACAGGGTTTCCGGGTCTTTGTTCAGCTTACGGACTAAATTCACAGTGGCGAACAACAGGTCGCCTAACTCCTCTTCCAGCGCTTGCTGATTGACGTGCGGGCGGTTTAATTCTTCCTGCACTTCAAGGATTTCTTCCTGAATTTTGGCAAACACGCCATCGGTGTCCGGCCAGTCAAAACCCACATTGGCACAACGCTTCTGTATTTTTGCCGCGCGGGTTAAGGCCGGTAATGCCTGCGGAATATTGTCCAGCAGCATCGCCTTACCACCAGCCTTATCGGCGCGCTCCTTGGCCTTTTCGGCTTCCCAGTTGGCTTTTACCTCTGTCTCATCAAACTCTGCTTGGGCAAACACATGAGGGTGGCGACGAATCAACTTCTCTGCCATTTGCCCGGCAATATCTTCGAAATCAAACAGCGCCTGCTCTTTACCCAGACGGGCATAAAACACCACCTGGAACAGCAAATCGCCGAGTTCCTCCCGAATGTCTGCAGGTTCACCATGTTCGATGGCATCGGCCACTTCATAGGCTTCTTCGATAGTAAAGGGCACAATACTGGCAAAACTTTGCTTCAGATCCCAGGGGCAGCCATCATCCGGGTCGCGCAGTTTGTCCATTACCCACAGGAGCTTATCGAGGTTGGGATAATTCTGATCATGTATGATTGTCAAAACCCGTTCCTTATCATTCTAACGTCAGCCCCCACAGTAGGTCGGAATTGATTCCGACATAAAAGCTCTGACGACGGCTAACCAACAGCTCAAAGTTCAGAGCGACGCACCTCAGCCACACCATTAACCAACTTAAGCTTGGCAATGATTTTAGCCAGGCTGTTTAAGTCTTTCACTTCCAACTTCAGATTGATTCTGGCGGTGTGTTCTTTGGCGTTACTCAGGCTGTTCACCCCCAATAAACCAATTTTCTCGTTGGCCAGAATCGTGGTGATATCGCGCAAAATACCGTCGCGATCGGCACAGAGGATTTCCACATTGGATTCAAACGCACCGCTGCGCTCACCAGCCCAGTTCACTTCAATACTGCGTTCGGGATGTTCCTGCATCAAATGGGCGAGTTGTTCACAATCCTCCCGATGCACGCTGACACCGCGGCCCTGAGTAATAAAGCCCTGAATCGGATCCCCCGGTAACGGCTGGCAGCATCCTGCCAGTTGCGTCATCAGATTGCCTACCCCTTCCACTACCACCGCATCTTTACCCTGAGCCGGATGTGGCTTTTTCTTCAGGCGCAGATCCAGCGGCGCGGGCGGTGCATGACGTTGCTGCAGAAAATTAACCACCTGGTACAACCGCACATCACCACCGCCGATGGCCACATACAAGTCGTCCAGATGGGCAAAATTAAACTTCTCGCATGCCAGAGCCGCTTCTTTGACAGGTAAATTGATGCGCTGCAGTTCTTTCTCCAGCGTTTCTTTACCGGCTTGCAGGTTTTTATCCCGGTCTAGTTTTTTGAACCAGGTATGGATTTTGGCCCGCGCCCTTGACGAGTGCACATAGCCCAGATGTGGATTCATCCAGTCGCGGCTGGGATTGGACTGTTTACCGGTGAGAATTTCTACCTGATCACCGGTTTGCAACTGATAGGTAAAGGGCACAATGCGCCCAAACACTTTGGCACCAATACAGCGGTGGCCGACATTGGAGTGAATATAGTAAGCAAAATCCAGTGGCGTTGAACCCAGTGGCAGGTCGACCACATCGCCCTTGGGAGTGAAGACATAGACCCTGTCGTCAAATACCTGGCTGCGCAGCTCTTCCACCAGATCGCCGGACTCGGCCATCTCTTCCTGCCACTGCAGTATCTTGCGCAACCAGTTGATTTTTTCTTCGTAACCACTGCGTCCACCCGGCGCACCTTCCTTATACTTCCAGTGGGCGGCAACCCCCAGTTCTGCGTCCTGATGCATTTGCTGGGTACGGATCTGGATCTCTACCGCCTTACCCTGTGGCCCGACCACCACAGTATGAATAGACTGATAGCCGTTAGGCTTAGGCGTGGCAATATAATCATCGAACTCGCGAGGAATATGCTTCCAGTTGGCGTGCACAATCCCCAGCGCGCCGTAGCAATCCTGCAAACGCTCGGCAATAATACGCACCGCACGGATGTCATACAGTTGTTCAAAACCCAGGTGTTTTTTCTGCATCTTTTTCCAGATGCTGTAGATATGCTTCGGCCTGCCATACACTTCGGCGCGAATTTGCTGTTCAACCAACTGTTGTTGCAAATTACTGACAAAATCGCTGATATATTGCTCGCGATCTTCACGCTTCTCATCCAGTAATCCCGCTATCTGCTTGTAGGTTTCCGGGTGCAGATAACGAAACGACAGATCTTCCAGTTCCCATTTCAGCTGACCAATGCCTAAACGGTTAGCCAAAGGCGCATAAATGCTGGCGCACTCCCGCGCCACCAGTACCCGGGTTTCTTCGTCTGCGTTTTTAACGTCGCGCAGGGTACATATACGTTCGGCCAGTTTGATCACGACCGCCCGCACATCTTCCACCATCGCCAGTAACATACGACGTAAATTGTCTATCTGTGCTTCGTCGGTACGGGCCTGCTTATTATTGTGTAAGGTGCGAATGGCTTCCATGCGTCTCACCCCCTGCACTAACCCCAGCATGTCGTTACCCAGCCGCTCAGCAATGAGTTCTTCCTGCCACTGCTGCTGTTCAATCAACGGCAACATTAAGGCCGCTTGTAGGGTATCGTCATCCATGTGCAGTTCATGCAGGATTTCCACCATTTCCCGTCCCATCAGCGGACAGTCAAAGCGTTCCTGAAGCGCTGCTAGTCTGGCGGCGGTGTCTGCCGGCAGATGCAATGAAGCCAGCCACTGGGAGAAGGCCAGAGTTTGCTTATGTACCTTACGTATGGAAACCATAATGTCAGTTGTCAGTTGTCAGTTGTCAGTTGTCAGTTGTCAGTTGTCAGTTGTCAGTTGTCAGTTGTCAGTTGTCATTTCATCCTGTCGGGGTCGGGAGTTCAAGCTTTATCAGGTCGAACACTATCAAACGCCTTATGCTTTGCCCGTTGCCCCGGAAGGTTTTAGTAGCGCCATCAACTCGGTATGAGCGGTATTGGGAAACATATCCATCAGATTGATCTTATCTATGCGCCAGCCTTTTTCGGCCAGTATGGCGATGTCGCGGGCAAAGGTTGCCGGATTGCAGGACACATAACAAATCGCCCCGGGCTTTAGTTTGTGTAGCACAGGCATAAGCTCAAGGGCGCCAGCTCTGGCCGGATCAAGCAGCACCTTATCCACCTTGACCGGTAAACTAAGTAATGCCTGACTGTCACTGAGATCCATACAGCGAAAATCCACCGCCAGCCCGTTATTCTGCGCATTGTCCCTGGCACGCGTTACCATGGCCTGAACACCTTCAATGCCGACGACCTTGGTGCCAGCTTTGGCCAGCGGCAGGCTGAAGTTACCCACACCACAAAACAAATCCAATATCTGTTCACCTGGCGCGACATCGAGCCATTCCAAAGCCTGTGCCACCATTGCCTGGTTGATGGCACTATTGACCTGAATAAAGTCATTGGGGCCGATTGTCAGGTTCAGTCCAGTGGCAGGCTGATAACTGGCATTCAGCCTTTCACCTGAAAGGTATTCAAAGCGTTCCGGTGCCGTTTCCAATAGCAGGGAAACTTTGCACTTCTCTGCCAGACTTCGCAATTGCGCCAGATCGGTTGCCGGTAAATCCCGGGTAACTCGCAAACATACCTGAAGCTGATTGTCGGCATCCAGCAAACTAATATGTCCGATGGCTCTAACGCCCTTTAACGCCTTCACAGCTTGTAGCAGCGGCGTGAGCACTGACTGCAATGCCGGAGTTAGAATAGCGCATTGCCGGATGTTCACTACCTTGTCGCTACCTTTAGCACGAAAACCGACACTTGGCCCGCCTTTGCCTTGTGCATCGACAGCCAGTCTGGCCTTTCTTCTGTAGTGACGATCGTCCCCTTGTAAAGGGGGTTGCCAGGGCAGTGCAGATACCCCTGACTGGCGACTTAGCAACTGCGCCACCGCCTGTTGCTTGTGTGCAAGCAGATCAGTCTGACCAATATGCTGATTCTGACAGCCACCACATTGGTTTATATGCGGGCAAAATGCCTCGATCCGCTCGGGACTGGATTGCAATACTTTCACCGCCTGCCCCTGCCAGTGGCGGGATTTTTTTTGGATGATGCGCGTTTCTACCTGTTCACCGGGTAATGCGCCTTCCACAAAAACCACCGGCTGATGGCTGCGACATACCCCCATACCAGCATGATCCAGCTCATCAATAGTCAGAAGCTGATTGGCTAGACTGACCGGTCCAGGCTTGCGGCCTTTGGCCGCTTTGTAAATCTGTACCATGCTTGTTCAGCTCTCCAATATTACCGTGGCGACAGCATAGTGCTGTTCATCGGCAATACTAAGGTGGGTTGAGATGACTCCCCGGCTCACACATAACTCCTGCAAATAGCCACTGATATGCAGATAAGGTGCACCACTGGCATGATGGCGCACTTCCATCTGGCGGAAACTAACGCCATTGCCAATGCCAGTGCCAATGGCTTTAACCATGGCTTCTTTGGCAGCAAAACGCTTGGCCAGAAAACGGGCCGGGAAATTATGCTGATCAAATTCCAGTAATTCCTCGTCGCTCAGCACCCTTTGGGCCAAACGACGGGACTTTTCCAGCGGCTCCTGAAAACGGGCAATTTCCACTATGTCAGTGCCAAGACCAATTATCGCCATATCGTTACGTCACCATAGAGACACACAATGCACAGAGTATTCAGAGAAGGTATATTCCCGGCACTATCGCCCGACCAGTCTGTAGTTGCCTGCAATTCAACTGGCCTAAGCGGCGAATCCATCTTTATTGTGGTCACCTCTGTGTTCTCCGGGTCTCTGTGGAAATTATCATTACAGTCTGGCTTCCAGCATCAGGCGCTTCATGTCTGCCACCGCTTTAGGTAAGCCGTCAAACACCGCGCGGCCGACAATGGCATGACCAATATTCAGCTCGAACATCTCAGGAATGGCAGCGATGGGCTTGACATTGTGGTATGTCAAACCGTGGCCGGCATTGACCTTTAAACCCAGGCTGTGAGCGTAGCGCGCGCCCTCTGCGATCTTGGCCAGTTCTTGTTGCTGTTCATGTTCGTTGCGCGCCTCGGCATAAGCGCCTGTGTGCAATTCTATATAGGGGGCACCTGACTGTTTCGCCGCATCAATTTGCGCTTTATCAGCGTCAATAAACAAAGATACCAGTATGCCTTCGGCTGCCAGACGGCCGCAGGCCAGTCGGATCTTTTCCAGATTACCTGCCACGTCCAGGCCACCTTCAGTGGTCAATTCTTCACGTTTTTCCGGCACCAGACAGCAAAATTCGGGGCGGATACGCGATGCGATCAACAACATTTCCTCGGTAACCGCCATTTCCAGGTTCATGCGGGTTTGCAAAGTCTGACGCAAAATTTCCACATCACGGTCAATAATGTGACGTCTGTCTTCACGCAGATGAATAGTAATGCCGTCCGCTCCGGCTCTTTCTGCTATTTCGGCTGCATGCACAGGATCGGGATAAGCCGTTCCCCGGGCATTTCTTAAGGTAGCCACATGGTCAATATTGACCCCCAGCAAAATGTCTTTCATTGCATCTACACTCCACTAATTGCTCTGGAAAAGCTCTCTACTTTTTAAAGGCTTATTCCCGAGTAAGGGCCTAAGCATCATACGGTTAATTAATTTGGCGCTACGTAGCGCATGGGGCTGCCAATCCCCCCCGGCAATCTGCAGCAACCACTCACCGAGAAAATCCGAGGCACTGGCTTTTTGTACCGGGCTAAGCACAAAGCCTTGCTCAATATCAAGGCAGTAAAATTTGTCTCCGCGCAGGGCCTGCTCTGACTCAGCATCATGATAGAAATCAATCTGATAACCTAACTCGGCCAACAGTAGCAGTTCATATTCCCTTAACAACGGCTCAAAAGCCTGACCGGCTTGCAGCTTCAGCAGAGATTGTACATAAGCATCAAACAGGTTTTCCGCCGACAATTCCAAGGGTAGCAAACGTTGTAACAGTTCATTGAGATACAAAGCGCAAAACAGCGCGGTACCCTGTAACGGGATGGCCCGACCGGTGCTTTCTACCTGTTTAAGGTTCTTAAGCTCATGACGCCCCACCAGGCTAATTTGCAAGGGCACAAAAGGTTGCAACAGACTGCGGTTGGCGCTTTTACTGTTACGTACCCCTTTGGCCACCAGGCTGATGCGACCAGACTCACGGCTGAATATATCCACCAGAAAGCTGGTTTCCCGGTAAGGGCGACGGTGCAGCACAAAGGCTTCGAAACTGCTGTGATTCAAGGGGGATACCCGATTGTCAGAATCCGTGCATAATAGCAGTAGTCAGGGGTAAAAGTCGTTCAGCTCTGGCGAATCCGCACGATTTTCATATATTCAAATTCCAGTCCGGCCACCACTTCGGTATCCGGATAGTAAGTAATATTGATGCGCGCCCCCTGCAAACTGCGATAACGCTTTTTGCGACGGAATTTAAACGGCACATCCTGCCCCTCCAGCATCAGGGTGTTGACCAACCATTCATCTTCTTCCCGCTGCACATGAGAGCGGACTTTCATATCCTGGGAATGGACTAAATCAGGATGGCGTTGCAACATTTGCTGCACGGCTTTGTTGGCTTTGCTCATAATGCTGCTAATGCCTCTACCATAAGCTGCAGGGAGACTTTGCCGCGGAAATGATTAATATCCAGCCGATAGGCAAGCTGCACCTGCTTGATTTGCCGGTTTGGCCATACCGCCAAATCAACATTAAACGCAATGGCGTCCAACAGCGGCCCGGAGCCTTGCTTTACCATCATTTTCAGATGTTTATCACCTACCAGTCGCTGGTCCAGCAGTTCAAATTCACCGTCAAATAATGGCTCTTCAAAGCCCTGGCCCCAGGGACCAGATTCTTTCAACAACTGCGCGAAGTCCAGATTCAGTTCACTGCCGTCCAATTGACCATCTGACCACAGTTCTCCCTGCAGGGATTTTCCTTGCAACCATTCGTCCGCCACCTGCTGAAATACCTGTTCAAAAGCCGGTAACTTTTCGGCTTTAAGCGACAGGCCAGCCGCCATGGCATGACCGCCAAACTTTTCAATAATGCCCGGATAGCGGCTGTTGATCTCTTCCAGTAAATCACGAATATGCAGGCCAGGGATAGAACGAGCCGAGCCTTTTAGCACCTCGTCATCCTGATGGGCAAAGGCGATGGTGGGGCGGAAATAGCGGTCTTTGATCCGCCCGGCAAGTATACCTATTACTCCCTGGTGCCAATCAGCCTGATATAACACCAATCCGGACGGCAGTTGCTGCTCGTTAAAGCTTAGCAACTCGAGGGTTTTTAGGGCTTCGGCCTGCATACTGCTTTCGATTTCCCGGCGCTCGCGGTTAAGGCTATCCAGCTCCACCGCCATACGTCTGGCCTTGCCTTCTTCCTCTGCTAACAGGCATTCAATGCCCATCGCCATATCATCCAGTCTGCCGGCGGCATTTAATCTGGGGCCCAGTACAAACCCCAGATCAGATGCAGCAATTTGTCCGCATTCCCGTCCGGCCACTTCCACCATAGCGCGAATACCAGGTCGACAGCGGCCGCTGCGAATTCGCTGCAGCCCCTGATGCACTAAGATACGGTTGTTTTGGTCCAAACGGACCACATCGGCCACAGTGCCAAGGGCCACCAAATCCAGCAAGTCGGCCAGATTAGGCACAGGTATTGCAGCTTGCGTAAACCAGCCAGTGTTTTGCAAATGACGACACAAAGCCAGCATCAGATAAAATGCCACCCCCACCCCGGCCAGGTTTTTCGACGGAAAATCGCATCTGGTCAGATTGGGATTCACTATGGCATCTGCCGGGGGCAACTCACTGCCCGGCAGATGGTGGTCGGTGATCAGCAATTGCATGCCCAGCTCGCGGGCGCGTCTGGCCCCCGCCAGGCAGGCAATACCATTGTCCACCGTAATCAGCAATTCAGCCCCTTGCTGATGGGCCATATCAACAATCTGCGGACTCAGGCCATAACCAAAATCGAAACGATTCGGCACCAGGTAATCAACCTGCGTCGCCCCCATTTGTTTAAGGGCCAGCATACACAGGGCGGTACTGGTAGCCCCATCGGCATCAAAATCGCCGATAATGACCAGCTTTCTGGCTTGCTGCAGAGCACTGGCCAGCACAGACACAGCCTGCTCAATGCCGTTTAGCTGTTGGTAATGCAGCAAAGCTTTGGTGCTGTGCTGTAATTGCGCCATCTGGCGGATACCCCGGCCGGCATAGATTTGTTTTAAACGCGGATGCAGTGGAGCCTCTTGCTCCAGCCAGGATTCGGCTTGTCGGTAACGAATATTCAGCATAGGACATTTTAAAGGGCGCTTGCGCGCCCTTTATCAGGAGTGGTGTTCGTCTAACAGGGCTTTCAACGCAGATGGTGGTTGGTAGCCTGGGATAAGCGTGCCATCTTCCAGAATTATTGCTGGCGTACCATTTATGCCAATTTGCTGGCCAAAGTCATATTGTTCGCTGACTTTGGTGTTGCAACTTTTACTGGCGATGTCCTTACCTGCTTTGGCGTCGGTCATGGCTTTTTTCGGGTTATCCGCACACCAGACAGACAACAGGTCCTGATAACCTTCACTGTTTACACCTCCGCGGGGAAAGGCCAGGTAACGTACGGTAATTCCCATATCGTTATACTGATCTATCTGCGAATGTAATTTGCGACAATAACCACAAGTGGTGTCGGTAAATACCGTGACCTTGTACTTTTCATCCTTGGCTTTGAATTCCACCATGGAATCATCGAACTTCTTAATGCCCTCGGCCCGCACCGAGCCCAGCGCCATTTCGGTTTCATTCAGCAGTTGATTATCCAAGTTAAACACTCTGCCATGCACCAGGTATTTACCGTCTTCACTGATGTAGAACAGGCCTCGACTGGTCAGCGCCTGCAACAAACCAGGCACAGGGGCGGGTTCAATATTACTGACCGACAGCCCCAGCGTTTCCACCAGCTTGGCTTTGATTTGACTGTAGTCTTCCTTGGCTTGCGCGCCCAGAGAAATCATTCCCAACAAGGCAGCAAAGATCGTTAACTTGGCTTTTTGCATCGTATTTCCAATTGTTCCGAATACTGACATAGTAGACCTGTCCGTTGGCCTGAAAGTTACAAAGATAATCATTGTACCCCCTTGTCAGAGGGTGTCAAAGCCACAAACGCCGGACACCGCATCCAGTCAGACCATCTGCAGTCATACGGGATTGAGCATATAGCTATGTACTTTGCCTTGTTGAACAAACCCCAGCTTTGTATATAACCCTAACCCGGCACTGGATGCCTGCAATGTCATATAATCAACTGGCCAGGTCTTGGCCAGTGCCAGTATCTGCAGCAGCATCTGTTTGGCTAAGCCTTGCCCCTGAAAAGCAGGTGCCACACCAAACTGATGCAGCCCAACCACCCTGCCGGTTGTCAGCAACAATGCTGTACCCTGGGGCTGTCCGTTATTTACCGCCATCAGTATTCTCACCGCAGATTCCGCCATCAATCTGCGCATCACTTCAATATCGATGTCGTAGCCGAAGGCTTGCTGACATATCTGCCACCACTGTTGTAAGCTAGTTTGGTCCTGTACATGCACCAGCTCCACCTTATCTGTGCCTATGGACTGCTCATAATCCTGTAGATCAAGGTACATTTGCACCAACTCGCCGGTTTTAACCAGTCCAGGTAAAGTTTCAGGGCACTCTTGATGCAACCCGGTCCACACAGGCACCACAGTGCAGGGTGCTAGCTCATCTATTAGTAAGTGAAGCATAGCTTCACCCAAACCATTATGCAGTTTGTCAGGCCAGAGCTTATTCGGCCAACTGACAGATGTATGCCAGAGTTCACCTTGCAGGTTAAGGGTGTCAGCCCCCATAAATCGCCACAGGGCCACTTGGTTATCGATATTCGCCTGCCATAACAGGGAGGATTTATTCATGCATTTCTCCAGTTAATCAGCAGTATCCCGGTGATAAGGGCAGCAATGCCCAAAAACTTGATGCCATCCAGCGACTTTACCGGCAGTCCAAACCACCCGTAATGACTGGCCAGCATCGCCACCAGCAGTTGCCCGGTCAGTGCAAATGACATCATCGGCCCTACGCCCATTTTAGGGATCAGGTAATAAAACAAGCCCACGCCTAATGCACTTAACACACCACCAAACCATAAGTGCACAGGTACTGCCAACCAGGTATCCAGTTTAGGCAAATGGGCGCTGCTGCTAAGCAGTACCAACAGGGTTACCAACATACTGCCGGTAAAGGCAATGGCGGTGGCCAGCAAAGAATTACGTAACAACACACCAAGTTGCGCGTTCATGCTGGCCTGAGTGGCAATGGCAGCCCCCGCTAAAAGCGCCAGAATGCCTAGCAGTTTCATTGCCAGTCCACCAGATCAGACAGTGGCACCCTGACTTTAGCCTTGCTGGCGGCCAGATCATCAGGATGGCGATAACCTAAGGTACAGATAAAGGAGGTAGTCAATTGAAAACGGGCCAGATCCAATTCCTGGTCAAAACCTTGCCGGTCAATACCTGTCATGGGGCAGCTATCAATACGTAACATCGCCGCACTAGTCAGCAAGGTCCCGAGGGCAATGTAGGCTTGTTCATGGGCCCACTGCCGCTGTGCCTGTTCATTCATTCCCCCCAGCACAGACTTCATATGGTTGGCGTAGCCGACATATTGGTCAATCGCTTCGTCTCTGATGCTGCTGACCCGCTGGAAATGCTCATCCACTAAGCCAATCGCCGGTTTGGTAGTCACTGCAAAGACCAGCAGGTGCGAGCAATCCTTGACCTTATTCTGACCAAATGAATGCTTCAGCAACTTTTCTCTGAGCCCGTCATTCTGCACCACCAGAATACGATAAGGTTGCAGGCCATAGGACGAAGCGCTCATGCTGGTGGCCTCCAGCAACTGCAGAACCTGCATGTCGTCCAGTTTTTGTTCAGAAAACGTGCGTACTGCGTAGCGCCAGTTTAATGCTTCGATGAGAGACATTATGTTTTTCCTCTGTTTGAATCAGTAGGAAAAGCATAAGGGTCTGCCACAGCTGACTCATTTACATAGGTTGATAATGCCGGCTTTTTTTATACGACTAAGCTGGGTGGGCGTAATGCCCAGATGCGAGGCGATATGATATTGAGGTAACCGATGGGCAAGATAGCCAAATTCATCCATAAAACGAGTATATCGGCTGGCGGCATCCTCCTGCACCAACGCCACTTCGCGCACATCCTTGGCGCGTAACCAGTTGGTTTCCAGGTAGTGCACCTGATAAAGGGCCAGATCGTGGAAACGCTGCAGTAAGCTGCGATAGGCGGCAAAATCAATTTCCAGCAGGCAGGTGTCCTCTAATGCCTGCAGGCCAAAATCAGACTGTCGTTTCTCTAAAAGCGCCGCCATACTGCCAGGGAAACTGCCCTCGGCAAAAAACATTTTGTTGTATTCGCGGCCCTGCCCGTCCGTCACGTAGATACGCAGCAGCCCTCGGTGCACAAAAGCAAAGCGGTCAGGTTGTTGGCCGGGTTTCAGCCAGTAGGTGCCCTTGGGTAACATTTGAGTCCGGCAAATCTCGCGCATTGCCTGCCAGGTCTGGTCAGACAACGGCGCATAACTTTGCATCTTCTGGCGCAGTTCGGCCAGTGCAACCTGAGTGCTGCTGGTCATTTCTATCCAGCCAACAGCGGGGCGTCGAAATCACTGGGTTCATCGCTATAGATGCAGACGTTCCAATCCGCGGCTAAACCATTTTCGGCCATGCAGTAAGTCGCAAAGAAGTCTGCAATTTCCTTACGCTGGCAGTGCGCTTCAAAACTGGCCATATCGGCCCAGATTTCGTTAAAGGCAATAGGGAAGCTTTTGCCCTCGGCAAAGGGACTGCTGAGATGCCGGGTCACCACGTATTGCAGACAACCGTCTTCACGCAGGGTGTTGGGTTCAAGGGATTGCAACACCTTGAATAATTCCGCTTCCTTGCCCGGTTTGGGTTGGAATTGAGCAATACAGTAGACTTTCTTAGACATAATGTTTCCTTAAATACAAATGTGGCGAGCGACAGACAACCGCGTTCCAGCAGAGAATCAGGGCTGCAACAATTGATAATGCCAACTTTGTTGTTGTTTGATATACAGCTCGCGAAGATGCACGCGTGATTCCCGAAAGGTCAAAAACTCAATGCGCTGAGGCACCACAGTATAGCCGCCCCAATTGACCGGACGGGCGATTTCCTGCTCTGCAAACTTCTCACTGAAGCAAGTCACCTGTTCCCACAGCAGTTGCTCGTCTGCCACTGGCTGACTTTGTTGCAATGCCAGCGTGCTGATTTTCGCGTCACGATGGCGACTGTGCCAATATTGGTCAGCCATTTTATCCTGAATGGCTTGCGCCTGACCAACAATACGCACCTGATACCCCATATGATCCCACCATATGGTCATGGCGACATTAGGGTTGTCTGATATGGCCAGACCTTTGGGGGAATCCAGGTTTGTACAAAATACAAAACCGCTATAATCTGCCGCTTTAAGGTCAACAAAACGCCCATCAGGTATTCCCTGTGCATCCACGGTAGATACACATACTGCGCTTTTTTGCTGTAGCGGAGAGTCGTGCAGGGCAGCATGCCACCAACGCTGAAATTTAATGATGGGGTCAATCATCAGGCCGTTTCCCGGGTGTCGCGTTGGTAAATGTCGGGGCGATAAATTTCCATAAAGGTCTGTGGCTTGTGTAACGCGGTAAAACCATATTTCTGATATAACCCGTGGGCATCTGATGTAGCCAGGGTAAAACGCCGCACACCTTGCAATGCAGGATGCTCAGACACGGCTTCCATCAAACGGTGGGAAATCCCCATACCACGATACTCCGGCCAGACCATCACATCCACCAAATTGGCAAACGTCGCCTGGTCGGTAATGACGCGACAAAACCCCACTTGTAAACCGTCCAGATAAGCGCCGATACAGATTGAGTGCTGTATGGATTTCTGCACCACGGACAGCGAAATACCCATTGCCCAGGTACTCTGATGAGTCAGAAAATCATAGATTCTGTGCTGATCCAGCAACGCCTTGTCATCACTTACCACTAACTTATCCATATACACTCCAATGGCTTGAAACGTCCCCAAGTGCATCTTACCCGGCATCCGGCAGAACACCAATTCCCTTATGTAACAGCCTGTTATCACTATAAAAATTGAATATAAAGAAGAGTTAAAGTGGAACTTCTCTTTGCAACTGAATGTCGCAGCTGTATTCACCGCAAGCCAGGGACGGCCAGTGTCACGCATCCAAACCCTATTATCCAGGGTGCTGCTTGCACCCGCTTTTATCTTTGTCTCAGCCTCTGGGATGATGTTCGTCGATCAGGCTTTGCAAACGCTCGGTGGCTACATGAGTATAAATCTGGGTGGTGGATAAATCGGAATGCCCTAATAACATTTGCACCACGCGCAGATCTGCACCGTGATTAAGTAAATGGGTGGCAAAGGCATGGCGCAGGGTGTGAGGAGATAAGTTCTGCAGCGCAATGCCGGCCTGGGGCGCATAGTATTTAATCCGGTGCCAGAAAGTCTGACGCGTCATCTGCTGACCGCGGCTGGAAGGAAACAGTACATCGGTTTGCTGTTTCAGCAGCAATGCACGCCCCTGTTTCAGGTAAGTTTGTAACCACTCCAGTGCCACCTCCCCCATCGGCACTAATCTGTCTTTATTGCCTTTACCTGTCACCCGGATAACACCCTGCACCGTGCTTATCTGTCCAAGTTTCAGCCCGACCAGTTCACTAACCCTCAGCCCGGTGGCATACAAGAGTTCCAACATGGCCTTGTCTCTGAGCTGCACCTCATCATCAATATTCGGCGCTTCAAGTAAGCGCTCGACCTGGCGTTCCGATAAGGTTTTCGGCAGTGGTTTACCCAACTTGGGATTCTGCAGAATGGCGGTTGGGTCATCCTGGCGCTGTTTTTCCCGCAACAGATAGGCGAAGTAAGCCCTCAGGCTGGATAAGAAACGGGCGTTGCTACGCTCCGACAACTGTTGGTCATAGCGCCAGGCAAGATAAGCCTGAATATGCTCACTTTGAACCAGGACCAGCTCTACCGATTGCGTTGCAAGGAACTGACAGAACTTGACCAAATCAGTGCGATAGGCAGACAAGGTATTGTCGCTCAGGCCTTTTTCTAACCACAATGCATCAATAAAACCGTCAATCTGCGCCTGATCTCCGGCAGATATTTCCGCTGCTTGCTTTTTTATCGCCAATATCTGTATCCCACGACTTATTTGCCGCGCTATTTTAGCCCATATCTTGCTATAAAATCTGGCTGAATTGAGTCTGGCTGCTTATCTTTTGCATATGTGTTTTCAGCCGCTTTATTTGCCCTGGAGACAAGGCTAACTCACCGTGCTACTGGAGGTGCTAAATGGCAGGCGAACAACGAGAACTAACGTTAAGATTTCTGGCCGAACCGGCCGATGTCAACTTTGGTGGCAAAGTACATGGCGGGGCCGTGATGAAGTGGATAGACCTGGCAGCTTACGCTTGTGCGGCTGGCTGGAGTGGTAAGTATTGTATCACCGCTTATGCAGGTGGCATTCGTTTTGTGCGGCCGATTCAGGTGGGCAGCCTGGTGGAAGTCAGAGCGCGGATAATCTATACAGGCCGCACGTCCATGCATCTGGCGCTGGATGTTATGGCGGGGGATCCCAAGCTGAGTGAGCGCCTGCTTACTACCCACTGCATTGTGATTATGGTGGCGGTTGATGAGCAAGGTAAGCCCACCGCCGTCCCGGAATGGTTGCCACAAACCGAAGAAGACAAGTATTTACGCGAGTCTGCGCTGCGTCTGGTGCAGATGCGTGAAAAAATCGGTGCAGAAATGGAAGCCCATATTAAGCAATTGGGCTTGTAGTGCCATGCAGACAAAGGCTTTCTCTGGCACAATAGCGGCCCGGTTTTACAGAAACTCCAGGCAATGACAGACAGCAGTATAAAGATTGGACTTTTTTATGGCTCCACCACCTGTTATACCGAGATGGCAGGTGAAAAAATCCGTGCCGCATTGGGTGAGGAATGGGTGGACTTGCACAATATCAAAGATGTTCCGCTGACAGAAACTCAGCACTATGACATTCTGATTTTTGGTATTTCCACCTGGGACTTTGGTGAGCTGCAGGAAGACTGGGAGTCGCATTGGCAGGATATCCGCCAACTGGACTTAAATGGTAAAACCGTTGCCTTGTATGGACTTGGCGACCAACTGGGTTACGCCGACTGGTTCCAGGATGCTCTGGGTATGTTGCATGACGAGCTCCTGCTGCTGGGTTGTCAGGTGATTGGCTACTGGCCCAATCAGGGCTATGAATTCAGTGCATCTAAAGCGCTAACAGAAGATGGCAGTTATTTTGTCGGCTTGTCGCTGGACGATGAAAACCAATTTGAGCAAACCGATGCCCGCATTCATCAGTGGGTCAACCAGCTGTTGGATGAACTGCAACAAGTGAATGAATAAGCAATGAAGCAAGCCCCCATTCTGATAACCGGCGCTGCCCAGCGTATTGGTCTGTATTGCGCCAAGGCCCTGCATCAACAAGGGCATCAGGTAGTCATCAGTTACCGCCGCTATCGCCCCCTGATAGACGAACTGCAAAATAGTGGCATAGACTGTATCCAGGCCGATTTTGCCACTGCACAAGGGGTACAGACGTTTATTGAGCAGGTGCTAGGGCGCTACAGCGAACTGCGGGCCATTATCCATAATGCCTCAGACTGGCATGCCGATAATGACAGCGATCCTGACGGAGTGTTTGATGCCATGATGGCCATCCATGCCAAAGCTCCGTTTCTAATCAACCAAGCCCTGTCGCCCCGGCTCTGCGCTGAAAAAGCCGATATTATTCATATGACCGATTTTGTCGCCCAAACCGGCAGTGCCAAACATATGGCTTATGCTGCATCAAAGGCGGCACTGGAGAATCTGACCCTGTCCTTTGCCCGCAAACTGGCGCCAGGCATAAAGGTCAATGCCATTGCCCCGGCGCTGATTTGCTTCAACGAATGGGACGATATCGCATATCGGCAAAAAACCCTGCAAAAGTCGCTGCTGGGTATTGAGCCGGGCGAACAGGAAGTGCTTAAAACTATCGACTGGCTGTTGTCATCCGACTATGTGACAGGCCGTGTCATACCGCTGGATGGTGGCCGTCACCTGAACCTGCCCTGATTAATGACAGAGTCCAGACTGCATCGCCCGTATTTTCGTAACGGGGCGGATCACAGGGAAGGTCAGGATGTTGGATTTGCTGATATTGTGCGGACTTTTGGCTTTCGCACTGTCAGCATTGGTAAATGGGTCAGCAAACAAGAACAGCAACTGGCAGCCAATTTATTTTTCGATGCGCTTTGCGATTTGATGACTATTCTGGCGGTACCGGAACAGGTGATCTCCTTAAACGGTACTTTGTCGCTGGCTTTTGGCAGCGGCGGCAACAAACACAGCAGTGCACATTACGAATCCACCAGCCGCACCCTGGCACTGGCTAAAAATGCCGGGGGCGGTGCACTGGCTCATGAATGGTTTCATGCCTTTGATCATTATATCTGTCGCAAACTTTTTGCCGATGCCAGCCCCCATGACTTTGCCTCGGATTGCTGGCTGAAAGGCCGCAAACTCACCCCTCATCCACTAAATCAGCGCCTCTGCCAATATTTCCAGATATGCTTCCTGCAGAATGGCCAGGGCAGTGAGTACCTTAAGCGCGCCGTGGCCATCGACAAGAAGTTAAATATTTTCTATTACGCGCAGCCACAAGAGCTGGCGGCCAGAGCGTTTGAAGCCATGATTCAGGATCACAGCCTGAAGAATGCTTTTCTGGTACAGGGCACAAAACAAAGTCGTGAAGCAGAAATAGGGCTGTATCCAATGCAACCTTTACGTCAACAGCTTGCACAACAACTAGCAGAGTACTTCCACCTGCTGGGTCTGGCATTGGACTCAAAACCATAAGCTAACCTGAGACTCAGAACAGCCTGACTCAGACTTACCCTATGTAGGTTGGACTTAAGTCCAACAATCGCCCTTTGCGACTAAAAGGGGCGGATCAACCTTGCAACCCGCATCTCGCATCTCGCATCTCGCATCTCGCATCTCGCACCCCAGATTACATTTTTTGACAGAAATCCCACGCAACACTTGTTATTTTTTTGTAAAAATCTCAGATATTCAGTAATGTCCTACTGGTTGCCCAGTGGTAGCACTGACAAGCAAGGAGCAAAGATGGACATTGTTACACAGCCACAGATTATGTTGTTGGGGATTAGTGTTAAAGCCCCCTGGGACGCATTGTGGCAGCAGATGCCACAAGCCTGGCAACAGTTGTTTGGCCGACTGTGGGAAATTGATCAGGATCCAGACCCCATTCTGGTCGATGCATCACTGCAATGTCAGAAGGGACTGTATCAGCAATTGGTCAGTTGCCAGGTCACGGCATCGGCAACTATACCGACTGGCATGGCCGCAGTCTGCATTCCCCCCGCCAGTTATATACATTACACCCATAGCGGTCCTGCAACCGCTATCGCCGATTCTTTTGCCGCTATGTTGAATTGGGCCAGAGCTCAGCATATGCCAGTGTCAGACCTGAAACTGGATTTCGGTTATAGCCAAGGCGCTGATGAACCCGCTCACGAGCTATATATTGCTTTACAACCAACTCCGCAGTGGCGATGGGTTTAATATCAGATCACCTGACAATACGGCAAATTACTTGAAAAAAGTCTGCTAAGGCAGGATATTCAGGGTATTGCTACCCTTAGGAGTTCCCATGAACAGCACGCCCTGCGAAGCCCTGCGACTGGACAATCAACTCTGTTTTGCCTTGTACTCTACCTCCCTGGCAATGGGAAAACTCTATAAACCATTGCTCAACCGTCTGGGACTGACCTATCCACAATACTTGATGATGCTGGTGCTATGGGAGGAAGACGGCCTGACATCCACCGATATGGGTAAACGCCTGCAGCAAGATCTGGGCGCACTGAGCCCGGTCATCAAACGCCTGGAGAATCAGGGCCTGCTGGAAAGGCGTCGCAGTGCTGAAGATGAACGCCGGGTGCAGTTGTTTTTAACCGGCCAAGGCAAGGCCATGCGTGACCAGGCTCAGCAGTTACCGGGTGAAGTGCTCTGCGCCAGTGGCTTGCAGCTTGAACAACTGGCCAGTCTGAAACAACAACTGGATAGCCTGCGCGCCAATCTCAGCCAAGCTTCAAGTGGATAAAATATTTATATTTCAACCGGATAAACCTGAATCTAATTTATTGATTAGTTTCATCGTCTTTTAATATTATCGCGATAATAATTATTGCGATAATCTATTTCTCGTAGACCAACAACCCCTGTTCAGTTATACGAGGAAATCATTATGCAAGTACTATACAAAGCCAGCGTTACTTCAACCGGTGGCCGTGATGGCCAGGCCAAATCCAGCGATGGCATTCTGGATCTGAAACTCACGACCCCAAAAGAATTAGGTGGTGCCGGTGGTCATGCCACTAATCCGGAACAACTATTCGCAGCAGGTTACTCTGCCTGTTTTATTGGCGCCTTAAAGTTTGTTGCCGCTGGTAAAAAACAGGCACTACCAGCCAATCTGAATATTCGCGCCGAAGTAGGCATCGGCCAGATTGAAGGCGGATTCGGTTTGGATATTGACTTGTTTATCCAGTTGCCAGGGTTGGAACAAGCAGTGGCCGAGGCGTTAGTGGCAGCGGCGCATAAGGTTTGCCCTTATTCCAATGCCACTCGCGGTAACATTGATGTACGCCTGCATGTGGCAGTCTAATCCTGACAGACAGGGTCAGTATTGACCCTGTCCCCCACGCAGGGCACTTTCAGGCATAAAGCCCCTGGTACAACACAAACTTGGGCAGGTGTTACGCCAAAGAACTCACCGTCCCCCTCGATGGGTAATCCTGCAGTGTGTATTTCAAAGACACTGTCCTGCCAGTAGTCCACGGCTGCAGCACAAATATGAGAGCCACTGAATATTCGACTCAGGTAGTAAAGTTTCGTGGGTAAAGAAGTGTGACCTACCCAGCAGCAATCCAGCATATTGTCGTCTAAATGCGCCTGCGGGGCGATTTGCATACCGCCGCCAAAATAACGTCCATTGGCAAAGGCAGCGATAAATGCGGGTTCTCTTTTAATCTTGCTGCTGGTCAGATGAAGCTCCTGCTCGGGGTAAGTAAAAAGCTTAATCAGCGCAGCTTGCAAATAGCGCCAGCGACGAAATCGTCTTGGTTGGTCATTATAGAGACTGGCTACCACCGCACCATCAAATCCCACTCCAAGCACATTAGCAAAATAACGTTCATTGCACAGGCCAAGATCGACTTTTTTGCAGTATTCCCCCACCACCACAGCCACAGGGTCGTCCTGCCCAGCATACAAATTTCGGGCAAAATCATTCCCACTGCCAAAGGGTATTAAGCCCAGTGGTACATCACTGTGCGCCAGAACATTCACCACCAGATTCAGGGTGCCGTCGCCGCCCAATACCACCCAGTCAGTATATTGCTCACGGCATTGTTGCAGATGGCGTAGGTTAGCTTGCTCATTGGCTGTGGTTTGCCAAATATCATAGGTATCGCCAAGTTGCTGCAAGGCGCTGAGCAAAGTCCGTAAATAGCGATTGGCATTATCATTGGCCAGCGGGTTAAGAATAATCAGAAAATGGCGCAAACTGGGTGGCATGTAGGTCTTAGCAAAAACAACATCGGCCACCAGTTTGCGCCATTAAGATAATCAGTCAAGACTTGGGTCAGAGCTTGTTGATTGACACGCCACCATCCACCAACATGGCACTGCCAGTGACAAAACTCGCCATGTCTGACGCCAGATATAATGCTGCCTGGGCGATTTCTTCGGGTCTGGCCATACGTTTAAGCGCATGCAATCCGGCGACAAAATCTAACGCCTCGGGCGTATCCGCAAACTCCCGACCAGCGGGGGTATCAGTGCCGCCAGGTAATAGTGCATTCACCCTGATATTGTGATTTCCCTGTTCACAGGCAAGTACCTGAGTAAGCCCAATCAGGCCCGCCTTACTGGCTGCATAGGCTGCCATTCCTGGCATGCCAGCAGTGTAGCCAACAAAAGTGGAAGTAAAAATCAAAGATCCACCACGCCGTTTACGTAACGCGGGAATTTGACAACGAGCGGCCAGAAAGGCACTGGTAAGGTTTACCGCAATCACCCGCTGCCAGTTTTCCAATGACATGACCTCCGTTGGCTGCATCTCTCCCAGCATTGCCGCATTGTTAAAGGCCCCATCCAATCCACCGAATTTTTCTTCAGCCAGTGCCACCAAAGCTTCGGCGACCTCATTCTCACTGATATCACCGGCCAGGTATTGCGCATTGCCTCCCGCCTGACGAATTTCGTCTATCAATTCTTGTAACAGAGACTCCCGCCTGGCACCAAGCACCAAATTGGCACCCTGATGAGCAAACAACAGGGCAGCAGCCCGGCCGATACCGGAGCTGGCACCGGTAATGATAAACGTCTTGTTTTTCAATAATTGCATGACTAACGCCTTAGTAGATAAACATGGGAATCAGGCACAGATAATAGGTTGGCCACAAAACGGCTTCGATCCGCTTCTTGCGCATTGCCATGAAATTAAAAATGCAAAAAGGTGCGTGCAATTGCATAATATTGCACAAAAATGCACAATGTGATGCATGTGTTGCTGCTGAGGCTCTCAATGCCATCTCATCTTGACCTGAATAATCCTGATACCCGCCAGGCCCTGCTAACGGAAAAACTAGGACAGGGACCATTGGTGGCAAAAGCCCTGGCTGAGGAGCTTGGCGTCTCACCGGACACCATACGCCGGGATTTAATCGCCCTGGAATCCATAGGCTTACTAAGAAGAGTAAAGGGCGGCGCGTTACCGGTAAATCTTCCAGCGGTGCCAATGCACCAACGCATTACTCAACCTGAAAGCTGGTTACAAAGGCTCCCCGAAGTGATAGATGATCTGGTCCATAAAGGAGATACCCTGTTTCTGGACGGCGGTGTGTCGGTACTGCATTTTGCCAAAGCACTACCACGGGATTTTTGCGGATTGGCTATTACCCCATCTCCTTATGTGGCCATTGAGCTACAGAGCAAAGCTATCGACACTATGCTGATTGGCGGAAAACTGCATGGGCTGGGAGGGATAGCATGTGGTGCCGATACAGTAGCGCAATTACAGGCCTGCGCTGCTGATCTGTGTATATTGGGCACCTGCGGGCTGGATCCGCAATTTGGGCTGTCAGCCGATGATCTTGCCGAAGCCAGTGTCAAACGACAAATGGCGCTCAATGCCAGCAAAGTGATAGCTCTGGCGGGCGTCGAAAAACTGCACAGCCGGGCCAGGCACAAAGTACTAAGCTGCGAAGAGTTAGATGTGTTGCTAACCGACGCAACCCAGGAACAGTGCCAGACATTCTTAACCAAAGGCGTGGAGGTTGTTTATGTCTGAGCGGTACAGCCCCAAGCTCGCGGTGTCCGTTGTATTTTTATTTAATGGCGCATTATTTGGGGCCTGGGCATCCAGGATCCCTTCCCTTAAACAAGGTTTACATCTGTCCGCAAGCGAACTGGGCATGTTGTTGTTGCTATTGGCTTTGGGGGCTATTTTGGCCTTTCCTCTGGCTGGTTATCTGTCTGACCGCCTAGGCGCAGCAAGACTCAGTAAAGTGCTGGCCCTTATGGTTTGCCCGGCATTGGTAATGGTGGGCATGGCCAGCAATGTTCTTTACCTGGCAGCTGCACTCTTTCTGTTTGGCGCCTTACATGGTGCGTTGGACATCGCCATGAATAGCTGGGCCAGTGAGGTAGAGAAATCACTGGGTCGTTCAACAATGTCATTCTTCCATGCCATGTTCAGTGTTGGGGCCGGTATAGGGGCTGGCTTGGGCTCACTTTCAGCCTGGCTGGTATTGCCCTACCGGGAGTTTTTTATTGTTATCGTTCTGATACTCCTGCCACTGCTGAGATTGTGTTGGATCCCATGGCAATTCCACAAAACAGATCCTCAAGCCAGTAAAGGTGGTTTTCAGCTCCCCAGAGGTAGTCTCCTGGTAATTGCTTTGGTCGCCTTGTGTTGTGCCATAGGAGAAGGCGCTATGGCGGATTGGAGTGCGGTTTTTTTGACTGATGTACTGAATAGCGATCATGGCCAGGCTGCCATGGGCTATGCATTGTTTTCTGTCGCTATGGTTGCAACCCGGCTGATGGGAGACGGGTTGGTAAATAAAATTGGGGCAAGCCATACGGTCAGATTTTGTGGTGGTGCCGCGCTGCTCGGTAGTTTACTGCTGTTGACATCCCAGACTCTTTATCAGGCTTATGCCGGACTGCTATTGCTGGGGGTTGGCTATTCTATTGTTATGCCATTGGTATACGCCAATGCAGCGAACAATACACAAATGAAAGCCGGCGCCGGACTTGCCAGTGTCGCCACCTTTGGCTATGGCGGTATGTTACTCGGTCCACCATTGATTGGCTTTATCGCTGAGTGGATTGGATTACGTCAGACCTTTGCACTGTTTGTTTTACTTGCCCTGGCGGTTGTGGCTGGTGCCTGGGCATTCAATCAGGAAAAAACGCTGGCATGTGCCAACCAAACCAATGGTTAACACTGGCCAGACGTTTTTTGCTTTGCCAAAGTCAACTTTTTGTTTACCAGCGACGTTGGGCAGGATCGCGATTGTCTTTTTCAAACTCGGTCTGCGTTTCTATATGCTGAGGTTCACAATGGGTTTTAATTGACGATTCCACTTTGGCATCTTCATCCAGGCGAATACTGGCTTCATATTGTTGCTCAAGATTGCCATTGCAAGGATTCACTTCCATCCCCATTTGCTGCATTTTTTCCCGTTCTGTCTGACTCACGCAGGCACTGAGTAAAATCAGACCAGTCAGGACAAACAATACTCTCATTTTAACAACTCCAGACTCAATAGCCGTCCATCATCGGCTATTTGTCGTATTACTTCAACGATTGACAGAAAACTGTTACAACATAACATTTCATAGCTACATAATCCCCCCTCAAATTAACGCCCCCCTAACAATAAAGATAACGGAGAAGCGCATGCGTTATTCCATGCTCGCGGTTGCCATCAGCACCAGTCTATTCCTGACCGCCTGTTCAGAGCCATCGACAAACCTTACGCAAAGCACATCACAAACCGCCGCTGCGCAGCAAATCAATCCACTGCTGAGTGCCAGCCCCCTGCAATATCAGGCGCCTGACTTCAGCCAGATTAAAGATGCGCACTTTTTGCCCGCCTTTGAACAAGGAATGGCAGAGCACCTTCAGGATATTCAGGCGATTATTGATAACCCACAGCCCGCCAGTTTCGACAATACCATTGTGGCAATGGAAAAAGCCGGCCCCCTGTTAACCCGCGTCTCACGTATTTTCTTTAATCTGGTTGGCACCGACAGCAATGAAGCACGACGTGCTCTGCAAAGTGAGCTGGCCCCCAGATTGGCCGCCCACTCGGACAATATCAACTTAAATGCGGCTCTGTTTGCCCGGGTGGAAAGTGTTTATCAGCAGCGGGACGCATTGAAATTGGATGCAGAATCTGCGCGCTTGCTGGAAGTTTATTACCAACGCTTTATTAAAGCTGGCGCCAAGCTGACCGAACAACAGAAACTTGCCATACGTGCCCTGAATGAAGAGCATTCCAAGCTGACCACCCAATTTAGCCAGAACCTGCTGAAACTCAGTAAGGCTATTGCGGTAGTGGTGGAAGACAAACAAGACCTGGACGGATTGTCAGACAGTCAACTCAAAGCCGCGGCGACAGCGGCCGAAGCAGCAGGTCACAGTGGTAAATATCTGCTGAGTATCACCAATACCACGCGCCAGCCCATTCTGGCATCACTAAACAACCGGGCATTGCGTCAGCAGGTGTGGGAAGCATCAGCATATCGCGGCACCGACGGCGAACTGGACAATCGCCCGCTGGTAGCCAGACTCACCCAGATCCGCGCTCAAAAGGCAGCCTTGCTGGGCTACAACAACTGGGCCGAATATCAGCTTGAAAACACCATGGCTGAAACGCCAGCCAATGTCTTTAACATGCTCAATTCCATGGTGCCAGCGGTAGTGGCCAATACCCAGGCAGAGCAAGCGGATATCCAGGCCATGATCCAACGTGAGGGCGGCAATTTCGAGGTGCAGCCCTGGGACTGGGCCTATTACGCTGAAAAAGTTCGCCAGGAAAAATACGACTTAGATGAAAACGAGGTACGTCAGTATTTTGAATTCAACCGGGTTTTGCATGACGGCTTGTTCTACACCATGAACCGTCTGTATGGCATCCGCTTTGAGCCCAGACCTGACTTACCGGTTTACCATCCAGATGTTCAGGCCTTTGAGGTATTCGATCATGGCGGTAAGAGCCTGGCGATTTTCTATGCGGATTATTTTGCCCGAGAAGGTAAACGTGGCGGTGCCTGGATGAGCTCCTTTGTCGGTCAATCCAACCTGCTTGGACAGACGCCGGTTGTGGTCAACGTGATGAATATTCCCAAAGGACCTGAAGGTGAACCTACCTTGGTGAGTTTTGACCATGTCACCACCATGTTCCATGAACTTGGGCACGGTATTCACGGTATGTTCTCCAAAGTGAAGTATCCGTCACTGGCCGGTACGGCGGTATCCCGCGACTTTGTGGAATTCCCATCTACCTTTGAAGAAGACTGGGCCGCCCTGCCTGAAGTACTGGCCAACTATGCCCGTCATTACCAAACCGACCAGCCGATTCCTGCCGAGTTACTGGAGAAAGTAATGAAGGCCAAGAATTTTAACATGGGCTTTGACACCCTCGAATATATGGCTTCGGCCTTGCTGGATATGGAATGGCATTCGCTGGCAGCCGATGCACCACTTCAGGATGTGCAAGCGTTTGAGGCCAAGGCACTGGCAAAACATGGAGTAAACCTGCCTGCAGTGCCACCGCGTTATAAATCCACCTATTTCTCACATTCCATCGGAGGCGGTTATTCTGCTGGTTACTATGCCTATATGTGGAGTGAAATTCTGGCGGCCGATGCCTTCGCTTATCTGCGTGAACGCGGCGGCTTAACCCGCGAAAATGGCGAGTTGTATCGTAAACATATACTGAAAGTGGGCAATTCCCGCCCGCCAATGGAGTCTTATATCCAATTCCGCGGTCAGGAACCCACGACAGATGCACTGCTGATTCGTCGTGGCTTAAAAGCGCAGATTGACTGAGTCGATCTCTGCAGTTGTCGGCGAGTGCTCCGTGCTACGCCGACAAGCGACCACCATGGAAGGTGGAAGTGCAAATTACGCAGGAGCAGTTATTTGCACTTCCATCCCTGGATATCGCCGACGAATGCTCCTGCAACGTCGGCATACGACCACCACGGACGGTGGAAGTGCAGAAAACGCAGGAGCAGTTTTCAGCCCATCCATCCCTGGATATAAAAGCGTCTTTGGCGGTTTTATACTTTTAAATCGTTCTGTCTTAAGTCGCTTAGAAGAAGCTGTAAACCAGTGTCACCGATGTCTGGGTGTCCAGTTCTTCCACATCGTCCGCCACATCGGTGTTGTGGTTCAGTATCAGTGCAACCTTCATGGCCAGCGAGCCATTGATTTGTGCCGATAAAGAGGTTTCTGACTTGGACTTGGTGTTGTCACTACCCACTTCCGTACTGAACAACTGGCGGAAATTAGCGGTGTCGGAAATCTTCCACTTGTAATCCAACGCACCACGCACAATGGCACCATTGGCACTTTCACCGGTATCCCGCTCAGCAAAAGAATAACCCGGACCTATGCTGTAGCTAAACGCCGAAACATCGTTTTTCCACAGCTGATGGGCCCAACCACCAGCCACTGTGGCCTGATATTCAAAGCCACTGAAGCGGTCATCTTCATAGGAACCAAAGGCGAAGACCCGGTGGTCAGGGTTTTCTAACTTGTAGTTACCCTGTGCAGAACCAAAGATTTTCTGTGCCGTGGTTTCAGACACTTTATCTTCGTCGATGGTTTTCTCGTCTTTCTTATAGAAACCTTCGACTATGTAATCGTTGCTCCAGGATTCCAGTTCCTGATGCGCATTCAAACGCCCTTTAAAACTGGTCGCTTTGGTATTACCCGTGGTTGAAATCAGCCCCAACTCCCCATCCAGACTAAAGGGCTTTTCCGCTTCTTCAGGTACGCTGACATCCGCAGCAAATAAATTATCCAATGCATCGGCCTGGGCGGCAGATGCGACAAACATAGCGGCAAATACAGTTAAAGCGGATTTTTTCATCATCAGGCGGGTCCTCATAAGCTCTCAAGCGGCAATTGTAACTAAATCACGGATTTTGTCTCAGCTTTTTTCGTATGTTTTTTAATCGAATGGTAAATTATTCCCGTATTTACCAGATACATACGAATTCAGGGTGCGCAACAAATGCCTCACCAAACACCATATGCTCTCATTAGCGCAATAAAAAGGGCGCTTCTGCGCCCTTATCATGTTACTGCGACTCAGGCTTTCGATGCCTGATAAATGCTTTCGATAGCCTTGTCCAAGGCAGAATCGAATTCTTCCTGAGACTGCTTAGCCGACAAGCCCTCGGTCAGGGCGCGGGAAAAGCTGGCGATCATGCCCTGATTATGACTCAGCTTAAGATTCGCATCATCCCGGCTGTAGCCGCCAGACAGCGCCACAACACGAATTACATTGGGATGTTCAATGCACTCGCGGTAGAAGTTGTCTTCGTTTGGCAGGGTCAGTTTCAGCATGACTTTCTGCTCGGCTTCCAGTTTATCCAGCTCGGCCAGCAACGCCTGCTTTAACAAGGCTTCGGCTTCGGCTTTATCCGGGCAGTGAATATCCACTTCGGGTTCAATAATGGGTGTCAGGCCAGCCGCCAGAATTTGCTTACCCACTTCAAACTGCTGTGCCACCACAGCGCTGATACCCGCCGCATTGGCCTGCTTAATGACCGAACGCATTTTGGTGCCAAACACGCCCTGGGCCACGGCTTTACTCAGCAACGCATCCAAACCTGGCATTGGCTTCATCAATTGCACGCCGTCAGTCTCATCCAGCAAGCCTTTGTCCACTTTCAGGAAGGGCACAACTTGCTTTTCTTGCCAAAGGTAACGCGAAGAGGGTTTACCTTCGATTTCGCGGTCCAGAGTGTTTTCAAACAGGATGGCACCTAATACCCGGTTACCGGCAAACGCACGGCTGGTAACAATACGGGTACGCATCTGGTGAACCATGTCAAACATCTGCTCATCCCCTGACCAGTCTGATTCGCTCAAACCGTAAAGTTTCAGGGCTTTCGGGGTACTGCCGCCACTTTGATCCAGTGCAGCGATAAAACCGTCCTGGTTAAGTACTTTGTTCAGCATTTCTGTCTTGGCTTCGGCTGCCATCGGCAACACTCCTTTTTGGTTTCGGCCCAAAGGCCTGGGTACTATTGATGTTCTATCTCAGTGAGGGCTGAAGCCCTTCTTATCATCTTTATTCGAATAAATTCGAACCTACAAAGCGCGTTTTTCCAGCATGGCCACGGCTGGTAATACCTTGCCTTCCAGGAATTCCAGGAAAGCACCACCGCCGGTAGAGATATAGGATATCTTATCTGCGATGGCATACTTATCTACCGCCGCCAGGGTGTCGCCACCACCGGCAATAGAAAATGCCCGACTTTCAGCAATGGCCAGCGACAAGGCCTTGGTACCACCGCCAAATTGATCGAACTCGAATACGCCCACCGGACCATTCCAGACAATAGTGCCAGCCTGCTTAATCAGCTTAGCCAGAATCTCGGCGGTCTGTGGGCCAATATCAAAGATCATATCCGACTCACTCACCTCATCCACCTGCTTATGGGTAGCCAGAGCGGATTCGGAAAATTCCTGGCCGACAATCACATCTACCGGCACCGGAATATCGCCACCACTGGCCTGTGCTTTAGCCAACAGTCGCTGTGCCTCAGGGATCAGATCAGCTTCATACAGAGATTTACCTACAGGCTTGCCGGTAGCAGCAATAAAGGTATTAGCAATACCACCGCCGACAATCAACTGGTCTACCTTATCTGATAAGGTCTCCAGTACAGTCAGTTTGGTGGATACCTTAGAGCCACCAACAATGGCCAACAGCGGCCGGGCTGGGTTGTCCAATGCTTTGCCCAATGCTTCCAGTTCATCGGCCAGCAACGGACCGGCACAGGCCACAGGCGCATATAAACCAACGCCATGGGTTGAAGCCTGCGCGCGGTGGGCAGTGCCGAATGCATCCATGACATAGATATCACACAGGGCCGCATATTGACGGGACAATTGTTCATCGTCTTTGCCTTCGCCCTTATTGAAACGCACGTTTTCCAGCACCACCAGTTCACCCGCCTCAACTTGCAGACCGTCAAGGTAGTTTTTGGCCAGGCGTACCGGGCAGTCCAACGCGGATGCCAGGTACTCCACCACCGGTGCCAGGGAATATTCCTCTTCTACCAGGCCCTCTGTGGGACGACCAAGATGCGACATCACCATCACCCTGGCTCCGGCTTTCAGCGCCAGTTCTAATGTTGGCAGGGACGCTCTGATACGGGCATCTGAGGTCACCTTGCCGTCTTTCACCGGTACATTCAGATCCTGGCGAATCAACACGCGCTGACCAGCCAGATCCAGATCTGACATTTTCAAAACCTTCATGGCATTTCTCCACATTTTGCAATATTGCACGGCGGACTGCCTGTCCACCGCAGGATTCTTTGTACCTAGCGACAGCCCCTGGCCATCGCTAATGCGGTATCTAACATACGATTAGCAAAGCCCCACTCGTTATCACACCACACCAGGGTTTTGACCAGACGTTTATGACTCACTCTGGTCTGAGTGCCATCCACTATGGCCGAGTGCGGATCATGGTTAAAATCCACCGACACCAGAGGTTCCTCGGTATAGCCCAGAATGCCTGCCAATCGCCCTTCACGCGCCTGCATCAGGGCCTGGTTGACTAACTGGATATTCACATCGGTATCCAGAGTGACACTGAGATCCATGGCCGTAACATTGATAGTGGGCACCCGCACGGCAATGGCTTCAAACCGCCCGGCGAATTTGGGCAAAATACGCTCAATACCGCGCGCCAGTTTGGTATCCACCGGAATAATCGACTGGCTGGCGGCTCTGGTGCGGCGCAGGTCGGCATGATAGGCATCGATAACCTGCTGATCGTGCATAGAGGCATGAATAGTAGTAATAGTCCCGCTGTCCACTCCAAAGGCCAGATCCAACGCCTGGATCACCGGCACGATACAGTTGGTGGTACAGGAACCATTAGACACAATGCGATGCTCAGGGCTGAGCAAGTGGTCATTGATGCCGTAAATCACTGTGGCGTCTACATCGGTATCGCCGCTGCAGGGCTGCGAAAACAGTACCTTGCCAGCGCCTTGATCAAGATGAGCCTGACCGGACGCGCGCTCACCAAATACACCGGTGCATTCCAGCACCAGATCAACGTCAAGTTCAGACCAGGGCAGCTCGCTAATGTCGGCCTTATTCAATAGTTGAATACTATCACCAGCCACACACAGCTTATCGCCCTCAAGAGAGACCGCGAAGGGAAAACGACCATGGGAGGTATCGTACTTGAGCAGATGCGCAATACCTTCAGGTTTGGCCAGCTCATTAATAGCCACAATCCGCACTTGGTCGTTGCGACCGGTTTCATATAAGGCCCGCAGTACATTGCGGCCTATGCGTCCGAAACCATTGATAGCAATACGTAACATTCAGGACGACTCAGTGTTGTTCACGCCGGCATAACACCGGCGAGACAGAGAAAACAAAGGGCTCGAGCGCAGAATGAGCACATTCGGCGCTATCAAAGCGCCCGTATTGTACGTTTTTGTTTATTCGCCAAGCAAGGACAAGGCGGTTGCCACCACATTTTCCGTTGTAAAGCCGAAGTATTTCAGCAGCGCACCACCCGGAGCCGACTCACCAAAGCTGGACATGCCCACCACTTTGCCGTTCAGGCCCACATATTTGTACCAGTAATCCACATGCGCGGCTTCTACGGCCACCCGGCGGGTGACGGCGGCAGGCAAAACGGCTTCTTTATAGGCCGCGTCCTGGCGCTCAAATACCGAGGTGCTGGGCAAAGACACCACGCGAACCTTATGACCCTGCTCGCTTAACTGCGCCGCAGCTTGCACGGTGATATCCACTTCGGAACCTGTGGCAATCAACAGCAAATCTGGCTGACCATCACAGTCTTTAAGGATATAACCACCACGGGCAACATTGGCAAGCTGTTCATCGCTACGCGCCTGAGCGTTAAGGTTCTGGCGGCTGAAGACCAGTGAGCTTGGCCCGTCACGGCGTTCCAGGGCTGCTTTCCAGGCCACCGCAGTTTCGGCGGCATCACAAGGACGCCAGGTATCCATATTCGGAGTCAGGCGCAGGTTAGCCACTTGCTCCACCGGCTGATGGGTGGGGCCGTCTTCGCCCTGACCAATACTGTCATGGGTATACACGAAGATATTCGGCACTTTCATCAATGCCGACATACGCACGGCATTACGGGCATATTCCATAAACATCAGGAAGGTGGCGCCGTAGGGTCTGAAACCGCCGTGCAGACCAATGCCGTTCATAATGGCACTCATACCAAACTCGCGCACACCGTAGTAGATGTAGTTGCCGCTGGCATCATCCGCAGTCAGGCCTTTGGAGCCGGACCATAGTGTCAGATTGGAACCGGCCAGATCGGCAGAGCCGCCAATCACTTCTGGTAACAATGCGGCAAAGGCTTCAATGGCGTTTTGCGAAGCCTTGCGGCTGGCAATATTCTCGGCCTTGTCCTGGCACTGGCGAATAAAGGCATTGGCCTTATCGCTGAAATCGGCAGGTAGTTCGCCAGCCAGACGGCGATTCAGTTCAGCCGCCAGCTCCGGATAGGCACTGGCATAAGCGTCAAACTTGGCGTTCCAGTCCTGCTCCAATCTGGCCCC
The DNA here is from genome assembly GCF_039522935.1 of Bowmanella denitrificans. Taxonomy (NCBI): domain Bacteria; kingdom Pseudomonadati; phylum Pseudomonadota; class Gammaproteobacteria; order Alteromonadales; family Alteromonadaceae; genus Bowmanella; species Bowmanella denitrificans. The sequence goes on along the minus strand of NZ_BAAAEI010000002.1, from coordinate 85,032 downwards.
TTTATCTTTGGCATCCCAACCGGCGTAAACCTCGGCCGGAATATCAAAAGGTGCATGGGGCCAATTAAGAAATTCACGGGCCGCGGCAATTTCATCGTCGCCCAAAGGCGCACCATGGCAATCATGGCTGCCGGATTTATTCGGCGAACCAAAACCAATAATGGTTTTAGTACAAATCAGTGTCGGTTTGTTGGTTTCTGCCCTGGCCGCTTCGATAGCGGCTTTTACCTGTTCAGGGTCATGCCCGTCGACGCTTTCAATCACATGCCAGCCATAGGCGCGGAAGCGCTCTGGTGTATTGTCGGTAAACCAGCCTTCCACGTGCCCGTCAATGGAAATACCGTTGTCGTCCCAAAATGCGATCAATTTGCCAAGACCCAGGGTGCCAGCCAGTGAACAGGTTTCGTGTGACACCCCTTCCATCAGGCAGCCATCGCCCAAGAAGCAGTAAGTAAAATGGTCAATAATGTCATGGCCATCACGGTTAAACTGTGCCGCCAGAGCTTTCTCGGCAATGGCCATACCCACAGCATTACTGATGCCCTGACCCAGCGGTCCAGTAGTGGTTTCTACCCCTGGCGCGTAGCCGTATTCGGGGTGGCCTGGGGTCTTGGAATGCAACTGGCGAAAGTTTTTCAGCTCTTCCATTGGCAGGGCATAGCCGGTCAGATGCAACAGCGAATAAATCAGCATCGAACCATGGCCGTTAGATAGCACAAAGCGGTCACGGTTGGTCCAATCGGGATTGGCCGGGTTGTGATTTAAAAAATCACACCACAGGACCTGGGCAATATCCGCCATGCCCATGGGGGCACCTGGGTGGCCAGACTTGGCTTTTTGCACCGCATCCATGGATAAGGCACGAATGGCATTGGCTAATTCGCGACGAGCGACTTGTGACGATTGGGGCATACTGACTCCTGCTGACAGGCCCTCTAGGCGGCCTGGACTGTTCTTGGCAAAAACGGGCACCTATTCTTACCCAGCCCCGGCTCAACTGCAACGTCCTTGGCAGATTCCGCAATGCCAAAGGTGAATAAGTTATTGCCCCAGTGTTATTACTAAGAAATGTCATGGCTGATATTCGAAAAGGTCGTAGCACGCCATGAATACATCCAACGTCTGCTCACCAGAGGCGGTGAGTACCCTGCAGTAATGGCACAATTTTCCCAGCTGGCTCCCCCTGCGAACGAGGCCGTTGTATTTATTCCGGGAGTGCGGCTTGTGGCAAGCAAAACTGACACAGACATTTAGACGTCTAGAAGTAAAGACTGGTTTTTTTTAATCGCTTGGGTAAAATGCGCGGTAATGTGGCCGTTAACCTATCGGTCAGTAATGAATTTGTGAATGAGGAAGAATTATGGCCAAGCATCTGTTTACCTCAGAGTCTGTATCCGAAGGTCATCCGGATAAAATTGCCGATCAGATTTCTGATGCGGTTCTTGATGCCATTCTGACCCAGGACCCGAAGGCCCGAGTTGCCTGTGAAACCTATGTTAAGACAGGTATGGTACTGGTCGGTGGCGAAATCACTACGTCAGCCTGGGTGGATATTGAAGAGCTGACCCGCAAAACGGTGCGGGAAATCGGCTATGTGCATTCAGATATGGGGTTTGATGCCGACTCCTGCGCCATTCTTAACGCCATCGGCAAGCAAAGCCCGGATATCAATCAGGGTGTAGACAGAACCCGCCCTGAAGAACAGGGTGCCGGCGATCAGGGCCTGATGTTTGGCTATGCCACCAATGAAACCGACGTATTAATGCCAGCGCCTATCACCTATTCGCATTTACTGGTAAAGCGTCAGGCCGAAGTGCGCAAAAACGGCACGCTGAACTGGCTGCGCCCCGATGCCAAGAGTCAGGTGACCTTTGTGTATGCCGATGGTAAGCCAGTGGGTATCGATGCGGTGGTGCTATCCACCCAACATTGCGATTCCATCAGCACCAAAGACCTGCAGGAAGCGGTGATGGAAGAAATCATCAAACCCGTGCTGCCTGGTGAGTGGCTGACCAGTCAGACTAAATTCTTTATTAACCCCACAGGTCGCTTTGTGATTGGTGGCCCAATGGGGGATTGCGGTCTGACCGGCCGTAAGATTATTGTTGATACATACGGCGGTATGGCCCGTCATGGCGGTGGCGCTTTCTCCGGTAAGGACCCATCCAAAGTGGATCGTTCTGCCGCCTACGCTGGCCGTTATGTGGCCAAGAACATTGTCGCGGCAGGTTTAGCGGATAAATGTGAAATTCAGGTTTCTTACGCCATAGGTGTGGCAGAACCCACCTCTATCAGTATTGATACCTTCGGCACTGGCAAGGTGGATGAAGATACCCTGATTGCACTGGTGCGAGAGCATTTTGATCTGCGCCCTTACGGCCTGATTAAAATGCTGGATCTGGAACGACCTATCTATCAGGCCACCGCCGCTTACGGGCACTTTGGTCGCGAAGAGTTTCCCTGGGAAGCCACCGACAAGGCCGAGGCCCTGCGCAGCGCGCTATAAAACTCAGAACGCGCTCAAATCAAACGCCGGGATTCCCCGGCGTTTTATTATCCGCTTGAATGACCATTAATGCTTACTCAACAGATAACCACCAAAACCCAGCATCGTTGCGCCGCTCAGCTTAGTTAAAAGCGGTATCGCAAATTTTTGCGAAAGCCGCTCGGCCAAGCGTGCTGCCAGTAATGCATAAGCCACTTTGACGCCGCCAACCGCACCTATGGTAATCCATACCAGGCTGGCTATGTCCATCAGGGTTAAACGGTCCAGGTCGACAAAAACCGGAAACAAACTGGCATAAAAGAATATGGCCTTAACATCGGCCAGGGTCAGCAATAACCCGCTGACAAAGCTGCTCCCTCCCCTTTGGCTTTTACCCTGCCACTGTCCGGGGCCCGAGCGTAGCAATTGCCAGCCCAGCCACAGCAAGTAGCCGCCCGCTAACCAGCGAACGACCTGAAACACGTCACCAAGCCAGTGTGACAGTGACGACATCCCCACAATGGCCAACCAGGCAAAAAGCAGGTCGCCACAAAGGATCCCCAAGGCTACCCATATACCCTGCCTGGGCCCCTGGCTGATACTGCGGGTGATGACTAAGGCCACACTGGCACTGGGTAGCGCAGCGAGGCCCGCCATAGATAAAAACAACATCAGCATTTGCAGCCAGGTCATCAGGCTTCCTTAGAATTCCCATGGGATTCTGGTAATTGTTGTGCGGCTGGGCAAAAATAGCCTCAGGCATTCCATCATCAAGAGAATACGGATGAAACTCAAGCATATTACTCTGGCCATCTGTGCCACCGCACTTCTGGCTTCCTGCGCTAAGTCGCCCACCGGCCGCAACCAATTGAAACTGTATTCGTCCAGTCAATTATCGGAAATGGGCGCACAGGCCTTTGACGGGATGAAAAGCGAGCAGAAAGTCTCGGCTAAACCAGTGGAAAATCGTTTTGTGAAATGTGTGGCGGAGAACATTGTTCATCAGGTGCCTGATGGCGTATTTAATGGCCAGTGGGAAGTGGTGGTGTTTGAGGATGACCAAGTCAACGCTTTTGCCCTGCCCGGTGGCAAGATTGGTGTTTACACCGGCCTGCTAAAAGTCGCACAGAATCAGCACCAGCTTGCCGCCGTGCTGGGTCATGAAGTCGGTCATGTGATTGCCGAACACGGCAACGAGCGCATGTCCAACAGTGCCTTAATCGGCATGGGCATGGAGGCCACCAATCAGATCTTACAATCGCAGCAGGTTGCGCAAAGCAATATGATTATGGCCGGATTAGGGCTGGCCACCCAGGTCGGGATTCAATTGCCTTTCAGCCGCACGCATGAGTCAGAAGCCGACTTGATTGGGCTGCAATTAATGGCCAGGGCCGGTTTTGATCCTGCAGAGTCCGTTAAGCTATGGGAAAATATGGAAAAAGCTAATGGTGGCCAGCGTCAACCGGAGTTTTTGTCCACTCACCCGGCGCCGCAAACCCGTATCCAGCTACTAAGCAAAAACCTGCCTGCTGCCAGTAAGGATTATCAGGCCAGCCCTAATCGCCCCGATTGTGGCAAAGCCTGACAAAGGTCGGTGTGAGCACCCTGTCACACCGACATACGACCACCAGGAACGGTGGAAGCGCGAAATACGCTAGTCTTCCTTATGCAAATGAACATCCATTTGCGGGAAAGGAATGCTGATTCCTTCCTGATCGAAACGTAATTTAATCGCTTCGGTCAGGTCGAATTTTACTGCCCAGAAATCCGCAGATTTCACCCAGGGCCTGACCACGAAGTTCACACTACTGTCCGCCAGTTCAGATACCGCAACCTGCGGTGCAGGATCTTTCAGCACACGAGGTTCAGCATCCAGCATGTCGATAAGAATTTGCTTGGCCTTACGCAAATCGCTGTCGTAACTGATACCGAACACCATGTCCACCCGACGGGTTTCCTGGGCGGAAAAATTGGTGATATTGCCACCATAAATGGCGCCATTGGGTACAATCACTAACTTGTTATCCGGTGTATTGAATGTGCTGGTGAAAATCCCGATGGTTTTTACCGAGCCGGCGGTCCCCCCTGCTTCCACATAATCTCCGGCTTTGAAGGGGCGGAATACTAACAGCATCACTCCGGCGGCAAAGTTCGCCAGAGAATCCTTCATGGACAAGCCAATCGCCAGGCCAGCGGCACCCAACAGCGCCACCAATGACGTGGTATCAACGCCCAGTTGATCCAACGAGGCGACCACCACAAACAACATCAATACGGCATTAAGGATGGATTTAACGAACTCCACCAACATATTGTCGTACTTAGAGCGGGCCATCACTTTGCCAAACAGCCCTATCAGGACGCCAACCACGATGCGACCAATAATAAAAATCAGCAGTGCCAGGGCTATGTTAATACCCCATGGGATCACATAGGTATCGACCATTTCGGCCACTTTATCCGGATGAAACATGGATACTCTCCATCAAAACGATTTGAACTTGTTATTGTTGCGCCGTATTGGCGACTTGCTGACATGATGCATGCATCACGTTCACGCTAGCATAGTGTATGCAAAAGCTGGCAGGCCAGCATTATTTCATATACCTTCACCCCGGATATTGTCAGCTTGGCCCTGTCTGTCCTTGGTTATATGGCCGGTCAGTGCTAACTTAGGCGTTCTTCAGTGCATTTTTTTCAAGCTCGTTTTATCGGAGCCGGCCCGCTTGCAAATCTTCAGTTTTAACCGCCGACTTGTTTCTAACCTGATGCTTTATTGGTGTTTGTTCTTTTGTTTATACATTATCAGCCTGTCTGTCAGCGCTCAGGCCTTGCTTGAGGTCAAGATAGAAGGTGCTAGCGACCAACAGCAGCAGAATATCCTTGCCCACCTGGGGCCGGTGCCTGAAGCATCGGCGCAACTGAACAGTTATATCGCCAAGGCCCGGGACAAGACCCAAAAGGCACTGGTTGCACTTGGCTACAACAACGCCAACATCAACACTAAGGTACAACGGGAACTGACGCCGCTGCGGCTGCTGATCCAGATTGAGCCCGGCCCTGCCACGCATATCAGACAGATGAATGTTGAGGTACCAGGCGATGCCAGTCAGGATAAGGACTTTCAGGCCTTCATCCAAAATATGCAGACTCATAAAGGGCAAGTGCTCAATCACGGCCGCTATGAAACCTGGAAGAGTGAACTGCAAAACTATGCTCGCAGTCATGGCTATCTGTCCGGCAAGTGGCAACAACATGAGTTGAAAGTTAATACAGAAACGCAGCAAGCCGATGTGTATCTGGTCTACGATTCCGGTATCAGACACAGGCTGGGTGAGGTTAATTTTCAGGGCTCTGATATGACCCCCGAGCTGCTGTCCCGTCTGTCACCGCTCACCAGCGGAGAATATTATCAAAGCAGTCATTTAAGTGCGCTGGAATCAGCACTGCGCCGCTCTGGTTATTTCGCCGACGTATTGGTGACCCCTGACCTGAACGCCATTGAAGATTATCATGTACCAGTGAATGTGGCCCTGACCGATGCACCAAGTCACAGTTTTAAGGTCGGCCTTGGCTATGTCACCGACACAGGCCCCAGAGCACAGATAAACTGGCGCACCCCCAGAGTTAATCGCTATGGACATAGCCAGGAAACCACCCTGCGTTACTCCACCGTCAACCCTTATGCCAGCTTTTTGTACCAGATCCCTGGCGATGATCCACTGACCCACAGCTATCAACTCAAGCTGGGATTGGAACAAAATGACTTTGGCGATTTGAGCAGCATCCAAAAGCATGCCGCCGTGGTCAGCCAGTCAACCGCACACAAATGGATTTGGGCCGCCCAGTTGCGCTGGCTGGACGAAAAGTGGAGCCTGGACGGTCTGGATTTTCAGGCTGGTTATCTGCTACCCGGCCTGACCTTGTCGCGGACCCGGCGCCAGGGCCCAATCCGCGACCCGGAAGAAGGCTTCTTACAGAATTACCAGATTGAGGCGACAGATAAGCTGTTGGGCTCAGATGGCCGACTATTGCGGGTCAGTGCGTTCTGGAAATGGTTACATCGTTTTGGCAACCACAGACTGGTCCTCAAAGGACAAGCAGGTATCAATATCACGGGTATCGATACGGTGGAAGACCTGGCTCCCTCACTGCGTTTTTTCGCCGGCGGCGATCAGAGCATTCGCGGTTTTGATTACAACAGCTTAGGCCCCACCGCCGAAGTGCAAACCAGCGAAGGCCTGCAAACCAAGGTAGTGGGAGGAAAGATGTTGGCCGTAGGGTCGGCAGAATATCAATACTACCTGACCCCGGACTGGCGCATGGCGATTTTTACCGACGCCGGTAACGCCTTTAATCGCAATAACTTCAATCCGGTGCAATCGGTTGGCGCTGGCGTTCACTGGTTATCACCCGTGGGGGCGGTGCGACTTGAACTGGCTTATGGAGTCAGCGAGGATGATCCACCATGGCGTGTGCATATTAGCATGGGGGCGGAACTCTGATGGCCAGATACATATCATTGAAACCCCTGCTACGCGCTTTGCTGCTGGGTCTGGCGTTACTATTGACCTTGCTGTTGCTGGGTGGTTACTGGTTATTGGCAACCCAAAGCGGGACCGGCTGGTTGTTAACGCAGGCGCAAGCAAATGTGCCTGGACTGAAAGTTGGTCAGCATCAGGGCAGTCTGTTGTTCGGCTTAACCTTAAGCGATCTGCATTATCAACAGACTAACCTTGACGTTAATGCCAGGCAGCTGGAGCTGGATATATCCGCCCGGGCATTGTTATTACCCCATCTGGTGGTGCAAAAGCTCAAGGTCAACGAGCTGCGGATAGATATCAGTCTGTCGCACGACACTGCCCCTCCCCAAGGTACTGACGCACCAACCGATATACAACTGCCCATTCCCGACTGGTTGCCTACAGCGCGGATCCAACAACTGGAAATTAACCACAGTCAGTTGAATCTGCCCACATTGGAATTGGCCTGGCAGCATCTGAGCCTCAATGCCCAGCTCAAAAATAAGCTGTTTACCTTAAACAATCTGTTGTTGCAGCAAACTGAATTGACCTTGCTGCCCAGCATCGATGCGCCTGAACCCCCTTCGTCCCCCTGGCCACTGGCTAACCTGACTGATCTACCCGCGCCGCTGGATATGCGTATCAAGGATGTGCAAGTTGAAGATTTTCACCTTATTCATTCCACCAGCCCTATACATATCCAGCATGCCATGCTGCAGTTGCAGTGGATTGACAAGAAGCTTGGGGTAGACAGATTACAGCTTGCGACTGAGGATTTTGGTCGGTTGGATCTGCAAGGTTCAGCCACACTGAAGAGCCCTTATCAAATAGCCATTAACGCCAGCTTGATACCAGGTAAGGCATGGTGGCCAGAAGCATTAGGCAATCAGCCGGTGCAACTGGGGCTGGCTGGCGCCATAAATGCCCTTAATGTACAAATAAGTGAACCCACCACCCTTAAACTACTTGCCAAGGCGCAAACCGACTTAACCCATCCTGCTTTGCCTTTTTCTGCTGATGTGGCCCTGGATACCGCCCCGCTTAACACCTTTGTTAAGCTGCCTGCTGAGGCCAATTTCAGGCCTGGCGTTATGACATTATCTGCCAATGGAGATGTGCATAGCCAAAACGCCAGGGTGAATTTTGCTTTCAGTGGCTTCGGCTTTGGTCAGACCCAACCCGCAAACCTGGCCCTTAACGCCGTGCACAGTCCTGGTCATGTTCAACAGTTGCAGCTTCAGTTTGAAGACAGTGCCAGTCAGTCTGCGCTGGAGCTGAACGGCAGCCTGGCGTATGGCGAGCTGCTGCAATGGCAACTACAAAGTCAGATACAAAAGTTGGTGCTAAACAGCCCGGTTATTCCTGTGCAAGGGGATATCCACGGGCAATTGGATCACCAGGGCAGTTGGTCGGAACAAAAGTGGCATGTACGCCTGGATGATACTCAGTTAAATGGCAGTTTAAATAATCTGCCGCTGCGACTAAGCGCGGTGGCAGATATTAACCAGGATGAACTGCTCAGGGTCAGTAATATTGATTTGCGCTTACAGGCCTTTAACAGCACGGTAAAGATCACTGGCCAGGCGGATCAGCAATGGCAATTGCAGGGCACGGCGTTCAGTGATGACTTAAGCGCTGTGCTAAATGAAGGAAGCGGTAAAGCAGAAGCAAATTTTCGGGTAAGCGGAGCTCTGGCCGACCCGCTAATTGAACTGAATGGACTGGTTAAGCAACTCAACTTGCAACAAATGGATTGGCAGGATCTCAGCATTGCTGCCCGCTACCACCCAATGCAACAACATAGCGGTGAACTTAACCTGAGTTTTCCCCACTTGGTGGTGGATAACAGCCAGCATTTTCATGGCAGCCTGAACCTGAGCGGTAATGCGCCACAGCATCAGTTGCAACTGGTGATAGACGGCGACCTAAATGCCGCGATTGAATTACAGGGCAGCGCCGATCTGACCAAAACAAGCTGGCAGGGACAACTGAACAAGGCTGAAAGTAAAATGTATGGTGAGCACTGGCAGCTTGCCGCTCCTTTGGCAATAGCGGTCACAGATGGTCAGTTTTCAGTTGCCGCCCATTGCTGGCAGGGCTTGTTTTCACAACTTTGCCTGAAGGAACCCCTGACGCAACCCGGTCAGCAAGCTATTGTGCTGAGTGCCAGTGTAGACTACGGCGCCTGGAGTGCAGGCCAGTTAAATGGCCAGCAAATTTCAGGCGCCATTAATCTGGATGCCAATATTGTGCTGCCCGAGCAGGGACAACCGCAATTGGATGTTAGGCTGCATAGCAGTCCAGGTTACATCCGCCAACAGGTTCAGGAGCAAAGCTTATCTTTATTGGAATGGCAGGGTGGTCAGTTTGTTTTGCAATCCCAGTCAGATGGCAAGCTGCAATTAAATGGTGAGCTGACCGGCGAAGACGGACAAGCATTGCTGAAGCTTACCAGTCAATTAGGCAGCAAGGCCGATGCAGACATTGACGCCCGTTTGCAACTGACACCACTTTCGCTGGCCAGTCTGATGGCGTTGACACCGCAACTAAGCAAACTGGATGGCCAGTTGTCAGCGGATATCAGCATCAAAGGAAAACTGGACAATCCGGCCGTCAGTGGCGAGATTCAGCTCAGGCAAGCCTCCCTGATTGTAGCCAGAACGCAGACCGCACTGGACAACCTGGAACTCAGCGCCCGTTTTCGCGATACCAGTGTCGATTTTGATGGTTTGTTTCATATGGGCAGCGGCAAAGGGCAGATTCAGGGCTCGGGTAATTGGGATACCAGCCAGACAGACTGGCAAAAAGCCTTGTCATTACAAGCGACACTGGCGGGGCAAGGGTTACAAGTGCATGCCTTACCCGAACTACAAGCCAGCGTCAGCCCCAATCTGAATATCCGATTTGAGCAGGGACTGCTGCTGCAAGGCCGCGTCAATATAGATAAGGGCCAATTGCAATTACAGGAACTACCTGCCTCCGCAGTGGATGTCTCTGAGGATATGGTGCTGGTTAATCAGCAGGAAAAACAGAAAAAGGCTCTGCTGCCGGTTAATCTGCAGCTCGATATAGAACTGGTAGATCCCTTTGCCGTCAGCGGTTTTGGCTTCAATGGTAAAATTGACGGCACCTTAAGTGCCAGACAAAAAAGTCCCGAACCCTTAGAAGTATTTGGTGCCCTGACCTTTACCGAGGGCTTATACAAAGCCTATGGCCAGAATCTTGAAGTGAAGTCAGGCCGGTTACAGTTTCTTGGCCAGGCTGATAACCCTGTGGTTCAACTGCAGGCGATCCGCCCACTGAAAGGCACCGGGGTGGAAGCCGGTATTCAGGTCAGCGGTCCGGTCAGCGGGCTGCAGGTTGAGCTGTTTTCTAATCCTGGCATGGAACAAAGCGCCATTCTGTCGTACATATTACGCGGCAAGCCGCCTGGTGCTGGCGGAGAATCAGACGGCCGTTCCATGGCTATTCTGATGGCGGCCAATCAGGGTATCGGCATTACCGGCGCCAGTGGCTTAACCGATGCACTGAACAATATTCCACTGGTCAGTGATATTACTCTGGACACAGAAACGGATGCCGTCAGCGGTGACAGTTTGGCCACCGTCAGCGGCTATATCGGCGAGCGCATCTATCTGAAGTATGGGGTGGGCATTCTAGAGCCGGTCACGCAGATTACCGTGCGTTTTTACCTGCTCAATCAGCTATGGCTTGAAGCTGTCAGCAGCCTGGAGCGCTCCATGGATCTCTACTACAGTTTCGATCTCGATTAGCACAAGCAGTAACAGCTGCTTGTGCGCAATCTGCCTGTTTATGAGGCGAAGGAGTGTGTATTTGCCCTGGTTCAGGTTAACGAATGCAGACCAAACATATTCCCTTCGGTATCCAGAACCAGACTGATAAAACCATATTCTCCAATTGACATCTTCGGCCGTTGTACTTTCCCGCCCGCACCTTCTACCCGCGCCTCTTCTACCGCACAGTCCTGACAACTGAAATACACCAAGGTACTGTTACCACCTGATGCAACGCCAGACATACTGACCAACGCGCCACCCGCGCCGTAATGCTGCATATCGTTGGGAAATGCCCACATATCGAATTCCGGCCCGCCCAGCTTCTCCAATGTTACCGCCAACACATTCTCATAGAAGTCTTTGGCGCGTTGTATATCTTGTACGTAAATTTCAAACCAGCCCACTGCGTTGTTCATAGAATTTCCTTCGGTCCTGCTCTAGAAGGCTATAAGTATGCCTGCCGGTGTGGATTTCGCCAGTCTTACAATTGTGAGTGCACCATGCCAGGCTATGCCTTAGACTTCCGTACCTGCACAACGCTAGCGGGTATTACTTATGCAAATTCCAAGAATCTTTTTTCCCGGCATTCTGGCCGTCGACCAACAACTTCAGCTTGAACAGGATGCAGCCAACCATATAGGCAATGTGTTGAGGTTAAGAGAAGGTCATCCCCTGGTGCTGTTTAATGGCGATGGCAACGAATATCCAGCCACTTTGCATAAAGTAGAGCGTCGTGCGGTTTGGGTACAAATTGACGCTAAACTGCAGATTAACTGCGAGTCTCCCTTTGCCATTCACCTTGGCCAGGGTATTTCCAAAGGAGATCGCATGGACTTTGTGCTGCAAAAGTCTGTTGAACTGGGAGTCACGGAGATCACTCCACTTATCACTGAACGTTGTGTCGTGCGCCTGGACGAACAGCGCTGGCAGAAAAAACATCAGCAGTGGCAGAAAATCATTCAAAGTGCCTGTGAGCAATGCGGACGCAATGTTTTACCGGTTTTACACCCCGTTATGCCGTTGGCCCCTTGGCTACAACAATCCACCAATCAATTACGCCTGACCCTGGATCCACGAGCAGATAAACGCATGGCCGATCTGTCAAAGCCGGATAATGGCGTACGACTGTTAATTGGACCGGAAGGCGGATTAAGCGAGCAGGAGGTTTACCTGACCGAGCAAGGAGGATTCCAATCAGTGTTGCTGGGACCCAGAGTGCTTCGCACCGAGACGGCCGCGCTCACCGCCATTGCCAATCTGCAAGGGCGCTTTGGCGATTTATAAGTAGTTTGTAAATCAGCGGTCCGAGCAACAGAGTCAGAACCATTTGGTGTCTGAAGGCTGTCGCATTAGGCAATAAAACAGTTGTTTGTTTTGCATACAGCGTGCATTCTGGTGTCCGGATAGATGTTGTATATGCGAATGCCAGCTATGCCAAGCTCAGTCAAAGCACAGACGCCGTTTAAAAACCTGGAAATCAGCGCTATCAGCCAAAAGGCGGTGGAAACTGGTCGAAATAATGCCCTCAATCTATGGGTAATGGGGGCTCCTATTGACCAAGTACTGTGTGCGCTGGTCAGCGCCATTGAATCAGCCTGCGACGATCTGCAATGTTCTATTATGCTGATGAATGCAGATGGCAAAAGCATGTGTGCATTGGTCGGCCCCAGTTTGCCGGAATTTTTTTTGAACGCTATCGACGGCCTGGATATTGGCCCATCGGTGGGCTCTTGTGGGGCCAGCGCCTATTCCGGCCAACCTGTGGTGGCTGCCGATATACACACTCATCCTTATTGGAAACCTTTTCGTGAACTGTGCCAACAAGCAAACTTACGTGCCTGTTGGTCTTATCCCATCCTGGCCACAGACGGTAAAGTATTGGGCACCTTTGGCATGTATTATTCAACTGTCCGTGAACCCAGCGAGCAGGATCTTGAGCTGATTCGAACCGAAGCCAGCATCGCCGCACTAATCATTGAAAAAATGCAGGCGTCAGAGCAGCTAAGTCAGGCTAAAACTGCGCTTGAGAAGCAGGTTCAGCAACGTAACCGTGAGTTAGACAAGTCAAACAAGCAGTTGCGTCAGGCGTTGGAACAGCGCTACGAAGTTCAGCAACATTTACTGGAAATTGAAAACCTGGCGTCGATGGGCAGTATGATGTCCAGCCTGACCCACGAGGTAAACACCCCCATTGGCGTGGCTGTCACGGCCGCCAGCCACTTGCAGGCACAATTGCAAAAGTCCCGGCTTTTGTTTGAGCAAAACCAGCTTACCCGATCCGCTCTGAAAGCTTTTTATGATGAATCCGCTGAGGCAATGCTGATTATCGAGCGTAACCTGCAGCGCAGTGCAGAACTGGTCAGTACCTTTAAGCAGTTATCTTTGGACCAGCATAATCAGCAACCGCGTACATTCAACCTCAGTAGCTATGTGTGCGAGATACTCTTGTCACTCAAACCCAAACTGAAAAAGTATAAACTGCAGTTTTGCCTTGAATTGGATCCGGATCTGGAAATACTCAGCCACCCCGGCGCACTTAGTCAGATTCTGATTAATCTGATCATGAATTCAGCGATGCATGCATTTGAACCCGGTCAGGCAGGCCACATCAGTGTCGCCGTACAAATCCAGGACAATCACCTTGAGTTGCGTTATCAGGACGACGGTAAGGGCATGACCAGTGAAACCCTCAGCCATATATTCGAGCCCTTTTTCACTTCAGCTAAGCAGCGAGGTGGTAGCGGTCTGGGCCTGCATATCTGCAAGGACCTGGTGGAGAAAATTCTGCATGGCAGCATCCGTTGCCAATCCGCACCGGGCCAGGGATGCCAATTTGTTGTTCGCTTTCCGCTTATCTGATAGTTCGTTGACTAAGCGTTCTCAAGTTGCCTGGTTGCAAGTTGAAGGGCATCGGGCACTGAATCAGCTAGTTCCATAAAGCCTAAACCCGCGTACTTTTTTACCAGTAATTGGCGGTGCATAGCACTGGTGTGGCAAAACCATCGTCCTGCACAACCATGTTTAATTTCCCAAACTGCCATTTGCTGAATAATGCCTGCCACGTCTGGACAACAAAGCTCCCAGTCCTGCATATCCATAACTCTCATCCATCTTTGCCTGGCCAACTGTTTGACCTGCCAGGTAAACGATGCACAAAACTGCTCTGCCTGTTCGGCATTCCATGCCCCCATTACCCGACAAATCAGTACGTTTTCTTTCACTTCAATCTGGTGATGGCCATGAGGCCGGAATAATGGGGACATGTTGTATCTCCTGAGTTAGCGGGTCACAAAACCGCCATTCACAAATAAGGTCTGGCCGGTAACCCAGGCCGCCTGAGGAGAAGCAAGGAAACGGATAACCGGCACGATATCTTCAACCTTGCCCAGTCTTCCCTGCACACTGGCAGCTTTCAGATAGGCAGTACTCTGCTCGTCCTCTTCGCCATGAAAAAACGCCGTGTCAATTGGCCCGGGTGCCACAGTGTTAACGGTAATACCCCGATGTCCAATTTCCTTGGCCAAAGCCCGGGAGAAATCTTCCAGTGGCGCTTTTGAACCGGCATACAAACCATAGTGCCCTGTAAAAGCCGCCAGTAATGACGTGCCCATATTGATCACCCGTCCCTGATCCTGTAGGTAGCGAGCGGCCTGTTGCATCACCAGAAATACGGCTTTGCTGTTGGTATTAAATGCCTTATCAAAATCAGCTTCTGTGTAATCTACAAATGGCTTCTTTATCACTGTTCCGGCGTTATTCACCACAATATCCAGGCGACCAAACTCCTGATGGATGGCGCTGAATAACCCATTCACCTGGGCACTATCGGTTAAATCAGCCTGATAAGTCAGTGCCCGACGCCCTAGATTCTGAACCTTCTCGGCCGTTTCCAAAGCCTGAATCTTAGAACTGTCACTGTGATAGTGCACCAGAATATCTACCCCATCTTCCGCCAGACCAAGGGCAAAAGCCCGTCCCATATTCCTGGCCGCGCCGGTTATTAAGGCGACTTTAGGTTGATTGCCCGTAAGAGACTGTTGCATAAATGCTCTCCGCTTGTTGAGTTAAGATGCTGTCTTTTCGACCATTGCAGAGTAGCCCCTTGCGAATATCTCCAGTAGAGTGATATTTTGCATTTTAAAAGTGTGATATTCGCAATTAACCGGAAGCGTAATATTGGATAGTCATGAGCAACTGTTTCTACGTGTCATAGAGGCTGGCAGTCTCAAGGCCGCAGCAGAGCAACTGGGATTGGATCCGTCCAATGTAAGCAGGCGCATCGCTACGCTGGAACAACGTTTACAAGTGAAGCTCATCCAGCGCTCTACACGTCGCTCCACTGCCACCGAAGCAGGACAACTTTATTATCAGGGGCTGAGACAACTGCTTGACGAGCAATTAGCACTGGAACATAAACTTCGAAATAGCATGGAAATTCCGACCGGATTACTGAAAGTAGCCGCTCCCCACGATTTTGGCAGCCAGTTTATTGCCCCAGTATTGCAGGACATGGTGCTTAACGCGCCGGATCTTAATGTCGAATTGATATTGGGCAGTCAATTTGAAGATTTACGCAGCCAGGGTATTGATGTGGCGATCCGTATTGGTCAGTTACAGGACTCCAGCCTGATTGGTCGCCATTTGGGTGACGTACCAAGGGTGATTGTGGCGTCTCCAGAGTACCTAGCCAAGCGAGGTTCACCGCAAAAGCCTGAAGACCTGGCACAGCACGACTTTATCTTTTATACCCGGGCACAGGCAGCCAAGCCACTGCCATTTGGCCTCGGCAAAGACAGCAGGCAACTCACTGTACGGGGTAGATACATTGTGAACAGCGTCACTGCCATACGAGAGCTTGCCCTTGCCGGTCAGGGTATGCACCTTGGCCCACTTTGGGCGTTCAGGGACGCCATTAAACAAGGGGCATTGTTAAGGGTGTTGCCTCAATATCCGCAGGCCAGCTACCCACTACATGCCCTGTATCAGTCGAGGCAATTTGTGCCAGCCAAAATACGCCTTTTTGTTCAGGGCCTGGCAGAAAAGTTCCCTTCCAGAACTTTTTAAATCAGCCCCGCCTCAATGGCCTTGAGCACAGCCCGGGTCCTGTCCCTGACACCCAGCTTGGCCAACAGACTGGACACCTGATTCTTGATGGTCCCTTCCGACTTAAATAATGCCTCGGCGATTTCCCTGTTGCTGCATCCAGCAGCCATCAGGCGAAGAATTTTGCGTTCCGCATCGGTCAGTGGTTCCGGTGTCTGATAACTTTCAAATTGCTGTTGAAGCCCTTGAAGACCTTGCAAGATCTTTTCAGTTACCGCAGGCTGAATAAGAGTCTGCCCCTTGTATACTGTTTCTATTGCATCCACCAGTGTTTCCAGAGACACGTCTTTAAGCAAATAGCCCTTGGCACCTGCTTGTACAGCATCCAACACCAATTTGTGGTCATCAAAGGTGGTCAGCATGATTACAGGCTGTGTCAGCCCGGCCTTTTGCATGGCCCGCAAGGCATCAACACCAGACATTCTAGGCATGCGGATATCCATAAGAATCACATCCGGCTGCAAATTCGTTACTGCCTGACATACCTCATCGCCATCACTGGCCTCCCCCACGACCAATAAATTGTCCGACAGCGACAGCAAGCTCTTAATGCCTTCTCTGACCAGGGTCTGGTCGTCTACCAATAATACCTTCATGCTGTTACCGGAATACTGGCACGGGTAAACATGCCTTGATGATTAAACCTGAACTCCACCTTTCCTCCCACGGCTTCTATTCGCTCCCGAATACCTTTGAGGCCATTGCCGGGCACCAATAGTCCCTTGCCACCGCCATTGTCCTGCATCTCCAGCATAACGTCCTGTTCGGTTTGGTACAGACCGATATGCATCTGGCTGGCCTGGGAATGACGTAAGCTGTTAGTCAGGCTTTCCTGTACACACATTAGCAGAGCATGGGCCTGCTCGATATCTTCCGGTTCCACCTGGCAGTCCAGATGCACCTTCAGCCTTGGGACTTCTCTGGTCAGCACTTCCAGGGCACTGCGCAACTGAATTGCGGATTTTTCACGTATCTCTGAAACAGCCTCGCGCACATCGCTGAGCAACAAGCCGGCGATAGCATGGCATTTATCCACCGCCAATTTGACCTCACCGCCTGCCTTACGTGATGCCACCTGTAAATTAATAGATAAAGCGGTCAGATGATGACCAAGCAAGTCATGGATATTGCGGGCAATACGGGTACGTTCGGCCTGTTTGTTGGCTTCGCTCAGTAAAGCCTGTGCGGCCATTAATTCGCGGTTTAGCTGATTGGCCGCTTCCTTGGCACTCTTTTCTTTAAGCGACACATTAACCATCACCAAAGCAAACACATTAAAGGTCCAGAACAGCATCGCACTGAGTGCTGACATATCGTCCTGCCAATAAAATTCCCCAACAAAGTAGGGCACGGCGGACCACAGTGGCGAGAGCAATAACGCCAGCCGGAACGGCATAAAGTAGGGTAACAATGCCGACCACATCACCATAAGGATGGCATTGTAAAAATAGGGGCTGGTGAAGTAGATGCCAACTACCAATAAAAACAGGATAAACAATAAGGCAAACCTGACCTGCCTGTCTCTGGAATAGCATTGCTCCCGGGTCGCGAGGGCAAAAAACACCACAAAGCCCAGATATAAACCCGCCAATAAACCCACACGCCAGTGCAGCACCCCCAAGCGTTGCTGCATAAAATACAGCGATGAGCCCGCTACCATCGCCCAACTTATCAAACCACTGATGGTTTCCACACTCAGTCTGTATGAGCCGAGTTTAATCATATTTATCTCTCCAATTGCAGGCTCAACATACCTTTACAAACCTGAGCGGCCAATAGGCCATAAGTCATTTTTAATTCCGTGACCTTCGGCACTGATACCCAATTTCACGCAACGATAGACTAGCCGCATTAATCGGAGGAAGGCCTATGAACCTGCTTTATTCTATTGTATTGATGTGTCATATCATGGTTGGTAGTGCAGCACTGCTGTTATTCTGGATACCTGCTATCAACCGAAAAGGTAGCCTGGACCATATAAAGTTTGGTCGCTATTACGCCAATACCATGTATATGGTGGCAGGTAGCGGCATGCTCATCTGTGTTCTGGTATTGATTGCCCCTCTGGCAATACATGGCCTTGATCTGGACAAGCTCAGCCCAGAGCAGGCACGCCTGAATATACGTTTGTTTGCCTTGTTTCTGTTGTATCTGAGCTGGCTAACACTGGCCAGTGTTCGTCATGGTATGCTGGTACTTCGCGTCAAGCAGAACCGTATTTTACTGCGTAGCGTCTCACATCTGGCCCTGCTCAGCCTGCTGACGATTGGCGGTGTCAGTTTGTTTGGCCTGGGTCTGTGGTTCAACAAAGTTTTACATATTATTTTTGGTATTTTAGGCACCATCATCGGCAGCCAGATGCTAATTTATTGCTGGCGTCGCCGCATTGGTCCACGCCAATGGTGGATAGAACACCTTGGAGCCATGATTGGCTCGGGAATCGGCGCATACACTGCTTTTTTAACCTTTGGTGCCAGACAAGTGCTGGCCGCTGCCGGTTATTGGCAGCTATTTTTCTGGGTCGCTCCCGGCATTATCGGTGCCGTGGTGATAGCCCATCTGTCACGCAAGTACCAACTAGAATTTCAAGGGAAATGAACATGAAGAAAATTATCGCGCTGGCACTATTGATAAGCAGTGCATCTGTTCAGGCCAATCTTAAACAAGCCGTAGAAGCCTTCGAGCAAGGGGACGATGAGCGTGCCCAGAGCCTGTTTGAAGCATCTTCCGAACAGGCTGAAGCCAAGATCTACCTCGGTCGCTTATGGCTCGCTCAGGATGCTGATGAAGCTGAACAGTGGATTGAGCAGGCCGTTGCCCAGGCGCCGCAAAATAGCGAAGCCCATTACACCCGCGGCATCATTATGGGGCAGCAGGCCGGTAACAGTGTGTTTTCAGCCCTAAGCTACGCTGAAAAATCCTTGTATAGCTTTAATCGCGCGGTAGAGCTGGCGCCAGACAACACTGAGTACCGGCAAGGCTTGATGAATTTTTATCTGCAAGCACCGGGCATTGCCGGCGGAGATATGGATTTGGCTCTGGCCCAGGTCAAAGAAATAGAAAATCTGGATCAAAGAGCCGGTATGGCTGCCCGTCTTAGCTATCTTAACGCCGAAGACGACCAGCAAGGCTACCAGCAATTGCTTAGTAGCGCCAAGCAGGCCCTTCCTGGGATACCTGACTTCTACGTTCAAGCCGGTATGGATTTGGTCAGACAGGAAAAGTATCCGCAGGCCATTGCCGAGTTCACGCTAGCCATCAACCAACCGGCAGCCGATGAGGAGAGCCTGACCGGCCGTTATATCGCCATGTATCAATTAGGCCGGGCCAGCGTGATGGGTAAAACCCAGGTTGAACAGGGGGTAGCCGCATTACAGACCTATTTAAAACAGGCGCCTTTAACAAGAAAGTTACCCAGTCATGCATGGGCTTCGTTTCGACTCGCCAACCTGTATGAACTGCAAGGCAATAAGGCTGAGGCCAAACAGCTGTACCAGAGCATACAATCAAGCAGGGACAAAAAACTGGCTAAAGACGTAAAGAAAAAGCTGAAGACCCTGTGATACCGGCAATAAATCTCAGGTCCTATTGAATTTACCGGGCAGAATGCCTATTTAAGTCACTCTGCCCGCCAACCAAGGAATTTCTGTGCGCCTTAAACTCGGTATCGTGATGGATCCCATCCATTCTATCAACATCAAGAAAGACACCAGCTTTGCCATGCTTTTGGAAGCTCAGCAACGCGGCTATGAAATTCACTACATGGAAATGGCCGATTTGTATCTTGATCACGGGATAGCTAAAGCCAGTATGCGCTCCCTTAAAGTACAAGAAAGTCAGACTGGTTGGTATGAACTGGGAGATGTCCAACATCAGCAACTGGCAGAACTGGATGTGCTGCTGATGCGCAAAGATCCGCCTTTTGACAGTGAGTTTCTGTATGCCACCCAATTGTTTGAGTTGGCTGAGCAACAAGGGCTGCTGGTGGTGAATAACCCGCAAAGCCTGCGCGATTGCAATGAAAAGTTGTTTGCCGCCTGGTTTGCTGAACATTGCCCTGCCACATTAGTCACCCGTCAGGCCGGTTTGATTCGTCAATTCCACCAACAGCATAAAGACATTATCTGTAAACCCCTGGATGGTATGGGCGGTGCATCGATTTTCCGTATCAAGGAAGACGGCAATAACCTGGGGGTAGTGATTGAAACACTGACCAATCACGGCAAACGTTTGTGTATGATACAAGAGTATTTACCGGCCATCAGCGAAGGTGACAAACGCGTGCTGGTAGTAAACGGTCAGGTGGTGCCTTATTGTTTGGCGCGTTTGCCAAGCCAGGGCGAAACCCGCGGTAATCTGGCGGCAGGCGGTACAGGGCGTCCTCAGCCCATATCAGACACAGATCGTCGTATTGCCGAAGCCATTGCCCCCACTTTGGTGGAGAAAGGGCTATTCTTTGTGGGACTGGATATTATTGGTGACAAACTCACCGAAATTAATGTCACCAGTCCAACCTGCGTCAGGGAAATCGAGGCAGCCTACCCCATCAGTATTGTCGGCATGCTGTTTGACGCAATTGAAAAACGCCTTAATGGCCCCATATAAATCCTGAATTCGTTGCACAGAGAGTCATATGCAGAGCTTTGAAAATCATTTCCTGATTGCCATGCCCAGCCTGGAAGATCCTTACTTCTCTCGCTCCCTGACCTATATCTGTGAACACAATGAACAGGGCGCCATGGGAATAGTGATTAATCAGCCCACCGGTTTGCATCTGAAAGAAATGCTGATGCAGGTAGATGAGTCCATCAAGGTGGATGAAGACAAAGCCGAGCAAATCGTGCTGGCCGGTGGTCCGGTCAGCCCGGATCGTGGCTTTATACTGCACAGCACTCAGCCGGGCTGGGCGTCCAGCCTGGAGCTAACCTCGGAAATAATGGTCACCACCTCCAAAGACATTCTTAATGTGCTGGGTAACAGCAAAGCGCCAGATAAATGTCTGGTGGCGTTGGGTTACGCCGGTTGGAGCGCCGGTCAGTTGGAAGAAGAAATTCAGCGTAATTCCTGGTTGCTGATAGAAGCCGATACCGAGTTGTTGTTTGATGTGCCGATTCACAAGAAATGGCAGGCCGCAGTGCAAAAGCTTGGTGTGGATATCTGGCAACTGGCACCAGATGTCGGTCATGCGTAGCTCGTAGCTCGTAGCTCGTAGCTCGTAGCTCGTAGCTCGTAGCTCGTAGCTCGTCATACATTTTCAATTATCTGAGGCACTAAGCAAATTGACCGCACGTACCTTACTCGGTTTTGACTTCGGCACAAAAAGCATTGGTGTGGCCGCAGGCCAGGAAGTGACTGGCACAGCAGCGCCATTAGCCGCGCTAAAAGCCGTGGACGGTATACCCGACTGGCAAAAAGTAGAGGCGCTGTTTAACGAGTGGCAACCACATCTTGTGGTGGTAGGTCTGCCGCTCAATATGGATGGTACCGAACAGCAGGTAACCCATGGCGCCCGTAAGTTTGCCAACCGCCTGCATGCCAGATTCAAAGTGCAGGTGGAAACCTGCGACGAACGTCTAACCACCGCCGATGCCAGGGCCAGATTGTTTGAGTTGGGCGGCTACAAGAAGCTCGATAAACAAAAGGTCGACAGCGTTGCGGCCTGTTTGATTCTGGAAAGCTGGATGGCTGACCATTGCTGATCTGCGTTGCAATTTGGCCTTCAGGTCGTCGCCCCCGGAATTTGCGTCTATTCTGTTAGTTATCTGACAATCAATCGCGCAAGGCCAATGATGTTGTTGAGAGCCTCTATGCTCTGTTTGTTCAGTTGCCAGAGCGGTGCAACTGAGCAACTTAAATTTGCCGTCTACGATCCAGGCTTTCCCCCCTACATCTTTGTTGACGAACAACAAAACGTCAGCGGCATACTGGCAGATTTGATGGCGGACTATGCGCTTGAGTACGGTATTGCCATTGATTATGTTCTGGATAATCGCCAGGGAGGTGAGTCCCGCTTGTATGCAGGGCAGGTGGACACTATGGTCCTCAGCCCTGCCTGGACCAAACATCCGGAGCAATTACTTTTTAGTGAAGAAATACTGCCCTACACGGATTATCTATTCAGATTGGATAAGGGAAACGATATTTTGCATTGGCGGGCAGGCCAAAGTGTTTGTACCCGACAATACTATGTTTACCCAACACTTAACGAGCTGTTCGCCACTGCCAGCCTGTTAAGGGTGGATGCCAGCAGTGAAGAGGCCCAACTGCGCATGCTGGCCAGTGGGCGTTGTGATTTTGCTTATGTCAATGAACTGATTGCCTACTGGTTGGTGCAAGAGCATTTTCCCGATCTGCAAATTGCGCCGGTAGAGCAGCATAAAGCGGTAGACAGCTTAAGACTGGCACTCAGTCCAAACAAGGCAGACATGCTCCCCGGCCTCAACCAATATATCGCCAGTAAGAAACAAAATGGCGCATTGCGTAAAGTGGTCAGAACTTATGTCGGCACATTACCCGAGCAAAGATAACGCATGTGGGCCTAAGCCCACATGCAGACCTTAATGATACAACTGATGGCTGAAATGGCCGCTGCGATTTTGCCCCATCAATCGGCAAAACTCTTGCTGTGACAAATGCACCAGCGAACGGTGATCCCCTCCTTCAATATACAGATCTGAAAGATCGCCCAGGCTTTCGTCAATAATACAATCCAGATTAAACGCCTGCGGAATCGGTGGCACAGCACCATGTGCACAGTCGTCAAAGCACTGATACACCTGCTGTTCCTTCATCAAATGATACTGCCCATTAAGCGACTCGTTCAGTGCACTGAGGCTTAATTTGCTGTCAGCTGGCAACACCGCCATCACTCTATGGCCTTTGCTATCCTCCAGCATCACTGCCTTGGCAATCTTATTCGACGGGATCTGCGCGGCAATAGCCGAGCCCAGTGAACTGTGTGATGGGTGATGGGATATCACTTCGTAGCTTACATCCAGCTCATTCAGATACGACATAACACGTTGGGACAAACTCATAGGCACCTCCTGGAGACAGTTGGTTGTCCATCCAAGAGTATAGTTTACCTAGGCTGTTTATTCTGTTTCCGCAGGGCGCTCTTCACCGCATTGCCAACAAATTTCAAAGCCCCCGCCATTGTCTTCCTGGCAATGCGCACAACGCCACTCTTGTGTGCATTGCCGCTGCTCACTCAACCAGTCATCAAGCAGTCGTTTGGCTCTGGGTTGCCATTCATCGTCGGTCAGCCACACTTCCGGTGCGCAGTCAAAAGGGGCTAAGTCCCCCATCGCGCCAATGGCAAATTCATTCTTCACAAAACAAGGAATACCGCGACTTTCCAGCAGTTCTTTTACCTGCCAGATCTGGAATCGGTCTTCGCTGCAATACAGTCGGATCAACGCCAATCCTTCACGCTAGTCCATATCAATAGACACATTGGACAATGAACCCAGTCCGGGACCTTCGTCTTTATCCAGCTTGATCATCAGGCGCAGGTCATTGGGTGAATCGGCATGGTGCAAGGCCTGATCAAGATTGATGCGGCCAGCTTTATACAAATCGTACAGCGCCATATCAAAGGTTTGCATGCCCATTTCGCGGCCCTTTTGCATCGCTTCTTTGAGCCCGCCAATTTCATTACGCTGTATCAAATCCCTGACAAAAGGTGAGTTCAACAGCACTTCAATGGCCGCCACCCGGCCTTTACCATCCACTGTTGGCACAAGTTGCTGGGCTACAATGGCCCGCATATTCAGGCTTAGGTCAAAACGCAGTTTGTCATGCTGGTCCGGGGGGGCCAGATGCATAATCCGCTCTATCGCCTGGTTAGCATTATTGGCGTGCAAGGTTGCCACACATAAGTGGCCGGTGTCGGCAAAAGACATGGCGTATTCCATAATTTCCATGGAACGGATTTCGCCGATTAAAATCACGTCCGGAGCCTGACGCAAAGAGCTTTTCAGGGCATCGTCAAACGACTGGGTATCAATTCCCACCTCACGCTGGGTCACCACGCAATTGGCGTGTTCATGCACAAACTCAATGGGGTCTTCTATGGTCAGAATATGTCCGTGGGAGTGCTGATTTCTATGTCCCATCAGTGCTGCCAGTGAGGTGGATTTACCCGTACCCGTGGCCCCCACAAACAGCACTAAACCGCGTTTTGCCATAATGATGTCTTTGAGCACCTGCGGCAGACCCAAATCATCCACTTTGGGAATTTGCGTGACAATACGACGAATCACCATGCCCGCCATATCCCGCTGCCAGAATGCACTGCAACGAAAACGTCCGACCCCGTCCAGGGCGACGGCAAAGTTACATTCCTTGGTCTGTTCAAACTCGTGCTTCTGTTTGTCACTCATCAGACTTTCTACCAGTGCCAGCGACATATCTGTGCTAAGGCGTTGTTCGTCCAGCGGTGTCATTTTGCCATTCACTTTGACACTGACCGGAAAGCCCACAGTAATAAACAGATCCGATGCGCCACAATCCACCATGCCCTGCAAATAAGGTTGCATCATCATAGGCTTAACTCCTAAAACTTAGGTTGCTTATCAATGGATTTAGCCGCGGCATCCTGCGCACTGATTTGCCCCATCGCCACCAGACGTTGCAGACATTGATCCATGGTTTGCATACCATGGGCCTGCCCGGTTTGGATCACTGAATACATTTGCGGCACTTTGTCTTCACGGATCAGGTTACGTATAGCCGGAATACCCAGCATGATTTCATGCGCGGCAATACGACCGCCACCAATACGTTTGAGCAGGGTCTGCGAAATCACCGCCCGTAAAGATTCTGACAACATGGAACGCACCATGGCTTTTTCTTCAGCAGGAAATACGTCAATAATCCGGTCGATGGTTTTGGGGGCAGAGTTAGTATGCAAGGTGCCAAACACCAGGTGGCCGGTTTCCGCCGCCGAAATCGCCAGACGAATGGTTTCCAGGTCACGCAGCTCCCCCACCAGAATCACATCCGGGTCCTCACGCAGGGCACTTCGCAGGGCATTATTAAAACTGTGCGTGTCGCGATGCACTTCCCGTTGGTTTATCAGACTCATCTTGTTTTCATGCACAAACTCGATGGGATCCTCAATGGTCAGGATGTGTTCACGCTTGTTGGTATTAATATGGTCAATCATGGCAGCCAGCGTGGTACTTTTACCCGAACCGGTTGCCCCGGTGACCAATACTATCCCTGTCGGCTGATTAATGATTTCTTTAAATATCTGCGGCGCGCCTAACTGATCAAGCGTCAGTACGTCACTGGGAATAGTACGCAGCACGGCTGCGGCCCCGCGGTTCTGAATAAAGGCATTCACCCGAAACCTCGACAGCCCCTTCACTTCAAAGGAAAAGTCAGTTTCCAGATTTTCCTCGTATTCCTTGCGCTGTTTATCATTCATGATTTCATACACCAACGCATGCACCTGTTTATGATCGAGCTCTGGCACATTCAGGCGACGCATTTCGCCGTCCACCCGGATGATGGGCGGTAAACCGGCGGACAAATGCAGGTCCGAGGCCTTATTCTTGACACTAAAGGCTAAAAGTTCGGTAATATCCACAGCCTACTCCGTCTGTTAACTGTTTGAAAAGCCAAGGTGTACCATAGAAACCTGGTATGTTCGGTATGCCCTGGCATAACCTTATGTCGTTGACCCGATACAATCACAAGATCCACTCATGAAAACCATAGCAGAACGACTACAAAGCGCATTGGAAAGCATAGCTCAGCACTGCACTGCGCTGAATAAATCACCACAGCAGGTGGCCTTGCTGGCGGTAAGCAAAACTAAACCCGTTGAGGCGATTGAGCAGGCTTATGCTGCCGGACAACGCTTGTTTGGTGAGAATTATGTACAGGAAGGGATAGAAAAAATCCACTCTCTGCAACACCTTAACGATATTCAGTGGCATTTTATCGGCCCTCTGCAATCAAATAAAAGCAAAGCCGTTGCCGAGCATTTTGATTGGGTTCAGTCGGTTGACAGACTAAAAATAGCCCAGCGCTTAAGCGCACAGCGTCCGCCTCAAAAAGCGCCGCTACAAGTGCTGCTGCAAATAAATATCAGTGGCGAGGACAGCAAGTCTGGCGTCACAGACAATGCTGAGTTGCTGGCCCTGGCAGAAGAGGTCAATGCCTTACCCAATCTGACCCTGCGAGGCTTGATGGCCATTCCGGCACCGCAACAGAATGAAGAGGCACAACGTCTGGTGTTTAATCAGTTACATCAACTGTTTGAGTTACTCAGAGCTCGTTACCCTCAGGTGGATACCTTGTCCATGGGCATGTCAGGGGATATGCAGGCAGCCATTCAGGCCGGTTCGACTATGGTAAGATTAGGCACGGCCATATTTGGGGAAAGACAAAAAAATACCTAAAGATCTGGCCAACCGCTGTAAAACACATGATAAAGGTGTCGGAATACATTTCGACCCACAACGGGAGAAACATGCAACACAGAAAAATTACTTTTGTCGGTGCTGGCAATATGAGCCGCAGTATTATCAGTGGTATGGTTAAAAGCGGCTATCCGGCTGAACTGATTACCGCCAGCAATCCATCCATGCCAAAGCTGGAGGCATTGCAGCGCGATTTTGCCATACAAATCACTCAGGATAACCTGCAGGCAGTGGCCAATGCCGAAGTCGTGGTACTGGCAGTGAAACCACAGTTAATGGCCCAAGTGGGTGAACAACTGCAACAAACCAATTTGGACGGTAAATTATTTATCTCAATTGCCGCCGGGCTGCCGGTCAGCAGATTGCAGGCTATGCTCGGCGGACAATATCCACTGGTGCGCACCATGCCCAATACCCCAAGTGCATTGGGGCTGGGAATGACAGGCTTGTATGCCAATAGTCAGGTAAATGCGCCAGACCGTACTTTTGCCGGGGATTTACTCGGCCAGGTAGGTAAAACCGCCTGGGTGGAAAAAGAATCCATGCTGGATGCCGTCACCGCCGCCGCAGGCAGTAGTCCGGCCTATTTTTTCTTATTTTTAGAAGCCATGCAGGATACAGCCATGCAGATGGGATTTGACAAAGATACCGCGCGCTTGTTGGTAGAGCAGGCGATGCTGGGCGCGGCACACATGGTTTGTCACAATTCAGATCTTGAGTTATCCACCTTGCGCGCCCAGGTTACCTCCAAAGGCGGCACGACGGCAGCGGCCATCGAGCAGTTTGAGCAACAGGGGCTACGCGAGCTGGTTAACAACGCCATGCAAGCCGCGGTCAACCGTGCTGGTGAAATGAGTAAGGTTTTTTAATTTGTACTTTAGGGAAGCACCATGAGTTCCATGCATTTTCTGATTGGCACCTTGTTTGACCTCTATCTGATGGTCGTTATCCTGCGCTTGTGGCTGCAATTAGCCCGCGCTGATTTTTACAATCCATTCAGCCAGTTTGTGGTTAAGGCTACCCATCCGATGGTGGGGCCGATGCGCCGGGTTCTGCCTTCCTTGGGTAATCTGGATACTGCCACGCTGGTATTAGCCCTGCTGGTAGCCTTTGCTAAGCTAACGGTGCTGAACTTTGTCTTAGGTGGCGCAAGCTGGCAGATGTTTAATCCCATCGCCGTATTGCTTTACTCACTGGCCGTGTTAGTCAGCCAAACCTTGTCGTTAATTTTCTGGATCCTGATTATTCGCGCCATTCTCAGTTGGTTTAGCCAGGGGCGTAACCCTATGGAGTTAGTGCTTTATCAACTGACTGAACCTTTACTGGCACCTATCCGGCGTATTTTACCGCCCATGGGCGGGCTGGATCTGTCGGTACTGGTAGCCATTATTGCGATTCAGTTTTTAACCTATCTGCTGCGAGATTTGGGCCTGGCCTGAAGATGAATTGCGGCACCTCAAGGGTGCCGCCAGACAAGTTCAACACGATGCAGAATAGCTCGGGTACTATACTTATCACACCGCCAACAAGGTGAGTAACATCATGAAATTACTGAAAACGCTCTGCTTTGCCTGGCTGCTTGGCGCATTGACGCCGGCACAGGCCGAACAGATGAAACAACTTGGAGACTGGGATGTGCATTACATTGCCCTGACCAGCAGTTTTCTTACCCCGGAAGTAGCACGTGCCTACGGTATTCAGCGCAGTAAATACAGCGCCCTGGTCAATATCTCGGTCCTGGACAGCGCCACAAAAGAAGCGCAAAAGGTATTGGTAACCGGTTCAGCAACCGACCTGATGGGCCGCGCCAAGCCTTTGGAATTTAAGGAAATCAACGAAGGCAAGGCCATCTACTATATAGCGACCATGGGGTTTCGCTATGAAGAGGATATGCGTTTCGAAATCAACATTTCTAACGGCAACCAGCGGCAAACGTTGCGATTTAATCAGAAGCTCTACGCCGAATAGCCTTGTCTCAGATGAACGTAGTTGATATCCAAAGGGTTAAGGGGCTGATTAGCCCCTTATTGTTCAGAAGGTATAACTAAACGCCGCCAGGAATTGCAAATCGCCGTCTCGTCCCACGATGGGCGAGTCTTTAATTTCGCTATCGTACTTTGTATATTCCAGATTGCTGAACACTTGCCAGTTTTTATCAATCTGATACATCAGCGTTAACGAGGCGTAAGGATTTAGTGCAGAGTCGGCTTCATAAGCACCAAAATACGGGCTTTCCCCGCTATCCACTCCGTAATAATAATCCACCACCTTGGCATCAGCATACACCACACCGATTTCGGGGATCAGCATTAAACCTTTTGCCAGTGCATAATGTTGGCTAATTCCCCAGCTCAGGCTGTAGCCACTGGCATTGCCGGTAACATCATGGCCTGCAGACAAGGTACTGGTGGCAAAGCCCAAATCGGCTTCAAGCTCAAAGCCAGCCATTACAGAAAATTTACGTTCCTTGAGGCTTTTCATGCTCTGCCAGTCAGCATCATCCGGATCAAAAAAATCAAAGCCGGGGCTGATATAGGCCTTCAGTGCCAGCGTCTCATTTTCATACAAATCATAGGTGGCGGATACACCGCTAAAATGAAAGTCTTCCCCTTCATAACTTACCAGGGGGACCACCAGAAAATCCCGGGATTCCCCCAAATAGGGGGAAGTAGCAGTAATAGCCCCCAGGCCCAGCCCCCACTTGCCTTCTGCCTGGGCATGTCCGGCCGCAGCCAGTGCCACACATAAACAAATCGTCCGTAGTTGCATTCTGTTCTCCTGTTTTTTCAAGCCTGAATCTTAGCAACCCAATCAAGACAGAAGTGTTAAGAACTGTATTAAAGTTGTTGCCAGCTTTTATACAGAGAAAGTCAGCGATCCGATCTATTGTTCATCACGAATAAAGGTGAGTTCCCGCGGGGAGGATTGAGATGAGTCAAAACGGTAGCCCCCCAGGTCAAAGTCTTTTAGCTGTTCCAGTTCCGTCAACCTGTTGGTCAGAATGAAGCGTGCCATCATGCCTCTGGCTTTCTTGGCGAAGAAGCTGATGACCTTGTATTGGCCGTTTTTCTTATCTTTAAAAGTCGGGGTAACAATCATTCCATCCAGTGTTTTAGGCTTAACTGCCTTGAAGTACTCATTAGAGGCCAGGTTCACGAGAACATTATCCCCCTGTTCACTTAGCGCCTGATTTAATCCGCTGGTAATACGTTCACCCCAGAATTGATAAAGATCTTTGCCCCTTGGGTTTGCCAGCTTGGTGCCCATCTCCAGGCGGTAAGGCTGCATCAAATCCAAAGGCCTGAGCAAACCATACAGCCCGGACAGAATGCGCAAATGCTGCTGGGCATAGTTCAGGTCAGCTTCGCTCAGGTTGGCGGCTTCAAGGCCGGTGTACACGTCGCCATTAAAGGCCAGCACGGCCTGCTTAGCATTATGCTGGTTAAATGGCAGGGACCAGTTGTGATAGCGCTCAACATTCAGATGCGCAAGCTTGTCACTGATATGCATCAAACTACCAACCTGGGCTGGCGACAGATCCCGGCAGACCTGAATAAGGGCTTCAGCCTGGTCAAGCATCATAGGTTGGCTATAGGCCTGGATATGGGCCTGAGTGTCATAATCGAGATTTTTGGCGGGGGACAATACAATCAGCATAACAAGATTCGAAACAGCAAAAAGGCCGTTACTATACCAGCCCGTTTTTAAGGTTCAATGCAGGACTCAGGGACGGATTGTTTTTTGCAAAGTTTTACAAAATAACCACATGCCCACCTATCAAATGTCTTTCTTGCTGTTTACTATCCTGCCAAATCAACACTAAGGATATAACACTATGAAAAAGGGACTGATTTTACTTAGTCTATGCTTTGCCCCTACTGCCTTTGCCAACGATGTGAACTTTTCATTGGGTGCGGGATACCCCTATTTCGTTGTACCGGAAGTATCCTGGTCAAACACCGATAATCAACGATGGTACGCCAAGTACAACTTAGGGCTGGACGATGGCTTCTCGGTAGGCTTTGAATATGCGCTGGACCCAAACCAGCAGCACAGTATCGGCCTGCTGGCCGGCGCGGTGGGTGTGCGGGACATAGATGATTGCGATAAAGATGACGGTTTGAGTGGTCTGGCCTGTGCAATCGGCAGCATCTTCGATGAACACTCAATTCAGGGGGCCGCTCTGTCATACAGCTACAGCGTCAATGGTTTAAACCAGTCAGGCTGGCGGTTCCGCCTGGACGCCGGTTATGGCCGGGTGTCGGCTGACGATAACAATTATGCCGGCGGCAACGCCACCATCAGCTATCAATTTTAAATGCTGAGCATCACGTATTTTTAAGCCCTGATGTGCGTGCTGGGGACCCTGCTGCCGCTGGCAGCAGTCTGGCCCTGGTTAAGCCAGCAGGGGCTGTCCATTTACCCGCGTTTTTTACCTCTCTCAACTGTGTTTGCCGGCCCGGAAACGTTACACTTAGCAGCAACCTTAGTTGCTAACGCAAGTCACTATGTACTCCGGGCTTATCACAAAAGTCACGGTTTCAGTCATAATTCGTAATAGAGACAACAGCGAAATTGTTGTAAATTTACGAAATTAACTTTCATAAAAGAGGATCACATGGCAAATCAACTGGAATCTTTAAAGAAAATTACCACTGTGGTCGCAGATACGGGCGACATCGAAGCCATTCGCAAGTATCACCCCGTTGATGCCACAACCAATCCGTCCCTGCTGCTCAAAGCGGCATCTTTGCCCCACTATCAGGAACTGATTGAAAAGTCTGTTGCGTGGGCCAAGCAACAGTCCAATGATCCAACGCAGCAGATTATTGATGCAGGCGACAAACTGGCGGTGCGTATCGGCAGGGAAATTCTGGATATTATTCCCGGCCGCATCTCCACCGAAGTGGATGCGCGTTTGTCTTTCGATACACAGGCGACTATTGAAAAGGCCCATCGGCTGATTGACCTTTACAAACAGGTTGGGGTGGAAAAAGAGCGCATCCTGATTAAGATTGCCTCCACCTGGGAGGGCATTCGTGCAGCAGAGCAACTGGAAAAAGAGGGAATTAACTGCAATCTGACCCTTTTGTTCAGTTTTGCCCAGGCCCGCGCCTGTGCCGAAGCGGGTGTGTTCCTGATTTCACCTTTTGTGGGCCGCATACTGGACTGGTACAAAGCCAATACCGATAAAAAAGACTACGCCCCTGCTGAAGATCCCGGTGTACAGTCTGTTACGCAGATTTATCAATACTACAAAGAACATGGTTATAACACCGTAGTGATGGGCGCCAGCTTCCGTAATACCGGTGAAATCACCGAACTGGCCGGTTGCGACCGCTTAACCATCAGCCCGGACTTACTGGAACAACTTGCCCAAAGCGACGCTCCACTGGAAGTCAAATTGCAGGATAACGGGCAGAGCAAACAACCAGGTGAACGCCTCGGCGAAGCCGACTTCCGCTGGCAGATGAATGAAGACGCTATGGCGACAGAAAAGCTGGCACAAGGCATTCGTAGTTTCGCCGCCGACCAGGTAAAACTGGAAACCATGCTCAAAGCGTTTTTCTAACACATTCCACCGAACAAGCGCCCGCCCAATGCGGGCGCTGGTGTTTTAAGATTCAGGCCAACCAAGGTAATTGGCGGCCAGTACAACAATGGAGAGAAGATGACCAGCCTGACCCAAACCAGCCAATGGCAACACCTGCAATCCCTTGCACAAAGCCTGGACGGCCAGCATATGCGCGACTGGTTCAAGCAGGATACGAACCGGGCCGCACGTTACAACGCCAAGGCGTGCGGTATTGAGTTAGATTACTCTAAGAACCTAATCAATGACGAGATCCTGAAGGCTTTGTTTAGCCTCGCACAAGCGCGTCAGGTTAGTACCAAACGTGACGCCATGTTTGCCGGTGATATCATCAACCACACAGAAGGACGTGCAGTACTGCATACCGCGCTGCGAAATTTTTCCGGCTCGCCGGTTATGGTAGACGGCCAGGATGTGATGCCCGAGGTATTGGCTACGCAGGATAAAATCCAGCGCTTTGTGAAACAAATTCACAGCGGCGAACACAAAGGCTACACCGGCAAAGCCATCAAGCATATTGTCAGTATTGGTATTGGTGGGTCCTTCCTCGGCCCGAAAATTATGTTTGAGGCCTTAAAGCCCTATTGGCATCAAGGCATTAAGCTACATTTTGTCGCCAACGTAGACGGCTGTCATATCCAGGATGTGCTGGCAAATCTTGACCATGAAGACACCCTGATAGTGATGTCGTCCAAGTCCTTTACTACCCAGGAAACCCTGCAAAATACCCTGACCGCCAAGGCCTGGTTCCTGAATGCCGGCGGCAGCCAACAGGATATTGCCAAACACTTTATTTGTGTGTCGTCCAATATTAAAGCCGCAGTAGACTTTGGTATGGATGAAAATAATATTTTCCCCATGTGGGATTGGGTAGGCGGCCGTTATTCACTGTGGTCGGCCATAGGACTGCCTATTGCACTGGGCCTGGGCTATGAGAATTACCGGCAGTTGCTGGAAGGCGCATTTGCCATGGACCAGCACTTTAACGAGGCACCACCAGAGCAAAACTTACCCATGCTGATGGCGCTACTGGGGGTGTGGTACGCTAATTTCTTTGCTGCGCAAAGCCATGTGCTGCTGCCCTATTATCATTACCTGCGGGGTTTCCCTGCCTATGTGCAGCAGCTGGATATGGAAAGCAACGGCAAGTCTGTGGCAGGTGATGCTGAGCAGGTCAATTATGCCACTGGCCCGGTTATCTGGGGCAGCGAAGGCACCAACGGCCAGCACTCTTTCCATCAGCTGATTCACCAGGGGCAGGTGTTGATCCCGGCAGATTTTATGCTACCACTGCATGTGCCGAATCAGGATGACACCCATCATGCGATGCTGGCATCCAACTGTTTCGGTCAAACCCAGGCACTGATGCAAGGAAAAACCTATGAAGAAGCTTATGCTGAGCTGGAAGGCAAAGGACTTAGCGAACAAAAACGTCATTCGCTGGCCAGCCACAAAACCATGCCCGGCAACAAACCCAGCAATACCCTGCTGTTTCAACAGTTGGATCCAAAAACCTTAGGTTCGCTGGTGGCGTTGTACGAGCATAAAGTTTTTGTACAAGGAGCCATCTGGGGGGTGAACTCTTTTGACCAATGGGGCGTGGAGCTCGGCAAGGTTTTGGGCAACAACATTCTGGCCAAGCTTACCGACAGCAGCGCCGCGCTGGACTTCGATGCCTCAACCAACGCATTGATTAGTCGTTTCCGTGAGGCTAACCCAAACTAGCCAGTACACAATCACAGGGCGGAAATTTCCGCCCTTTTTTATGGGCTACCGCTATTATTTGTGCCGCAACTGGAGCCATTATTGCATAGTTGGGTTGACCAGGCTTGCAACATAACAAGGAGCGAAGGCAATGATTCGGGTACTGTTTAATCAAAAAGGTGGGGTAGGAAAATCCAGTATTGCGGTGAATCTGGCGGCTATTTCCGCCGCTCAGGGTCTGAAAACCCTGGTCATCGACCTGGATACTCAATGTAACGCCAGCCAGTATCTCAATGCCGAGCAGCCAAAGGACAACATTGCCGACTTATTTGAACAATTTATCACCTTTCATTTGCACCGCCGTCCAGCCACCGAGTTTTGCCACGCCACCGCCTTTACCAATTTGGACCTGCTACCCGGCTCTGCGCGACTGGCCAATATTGAAAGTGAACTGCACAGTCGGCATAAAATTTTTAAGCTCAAAGAATCACTTGCCAATCTTACCGGGCATTATCAACGCATTTACATCGACACGGCGCCCGCACTGAACTTCTACAGCCTCTCCGCGCTGATTGGTGCGCAGCGCTGTCTTATTCCCATCGATTGCGACGATTTCTCGCGTCAGGGTTTGTACAATCTGTGCCAGCGCATTGAAGAAATCCGTGAAGACCACAATCCCGATTTGCAGATTGAAGGGGTGATTGCCAACCAATATATGGCTAACGCCAAACTGCCCAATCAGATCATCCGTGATTTGCAGCAGGAACAGTTGCCGGTTCTGCCCGTGTACTTAGGCCAATCGGTTAAAATGCGCGAGTCACATCAGGCCAGACAGCCGCTTATCCATCTGTCTCCCCGGCACAAGCTCAGCCAGTCTCTGTTGTCTTTGCATAACTTACTCGAAGGCCAGGTTGACTAACTCATCTGGGGCGCCGCCAGACAGGTCACCGGCTAAGAGACTTTTCTGGGTAGCACCAGCCTGAACTCTGTGCCCTGTCCTGGCGAGGATTCCACCGACATCTTGCCCTTCAGTTTGGCAGTCGCCAGATTATAAGAAATAGACAATCCCAAGCCTGAACCTCCCTGACCACGCTTAGTGGTGTAGAACGGCTCAAAGATGCGTCTTTTTATCTCTGCAGGCATACCTGAGCCGTTGTCGCGAAACAATAATTCAACCTTGTCACTGTTATTAGGTTTCAATTGAATACAAATTTGATTGTCAGCGTCCTGCTCAAATGCATGGTGGGCAGCATTGTTCACCAGATTTGTCAGAATCTGGGCCAGTGCACCGGGATAGCTGTACATGGAGATTGCGACCGGATTAAGCAATTCGAAGTGAATCTTTTTGCTTTTCAGAATGGGCAATAAGCTGGACATTACGACTTGAATGTAATCGCCCAGTTCAAACTCGGTCAGGGCCAGATTATGCTGATCTACTGCAGTTTTTTTAAAATTCTGCACCAGTTCCGCCGCTCTGGCCAGATTATGGTTAATCAGATTCAGCGAGTCATCCATATTTTCCAGCGTGCTATTCAGCAGACTACGAGTTAGTTGATTATCTTGTACGGCAGCTTTTAGTTCACCTAATACCAACTGACAATGGCTGGCGGCGGTCACGGCAATGCCAAGGGGAGTATTGACCTCATGCGCCACACCGGCCACCAGACTTCCCAAACTGGCCATTTTTTCGTTTTCCACCAATTGTTGCTGAGCCATTTTAAGGCTGTCCAGCGTTTGCTCCAGACTGGCGGTACGCTTTTGCACCAGAGCTTCCAGCGACTCGTTGGACACTTCCAGTTGTCTGGCATATTCATTACGTTCCTTGGCTGATATCGCTCGCCCCACCATATCAGCCAGAACCCCGGCAAAGGTTTTTTCATCCGCTGTCCAGACTTTCGCCGCACCAATATGCTCGCAGCACACAATCCCTACCACACGCCCGCGGTGGCGTATGGGTAGGTCCAACATAGATGTAATTCCCAAAGGCTTTAAATAAGATTCGGCGAACTCTTTGGTGGCCGGATGACTCAGGGCATTGTCCGCAGAAATACGCCGCTCTTCGTCCAGGGCGGCAAAGTAATCAGGGTATTGCTGACGAGTTAATAAGATATCTTCCAGGCGGCTTTGATGGTGCAAATCAATCAGCAGGGAACATCGGATACCGTCCAGCGCATCATCACGCATCCAGATCCCTGCCCGCTTGATATTCAGCCCTTTAAGCAATGACTGCAAAATCATTTCTTCGGCCTCGCGCATATCCCCCATATCAATGCGGTCGGACTTGGATACCTCCAAAAGCAGATTTTCCAGTGTGGCCAGCATGCAAATCCCTGGGGTTTGGCAACAGCCGGAAGCTGAAGCAATAGCTTTTTGCTAATCCTAGTTCAGTTAGGCGAGATTGGTAAGTTTCTTGCGTTAGCCATTTGGACGTTTTTTCAACATATTCAAGGAGCTGCGCAGTGTCATAAAAATTTCAAAATATGTTAATAAAAAGTAACGAAAGGTGTTCTAGTTTATCAGAGGTTGTGATATACCCTATCTCGCGGTAACTAAAAAAGGAGATCTCCAGTGGATCAGTCTGATTTGATGTCTATGCTCGACTTAGAGTCCCGTCCCGCCAAGAACAAAAGCAAGAAACGCAAGTGGAGAGAGATCGAAGCCATTCAGGATCAGTATCGGTTACGCCGGGAACTGGCTGAATTGGACCTGTATCTGGATGAAGAACTGAACGAATCCGAGATCTAAAAAGTAAAGCCCTGCTATGCAGGGCTTTTTGCTTTTATACGGGCCATTGACACTGGCAGGTTTGGCGTAGGGCAATCACATTGTCCGCGTTATACTTGCCAGTTAATGGGGCTTTGTCCTTGCTGCTGCAACAACAGGTTGGCCTGGGAAAAATGCCCACAGCCGAAAAAACCACGATGTGCAGATAAGGGACTGGGGTGCGGTGCCATCAGCACATGATGACGCTGTCTGTCGATAATGGCGCCCTTTTTTTGTGCATGACTGCCCCATAACAGGAAGATCAGCCCGTCCCGGTGCTGATTCAACTGTGCGATGACCATATCGGTAAAACGTTCCCAACCAATTTTGGCATGAGAATGCGCTTGCCCCTGCTGCACTGTCAGCACAGTGTTTAATAGCAGTACACCTTGCTCAGCCCAGCTCTGCAAAAATCCGTGTTCAGGACGTTGGAAGCCGGATATATCCTGCTCCAGTTCCTTAAACATATTAAGCAATGATGGCGGCGGCGCAATACCCGGCTGAACCGAGAAACACAGGCCATGAGCCTGGCCAGGACCGTGATAAGGATCCTGGCCCAGAATCACCACCTTGACCTGGTCAAAGGGGGTAAGCTTAAAGGCATTAAATACATCAGCCTGCGGCGGATAAATGGTTTTGCCCGCCTGCCGCTCAGCTTTTACATAGGCCAGGATCTGCTTAAAGTAGTCCTGCTGCTTTTCCTGACCCAGTACTTCCTGCCAACTTGTCACTTACCCACCAATTCAAACAGCGTGGCTTTAAGTTGTTGATAATCGTTGGCCAGGGTCAGCGACAGCCCTTCCTTACCAGCACATTCAGCCAGTTCCTGCGGCAAACTGATAGGCTGCCCCAACACATTTTCCACCGTATCACGGAATTTGGCAGGGTGAGCGGTGCCCAGGAAAATACCGGTTTGCCCCGGCTCAAGATGACGCTTCAAGGCTTTGTATGCTACCGCCGCGTGCGGTTCGCTCACATAGCCCAACTGCGCCAACTGACGCATGGCCACCTGAGTGTATTCCTCATCAATGGCATCGGATTGCAATATTCCCCTATCCAGATAACCCTGCTCAAATAAGGCTTCGATACGCGGCCAGTTATTGGGCTGGCTGACATCCATGGCATTAGACAAGGTTGCCACAGTGGGCTTTGGTTGCCATTGACCACTGCGCAAATAACGCGGCACGGTGTCATTCAGATTAGTAGATGCCACAAAGCCCTGGATCGGTAACCCCAGTACCTTGGCAAACATGCCGGCCGTCAGGTTGCCGAAATTACCTGATGGTACCGACACCACCAGGTTTTCGCGATTTTGCAGTTGTGCCACCGCCTCAAAGTAGTAGCAAATCTGCGCCAGCAAGCGACTGATATTGATGGAGTTGGCAGAATTCAGATGTAAGCCGGTTCTGGCCTGTTCGTCATCAAAGGTGGTTTTAACCAGTTGCTGACACTGGTCAAAATCCCCTTCGATGGCGATGGTGTGAATATTGCCGCCCAGCGTGGTGAAGAGTTTTTCCTGTAGCAGGCTGATTTTGCCCTTGGGATAGAGGATCACCACCTGGATATCATCCAGGCCATAGAAAGCATGAGCCACCGCCGCTCCGGTATCGCCGGATGTGGCAGTCAGTATGGTAATCTTTTCGCCCTTGGCCAGCTCGGACAGACACTGGGCCATAAAACGGCCACCGAAGTCTTTAAAGGCCAGAGTGGGGCCATGAAACAACTCCAGACAATAGACATTGTCTTCCACCTCGGCCAGCGGTGCCGGAAAGTTAAAGGCATTGGTGACCAGCTCGGCCAGACGGGCCTTAGGAATCTCATCGCCAATCAGACGATGCAGAATTTCGCTGCTGCGCTCAGCCAGCGGCATCGCCAGCAGTGCATCGATATCATCAAAGGTGGGTAGCTCGGCAGGAAAAAACAATCCCTGGTTCTTGCCCAGCCCTTGTTTTACTGCCTGACTGAAACTCACCCTTTCAGTGGTTTCCTTTAAGTTGAACAATTCCAAACTTATACCCTTGTTGCTGTTGATCCTTGCGGATCCAATTGACAAATATGACTGAATCCATCGGCATTCTGGATATAGTGTTGACTCAGCCACTGATTGATTCGCTGGGCGGCGTCCAGATTATCACAAACGGCGAATACCGTTGGACCTGAACCAGAGATGCCAAATGCCAGCGCTTGATTATCGTTGGCAAATTGTCTGGCCGCATCGAACCCTGGCAATAGCGCTTTACGATAGGGCTCGGCAATCACATCGTGCATGACGCTGGCCGCCAGCTTCCGGTCGCCACAATGTAAGGCGTGCACAAATACGCCCAGTTGCCTGCCAAAGGTCAGGGTATTTTTCAGGCTGACCTGCTGAGGCAGGATCTTACGAGCTTCCGAGGTCGACACTTTGATACCCGAGTAGCATACCACCCAGTACCATTCTTCAAATACCGGTAGTTGGACGGCTATTCGCTCTGCTTGCTCAGCCATCAGCACCAGTCCGCCCAAATAGCAGGGCGCGACATTATCATAATGCACGCTGCCGCTAATCTGGCCTTCCAGCTCACCCATCATCAACAGCATCTCATCATGATTAAACGGCTCATGGTAAAAGCTGTTCAGAGCATGCAGGGCGGCTACCACAGAACTGGCGCTTGAGCCCAGACCACTGCCGATGGGCAGATTTTTATACAGCACCATAGCACAGGGTACAAGCTCCTTTTGCCGCTCGGTCAACTTAGCAATAAAGTGCTGATGGCAGTGATACAAAATATTGTCTTTGGGATCGCTGGGCAGCTTGTGGGCAAAGCGTCCTTTAACCTGGATATCGAAGTGCTCGCTGGCAAACACTTCAACTTCATCCCCCAACAAACTGCCATCAATGGGTTTTAAGGCTGCACCCAAAAGATCAAAGCCCAGACTGACATTGCCAGTCGAAGCGGGCGCATAGGCCCGTACCATCTCACCACTCATTATTCTTGCTTCCACGGCATAGTGCGCAGTACATCGGCAAACACGCCAGCAGCAGTTACAGCCGCGCCCGCACCATAACCACGAATCACAAAGGGAATCGGCTGATAATAATGACTATGGATAGCCAGGGCATTTTCGCCGTCTTTAACCACGTACAGCGGGTGTTTGGCATCCACGGCCTGAATACCTACTTTGCACTGGCCTTTCTCAATAGTGCCCACATAACGCAGTACCTGGCCTTTGGCCTCGGCACTGGCCTGCAGTTGCCGGTATAACTCATCTAATCCCGCCAGCTTATGCAGAAATTCACTTACCGTGCCTGAAGCATCAAAATCCGCCGGTAGAATGGACTCAATCTCAATATCCGCCAACTCCAGTTGCAAACCGGATTCTCGGGCCATAATCAGCAGTTTACGCGCCACATCCATGCCACTGAGGTCGTCGCGCGGATCAGGTTCGGTATAGCCTTTATCTCTGGCAATGCGGGTAGCGTCAGACAGACTTAGCCCTTCCTCGAGCTTACCAAAAATAAAAGACAAGGAACCAGATAAAATCCCTTCAAAGCGGGTTAACTCGTCGCCGGCATAAATCAGTTTCTGCAGGTTATCAATCACCGGCAGCCCTGCCCCGACAGTGGTTTCATACAAAAACTGGCGTCTGGTTTTCTGCGCCGTGTCGCGCAGCAAATGATAAAACGCCATGTCTTTGGTGTTGGCCTTTTTATTCGGTGTGACCACATGGAAACCAGCCTGCAGCATTTCCAGGTACAAATCGGCCACATCGTCACTGGTGGTACAGTCGATAACCACCGGATTCACCAGACTGTTGTCTTGTACAAAGGCTTCTAACGCCGACAAAGAGAATGCCTGCTGACTTTGCCCCAGGCTGTCGCGCCAGCCATTTTCAAGGTCAATGCCACCTGGCTGCAGCAACAGTGTGCGACTATTGGCAATACCGTACACTTTTAAACTGATGTTACGCTCCAGCAATTGGCGCTGCTGGCGGGCGATTTGGCTTAGCAACTCTCCACCCACTGTGCCGCAGCCAATCAAAAAGGCGTCAATGGTATGGAGATTAGAGAAAAAATTCTGATGCACGACCTTCACGGCCTCCTTGGCTTTGCGGCTTTCAATCACGGCAGAAATAGAACGTTCTGAGGAGCCCTGCGCAATAGCGACAATATTGACCCTGGCTTGTGCCAGGGAACTGAAGAACTTGGCCGCCAGGCCTTTAACCCGGCGCATACCATCACCAACCAGGGTGACAATGCCCAGTTCCTGGCGCATCTCAATGGGCTCCAGCAACTGATTTTCCAGCTCCAGGCGAAACGCATCTTCGAGTAGCGCCAGCGCGCGGGCAGCGTCCTTACTGTGAATACAGAAACTGATGCTGTATTCACTGGACGACTGGGTGATCAGGCTGATGGAAATATTGGCATTAGAGATGACCTCAAAGACCCGGCTGGCCATCCCCACCATACCCTTCATGCCAGGACCTGCCACATTAAACATGGTCACATCCGACAGGTGCGAAATACCTTTGACGCTGGTCCAGACCGTGCTGGGCTCATTGCTGATCAGGGTACCTGGGGCCACAGGATTGAGGGTATTACGGATCAGACAGGGAATATGATGCTGCGCAATCGGGCCGATGGTTTTAGGGTGTAAAACCTTAGCACCGAAGTAGGATAGCTCCATGGCCTCCTGATAGGTCAGCTTATCCAGCAGCACCGCGCCTTCCACCTGGTTAGGATCGGCATTGTACACCCCGTCCACATCGGTCCAGATTTCACAACACTCGGCATCAATACAAGCCGCCAGTATGGCGCCGGAATAATCCGAACCGTTACGTCCCAGGGTGACTTTTTCGCCCTTGTCATTGGCCGCCACAAAACCCGGCATGATCAATAGCACCGAACCGTCTTTAGGGATATCGCCAAAACGGCTGCGACTTTCTGCCACATCAGCAATGCTGTCCAGATAATCCCCTTCGGCCAACACATACTGCACCGGATCAATAATCAGGTTGGTATGGCCCAGCGCAGTCATCAGCTTACTGAAAATGTTGACGCTGACATATTCGCCCAGACTCAGAATCTTGGCCGTCACCGCATCCGGACTGCAGTGAATAAGCTTGATGCCATCCAGGTTCTGATGCAACTCACTGAGCAGCTCATCAATGTAGGTAAGCAGGGTGGTGCCGTCGAAACCGCTGATATGTTCGGTCAGCTCGCGCACAATCCCGGTCAGGGTGGTGGTCAGTTTGTCAAACAGTTCCTGGTAGTCCTGTCCGGCCACTGCCATATCAACCAGAGACGACAAGGCATTGGTGACGCCCTTAGGGGCCGACAGTACCACTGCCGCGCCGGTGTCCTGGTGGGTTGGCAGCACGATATCTTTGACCATCAGATAGCGCTCGGCATCTGCGAGCGAGGATCCCCCGAATTTCATTACCTTCATTTGCTGCTCCTGGATAAAAAAAAACCCGCTTCCTGGTGGGGTCGCGGGCTTGTTGATATTCTGTTGCGCACTAGCCAGCGACCACCAGTCTTGTGGTGGTAATCATCATGGTGGTAGTGGTGCGACGAATAAATTTCATGCGTTTCAATTTGCCGTATAGACGTCTATATGTCAAGACGTAATTCCATCCAATTGCGACAGGCAGCGCCCGTAGCTTATATCGATTGGTTCTTATACCAATATCATTGAGTATTTAGGCATGGGCGCTTTGCGCTGCTGGCCGGTACAAGCCAAACCCCTGCAAAATAGCCTGCAACTTCTGGCTGTCCACGGGTTTGGCAATAAAGTCCAATGCCCCCAGCTCTCTTACTCTTTGCTGCATTTGTGGCTGTATATCGCCCGAGATTACCACTACAAAGACCTCAATGCCCAGCGCTTTAATTTGCTCCAGCACTTCGACACCGTCCATCTCCGGCATGGTTAAATCCAACAATAACAAGCCGAAGTGCTGACGCTGCAGGGCCACAATGGCTTCACGGCCATTGGCCGCAAAACTCACTTCGGCATCCCAGTCAATGGGTAACGCTCGCTGTGCCGACTTTCGTGCCAGCATGGAGTCATCGCAAATCAATACAGGAAAACCCATCTTTGTTCCGTTATTCTCGTTATCAATTCCTGATGTAACGCATACTTTGTGCGGCAGCCCCATTTATCGGAGGAACACCTATTGCCATCACCATCTGCCAGCAAAATTGCGTATCAAATCCTCAAAGGCTTTGAAAAAAGCTTTCGCTGGTACAGCCGCATTACCAGTGCCGCCCGAGAACGTTTCGAGCAGGCCGACTGGCGCGCGGTACAGACTGCGGCCCGCGAGCGCATCGCCATTTACGACCAAAGTCTGGCTGAAGTGGTCGCCGAAATTTACCAGAGTTGTCACCCACATAAGCAGGACCAGGACTTCTGGCGTTCACTTAAGCAGCACTACCTTAAACAACTTGATCATCACGGGCAATTCGAATTAGCCGAAACTTTCTTCAACTCCGTTATAGGGCGACTATTCCGCCACCAGAAAATTGATGATGACATGATGTTTGTGTTACCCAGTCGTTGCTATTTACCAGGCCAGGTAAGAGCGTCCGTTATCAACAGCTTCGATGCCCGCGGCCGCATCCGAGATACGCTGGAAGCAATACTCGACCGTTACAGCTTTCGCATTCCCTATGCCAATCTGGAGCGGGATTTGCAGCATCTGGAGCGATACCTGCGGGACAGTTTCAGTCGCGAACAGTTAGCCAGCATTAATAAAGTCGAGATATTACAAAGCGTGTTTTATCGCAATAAGGCCGCCTATCTGATTGGCCGTATGTGCACCGAGGGCAACCCCATCCCCTTCGTGATGGCGCTGATGCATAACAAACAAGGGCAGTTAGTGGTAGATACCTTGTTAACCGAGCGGCGCGACTTGAGTGTTTTATTTGGCTTTGCCCGCTCCTATTTTATGGT
This sequence comes from Bowmanella denitrificans, assembly GCF_039522935.1. Lineage (NCBI taxonomy): Bacteria > Pseudomonadati > Pseudomonadota > Gammaproteobacteria > Alteromonadales > Alteromonadaceae > Bowmanella > Bowmanella denitrificans. The sequence continues at coordinate 41,702 of NZ_BAAAEI010000002.1, read as the reverse complement.
GGATACCCAGCACCCGGCAGAGGTAGTGGCTTTTCTGCAGGAGCTATTGCCCAACAAGAAGCATTTTGAGCTGTATATTTCCCTGGGCTATTACAAGCATGGCAAGACGGTGTTTTATCGCAACTTTTTACAACACCTTCAGCACAGCGACGATTTGTTTGAAGCGGCCCCGGGTATCAAAGGCCTGGTGATGGCGGTATTCCACCTGCCCACTTATGGGGTGGTATTTAAGGTCATCAAAGACGAATTTGCCGAAAGTAAGAAAATTACCCGCCAGCATGTTAAGGACTGTTATCGGTTGGTGAAAATGAGCGACAGGGTTGGCCGTATGGCTGACACCCACGAATATGTGAATTTTCGCCTGCCACGCACCAGGGTCAGTCAGGCGCTGCTGGACGAACTGCTGGATGTGGCCAATAGCAGTATCGAGCTCACCGACACAGAGGTGATCATCAAGCACTTGTATATCGAGCGCAAGATGACGCCATTGAACATCTATCTGGACACAGAAACCGATCCTCAAAAGGTCGCCGAGGCCATAGAAGACTTGGGCCAGTGCATTAAACAAATTGCTGCTGCCAATATTTTTCCCGGCGATATGCTGCATAAAAATTTCGGTATTACCCGTCATGGCCGGGTGATCTTCTACGATTATGATGAAGTCTGTTATATGCATCAGCGCAATTTCCGGGCCCTGCCAAAATCAGATGATCCCTACGCACTGGACACCTTATCTGTCGCCCCGGACGATGTGTTTCCCGAACAGTTTGAGCACTTTATCGTTGGTAAACGTCACCTGAAAGCGCTTCTGAAACAAAAGCATCCTGAATTGATGGATCCGGCATGGTGGCGAACCATTCAGCACGAAATGGCCGGTGGCCTGATTAAAGATGTATTGCCCTATCCCCAGCAGCAGCGCTTTAAAAGCAGATACGGTGGTAAAGAAGGTTAAACGAATTCTGTTCGAAAAACCCTCACATTTGCTGACTTTACAGCCACAAAAACCACGTCTAGGCTTTTTTTGACCTGACGGAATCCTCCCTCAGGCCAGAGGACAACGATACCAATCCGGACGGTGGATCTTCATGGCAGCAGTTGGTCAGTTATCTGCCGTACTGCTCAAAAATGGAGATCAACATGCGTCTATGCAAATACCTGCTGCTTGCCTGCCTGCTTGGCACAGCTCAATTTGTGCAAGCCCATCAGGGTGTCGCCTTTGTACATGGTACAGGCAAACAAAGTGATGCTTACAACGATTACTGGACCGGCAGTTTTGTTAATTCTGTGATGTCGGGAAACGGTAACCGCTATGTCGTGATTAACTGCAACTTTGAAAAATACATGTGGGATAGCGCAGCCACCGGCTGTCTGGCCGATCAGCTCAGTCAGTTCATTCAAAACCAGGGTATTACATCTCTCTATGTCATCACCCACTCCCACGGCGGCAATATGGTGCGCTGGCTGATGTCCAACCCCACCCTGGACAGCCGTTATCCCAATATTATCAATAAGATAAGTAAAGTAGTCGCTATTGCGCCATCCAGTAAGGGTACGCCGTTAGCCGACGCGGTGGTTGATGGCAACAGCTTTGAACAAATTCTGGGCTGGATCCTCGGATATGACTCAGATGCAGTAAAGCAGCAACAACTAAGCTGGATGCATCAATACAATAACACCAATCTTTATGGCACCGCAGGAAGGCCAGCCTTACCTAAGCCTTTCGTCAATATTGTTGGCACAGATGTCGACTCAGCCATCTGGGACAGTGATAGCTACTGTGGCGGGTATCAGTATCAGGTGGCCTTAGAAGTGACACAAAACTGGCTGAACAGTTGTTCAGACGGCTTTCTTGAATGCAGTTCACAATCGGGGGCCGGCAGTTTGTGGTTTAACGATAAAAGTCGCACCCGTGGTCGTGAACCCCTGAGTCATCATCAATCCAGACGTAAGTGCTTTAATCTGGATGTCATTCTGCGTAACGACATATAAGGAGATAACGATGAGAGCCATTTTTAATTTTCTTTGCCTGACGCTATGCAGTTTGTTAGCCCATGGGCAGCCATTGCCAACCACAGGTGACTACGCCCATTACAGCTTTGCCTTAGATACCAACGCGCAATTGCAGGTGGGTCCGGTGGCAGAGCAAGTACAAAGTAACGAATACAGCATTCAGGTGAATGGACATGACCTGCACCAGGGAGTGACACTACATACCACTAAAGCCGAAGCTTTATTTCTGCTCACCCCACTCGGCAGCAAGCAGCAAAGTCCACTGGATGTAGAGCTGTTACAGCTGCGCTACAAAAATCAGCAAGGTCACCCGCAAATTGCCAGACGTGTCTCCCAGCAACTGCTGGCCCAAACCGGTGTGCTGGACAACAGTATGGCGTTGCAAACAACAGCAGACAGCCATCCCGGCGCTATGCTTCTCAGCACCTCACAGCCTCTGCCTGCAGACGCTTCCTACCGCATTACAGTGAAAGAAAAAGGCTCTGCCTACATCCTGAATCTCAGTGTGGATAACCAGAATCTGCTTGCACAGCAGCGTATTCTGGCACGGGCCAGTCTGGAAAAACTCGGGCAATCACTGCAGATCCAACGTGCTGAGGCAACCCTGGTTGCACCGGATGGTGAGTTGCTTCCTGCCAGCGTCAAAATCTCCCGCTCCGGAGATATGTATATCCGGGCTTCTGCGCCACAAAAAATACTGAGTCCCAAACAGGGACTGTATGAAATTCGGTTGCAGTCGGTGGCGCAGGAAGATCAGGCGACAATTCCGCGAGATGCAAAACTGGCGGTGGCACTGACGAATAAAACCGCCACCTTGGCTGATGTATTCTTGCTACAAGAGAAAATTTTATATGCCAAAGTAGGATTGCTGGCAGAACAAGACAGTCGTTTTGAAATCAGAGCCATGCTGTACGGCACCAATGCCGATGGCCAACTGGTACCTGTGATGGAAAGCCACGCCGCACAGACCCTGACAGCCGGTGCTGACAGTATCCTTGTGCCCTTCGAACAGGCCATTCTGGATAAAGCGGGTGTTACAGCGCCGTTTAAACTGGCCTCGGTCAAGTTGTTTGACCAACACCAGCTTGGCTTGTTAGATACCAAGCTGGACGCTGCCACTTTAAATTAAAGGTTCGCAGAGGCTCCCTGGACAGCATGCAGAAGCAGCAGTACCGAGCAAGCAAAACCTGCTGTCCAGACCAGGCTGCGCGGCAGGTGCCAGTCAAACAGGTAGAAGAAGTGATACAGCACTCTGGCAACAATAAAGCCCTGAGCCAGATATTGAGCATAAGTATCAACTTGACCAGTGACTAGCACCGCCAGCGCACCAGGAATAAACATTAATAAGGCTTCAAAGGCATTTTCATGACCGGCTTTTGCTCTGGCACCAAAGCCGGTTAATGCTGCCTGCTGAGCGCGCGGGTTACGATTGTCATAGCCCCCCGCTTTGGCCTGGGCAAAAGCCAGCGGCGCTTTGGACAAAATGGGCAATATCGTAGCGATAAACAAACACAGCAGAATCATGTACATTGTGCATTCCTTTTGTTGATTGACTGTATAGTGCCAGATTCCACCAAAATCGCAGCAGAAATTGCCAGCCAGTTATCTGTCCATTCTCCCTCCCCGGTGCAGCCGTTGGTCACTCACTGGCAAGGCGCTGAACAGGTGAGGCTGTACATCAAACGCGACGATTTGATACATCCGGTCATCTCAGGTAATAAATGGCGTAAGCTTAAATATGCGCTGGTGGAAGCCCGGCAAAAGGGGGTTACCGAAATCATCAGCTTTGGCGGCGGTTATTCAAACCATCTGCACGCCTTAGGTTACTGCTGTAATAAGCTGGGCATACAATTTATGGCTCTGGTGCGTGGCAACTATCGCGCCACCCCTACACCCATGCTGAAGGATCTGGCCGACTGGCAGGCGCAAATTGTTTACCTTGATAAAGCCACTTATCAGCTACGTAGCCAGACCGATTTTATCGCCAAATGGCAAGCCGCTCATCCCCATGCCCTGATTATTCCTGAAGGGGGCAGTCAGACTCAGGCATTAGCTGGTGTAGCCGAACTTCTGAACGAGCAGACGCAACATTTCAGCCATATCGTTTTGCCGGTTGGCAGCGGCGGGACGTTGGCCGGGTTGATTGCCGCGGCGTCGACCAACGCAGCGGATACCAGATTGATAGGGATTGCCGTGCTCAAAGGTCAGGACTACCTGGAACAACAAGTGAGCGCATTGTTACCGCAACACAGCTTTGATAACTGGCTGATAGACCACGATTTTCACTTTGGTGGCTACGCCAAACGAAACCAAGGGTTGCTGGCATTTTGTAGCACCTTTTATCAGCAAACGCAGGTCCCCATTGAACCCGTATACAGTGGTAAAGCCGCCTGGGCGCTTAAACAGCGTTTGGCTGATGGCTACTTCCCGCCGGGCAGTCAGATATTACTGTTACATACCGGTGGCTTGCAGGGCGCCCGCACACAATAGTCGCTATCAACTGGCGATTCCGATGGCGATTCAGTAGGATAAATAAGTGCGCGGCGTTCCTGCCCACTTATCAGGCATTCACATTAAGAAGGATTTAAACATGAAAAAGATACTGGTTATTGTACTGGTATTGCTGGCGGCCTTTATTGGCGTGGTGTTTTACCTGGCATCAGGCATAGACGAACTAATTCGCTCACAAATGGAAACGCAAGGCAGCAAAGCCCTGCAAACTGAAGTGAGGGTCAGCAAGGTTGAGCTTTCCTTCGCCGAAGCACGTATGAGTATTAGCGGTTTTAATGTGCAAAACCCCTCCGGCTATTCCAACGATCAGGCATTTAGTCTGGGAGAAGTGAAGCTGGACCTGGGCACCTCCACCCAGGAACCTTATATCGTGGAAGAAGTACTGATTGATGCGCCCACTGTGCTGTATGAAGTGGACGCATCGGGTAAGGCTAATCTGGTGGTATTGAAAGACAACCTGCAAGCCATGTTGCCTAAAGGTGGCGAAAGTCAGCCTCAACAAAATACCGGTCCTTCCCCCGTAGTATCGGTGCAAAAGGTGACCATTAAAGACGCCAAGCTACGCATCAACTTTGAGGCGATGGACACCGGTGAGTTGAAACTGGATAAAAAGCAGTATGAATTGACGCTCCCCACCTTCCAGTCAGAACCTGTTGGCGTACCCAATGGTTTGCCAGCCGATCAGGTTGGCGGGGCCATTATGAACAGTATGCTGGACAATCTGATTAAACAGGCCAAGAAAAAAGTAAAAGATATCTTCGAAGACAAGGCCAAAGAAAAAGCCAAAGAGAAAATCGAAGAAGAAAAGCAAAAGCTGGAAGAGAAAGCCAAGGAAAAGCTTAAAAATCTTTTGGGCAATAAATAAACAGCCAAAACTTGCTGTCACTGCTCGGTTTTAAGGATGGCAATTGCCATCCTTTTTTATTGGAGCCGGTTAACCCTTTGAGCATAGCTCTGGTTAGTCCAGCATTTCAGCACAAGTGCGCAATAGTTGCTGGAGTTTTTCTGAAGACTCAGACAGTGCGGTCTGTAATTCCAGATTACAGCTTTCCCTGGCTAGCTTGACCAGTTTATTGCGATTTTTAAGCACATCCCTGATGTCACTAATGCTGGCCTGCCGACCTAACTCCTTTTCAACCTCGGCGACCACCTGCAGAGCAACCAACGAAAGTGCGGGATGATATGCCAGACGCTGAGCTAAAAGTTTGCTTGCTTGCTTTTCCATAGGCATTCCCTTGCGAGTTAATAATAAGTGTTGGTGAAAATTACTTAATGTCAATGCGGGGAATGGAATAAGCGCCCGCAAAATTAAGAAAAATTTAATGTTCACACAATAGAGTTAGGATTAATTCATCGGTTTATAGATTGCGTATTCCCATCACTGCTTTAAATACATAGCAAGCTGATTAGGCAAAACGTACGAAAGGCAGTTCAGGTTTGAGAGAAAAGCGCTACTGGCACATGAATATTAAAACCAGAATCCTGGTCTTTATTGTGCTGTTCGAAATTATCGCTTATTCAACATTGCAGTTGGTTAATCATTATCTTTATGTGCGCGAAATGGACACCTTGCGCAACAGCCAGATCCAATCGGTTTTACAATCCAGCGTCGTCAAGGTCGACAATGTGCTGCGACGTATGGAGCAAAAGGCCACAGAACTAGCCATAGCCGGTGAACAGTTATACCGCCTTAAACAGCAACAACTGTTGTCTACTCAAGCCGCCACCGCATATGCTAAGAAGCTGCTTACCGATAGTTTTACCAGCTTTGAACAGGCGCTGGGCGGAGGTATCTGGTATGAACCTTTCGTATTTGATCAGAATGAGCGCTATTACGGCCCTTATGTGTTTCGAAAGCTGGGAGCTGTGGCGTTTTCCTGGGAATTAAGCACAGCGGAATACGATTATCATCAGCAAGATTGGTATCGTCTTGCCGTCAACAGCCACTGGGGGGCCAGGCAACAACGCTTTCGCCCTATGTTATGGACATCACCTTATGTGGACGACGCCGGTTCCTTGTCGCCCATGATGACAGTGGATTGTGTGATGTTTGACGATCAGCGTCGCCCTATTGGCATGTCTACCGTGGATTGGTCTTTGGACGAACTCACCCATTTCTTAGATGCGGTAAAAGTGACACCCAATGCCTTTCCTTTTTTCGTTCACCGGGATTCAGGCCTGTTACTCAGTTATCCCAGGGATCCGGCTAAGGTCATGACTCAAGCCCACTTGCTGCCTGAACTGAATGCCGTTTTACAAGACCGGCAAACAAGCCTGATTAAGCAAATCAGTGACCTGCAACTCGGCAATACCAGTTACGAGCTGTATTACTTCTATACCGAAGATGGCTTTTTGTTTGGCTCGCTGGTGCCTGGCACAGACCTTAGACGGGATATCAACAGTATTTCGCGCATGATTTTGCTGTATGGCACCTTGGCGGGGCTGGCCTTTATTCTGTTGATGTTTCTGGTATTGCATTGGCTGTTCAGGCCTTTTGATGCCGTGCTTAAAACCATACGGGAATCCGTCACTTACTGTGGCAATGAAAACAAGGTGAGATTGAAGCAAATTGAATATCGCAGCCACAATGAGTTTTCCCCTATCGTGAAGGCCATGAATGATATCTACCTGCAAGTACAGGAACACGTACAACAGGTGGAAGAAACCAACCTACGGCTGATCGCGTCAAAGCAGAAAATCGTGCAGTTGAATGCCGAACTGGAACAGAAGGTCGAAACCAGAACTGCAGAGGTACAACAGAAAAACCTCAAGTTAACCGAGTCGTTGGAACGGCTTAAGCGCACCCAGCAACAACTGATTGAAAACGAAAAACACGCAGCCCTGGGCAGGCTGGTGGCAGGTGTGGCGCACCATATCAATACACCACTGGGTGTTTGTGTCACCGCGGCTTCATTTCTGTCAGTAGAAGTTAGGGCGACCTTTGAAAAAGCCATGAACGGACAAATAGGCAAACGGGCCTTTGAGCAGGCTATGGATAAGATTGTTGAGAGCACTGAGCTGCTGCAACTCAATCTGGATCGGGCTTCTAATTTAATCTCCAGCTTTAAACTGGTGGCAGTGGATCAGTCCAATGAAAATCAACGCCTGTTCAATGTCGGCGATTATATCAATAAAATCCTGCTGTCCATGCGCAGTAAGTTTGAACAGACAGCTCACCAGATCACATTGAACTGCCCGCCAGATCTTAATCTGTATTCGCACCCTGGCGCCCTGACGCAGATCCTCGCGAACCTGATAGACAATGCTCTGACCCATGCCTTTTCGGTTGAGAAGCCAGGCAAAATTGAAATCAATATCAGCGAGCAAAGCGATCATATTCAAATGCTGGTCGCTGATAATGGTAAAGGTATGTCAGAGGAAATCAGAGAGCGGGTATTTGACCCCTTCTTTACCACCAAGCTTGAGCAGCTCAGTAACGGTTTGGGTTTGCATGTGGTTTACAATATTGTTGTGCAGCAACTAAACGGCCGTATTGAATGCCAATCACAAGTGGGCGTGGGTACAAAATTTATCATCATCATCCCCAAAACGCCTGAACCTGGCCGGTTGGCTTAAACAAAGAAAGCAAGAAACACAATAGTCAAAAATATCCAGGGGAAAGGTGATGTCCACCAATCCGTTCCGTTGGCACTGGCTCTTTTTACCTTTTCTCGCCACGCTAAGTTCACTTCTTTACTGTGCAACTTCAACCTGAGTTGGGGCCCTGGAAATACGAAAAAAACAATAGAGAAAGCCACTAAAAACCAAGCTGTCGCCGAAAAATCGGGGAAATACACTAATATCAACAGGCCCACTGCCAGCAACAGAAACGCAGCGATCAATTCGAATTTACCCGGCATTTGTACTCCTTTACTGAAACACTCGTAGCGCTATCTTTTTGTCCATTAAAACGGATTAAATATCCCTGCATCATTGTCTGACTTTTTGCTATTCCTTGCCAAGGGTTTTACTGGGGAAAGGCACGTCATGCCAGACCAGTGTTCGTTCACCTGGCCTGTTAACCATACAATGCACATGGCGGGGGCCTGGCTCAGGGCCAACTTATTTCTGTAACTATTTGTTAAAAATGATTTTTATCGCATCGCAGCAGATAGAATCCGCGCCAACAATCATCTCATATCAAGGACATAACATGAGAAAACACATCCTGGCCCTGTTGCCCATCACATTACTGGGCTGCGCTGCACACCACCCTGCAGCACCTGCGCCTACCTTAGTGTTAGTACACGGCGCCCATTTTAACGCCGCAGCCTGGCAACCACTGCAAAATGAACTGCAGAAAGCCGGAATACACAGCCAGGCGGTAAATCTGCCAGGTCGGGGCGATGATCCAACACCTGGTAGCGCGACCTTAGATAGCTCTGCCGCCGCCCTTTGCCAAAGTCTGGCTGATATCTCGGGTGCCATTGCATTGGTGGTGCACAGTCAGGGCGGAGCCATAGCGCATCAGGCGCTGCACTTGTGCCCTGCCGTTGAGGTATCCGACATTGTGTATATCTCGGCGGTCGCCCCCATTGATGGTGCCAAGCCGTTTGCCTTGCTAAATGAAGCAGACGAGCAGCACTATTTTAGCGGCATTACCTATCAGGACGGCTGGATGAAGATCACCAACCCGCAAGCCTTTGCCGAAACCTTTACCGCGGACTCTGCCTACTATGCCCAGGTGATTTCCCAGGCTGTAGATGAACCTGCCGCCACCGGCGATGGTCAGGTGAATCTGCCAGCGGCGCAACTGCAAAACATTCGCACCAGCTATATTTTTGCCGAGCAGGACAAGATTATCTCTTTTGCCAGCCAGCAAAAAATCGCCGCATCCATTCAGCCGGATCAGCAATTTACCTTGCCAGGCGGCCATTTACCGATGCTCAGTATGCCGCAACAGCTCAGCCAGACCATCCTGACAGCCCTGAGGTATTAAAATAAAACAGACCTGAGCGGCGCACCAACCTCGCCGCTCCTGTTTACCTGTAGGTCGGAATTTATTCCGACAAAAAACTCATGCGACGCAAACCCGAGCCCAACATTGCTCTGAAGCAGGCTTTTCTGCCAACTGCCGGCGAATCAAAACCCAACCTGCACAGCCACCGCCAACAACACCAACGCGGTAACAATAAAAATGGCCCACAGCGGTAAAACAAATCTGGCCCATTGTGCCCAGCCCACATTGGCGGTAGCCAGATAAGCCAGTAAGGTGCCCGAAGTGGGCGTCAGCATATTGGTGATACCGTTACCAAATAAAAACGCCAATACGGTGGTTTGTGCCGACACCCCGGATAATTGCCCGATAGGCCCCATAATCGGCATACTCACAGCTGCCTGCCCTGAGGTGGAAGGGATCAGGAAATCCAGCAGCAACTGGGCAAAGAACATGCCGCTGGCCGCCAGTGTCGGGCTACCTTCGCCAATCAAACGCACCAGAGAATGCACCACTGAATCCAGGATCTGACCTTTTTCCAATGTCACGGCCACAGCCGATGCCACGCCAATCAGAAAGCTGGCCAGCAACACTTTTTTCATCCCGCCGACAAAAGCATCCGCCGCGCCATTGGCCCCCAGTCCGCTAAGCGCAGCCAACAGTAAACTGACACCAATATAGTAGGCGGATAAGGCTTCATGCTTCCAATGCCATTGATTCGAGGCATAGACCAGAAAGCCAATGCTGCTAACAAGCACCATCAGCATCAGACTGTGACGCCAGGACAACCGGGCATGATTCAGTTCCAGCACAACTTGCTCGGCTTTTGCCTGGCGGCGGATCACCCACAGCATAAAGCCAATGCCAATCAGCAAAAACACCAGGTAACAGGCCAGGCGAAAACCAGCACCACTGAAAATCTGCAAACCGACCAGAGGCTGGGCAATGGTCAACGGCAGCGGATTAGACACCGATGACAAATACCCCACCTTGACCGAAATAGTGACAATGGCAAAGCCGATAATGGGGGCCATGCCCAAACGTGTGGCCATCGCCACCATCAATGGAATAACCAATAAATATTCCGATGCCAGCCCCAAGAAGGTGCTGCCAGCGGAAAACACCAGCATCAGCGTAATCACCAGCACATAAATATTACCTTTGACCAGGCTCAGCAATCGCTCCAGGCCTGCGTCCACGGCTCCGGCGCGAGTCAGAATGCCAAACATACCGCCGATAATCAGTACCATAAAAATCAGCCCACCACCGCGTTCCAGGCCTTCGGGAATGCTCATTAACAGCTCGGTGATGCTGACCGGATAGGCCCTGTCAGCCTCTGGTATATCGGTACGCAGCAAGTTGGCCAGACTGGCGTCTTTATCCAGCGTCTGATAGGAGCCAGGCACCACCAGGCGGCCATCCCGCGCATAACGCCCCGACTCAATAAAGTAAGTCATGGCACCAGCCAGCAACAAAATGCCCAGCAGAATAATCAGGGGATTAAGGGTTTTACGCTCAGATGGGTTTTCAGACATTATCCTGCCCCCCAAGGTTGTCGACAATATAATCAGCCATTGCCCCGGCGACCCGTCCCAGATCACGACGAAAATCATCGAATTTGCGATTTGGCACAAAGGCCTGTTCATCCATATACAGGGCGCGATTCAGCTCTATCTGCATACTGAAACGGCGCTTAGCCGGATTGCCATAATGGGTAACCAGATACCCACCTTTGTAGGGCTGATTGCGCACGACTTTATAACCCAGACTCACAAAGGCATCTTCCACTATCTGCACAAAACCAGGATCACTGCACAGACCATCGTTATCCCCCAGCACCACATCCGGGCGGGCTGCGCCACTGTCAATATTCATGCGGTTGCCGGTGGATTTCATTGAGTGACAATCCACATGCCAGACCGCTGAGAACTGTTGTTGCAGGGCGTCCAATTTGGTTTGCAAAGCCTGGTGGTAAGGCCGGTAGAATTGCTCAATGCGCCTGACAATGTCTTCGATATTCAGTGGCGCATCGTACATCGGTACATCGGGCAGGGCATAACGGCGAATCAGGCCCATTCCCCGCTCACTGTATTTGCTGGGATTACATCCCGCCCAGGGGCGTTTCAACATGGCAGGATCAACATCATCAGGCGCCCGGTTCAAATCAATATACATGCGGGAATAATGCGCGCTGAGCAGGCTTCCTCCTACGGCCAGCACCGGCGCCCATAAGTCATCCACATAGGCATCCCAGCCGCTTTTAAGCTGGGCTTCACTGGCCAGACAGCGAAAGTCATCTGGAAACAGGCTACCGCTGTGAGGTGAATCCAACACCAATGGCAGGGCTTCAATACAGTCAGGTTCAGCCAAAGTATAGACATTGGTCATAAATCATCCGCGTCGTCTTTGGCCCCGTACGGGGCCAGTGGTTTACATATCGTAGCTTAACTGCAGGTAGAAAAAGCGTCCTACCGGGTTATAGGTGTTCTGATCGAAATTGATATTGGGGTTACTCAGGGAAATGGGCGGTTGCTTGTCAGCCAGATTATTAATGCCAAACTTCACCCGCATAGCCTCGTCAATATCGTAGCTGACCGACGCATTGTGGTAGACCACCGTACCAATATGACGCTGTTCATCCTGGAAGGTCTCGGTACTGTCGCCAATATGGCGCAGGTTGTAATTCAGTGCCCAGGGGCCCTGTTGCCATTTAGCAGAGAAACTGCCACGCCATTTAGGAAAGGCTTCACGTAAATAGGCGTTGCCCACTTTGTCTTCCACCTGCACAGTGCCATCTGACAAGGTGGTACTGGTTTCAAACTCGCGCAACCGCGACATATTCAGGCTGAAATCAAAGTCGCCGCTGTCGGTGGCCAGGCCATAGCGCATCAGCATATCCATACCCGCGGTTTTAGTGCTGTTGAGATTCACCGGGCCATCCAGGATATTGTCTATCTCGCCACTGGCGGCGCGGCTGATGACCTCGCAGTTACGCGCCTGGCTGGCACACAGGTCCAACAGATTTTGTGCGCCAAAAGTACTGATGGTGTTATCAATTTCAATATCGTACCAATCCAGGGTCAGGCTGAAATCATCCATAAAGGTAGGGATCAGTACCAAACCAAATGACAGGTTTTCCGAGGTTTCCGGTTGCAGCAGGCCGTTGCCACCAGTGGTTAACTGCACATTGGTTTCTCCCTGACTGTAACCGGAAGGCACACCTGCACATCCAGGCAGAGATTTATTCGCCGAACAAGGGTCGAGCACCGGCGCAAAGCTTTGCCGCTGGCCTTCATATAATTCCAGAATAGAAGGAGCACGGAAGCCTTCTGCCCAGGTAGCGCGCAATGACAAACCTTGCAGCGGCGAATAAAGTAATCCCACCTTGCTGTTCGTGGTGCTGCCAAAGGTACTGTAATCTGAGTAACGGCTAGCCAGACTCATCTCCAGCCGGTGGGCCAGCGGTGCCTCATCCAGCAGCGGAATACTCAGCTCTATATAGGCTTCTTTCAGATCATACTCGCCATCCGTACCGGTGCGTGGTGCGGAACTGGTGGTCTGGTAAGTGTTCACCCTGGGGGCGGAATTAATAATATCGTCCGGCACATCCAGGCCACGCTCGCGCCGGTATTCAATACCCGCTGCCATGGCCAGGTCACCGGCTGGCAATTCAAACAGGCTGCCGGTGATATTCAGGGTAAAGTCCACCTGACTGGCCTGGTTTTTATCTTTGCCGGTGAAATTAATGTAATCCACCATCTCAGCGCTTAGGGTGTCAAACAGATTAACCGGCACACAACCGGCCACCAGATCCGACACATCGGCGCTAATGCCGCTGCTGTCACAAGCCCGTAACCCCAGGGCCAGTTTATCCAGATGCACCTGATTATTGGACTTAAAGGTCCCTTCGTTTTTGGCCCAGGATAGGAAACCATCCCAGCTCCAGCCATGGCCGATATTCAGTTCACCATCCAGGCCAACACCCAGTCGGGTGGTTTCCACCTGCTGTGCATTTACCCGGTAACCATTTTCCTGCATAAAGGATGTATGGCGAAAGTCACTGCCGCTGAATTCCACACCAAAGGGGTTTACCCGTAAATCATTGGCAATCACAAAACCCCGACTACCGCCCCGCACCGAGGACAAAGCCGAGGAAAACTGCTGGTCCGACTCGCGACTGTTGTACAATGCCTCGACGCGCAGATTAACCGTATCAAAGGGCACCAGGGCCTGGGCATATAAAGACATGCGCTGACTGGGCCCCACCACATAATTGTTGTAGTAGCGATTAAACTGATCGTCAGCCGTGGCGGCACGCCAACTGCCGAGATTGTTACCATTGCTGTCGGGGTTGCGGGTAATGCCGGCGGTCGGAATGCTGAAGTCCAGAACCGAAGCCAGACTGCTTTCTCTGAACAAACCTTCTGGCGTGCCTTCAGACAAGCCGTTCAACGGGATTGCCGTCAGTTCACGGTCCTGAGTATAAATGGGCTTCTGGTCTGAATAGCTGGCAGCCACCATCAGATTACTGTCGCCAATATCTTTACCAAACAACACATCCAGATTCAGCGTCTCTCTGTCTCCTTCACTGCTCTGGCCATAATAGGCTTTGGCACTGGTCCCGACAAAATCGTTATGGGTATAGATGTTCACCACCCCGGCAATGGCATCGGCGCCGTAGATGGCAGTCGCACCATCCTGCAACACTTCCACTCTTTTAACGATGGCCTGAGGAATAGTATTGAGGTCAACAAAATCGCGAAAGCCGCGTGTGCCGGCACCATTTACCCAGCGATGACCGTTAACCAGTACAAGCGAGCGGTTTTCACCCAGATTACGCAGATTCATACTGCTGCTACCATGGCTGGTGCCCGCTGAACCATTGCTGTTTAAACTGGCTCCGACCGAAGGTAACTCCTGCAATACCTCGCCCAATGACACGGCCCCGGTCTGGTTTAAAGCTTCCAGATCCAACTCCTGCACCGGACTGGGGGTATCTCCCTGGCGCTTAATTCTTGAGCCCGTTACCGCGATAATCTCGGTATCGGCTGGTGTGTCGGCCACGGAAGTTTGTTGTGCCCAGGTCAGGGGTGAAAAGGCCGCACTCACGGCCAGGGTCAATAGGGAAGGACGAAAGATACGCATAAACTGGTCTCCGGCTGTTGATAGGCATCTACAAGTGCCTTTTGATTAACAGTTTATTAACCCGCCAAAGTCATGCAATATTATGGATATAACTAATCACTTCATTACATTTTGTTATTGATATGAATACAGCAACTTCGCCAAAAGGCCTAGAAGGCCTGAGTTTAAAGAGCCTGGAAGCCTTTCGCGCCATTATTCAATCCGGCTCAGCCACAGCAGCTGCTACCAGTTTAGGCATCACGCAACCAGCAGTCAGTCGCTTGCTGGCCAGCTTTGAACAGCACGTGGGATTCGCCCTGTTTTACCGGGAAAAAAGCCGCCTGTTTCCCACCGAAGAAGCATTGGCTTTGTTTAAGGAAGTGGAGCTAACCCTGCAGGGCGCAGAGCGCATCAGCCTGTTGGCCAGAAATATCTTTAACTCAGACTTGGGATTACTCAAGATCGTGGCGCCAAATTCTTTTATCGCCGGCCCGCTGGCCGATGTCGTCGCCGACTTTATGCGCCAGCATCCCAGGGTAAATATCTCTCTGGATACCCATAGCCCGGCCACCGCCAGGGAGCTGGTAGCCCATCGTAGTGCCGATTGTGGCTTTATTCAGTTACCGGAAAATCACCCGGGCCTGCAGGTAGAATCCATGCTGCAAAGCCATACTGTATGCGCGTTATCGCCCGCCCACCCGCTGGCCAGTAAGGGGCGAATCGAAGTTCAGGATCTGCTTGGACAAAACCTGATCCTGTTAGGGAAAGGGCGCTACTCCCGTATGCAAATTGACAGTATCTTCCAGCAGGCCGGGGTGCCCATGAAGGTAAAGCTGGAAACTCATACCGTGGCCATTGCCTGTACTTTTGCCAGGCGTAACCTTGGGGTTGCCATCGTCAACGGCATGCTGGCCAGGCAATATGCTGATAACAACTTGCTGCTGATACCTTTCGCCCCGGCCTTGATTTATGAGTATGGCTTTATCACCTCTGCCCATGCACCGATGAGCAGACTGACCACGGCATTTTTTAATCACTGCCGCCAAAGCTTTGGTCGTATGCAGGACGAGCTGATACCTAAAGCTTAAGGATTGACCTCAGGTCAAACAGGGGTTTCTACAGACACTGTCTCAATGAGGCGACAGCATGACCGCCATTTAGAAAACACCGCCCTCGGTCCGCCAGACCAGGCCCGCGCAGAGGTGCCAGAAATTTTGCGAGCCAAACCGCTGCCAAAGTTTGTGATACCCCTTCCACCCCAACAAATTTGTCGCCATAAAGAGACAGAATTATAAGTTTTTGCTGACTCGGCTTCACTGCTAATCCTTCTTACACCGTTCCCTGCAACCATAAATGGCAAAAACACACAGAATATAAAATCAGTATATTCAATTGATTACATGAATTTCTCGACAAATGAAGTGATTCAGAAGTCAGAAAAAATATTTTTCCCCGCTAGTTGGCCTCTTTTTTGCGATACACAGATCATTCCAACATTTCTCTACTTTGTTCCAATCAGGGGACAGTATTTTCAGACTCGGGGGTAGTAAGCTTGAGTAAGTCTAAATTTCATCAATTAAAGACCAGGGCCTTTTTAAGTGTCGGCCTGCTGGTGGCGGTATTGCTGATCCTGACAACCAGTGTCAAGGCCCAGCAATTACCCGCTAATCAGGGCAAAAATAAACAGCAGGTACTTTTTGACCTGATGGCCAGCCGGGCCAAAGCCCTGGCAGCTCAGAGTTACAGCGCCGACAGCGCTGCCCTGCCAGACAGTTGGAAGTCGATGAGCTATTCGCAGTATCGGGCGATTCGCTTTAAACCTGAACAGGCACTGTGGCATCAGCAGTCGTTGTTTGAAATCCAGTTTTTTCATCCTGGCTTCTTATATCAGCAGCCAGTGGAAATTGAAGAGATCAACAAGGATGGTATGAACAAACTGCTGCCTTTTGATGCCAGTCAGTTCAGTTATGACGCAGAGGCGGCGCCCCTGGCCGGACAACGTACCAATAGTAAAGGGTACTCAGGTTTTCGCGTGCATTACCCGCTAAATCGCCCAGATTATAAAGACGAAGTAGCGGTATTTCAGGGGGCATCGTATTTCCGTCTGGTAGGGCCAGAGCAGATTTACGGCCTGTCTGCCAGAGGTCTGGCGATTGATACTGCAGAGAGCAGCGGTGAGCAATTCCCACATTTTAAGCGTTTCTGGTTGGTCAGGCCGCAGCCCAATGACACAACATTAGTGTTCTTCGCCTTATTAGACAGCCCCTCTGTAACCGGGGCCTATCGTTTTGAACTGACGCCAGAAAGCGACACTCATATGCAGGTTACCGCACGCCTCTTTGCCCGTCAGGATGTTAAGAAACTGGGGATTGCACCGCTGACCAGTATGTTCTTCTATGGTGAGAACCGGGTGCGTTTTGTAGATGATTTTCGCCCGGAGATTCACGACTCAGATGGTGTGTTGATGCAAACCTCCCATGATGAATGGATCTGGCGCCCGCTGAAAAACCCGCGTCATTTGCAAGTCACCAGTCTGGCTGATGAAAATCCCAAGGGGTTTGGTCTGGTGCAGCGCGATCGAAGCTTTGTGCACTATCAGGACACCGAAGCGGAATATCATCAGCGTCCCAGCATCTGGATCACCCCGCAGGGCAATTGGGGGAAAGGCCGTCTGGAAATAGTGGAAATTCCTACCAACAACGAAACCAACGATAACATCGTCAGTTATTGGGTACCTGACGCTCCGCTGCAGGCCGGACAACAACTGGAAATCAGCTACCAGTTATCGACCTTTGACAGTAAACGCCCCGAGCAAACCCTGGCCCAGGTCAGCCGAACCCGCATCGGCTGGTCGGCTTTACCGGGTGAGCAGAATCCGCCACCCAAGGCCGAGCGCCAGTTTGTGGTGGATTTCAGCGCCGACAAACTGGCCAAACTCAATGCCACCCAGCCCATGCAGGCAGACTTGCAATTGTCTTCCGGTGCAATCCGCGATTTGACCACCAGCAAGCTGCCAAACGGAGACTGGCGGGTCTCCTTCAAGCTTAACCCCGCCGACCAGAAACCTGTAGACATGCGTCTGCAATTGACATTACGCAACGAAACATTAAGCGAGGTATGGAACTATGTCTGGAATCCAAGCGACCTCAAATAACAGCGCAGCGGCGCAATCTAATCCGACTTGGCAGATCATTCTGAACCATAAGGCACTGCGTCAGTGGCTGTTTTTCCTACTGGTCAGCACCAGTGCGGTGGCCGGTATTGGTATGATGACGCAGATCCTCAAAGCCAATGGCCTGACCGGTCTGGAGATAACACTTCTGGGCCTGTTTGCCATTGTGTTCAGTTGGATTGTCTGTGCTTTTTGGAGTGCTGTTATTGGCTTTGTACTGCAATGGCTGAACATCGATCCACTTAGTCTTAAGCCTAAACTGACAATACCTGCGCCAGACACGGCACCGCTCAGTCGCACTGCCGTGGTGATGCCGGTGTATAACGAAGATACCCGGCGCATTATGGCGGGCTTTGAAAGTTGCCTGCGTAGTTTGGCGGACAGCGGTCATCTGGCCCATTTTGACTTTTACATGCTCAGTGATACCCGCAACCCAGAACTGGCACAGGCTGAGCTGGACCACTGGCAAGCACTGCAGCAACGTCTGGGTAACTTGCGTCACCATGCATTTTATCGTCGCCGCGAAAAAAACGGCGAACGTAAAGTCGGTAACCTTAAGGAATTCTGCCAACGATTTGGTTACCGCTATGAACAGATGATAGTGCTGGATGCAGACAGCATAATGAGCGGCCAGACCATGTTACAGTTGGTGCACGCCATGGAGCAGAACCCTAATACGGGTCTGATCCAGACGGTGCCCATTCCGGTACGACAAACCACCTTGTTTGGTCGCTTCCTGCAATTTGCCTCCGAATTGTACTGCCCAATGCTGGCCACCGGCTTGTCATTCTGGCAAACCGACAGTGCCAACTACTGGGGCCACAATGCCATTGTCCGCATGCAAGCCTTTATGCAAAGTTGCGGCTTACCCAAACTGGATGGACCTGCGCCGTTTGGCGGCGATATCCTCAGCCATGACTTTGTTGAAGCCGCGTTATTAAGGCGTGCCGGATGGGATGTGTTCCTGCTGACCGATATGCGTGGCAGTTTTGAAGAGGTGCCCTGCAATATTCTTGACTACGCCACCCGCGACCGTCGCTGGGTACAAGGCAATATTCAGCATCTGGCGTTACTGGGCAGCCGGGGTTTGCATCTGACCAGCCGTTTGCATTTTCTGTTTGGCGCTCTGGCCTATATATCCTCACTGTTGTGGATGCTGATGCTGGCGTTGAGTTCAGCCGACGCCCTGCTGCGCGCCACCAGCGACAATGACTATTTTCATCACACCTACCAGTTATTCCCTAACTGGCAGGTGGCAGAAACCGGTCTGATTAATGCGTTGCTAATGTGTACCGTGGTGTTGCTGATGTTCCCCAAAGCGTTGGGGGTAATACTGGCGTTGAAACAGCGACGCAACGAATTTGGTGGTGTCGCCACCTTGCTTAAAGGGGCCATAGCAGAAGCATTATTTGCCCTGCTAATCGCCCCAATCATGATGGTTTATCACGCCTTTTTTGTTCTTAGCGTGTTTTTGGGGTATCAGGTGAGCTGGAATGCTCAGGAGCGTGAAGGACGCATGTTAAGCTGGCGGGAAGCCCTACACCGCACCGCCTTACCCAGTGCCATCGCAGCCCTTTGGGCCGCCGTGACTTTTGTATTAACGCCATTGATGTTCTGGTGGATGGTGCCGGTGTTTACCGGTGTGATTCTGGCTGCACCTATAGTGCGTTATTCCAGCAGTCTGGGACTGGGGCGCTGGGCCAGGCTGAACGGTCTGTTTATCAGCCCCAGCGAAGCCATTGAACCTGATGAACTCAAACTGCTGCGTATCCGCCTGGCAAATCTGCCCGCCAAACCAGCGCAAGTGGATTGTGTGCCAGCATTACCCGCAGAGCAGTGGCGGGAAATGCCCCTGCAAAGCTTTGATGATGTTCCACCGTCAGTCCTGGCTGAAGTCAGCAACTAAAACCTAACCCCATGCCATGCTCAGATGGCATGGGTTTTACCCTGTCATTGGTCTGCTTTGTCTTGTCAAAGGTAGCGTCGATAAGCCCTTCTAAGTAGAATCCACGCGGCTAATGCTAAAGACAGAAAAGGACAACAATGAAGATAAAACAGACCCTACTGGCCCTGACACTTGGCCTGACAAGTACCTGCACTTTTGCACAAGACCGCCTGAGCATCGACGATATTCCCACTATTCAATCTGTGATCCAGAGCAGTATCAGCCCAAACGGCAAATGGGTTGCTTTTACCCGCTCGGTGCCCCGGGCCCTCTATGTGGATGACAACGGCAACAACTATGCCGAACTGTATCTGGTTGATGATAAAGGCGTGGAGCGCCCTTACATCACCGGCAAGGTCAATATAAGTCAGTTGCAATGGTCAGCAGATGGCACGCACATTTACTTTCTGGCCAAACTGGGTGATGACATGTACACCAACCTGTATCGCATCCCGGTAGATGGCGGTCAGGCGCAATTGGCACTCAGTCTGAAAGACCGCAGTATTGGCTCTTACCAACTGGCTCCCAACGGCAAACAACTGGCTTTGCTGGCCAAACCGGGCGCCGACAAATCCGAGAAAGAACTGAAAAAGCTTGGTTTTATGGCGGAAGTTTATGAGCTTGGCCTGAAGTCACAACAATTGTTTGTGCTGGGGCTCGACCAGGCTGGTAAAGATCTGACGCCACAAGCCTTGGACATCAAGGACTATGTCAGCGATGTCAACTGGGCTTCCGACAGCGCATCGTTATTGATCAAAACCCAGCCCAGCGCCCTGATTGATGACAAGTATATGAAGTCACAATGGCATCTGTTTGATCTGAACAAACAACAGGTCAGGCTGTCACTGGCCACAGAAGGCAAGCTGGACGAAGCCGAATTGTCTGCCGATGGCCGTTACATCGCCATTATCGGCGCCGAAGACAAACACGACCCGGCCGCCGGTCGTTTGTATCTGGCCGATGCTGACAGCGGTGAGGTCAAGGACTGGTTGCCTGGCTTTAAGGGCCACATCAGTGAATTCCAGTGGTCTGCCAAAGGCCATGAGCTGAATTTTATTGCCGAAGTCGGCACCCAGAACTTTATCGCCAGCCTGAAGCCAGGCTCCAGCAAATACAAAAAACTGGTTAAGGAAGGGCAGTTTATTGCTTCCGGTCTGAGCATCGATGATAGTGGCAAGCGCATCGCGCTGCGCGCCCATAGTGCGGCACATCCCAACGAAGTATTTATGTTGCAAAGCGGTAACGTCCGCCGTCTGTCAGACTCCAATCCCTGGCTTAGCAACAAGCGGTTGGCCAAACAAGAAACCATCCGCTTCAAGGCTGAAGACGGTGTGGAACTGGACGGTGTACTGATCTATCCGTTGGATTACCAGGCGGGTCAGCGTTATCCGCTCATTATGTCGGTGCACGGTGGCCCGGAAAGCCATGATAAGGACGGCTGGTTGACCAACTATTCGCGCCCCGGCCAGATGGCCGCAGCTCGCGGTTATGCCGTGTTCTACCCCAACTACCGGGGTTCCACCGGCAAAGGAGTAGCCTATTCCAAACTGGGCCAGAACGATTATGCCGGTGAGGAATTCAACGATCTAGTCCGCTTTAAGCAGCATCTGGTTAACATGGGTCTGGTAGACAGTAAGCGGGTTGGTATCACCGGCGGCTCTTACGGTGGTTACGCATCGGCCTGGGCCGCCACCAAGCTCACCGAACACTTTGCCACCAGCGTTATGTTTGTCGGCGTTACCAATCAGTTGTCTAAATTTGGCACCACGGATATTTCCAATGAAATGCATCTGGTACACGCCCGCTCTTACCCTTGGGACAAGTGGCAATACTATCTTGAACGCAGTCCCATATACTGGGCAGGGCAGTCCAAAACCCCACTGTTGATTATGCACGGCAAGGACGATCCCAGGGTACACCCCGCTCAGTCCATGGAGCTGTATCGCTATATGAAAGTGCAGGGCAAAGACGTGCGCCTGGTATACTATCCCGGCGAAGGGCATGGCAATCGTAAAGTGGCTGCCCAGTATGATTACAGTTTGCGCCTGATGCGCTGGATGGACAACTATCTGATTGCAGGCAATACCAATATGCCGGATTATGAAATTGATCACGCCGCCAGACTTAAAGCGGTAAAAGACCAGCGTAAATCCTCAGACAAAATGTAAAGCAAAGGCGCCAATTGGCGCCTTTAACTTATTTAACGATACAAGGGATACCAGGCACAGGTTTTCTGGCCATTACGCTCAAAGTAGAAGTTATAACAATTGGTGTCGTAGTTGTAGTTACCCACATCAACGCGATAGCCACTGATATATCGGTTATGCAAGGACACATATTGCCCGTTATACAACAAGGAAAAATGCACATGTGGCCCACTGGATTGTCCGCCTTGGCATAAAGCCTGATTGTAATTACTGGCATACCGACCGATGTAGGCCCCCGCCGCAACATAGTCGCCGCTTTGATATTGCAGACTAGACATATGGTAATAATTAGTGGCGTAACCGCTGGCATGAGTAATACGGATATTGCAGGAAGAATAACGGCTTACCGTACCCGCATGAGCTGCCTGCACCCAGGGCGTATTGCTGCCCCAGCCACCGGAACCATTGTTGAAATCCAGTGACGAATAAGGGTAACCCGAACCTGTGTTGGAATGCGCACCACCACTGTACCAGGCATAACCTGAAGACCAGGGCAGGTTCATCGAAAACGCCTGAATCTGTTGGTCGCCTGATTCAGCTTTCGCTTCTGAGTCCGTTAACAACACACTCTCCCTAGGGCCATCAAATAGCCTCTTGTAAGTAGCGAGAAAATCTCTCAAGGGCTGCGCGTGATCTGCAGACAACTTGGCGTTGTCTTTATTGAAAGGTTTTGCACTATTTTTTTGCAACAAACTGGCCAGCGCTAAGGTAGCTGAACTCACAGGCAAAGACACCTTGTCTGTTTCTGCCTGCAGGTGCTGATAAGCATAGAATCTGCGGCTTAGCTGACCGGCAATATCCCGTACCTGTTCAGAAAAAACAAGCGCATCAGACAAATTACCGAAAGGCCGCTGCAAGTCGGCTTTTTCCGGTGTACTGAGCATCTGACTTTGGTGCTCTATCAATGCCACCAACAGTTTGGGATTAATACTGGCAATCCCACTCCAATGCATAATCACATCCTGGTAATCCACCAGTGCAGGCACGCGCTGGGTAAAGAATGCAGACCAGTCTTCATTGAGCAATGCACCAGACAACACATACTGCGCGTCATCCAGCTCAATGGCTGGCAATCCGGCCAACTGCATCGCCAGTATTGTCTCTACCTGCACATCACCACCGGGAAAAAGTTGCTCTTCTGCAACGACGGGAGCGGCCATTAGCCCGGCCAGGGCAACCACTATGAGTTTTTTGTTCATCCTGAAATTTCCTTATGAACATGGTTTCCAATCCGGCCACTCTCCGGAGCGGCCGCTATCAACACGAACCGCATAAATACATGTATCAGGATCAGGTATAGCAGGTGGCCACAAACAAATAATTTAAACTTCAAATCTATACATAAGGGCTGCTTATCAGCCGCGCCAAAGCAAAAAAATTCAAATTTGTGACTTGTGGCCTATTTTTTCTTTGTTTTTAACTGTGCAATCATTAGCCACCAGGATGTCCACAAAAACACCGGGAATAAATGGTGAACGATAAAAGCGCGCTACTAAAACAACTGCAGATTAACCCTGAGCAAAAGCATGAACAAAAGGGCCTGAGTCTCTGGCATTTGCTGTTCGCGGTGCTGGCAAGTGCCGCCCTGACGTTCTGGCTGACCAGCTTTGTCAACCAGGATAAGACCGGCCCGGCTCCACAGATAAGTTCCGCACAGCAAACCAGCAATGCAGACACCACGGCGGCAAAACCAGTGACCACCAAAGCACCGGTAGAAAATAACAGCATCCTTAACTCATCTGGCTATATCACTGCCCGACGCATGGCAACAGTTTCCGCGGAAGTGATGGGGCTGATCACCGAAGTTAATGTGGAAGAAGGGATGCAGGTGCAACAGGGCGATGTGTTAGCAAGACTGGATAGTGCACTGGCAAAAACCGCCATGCAACTTTCCGAAGCCCAGGTTAAAGCCTTGTCGGCCAGGCGTACTGCGCTGGATGCCGATCTGGAAGAAGCCAGACGTAACCTGAGCCGGGTTAACAACAACAGTTTTTCCAGCGAAGCCGAACGCACTGGCGCTGCCAGCCGGGTCCAAAATCTGGCGGCCAGCCTGCAAAGTGCCAGCGCCGAAATTGAAGTGGCCAGATTACAGGCCCAGAGCCAGCGCGAGCGGCTGGACGATCACACGATTCGTGCCCCGTTTTCCGGTGTCGTGACGGTAAAAAATGCCCAGCCGGGTGAAATTGTCGCCCCCACCTCTGCCGGTGGTGGTTTCACCCGCACCGGTATCTGCACCATAGTGGATATGGATTCGCTGGAAATTGAAGTGGATGTTAACGAAGCCTTTATCGGCAGGGTCAGCCCCGGTCAGCAGGTAGAGGCGACACTGGACGCTTATCCCGACTGGCGTATTCCGGCATCAGTTATTGCCATTATCCCCACCGCCGACAGGGCCAAGGCCACAGTACAAGTGCGTATTCGAATTGAAGTAAAAGACCCCAGAATCCTACCGGACATGGGTGTAAAAGTGGCCTTTATGAAGGCCTGATAGCAGCTGTCGATTTTGCCGGTTGCCAAACGACTAACCTACATCACAACACCAAACGGGAAAACAGCATGAGTGACGACAATTTATTTGAACTGAAAGCGGTCGCCAAGCGTTTCAAAAAAGGTAAGGAAACCATCAGTATTTTTGACGACCTGAATATGCATATAAAACGCGGGGATTTCCTGGCGATAATGGGGCCTTCAGGTTCGGGGAAAACCACCCTGCTTAACCTGCTGGGCGGTGTGGACCAGCCCACCAGCGGTGAAGTGAGTTTTGATGGAGCCCGCATCGACAGTTTAAGCGAGGGGCAACTGGCCACCTGGCGAGCCAACAACATTGGTTTTATCTTCCAATTCTACAATCTGATGCCGATGCTCAATGCCGCGAAAAATGTTGAGTTACCACTGCTGTTAACCAACCTCAGCGGCAAAGAACGCCAGCAGCGCGTAGAAACCGCCCTTAAATTAGTAGGCCTGGCGGACAGAGCCAAACATATGCCCAGTGAAATGTCTGGTGGACAGTTGCAGCGCGTGGCGATTGCACGGGCAGTGGTGTCCGATCCCAAATTGCTGCTGTGTGACGAACCAACAGGGGATTTGGATCGCAACACCGCCGACGAAATTCTCGAGATGCTGCAATTGCTCAATCGTGAGTTTGGTAAAACCATTGTGATGGTTACCCACGACCCGGCTGCCGCCCGTTATGCAACTCATACCCTGCATCTGGATAAAGGCCAGTTTGTCGATAAAGACGAGCCTGTACTGCAGGAGAAATCCGCATGAAGGACCTCTATCTGGTGTACAAAAACCTGACCCGCAAAAAATTGCGGCTGTTTCTCACCAGTTTCGCCATCTTTATCGCCTTCCTGATTTTTGGTGCCGTCACTGCATTGCAGGGGGCATTGAATTCAGGGGTGGAAATGTCGGCAGATAACCGTCTGGTGGTATTCAACAAAATCAATTTTACCCAGTCCCTGCCCTATGCCTATGTCAATAAGGTCAGCGGTATTGACGGGGTAAAAGATGTGACTTTTGCCAACTGGTTTGGTGGCTATTATCAGGAACCAGCCAATCAGGTGGTTACCATGGCGGTAGATCCTGACACCTACTTTGATGTGTATGAAGAATTGCAAGTCGATACACAACAGAAAGCCAACTGGTTACAGAACCAGGCCGGGGTGATGGTGGGGGAACGTCTGGCGACAGTCAACAACTGGAAGATTGGTGACCGCATTCCCATTTCCTCGAATATTTTCTCCAACAAAGATGGCGGCCAAACCTGGGATTTAGTGGTGGAGGGCATTTTCACCGGCAAGGACCCGCAGGTGGACACCGGCTATATGGTGTTTCACTACAAGTACTTTATGGAAACCCAGAGTTGGGGCGGTGATTACGTGGGCTGGATAGTGCTGACCACAGACGACCCGGCCATCAACGAACAGGTGGCCAAGGCCATTGACGAAAACTTCGCCAACTCCCAGGCGGAAACCGACACCAGTACCGAGAAAGCCTTTAACAAGGCCTTTATCGAGCAAATCGGTAATATCGGCCTGATTATCTTTGGTGTGGTGTTTATGGCGTTCTTTACCATTTTGGTGCTGGTTGGCAACACTATGGTACTGGCGATTCGTGAGCGTACCAGCGAAATTGCAGTGCTAAAAACCCTGGGCTTTTCCTCACCCCGTATCTTTCGCATGATCCTGACCGAATCCTGCCTGCTGGCCTTTCTTGGCGGCCTGTTGGGATTGGGCGCGGCCTATCTGGCGGTAGGCGCCTTGTCTAAGATGATGGCGCGTTTTCTGCCGAATCTGGTGCTGGGTGAAGATATTATCCTGCAGGCGCTGGGCTATATGCTGCTGCTGGGTCTGATCACTGGGATTGCACCGGCCTACCGGGCGCTTCGTTTGAACATCATCACTGCATTTGCCAGGGGGTAATATGAGCCTGATTGCACAATCCAGTGCCGTAATTGGCATGAATATTAAGAGTTTGCCGCGCCGTTTATGGATGTCACTGGCCATGGTCCTGGCCAGCGCGGTGGTGGTTGCCGTACTGCTGGCCTTTCTGGCAATGGCCAAGGGTTTTGAAGCCACGCTACAAAGCGCCGGGCAAGAAGATGTGGCGTTTTTTATCCGTACCGGATCTGCTGCTGAACTGAACAGCTCGGTGATGAAAGAGCAGGTTGACCTGCTGCGCGAAGCACCAGGCATTGCCAGCGATGAAAATGGCAAACTGGTTTCACCCGAGTTGTATGTGATTGTCGATGGCACCAAAAAAAGCAGCGGTACCGACGCCAATATCCCGTTACGTGGCCTGGAACCACAGGGCATGGCACTGCGTCACAACTTTAAACTGGTGCAGGGCCGGCTGTTTACCCCAGGTACCGATGAGTTAATTGTTGGAGAAGGGGTATTACGCCAGTTTGAAGGCTTTGAACTGGGCAAAGAGGTGCGTTTTGGCAAGAACCGCTGGACAGTAGTAGGTGTATTCAGTACCGGCGGTAACGTGTTTGAAAGTGAACTGTGGGCCGACGCTAAAGTGATTCAGACCCTGTATAACCGCGGTAGCAGCTATCAGTCGGTACGCGCCAAACTGCAAAGCGGAGCCAGTCTGGAAGCGATTGAAGCCTATATCAAAAACGAACCACGCCTGAATCAGGAAGTGCAAAGCGAAGCCAAGTATTTCGCGGTGCAGGGCGAAAGCTTAAGCTATATGGCCATCTTTGGCCGGGTGATCAGCACCGTTATGGCATTGGGTGCCATGGCTGGGGCACTGAATACCATGTACACCTCGGTATCGGACCGGGCCAAGGAAATTGCCACCTTACGGGCCATTGGTTTTTCTAATCTGTCGGCCTTTATCGGTACTATGGCAGAAGCCCTGGTGCTGGCCTTGCTTGGCGGTGTATTGGGGGCACTGGCGGCCTTCCTGCTATTTGACGGCTTAAGTGCGTCCACCTTAGGCGGTAGCTTTAC
The DNA here is from genome assembly GCF_039522935.1 of Bowmanella denitrificans. NCBI lineage: Bacteria > Pseudomonadati > Pseudomonadota > Gammaproteobacteria > Alteromonadales > Alteromonadaceae > Bowmanella > Bowmanella denitrificans. The sequence continues at coordinate 14,335 of NZ_BAAAEI010000002.1, read as the reverse complement.
CCAGGTGGTGTTCAGTTTTGAAATGAACGGCCAATTGGTGATGCAGGGTATCTGGCTGGCACTGGTGATTGGCTTTATCAGCGGCTTCTTCCCCGCCTGGCGTGCCACCAGTGTGCCAGTGGCCGTGGCATTTCAATCCAGGGGATAGAAAAAGGGCAGCCCCTTCCTATCCTGTATTTAAACCGCAGCCATCCTGAGCCTGAAAAGAAGCTCCTCACTCAGGTTGGCTGTGTTAAACCCCGGATAAAAACGCCCAACTAAATTTCCTTCAGGACCAATAATCGAAAAAGTGACGGAATGGGATACCTGGTAGTTATCCTTTTCAGGGGAAACCCGGAATTGGACTCCCAGGACTCAGGGGCAATGGTCATAAAGGCACCATTAATCACCCCTGCCAGGCCTATCAGTACGGCGAATCCGGTGATTAATCTGTTAACCATGCTGGGCCCCTATGGCCGCATCCGGACCACGGCCTGGTGCCAATGACGCGTCGTTAACCTGTACCTTGCTGCAGGCGGTACCATACCCCAGAGAGTACTTAAGGGCCGGATACACCCGGTATGAACTGATAGAAAAACCCAGAGTAATAAGCCCTCTTTGGCCCCACAGAGCCAATATCCTGTCACGTAAATCGTCCGCTTCAGGATTGTGCGCCAGCACAAACTCAGTGAATTGCATCACCATGGCAACATTGTCAGGCACTTTGCTGAAGTCTCTGTCGATAATCGCGCGTACCATGTCCGGGTTAACCTTTGCTTCTAAGGCCATATCCACAACCAGTTGTGTGCATGGTCCGCAATCGTCCCAGATAATGGCGCGAATTCTGGCGGCATACAGCACTTCTGTCGGCAAGTTGCCTGAATGGGATGCCATCATCTGAAATCCCATAAACTTGCTGTAAGCGCCCAAATCTGCGTTAAGAATGTCCTGCTGATAGCGAATGTCGTAGTCATAGCGCTTTTTTAGCGTCAGCAACATTTTGTTGAACATATACCTAAACATTGAATACTCCTTACCCGCTTCAGCATTCTGAGACGGGTACCTTGATGACAAAAGTTAGTAAATATCAGAGGCGTCCGGGGTTGGCCGGCATTGGCTAGGATTGCTGCTTTTCCAGTGCCTTCACCGGCCTGAACAACATAAGGAAACTAACCAGGAAAATACCAGCAGCAGCATGGAGCATGGTTGTGAAACTGCCATCATCCAGCAAACCCGATGCCATCAGTGGTCCGGCTGCTAAACCGACAAGCGAGACCACTGCGGCAACCGATGAGAGTCGGCCGCTGCTATCAAAATCAGCCGCAATGGCCAGTAAATAGGAATTCACCGCTGGCCAGCAGAAAAACAGCAAGGCCATGGCACTGATATAGATAAGCGGCGTCAGTTCTGATGCACTTAACATCACAGCCGCGACTATCGACAGCACAACACCGGCGGCAATCCAGTAAAAACGACCGAACTTATTACCACTGAGAATAGGTAACATAGCACCGGCAAGGCCAAGTAAGCCGGTCATGGCGATATAGCTGCTGACGCTTTCATCATCCATTCCTGCTCCCAGCCCCATCAGCTCCACATAAGCCCAAATCGCATTGGCGGCGCACAGGTAGAAAATGATGGCCAGCATCAACAACAGGGCATTTCCCCACCCAACTGACAATGCCATGGCTTGTATTGCTGACGTATTGCGCTGAGGAAGATCGGACAACAACATCAGAAAGATCAGACTTAGCAAAACAATGCCAGCCATCACGTAGAAAACCGCAAAGGTGCTTAGCATGTTCTCCAGTAATGGCAGCAGATATATAACCAAAGCGCCAATAACAAACTGCACAAACAGTAATGCACCAAAAGCTCGATCAGGATTATTCAGGCGGGCCAGCACAGAAAATGCCACGCCCATACCCAGCCCGCCCAACACACCAGCCAGCAAGCGCATCCCCAGCATCAGACTATAGTCATCAACCCAAACCGAACTCAGGTCAATCAGCGCCAGGGTAGCAAAAGGGATGAAAATGGCCGGTTTCCATTTAATCCTGCGCACCAGAAAAACAGCACAGGTACAACCCAACAGCCCGCCAAACAGATTGACCGCCACAATTTGCCCGGCTTCTGTTTGATCAAATCCTATCCCCCCGGCCAAAGCACTGACAACGCCGGGTAGAAAGTTGATATAAGCCAGTCCGGCCATCGCGATAAAAGCAAACAAAAAGTATCCGGCGGCACTTTCAGTAGAGATTTTTTTCAACATGGTTCCTCAAGCAATGCATCTGTTTTAATGTCGATAACTGACTTTATTCTTGCCGCGGAAACGGAAAAATAGCTGGCGCCCCCATTCAGTCATGAATACTATTCATGAATATTCCTGCCCAGGATGCCGCAATGGACAAACTACGTTTATTAGAACTGTTTCTGGCCACTTGTGATGGTGGTAGTTTTGCCGCCGCAGCGCGAGCCTGTAATACAGATCCTTCCACGGTCAGCAAGGCCATAGGTCGCCTGGAAAGCCAATTGGCTTTGACCTTATTTCAGCGCTCCACCCGACAATTGCGAATTACCGAGGCTGGCCAGCACTATGCTCTCACCGTGCGCAAGATGCTGCATGAATTGAGATCCTGTGAAAGCGATCTTAAGCAGCTAAATGACTCACCAAGCGGCACGCTACGCATCAATGCAGCGGTTTGCTACGGGCATCTGTATCTTCGCCCATTGTTACCGTCTTTCTGTCGCCGTTATCCCGGGATAAAGCTGGAACTTGAAATCAACGATCTGCATATGGATATTATTGATAACAACATTGACGTGGCATTGCGTACCGGCCATGTCAAAGACAGCCGTCTGGTTGCTCGCCGTCTCAGCCCGATGGATTTCCTACTTTGTGCATCACCACAGTATCTGCAAACCTATGGCACGCCGCGCCAGGCAGAAGATTTCAGGCAACACAGTTGGATTGGTTTTCGCATTAAAGAAACGCAGCAATTGCAGCCAATCTTTCTGCCTAATGCGCAGGGCGAGTACATGCAGTATGAGCTGCAGCGCAAACATATTACCGATGACGGTGAAGCGATGGCACATATGTGTGCCGATGGCTTGGGTTTTGCCCAATTACCGCATTTTCTGGCACAGAAAGAACTAAACAAGGGTGCTTTGGTGTCGTTGTACCCCTATTTCCGACCGCCTCAGGCTTACAACGGTGTATTTGCTATCTATCCGAAACGGGATTATTTACCGGCCAAAGTCAGGGTATTTATCGACTTTCTGACCAGGTCATTAGCAGCAAAAGGGGAGAGTACAAACCATACCTGGGCCGAAAGCTGGCCACCATTGATAGACTTCCGCGCTGGCAGCTAACAGCAAAGGGGAGTCAGCGCTGAAGCACCAGCCCTAAACTCAGAAAGGCACAGGCGGTGAAACATTGCCTGCTATGGAAAAGCATAAGCCTTAATCAACCGCCTGATTAATCTGCGGTTGATTAAAAGTTGGAGTCGGCCGGTAAGCCGGGTTCTGTCGAGGACAATCATTCATCTAGGCCAGTAATTACTCACTGGCTCAAGCAACCTACCCGGTTCCGACGCGGGCCACGCCAAGGAACCCTATTTGGTCTTGCTCCGGGTGGAGTTTACCTTGCCACACACTGTTACCAGTTGCGCGGTGCGCTCTTACCGCACCCTTTCACCCTTACCGCCCGAACGAATCCGGGGTTGGCGGTCTACTCTCTGCTGCACTTGTCGTCGGCTTGCGCCGCCCAGGCGTTACCTGGCACCCTGCCCTATGGAGCCCGGACTTTCCTCCCCCCGCCTAAGCGGGCAGCGATTGTCTGGCCGACTCCGGCGCGCAGTCTACCCTAAAGTACGGTGCGATTCGAGCAGACAATAGCGGATTATCTGCATTGGCAGCTTTAATTCTGACCATTAGGTTAGCCCTTTTAAGGAATTCTTATACTAAGCAACCACTTGCAAAATCTGCTAAAGTGCAAGTCCTGGAACCTGGCAAGTATTCTAATCTATGAACAAGGCTTTGATTGGCGAGAGTCACTACACCAAAAGTGTGCGTAACCTGGTTAAAAAGGTGCACGACCAGTCTCCGATCAAAGACTCATTATATGAGCAGGCAGCCGACTACTTTGCCAGTGCTGAGGTGCAGAAAGAGCAGTTGGCTAATCTCAAACAGCAGCTCAGCGACAGCAAAGAGTTAAAAAATAGTCGCACCGAAAAACGTCTGAAGGACGCACAGGACAAACTTAAATCCTTTCAAAAGAACAGTGAAGAATCACGGTTGCAGCGCTACAAAGATTTGCAGCAAGTTTGCGAGCAGATACTGGAACTAACCGATGGCGCAAACAAAGAAGAAACCGCCCGCAACTTTGCCCGTTTGCTGGGTACCCTGCTTTTAACCACGCAGACAGAACACCGCAAGGTGGCAGCGTTCAATCAGAAAACCAAGCACCTGTATAAGGCCGTGTTATGTCTGTTGCTGCTCGACGCCATGCTGGAAGATAAGCAAATCAGTAACCCTTATGTATTGCAGCATTACAGCAACCGCATTCAACAACCTAAAGATAAAGATGACGCCGCCCGCTGCCCTTTTCGCCTGTATGTGAAAATTCCACTACTGATGACAGCACTGCTGCAGGACATAGGCCAGTATCATCATGATGTGCAGGCCATTCTTAAAGGCCCTGATGGTGATGAAGATGAGTTTCGCACCCTGGAAAAAGATGAACGCCAACAAATGCTTAAACTCAGCTACCAATACACGGTTAACTACCTTAAAGACGGTATAGGTTGTGGCAGCTATGTGGGCAATTCGCGACAGGAGCGGGACCAGTTTAATGAAACAGAAAAAGACAAACTAAAGTTTGTGATGACTATGATTAAATCCTCCCTGGACCCCCAACAGTCCATAGGCAATTTACTTAAAGTCCCGCAGGTATATAGCTCAGTAGTGATGTCAACCAAACGAGGGCAAGCTTACGATACTTTACCCAAAGCCACCTTAGTACTGGAAAAGGCCGCCGAGAAAGACGCATTAAATGCCAAGGCGGTCCAGTGCTTTATCAAAGTGGTGGGGCATTTCCCGCAGGGATTCGGTGTGACTTATATACCCAAGGATTCAGATCGCCGCGATTTGGACAGATACGAATACGCCATAGTCAATGGACTGTACCCTGCCAATCCCAGTGTGCCGATTTGCAGATCAGCCACCAAGAATCTGGCCTTTACCGGATTTGGCCAGGACCTGTTAATCAGCCAGGAAAACAATCTGTATTACCCCAAAGCCAGAAAAAAGCTGGAAGTGATGAGCAAGGAAAGACTACTGGAAATACTCAGCAAGCTGGTGTCTAACTTCGAGGAACGTAAAGAACTGGATCTGATCCCCAATAGCTGGCATCCCTATACCTTCTTTTCTTACGCGAAACACCAGAACCTGTGGAACAAAACCACCAGGATCGCCAATTAATGCCAACCGTTACCTGTTTTGCATATAGAGCATAAAAAGTTAGACGAAAAGAAATGTAAAACATACAAAATGTAAAAATCATTTTACCTAAAGTCCATTTTGCATTACCATTCATGCTCTGATAGCAAAGTAATTTAGGTAAGGTGATGGATACATTACGCACTTTCTCCAATCGCGAGTGGAATCTTATGGCAACCCTGGTGTTGGATCTGGCCATTGCGGCATTGTACTTCAGTAAGCTGACGTCGCTACCAGAGGGCCTGGCGGCACCAGGCAGTGCGCTGGCAGGCATTATTGTGCAAGTAATTATTGTTGCAAGCATAGGCGCCGCTTTACTGTTCGGCCTGATTAACTGGCGCACCGGTAACCGGGAACCGGCCGATGAAAGGGACAGACTTATAGAAGGCAAAGGCAATAGCATTGGTTACGGTGTATTAGTGGGGGCGATATTGCTTATGATTGGTCATCTGGTCGCCGATGCACTGGGGGTTGGCTCCGATACACTGCCTGTTGCTTTATCCACGCCGCTCATATGTGCCCACGCTTTACTGATCTGCCTGCTGGCAGCATCCACCGTTAAGCACCTGAGCCAGTTAGTAATGTACCGAAGAGGGATATGATGGCCGTCAATAAAGGTAAAATATACAACCAGATTCGCCGCTTACGCTTTGATCATAATGAAATGACCCAGGCTGAGCTGGCTAAGGCGGCAGGGGTGACAAGACAAACCATTATGTCTCTGGAAGCGAACAAATATTCTCCGTCGTTAGAGCTGGCTTTTCGTATTGCTGAGGTCTTTAACCAACCACTTGAAGCCGTATTCCAGTATCAGTGTCATTCAACCGACGAATAGCCATCAAAAACCAAACGGTTGGGGCACACCTTTAGCCATTCCTGCGATAGCAAAGCCTGGGGCGTTTAACTCTATGCTCAGATGCATCAAACGCTACTTTTCTGCATTAAGCATTTGTTTCATCTGCCGTGCAAAGCTAATCAGCCGCTGCTTTATGCTGCGTTTGATTTTGACATCAATACCGCCAAACAGCACCAAGCCCTCAATAATCAGGGTGGGTACCTGGCGTCTGTGGATAACCGGCGGAATATCAATGTTATTGCCACCTAAAATACAAAATGCCCGCGACACCACGTTGACGTTTTCCGGTACGTAAATGTTGTCACCACCAAATAAGCAAAACACCTTGATAGTCACTTCCTGGCTGGTAAATACCGCCTGACTGAAATCCAGATCCGAACCACCCAGAATAGTGACACAACGAATTTCACTGGGTACTACCCAGGCGCCACTGCGATTGGTACCGCCCAGCACACTGAGTATGGTTTCACTCTCAGGCTGTCTTTGCGTATCGTACGCAACATCGAATGCGCTATTGCGACTCTGTTGATATTGCTCGGAAATTTGATGTGGAAGATCTTGTGCCTGCGCAGAGATTTCAATGACATCCTTGCTTTCCATGGCAATATCCAACCGTCGTTCGAAGGCATCAAGAGACAGTGCGCCCTGACCGTAGTTGTAAATAAGCTTGTCAATCACCTGTTCACGTACATGCTCAATAGGTTGGTCCTGCAGGGGTACTGACATTTTGATTATCCTTGTAGCACATAAAGAGTTTAAGTAGCCATGGTGTTAAGCAATTTCCACACCACATCAAAAATCCATATTAATCAATAGATTAAAAATTCCATTACTAGCAAGAAACGCCGACCAGCGCAAATAATGGTGATATTAACCAGATATTTGGATTCAGTTGACACTTTTATGTACAAGCGGATTTAGGCATAGTTGCAGTAAATACCCACAATGACGGTGCGAACTGTGACAGCGCAAACCAAGCACACCTATTTACTGCTTTCCCGCGGACAATGGCATGCAGATCTGCCAGCCAAGGACATTCAACAGGCCATTGAAGCCTTTTATCTTTGGTATGAGGACAATCTGGCGCAAGGCAACTTTGGTCCCGGCTCACGACTTAGTACTGAAATTCGCCGGGTGTCCAGTCAGGGCATTACCGACGGCCCCTTTACCGAAACCAAAGAAGTCATTGGCGGCTATTGGTTTATTCTGGCCAATAGCCTGGATGATGCTGCCAGATTGGCAGCGCAAAATCCCTGCATGGCCTGCGGACTGGAATATGAAATTCGCCCTTTGGATGCCACGCCAGCCAATGCTTTGGTCAAAAGTAATGAAACGCCGGAATAAAGTTGGCTGTGCGCAGAATTGAGATGGCAGAGAGATGTCGGACTCAGGTGCGAGCTGGAAATCCCCCAACAATGATTAGAAACCCAACGATAAGCAGTGCTTAATCGCGTTTGCTACCGCTGGCGCACTTAGTTTGGAGAGAAGCTCTATGCAGATTTTCGTTTCTTCGTGGGTTTTGTTGTCTCTCGGATTAAACCAGACATCTTTCTGTCATCAGTTGCTGACTCAAGGCTGATATTCTAAGGTTGATCCCTGCTAACCGCAGTAATACTTGCCTGTTTGCAAATAGCTGATAGCATGCTGCGGTTTTAGCCTGGTAACAGGCCCGTACCTTGTTCAAAATGGTTCTGCCACTGGCAGGATGGCGTCTAACAAGGGCGCCGGAACACAACTTTAGAGGATTATGCCTTATGTCTCGCGTTTTGATCATTGGCGCCGGTGGTGTCAGTACCGTAACAGTCAAAAAATGTGCCCGTTTACCTGAGCATTTTGATGAAATCTATCTGGCCAGCCGCACTGTGTCGAAATGTGAAGCGCTGCAGCAGGAATGTGGCGCCGACCGGGTCAAGGGCGTATTCGCCGTCGACGCCGACGATGCCAAGCAGGTAGCCGAACTTATCCGCAAGGTACAACCCGATTTGGTGGTTAACCTGGCCCTGCCGTATCAGGATCTGCCGATTATGGACGCCTGTCTGGAAACCGGCGTGGATTATCTGGATACCGCCAACTACGAACCTAAAGACGAAGCCAAGTTTGAATATTCCTGGCAGTGGGCGTATCAGGAGCGCTTTGAAAAAGCTGGTCTGATGGCACTTTTGGGCAGCGGTTTTGACCCAGGCGTAACCAACGTCTACACCGCTTATGCGGCCAAACACTATTTCGACGAAATCCACTATCTGGATATCGTTGACTGTAATGGCGGCGATCACGGTAAGGCCTTTGCCACCAACTTCAACCCGGAAATCAATATCCGTGAAATCACCCAGCGCGGTCGCTACTGGGAAAACGGTGAGTGGAAAGAAACCGATCCGTTGTCAGTACGTGAAGATCTGGATTACCAGAATATCGGTGTACGTGCCTCTTACCTGATGTTCCACGAAGAACTGGAATCACTGGTTAAGCACTTCCCTACCCTGAAACGTGCACGTTTCTGGATGACCTTCGGTGAAGCCTATCTGACCCACCTGCGTGTATTGGAAGGTATCGGCATGACCAGCATTGCGCCTATCGACTTCCAGGGCCAGCAAATTGTGCCGCTGGAATTCCTCAAAGCCGTGCTGCCAAACCCGGGTTCACTGTCTGAAGGCTATGAAGGTCAAACCTGTATCGGTACCTACATCACAGGTATTAAGGATGGTAAAGAGAAGACTATCTTTATCTATAACAACTGTGACCACCACGCCTGCCACGAAGAAGTGGGCGCACAGGCGGTGTCTTACACCACTGGCGTACCGGCTATGATCGGTGCAGCCCTGATGCTCAGCGGCACCTGGAAAAAGCCTGGCGTATGGAATATGGAACAGTTCGATCCTGATCCCTTTATGGACATGCTCAACAAACACGGCCTGCCCTGGCATGTGATTGAGTGCGACAGCCCGTTTAAGAAGTAACGGTGCACCTGATCTGTAGGTCGGGATTAATCCCGACAGAACATGTCGGACTTAAGTCCGACCTACATTCAGCTACATTGAGGATGAAAGATTGAACGATCCGATAATGAATCCCCACATCCCTTCCCCATGCTATGTGTGTGAGGAAGCCAGGCTGGAAGCCAATCTGCAGCTAATGCAGCGGGTGCAGAAAGAGGCTGGCGTCAATATCATCCTGGCTTTAAAAGGCTTCTCCATGTGGTCCACCTTTCCATTGGTGGGACAGTACCTGCAAGGCTGTACTGCCAGCTCGGTATGGGAAGCCAAGCTAGCCAAATTTGAGATGGGTAAGGAAGTGCATGCTTACTCACCTGCCTATAAGCAGGCCGATATCGATGAGCTGGTTAAACTGGTTAATCATATTTCATTTAACAGCCTGGGCCAGTATCAACGCTACAAAGATCAGGTGGCAGCAGCCGGTATTTCTATGGGTATCCGGATTAATCCGGAGCACCGTGAAGCAGAGACGGAGCTATATGACCCTAGCGCGCCTGGTTCCCGTTTAGGGATTATGGCCAGGGATCTGGAAGGAGTGGACCTGTCCGGTATTGAAGGCTTCCACGTGCACAACTTATGTGAATGTGACTCCTATGCTGCCGAGCGCACCTTGAAAGCAGTGGAACAGCGCTTTGCTAAATACCTGCCACAACTGAAATGGTTGAACCTTGGCGGAGGCCATCTGATGACCCGTCAGGGTTATGATGTGGACCATTTAATTGCCACCCTTAAAGCCTTCCGTGAAAAGTACGACCTGGAAATCATTCTCGAACCTGGCTCTGCAGTCGCCTGGCAAACCGGTCCGTTAGTGGCCGAAGTAGTGGATATTGTACACAACGATGGCCCTATCGCCATTTTGGATATCTCCGCCACTGCGCATATGCCGGATGTGCTGGAAATGCCATACCGCCCGGCGATTCGTGGCGCAGGTCTGCCTCAGGAAAAGGCCTTTACTTATAAGCTGGGGGGTAATTCCTGTCTGGCTGGTGATGTGATTGATCTGTATAGCTTCGATCACGAGTTGCAAATCGGTGAACGCATTATCTTTGAAGATATGATTCACTACACCATGGTTAAAACCACCTTCTTTAACGGGGTGGAACACCCGTCCATTGGTATTTTGCAAAAAGACGGTAGCTTTAAGCTGGTGCGAAAATTCGAGTATGAAGATTTTCGCGATAAGTTGTCCTGAACTTTTTTCGTTTTTGAGGCCCCGCAGTGCGGGGCTTTTTTATAGCGGCACTTTTGCTGATATCTACTTATAGCGCATCATGGAATATCAAACCCAGGCTGCGCCTGTACCCTGTCAATATTTCACTGACACCATGGCGTAACCGACTGCGCCGAAAGCCATTGGCCGTGGGCACGAGGCCGACACTATTGGGAAAAATCACCGCCTGACCTTGTGTCAGCGGCACTACCTGACCTCGGCTTTGCTTACGGGGCTGATTCTCCACCAGCATCAATTCACCGCCACGAAAATCCGTGCCTGACTGACTGAGCAAAATCAGCACCTGAAAAGGGAAATAGCACTCGCCGTATTTATCCTGATGCAGGCAGTTATAATCGCCTGGCCCATAATCCAGCATTAAGGGTGTGGCTTTGGTTTGGCCCGCGTTGTGGTTGCTGGCCAGAAATTCATCCAGTGTGGGTGGCCAGCGTGTAGCCAACCCCAATCGTTCGGCCCACAGGTTGGCCAGGGGGGCCAGTTGCGCATAGAAGCCTTCCCGTAGTTGCTGAATTGCGGCTGGCAGCGGATAGGCAAAATAGCGATAACGACCACGGCCAAAGCCATGTTTTTCCATCCGCACTTCATTGCGAAACCACTGCCGTTCATCAAACAAGGCGGATAAGGTTTTGCAGGTTGCCACATCCAAAGATCCCGACATCACACTATAGTTATGCGCCAGCAAGTCAGCATCCAACAAAGCCAGTGGCTTGCTGTTTTGCAGGATGGCGTCAATATTCACAGGCCAGTCCTTCTTCCATGGCCAGCAAGGCGCGTTTGCGTTGCTCACCCCAGCGATAGCCACCTAAACTGCCATCGCCGCGCAGTACCCGATGGCAAGGTATCAATACTGCCAGTTTATTGGCACCACAAGCGTTAGCCACAGCGCGATGCGCGCTAGGCGCACCGATACCTTCGGCCACCTGCTTGTAACTGCATTTTTGCCCGCTACCGATGCGGGTCAGAAACTGCCACACCTTAATTTGAAAGGCCGTGCCAAACAATTCCACCGGGATCTGCGGTTGGGGACCACCATGTTGCAAAAAAGTCTCCAGGGCAGCCATCCATTTATCCAGCTCGGTGTCCATAGTATCTGGCGTGGTCAATAGCTCGGCATTGGGAAAGGATTGATGTAGGGCTTCGAGTAACTTTGTGAAACTGTCAGCCAACTGCACACAGCAAACTCCGCGCTCAGTTGCTGCCATAAGTAAATGGCCAAAGCGGGTTTCTCGCAACGCAAAATATATCTCCAGCCCCTTACCGCCCTGACGCAATACCGAGGGAGTCACACCAAGATTTTCCGGTAGCTTCTCGTACACCCGGCTACTTGAGCCAAAACCAGCCGCGTAAATGGCATCCAGCACGGCTTCGCCCTGTTGCAGGGATTGCCGGAGTTTCTGTAAGCGCACGGCATGCTGAAACTGTTTTGGCGTTACTCCCAGCAGAGCTTTAAAGCTACGCTGAAAATGGAAACTGCTTAAGGCTGCACGCTCCGCCAGTTCAGCCAGAGACAACGCCTGCTCTGCATGCTGCTCTAAATAGTCAGCTACCTGTAAAACCCGGTTGTCGGTCGCGTCTGTCATATACCACCTCACTGAATAACCACAGTCTAAAGGCTATCGCACCGACAGAAAAATCGCTGTCCGCTTCTTGCTGTATATTGAAGTGACTTTTGACCACGAAAAGCACGAAAGTATTTCTCGCAGAGCCGCAGAGTGTCTTAAGAACAAGCCCTGGAATCTCCGTGTTCTTCGTACCTCTGTGGTGAAATCGTCTCTGTTTAATACTAAAAACCACAGAGGCACAGAGAGCACAGAGTGGCTGAAGGTTTTGCCAGCTCTGCGGGCTTTTCTTCACGCCTTTCGCGTCTTTGCGAGAAGCCTTTTGTATTCACCGCCGAGGCGCAGAGAACGCTGAGATTTCAATGATATATATTGAAAATATTTTTGCTTTTCTCTGGGACCTTCGTGCCTCTGTGGTGAAGTCGTATCAGTTAAAAAATACCAATAACCACAGAGGTCACAGAGTTGTTCAAGAGGATGTTAAGTCCGCGAGCATTTCTTAGCGAGCTCCGCGTCTCCGCGAGAGATATATTCAGTTATTCGTGGTTAAAAACGGCCATTGAACAGCGCAAGAAACGGATCGGCACCAGGGGTTTGGCTGTTTAGTCTTAGGTCCTGATTTAACCTACTCAGGATACCTATGACTTTTCAATTTACTGCTCTGGATCACCAACAATTCAACCACCTCTACGGCTTAAGCGACGAAGCCCTGGCCAGACAAGGTGTTATCACTGAAATTGCCAAGACACCAAACGGCTATCCCTGCCGTGTCAGCCTCGCCCTGCCCGAGCCGGGTGAACGGATGCTATTGCTTAACTACACGCATCTGGATGTAGACAGTCCCTATCGCTCCAGCCATGCTATTTATATTCGCGATGGCCATCCCTCTGGCTATTTTGCGCCAGCACACATCCCCGACATGTTTAGCTTAAAACGCGTTGCTGTCAGGGCCTTATCGGCCCGGCACCATATTCAGGCAGCAGAGCTGGCTCAGGGCCAGCAGGAACTGAGATTGTGCATCGAACGCTTACTGGACAATCCCACTACATCGTACCTGCACCTGCACTCGCCAACGCACGGCTGCTTTCTGGCCAAAGTTACAAGGTCTTGCCAGACGGATGAACTTTCCGGAGGCTAATAAAAAATTTAAAAATTTCTTAACTGGTATTTAAACCTTTGTAGTTCTTTGGTCGACTAAGGTTCAAACAACAGCCAATGGAATATCAATGAACAATAAATGGTTAGTATCTTTAGCGTTAATCAGCCCACTGTGTCTGGCACAAACACTGGAACTCGACACTCAGGGCCTGAGTCAGTTTAAAATCGAAGCCGGCAGCGGCGAATTGCAGGTGCGCGGTGAAGCAGGGCTAACAAGCATCAAAGTGGAGGCAAAAGCCAGATATCAATCCGGTAAGGAGCTTGAACCAGAAAACTATCAACTGACTCTGGAAGCTGAAAAAGACGTCGCCATTTTGATGGCACATACTAACCCACGCATTCATGACGCCTATATTGATGTCACCGTGCGTATGCCGGCCAATCTGCTGTTAGATATTAAAGATGGTTCGGGGGATATGGATGTCAGTGGCATCAATGCCTTGCTGAACATTCAGGATGGTTCAGGAGATATGCGGGTCAGTCGTATCAATGGCGAGGTATACATAACCGATGGTTCCGGCGATCTCAGCCTGACCGAGGTGAAAGGACCGGTACGCGCACAGGATGCCTCTGGCAAAGTGCATATGGCGGATATTCAGGGCGATATTCATTTAGTTGATGCCTCCGGCGATATCTGGGTGCAGAAAATACAAGGTGATTTAACCCTGTTTGACAGCTCAGGCGATATTGAAGTGCAAGACGTATCCGGCCTGGTGGAAGTAGAAGACAGCAGCGGAGATATCCGGGTTGATGGTGCTCAGCGTTTTTTATTGCTGCGCGACGGCTCTGGCGATGTGGATTTACGTAATATCCGTGAACAATAGTTTTGATATCTTCACCGCAGAGACGCCGGGGCGCGGAGGAAGGCAGGAGATATTTCGATATTTGCCCTTGAAATCTCAGCGCACTCCGCGTCTCTGCGGTAAATAATTAAAGCCTAGATCCGGATACCTCTCGCAGAGACACGGAGTGCGCTGAGAAAAGCACGCAGAGTCACTGTAGTGGTCAAGTCATATTGGCCACAGGTTTATAGTTACGCCAGTATCTTCGTTCTGACTCGTTT
>NZ_BAAAEI010000001.1:279-316754 GCF_039522935.1 Bowmanella denitrificans | reverse complement strand
AAACGAGTCAGAACGAAGATACTGGCGTAACTATAAACCTGTGGCCAATATGACTTGACCACTACAAACTAAGATAAACACCAACAACTAAGATAATAAATTCTAAGAAAAGAACGCCGTATTTCCGTTCTCTCAGGTAACTTCTTAATCTGCTAAAAATCATAGTGTCTCCAGACACACCTTGAGTGCGTGATACTTTGTGTCGCTACCGACAATTTTTTTCTTGCCGAATATAGAATTCTTGACGTGCTTCTTGGAGTTTTGGTCTTTTCTATATTTTGCTTATATTCGATAAATTTCCAATGCTGTAGTGCTGGTCTTAGCCACATAACGCCCCAAGCAGGGGATTTTATGAGTGTTTTTCAGCGAGTAAAATTCCCGCTGACTTGGTTTGTTAGGCATGCTAAATAATTTCCGTATCATTCCATGAGCTAAGAGCCATGATAAATAAAACAATTGTTGAAATACCGCCGACGGGAATAGTTATTATCCCTAGCCAACCAGAAACGAAAAGCATATAAAGCAAACCACCAATATCGATACCAAGAAGCTCGCAGCTTTGGGTACTCGCTTCACCAACTGAACAACCAACTATAGACGCAATGGCTTCACTCAGGTAAACACAACCTATTGGTATTAAAGTGAACGCCAATACAAAGAGTGATAGCAGCATTCTATTTTTAGACTTCAATGTCATGGGGTCCGCCTGTATGCCTAACAATGTTATTAGACGGAACCGTTCCGTGTTTAAACACGGATAAGTTCCGTACTTTTGCATGGTCATTTTTTAGCATGCTCTGTGGCCCTTGCCTAGCATGAGTTTGGAGGTTGCACCAAATTGGTGCCGGGAAAAAGCGGACTTGTTCCGTACCATTGCTGTTATACGGATCCTTGCTTCAATCTGTGTAAATGAACAGTTATTTGTGGGGTGTTATATGGCTGGATCAAGGGGGCATAGTTGTTGAGACAGGTTGAGAGAATTGGGCGGTGACAAGACCGTTATTGCAGTCAATGACCGCTATTGGAATAAAGCAGGCATTAACCGACAAAACATCAATCAGAAGCTACCCCTTAAGCGGCCCAAGCCGCTTTGACCCCCGCTTAAAAATTCCCGGTCGGTTCAGGGAGCAGTGAAAAGGGGGACAAGTCGTCTGGAACGACTTGAGTAGAAGACGCGTCGGGAACGTCGTTTCTGCGACCGCCTTTTCACTGCTCCCTGGACTGACGTAGTTGGGAATCCAGCGGCGCGTTTTCTTTGCGTCTCGTTTCTTTGCCGCGCAGCAAAGAAAAGGGACTGGCGCGCCCGGACGGCGTGTCATAAAAAACAGGGAAGTTGCTAGATCAGGGCTACAAAAGTCCCTGTTTGTTACCCAATCCATAATAAACAATTCCGCGGGCGCGCTTTGAAAGCTACGTCCTTGTAGCTTTTCCTTCGGACCAGCAGGAAGCCTGTTGTAAATGGGACTGGCGCTCCAGGGATGGAGTGCCATATAAGCTAGGAAGGCGACTCCGTTGTTTCACCCCTTTAGACTTGCAACAAATGATTCCCTCCATTAGCGTAAATTCACAACTACAGGAGCATTTATGCGGAACAAAGCGGCTTTGGCTTTATTAGTGGGTGGTTTACTGGTGACAGCGCAGGCGCTGGCCGATAATGCAAAACCCCGTAGCCGGGACTTAGGCATAGCGCCCGGCATTCTAAAAACCGGCCAGCATAATGCCATTACCGATGTGCAAGGGGTGCTGGTTGGGCAGGTGACTTTGCTGGATGGGCAGGATGTGCGTACCGGGGTAACGGCGATTTTACCCCATGGCGGCAACCTGTATCAGGACAAAGTGCCCGCCGGGCTGTATGTGGCCAATGGCTATGGCAAGCTCACCGGCATTTCACAAATACAGGAACTGGGGGAGATTGAGACCCCGATTCTGCTCACCAATACCCTGTCGGTGCCGCAAGCCGCCGAGGCCATTATTGGCTGGACCTTAAAGCAACCCGGCAATGAACAGGTGGTGTCGGTGAATGCGGTGGTGGGGGAAACCAACGACAGCCGCTTAAATGATATTCGCAAGCGTGCCCTTAAAGCCGAACATGGTCTGAAAGCTATCACAAATGCCAGTGACGGGCCGGTGGCCGAAGGGGCGGTGGGGGCCGGCACCGGCACGGTGGCCTTTGGCTGGAAAGGCGGTATTGGCACCAGTTCCCGTGTGCTGCCAGCCAAACTGGGTGGTTATACGGTGGGGGTGTTGGTGCAGTCTAACTACGGCGGGGTATTGCAGATTGCCGGTCAGCCGGTGGGTGAAGCGCTTGGCCAGTATTATCTGCAAGATGCCCTGGACTCTGAGGTAGCCGACGGCTCCATTATGCTGATTGTGGCGACCGATGCGCCTTTGTCAGATCGCAATCTAACCCGTTTAGCTAAACGGGCGGTGGCAGGCTTAGCCCGCACCGGGGCGTCTTTTACCAATGGCTCGGGGGATTATGTGCTGAGCTTCTCCACTGCCGCGTCGGTACGTCGCACCGCCGAGCGCCGCGGTGAGGTATCCAGCACCGAGTCTGTGCCTAACGGCAGTATGTCGCCGCTGTTTCAGGCGGTTATCGAGGCCAGCGAAGAAGCGATTTATAACTCTATGCTAAAAGCCGCCGACACCTGCGGTACCCGCAGTGACACAGGTAAGGCCAACTGCGTAAAAGCCTTGCCGCTAAAGCAACTAAAAGCCCTGCTAACGACATCCAATTAAAGCAACATTTGTATTGCTTTTCCTGCTGTTGATATGGCGAATTAAGCAAAAGCAACCAATAAGTTGCTTTTGGTTTTTCAGGCAACTAATATGTTGCTATTGTTAGGTAAAGCAATATATGTGTTTACAGTGAGGAATTCGATACTCGACCAAATAAAACAGCGGCGACTGACACTGGGCCTCAAACAGAGCGACATGATGTTGCGGGTAGGGGTATCTCGCCAGCAATATCAGCGCCTGGAGTCCAAAGGAAACCCTCGACTCGACACTTTGCAGTTGCTTGCGAAGGGCTTGAATAGTGAACTTATGCTTATACCAAAGGAAAAGCTTGGCGGGGTTATGGCATTACTTGAACAGGAGAGTTCTGATTCAGACAGGATGCATGTGTCTCAGGCGAAAAAAACTTCAAACGAAGATGCGAAGAAAAGTCTTTCAGATGATCCATGGCAGGATTTACTGGGTGATGAATCATGAGCGGAGCTCCAGTCGATGAAATAAAAGTACTCAAGTTGAGCCTGCACGGAAGACTGGTTGGTTATTTGGCGGGCTTTCAAGGCGGTAGAAATGTGCTGAGCGTGCCGAGATTCCATGGCGAGTGATTAAGCCTCACTTAGATGACGTTATGGACAAGGCCAAAACGCTCTGGCGAGAAGCCATTGAAAACCTTCCAATGAATCAGGCGCACAAAAAGAAATTGAAGGCCCATTGGGGGAATTTGCATGATGATTTTCGAATTAAATAGATTTTGAAAATGCGACCTCTATCGTCCTTGGTGATAATAAAAATAACCACCACGAACTACACGAACCGCCTTCGGCCAATAATGTTGGAATACCTCTCGCTGTGACGCGGGGGCGCAGAGAAAAGCGCGCTGAGGTATTTACTGCTTTCAATTACTCTGGGTGCTCAGCGGCTCTGCGAGAAAGGCTTCCCCATGGTGAAGCTATTTAATTACCAGTAGTGCGAATAAATCTACGCCGAGACAAGCTTTAACTGGCCCGAGAGGCTTACTCAGTCACCAGCCCTCCGTGGCAAACCCAATAAAATCCCTTCAGGGGTTTTCACACTGCGGGTTTGGGTCAGGCCTTCCACACTCTGCACAAAGTCCTCCACATCCTGCAGATTAAACACCCCGGAAATGGCAAACCCGGCCAGGTCTTTATCCTGTAACACCAGCGGCTGCGGGCTATAGCGGTTAATCTGACGGATGGCCTGTTCCAGCCGGGTATCATCAAACCGAATACGATGGCTGCTCCAGTCCGGCTGACCAGCTTGTAAAGCGGGGAGTAGGCGATAGCGGCTGAGTTTATTGTCCTGATATTTCAGGCCCCAACCGGCATGCACCGGCGCGGTGCCGCTGAGCGCACCGCCGCGTACCCCAACCACACCCTGATAGACTTCCAGTGTCCAGGCGCTGGCCAGTTTTTCCACCGAGTAGGCGGTGCCCAGTGCCACAAATTCGGTACTGTGGTTGACTCTGACTACAAACTCCCGGGGCTGATGGGCCACCTGGCTAAATACCCGGCCCTGGATCAGCTCCACATCACGACGCTTGTCCTGCATCTCTACCCGAACCCGGCTGCTGCTGTCCAGATAGAGTGCACTGCTATCGCTAAGCTGCAGCTGTTGAATCTCCCCTTGTTGGGTTTGGTAGGCCAGTATGTTGTTTGATGCTGGCGTGGTTGGCAGTAGCGACAGGCTGAATACCATCAGGCACACCGTGGCGGCCAGGGCGGTCAGTACTTTGCTCAGGTTTTTGGCCGGGCGACGTTCTGCTATTGGAATCACCTGGGGCGACGGCGACATGCTTGGCTGACCCACGCTGTTTGCGTCAAGGCTTAACACACTGCCCAACTGCCAGGTATTGGCCGCATGGTTATAGGCGCGCACATGCTCGGGATCGGCACGTAACCAGGCTTCAAACTTGGCGGAGGTCAGTATGGCGGGGCTGGTTTCAATATCCAGCAGCCAGTCGCAGGCCTCGGCCAGGATCTGAGGGTCGATAACCCTGTTTTGATGGCTATTGCCTTGGTTACTGCTGTTCACGTTGCATACGCCTCTGGGTCAGATACATCAGAGCGTCGCGCAAATGCCGTCTGACCACCATCACGCCGATGTTCAGTTGGGTGGCAATGTCCTCATAGGACAGGCTCTGGATTCGGTTAAGTAAAAATATCCGCCGGGTCAGGGCGGGGAGTTGTGCCAGATCAGCTTCGGCCTGGGCCACGGCCTGCTGCTGGCTAAGCTGGGCCTCCGGCTCAGGTGCCTGGCTGTGGTGTTCATGGTTTGACTCGTCATATTCCACCCACTGGGGCGCGTGCTGGTTACGCCGGTGGCGGTCGCGCAGCAGATTGACCACCACAGTGCGTAAAAAAGCCATTTCATTATGCAGTTGCTGCGCGTTTTCATAGTGGGACAAGCGGATAAACAGCTCCTGCACCAGTTCCTCGGCATCATGCTGGGAGGCGCCTTTGCTACAGGCGTAACGCAGCAACGCCGGGGCATGACACTGATACAGACGCTCCAGGTACTGTTTGTTACCTCCCGACTGGGTTGGCTTGGTCAGGGCAGCCTGATTAAGCAGCAAATCGGCTGACGGCATGGGCAATGGCCTTGGCGGTAAGTTTCAGATCCGCGGCGCTGTTGTACAGGCTCGGGGTAATGCGCACACAACTGCCGTTATCAATACCGTCGCGGTGTACGCAAAATACCTGATGTTCGGCCAGCAGGTACTCGGCAATGGCGCGGTTTTGTGCGCTGCTGGTGTGGCCTTTGATACGAAACGAGGTAATACCGGCGTACAGGCGCGGGTCTTGCGGGGTGAGAATGTCAATGCCCTCAAGCTGGCGAACCTCATCAACCCACAGATTACGTAAATATTGCAGCCGCGCGGCTTTGGCCCTGGCGCCTATCTGGTCATGAAAGGCAAAGGCATCGGGCACGCTAAGAAAGGCGGCAAAGTTACTGGTGCCGGAGTGAAACTTACCCCAAATACTCTGCTCCTGACCCGGCGAGGCCGACATATTGGCGGCAATCTGCCCGAGTTTGCCCTGGCGGATATACATCACACCCACCCCTAGTGGTGCGCCCATCCATTTGTGCAGGTTAAAACCGATAAAATCAGCGCCCAAATCCGCCACATCAACGTCCATTTGCCCCCAGGAATGGGCGGCATCCACAATCACTGCGATGCCTTTTTGCCGTGCGGCGGCGGTGATTTCTTTTACCGGCATCACCAGCCCGGTGCGGTGGCTGATATGAGTGAGCAGCAGCAGTTTGCAGTGGGGGTGGCGGGTAAAAGCCGCCTGGTAAAAATCTATCAGCCCCTGATGGTCAACCGGTTCGGGAATGGCCAGCTCGATCACCTCGGCGCCGCATTGGGCGGACTTAGTACGCATGGCATCCTGCATGGCACCATAATCCAGGTCGGCATACATCAGGGCATCGCCTTTACTCAGGCCGTTGAAGCCACCAATCAGATTTTGCAGAGCTTCGGTGGCACCACGGGTTAGGCCGATTTCTTCGGGTTTGGCAGCCAAACGGTCGGCCACCGCGGCAACTATGTCTTTTAGCAGCGGCCAGTATTGGCGGCGCGAGAAATAGGAGTTGTCGCGATTGACCCGCTCGGTATGTTTGAAATAGGCCTGCATTACCGGCTTGGCCATTATGCCCCAGTTGCCGTTTTCCACATTGATGATGCCGGGGCGCACCTCATACTGGCTGGCAACCTGTGCCCAATAGGCTTCGTCCCGGGGTTGTGCCAGGGGCGATTGCGCGGATGTTGGCAGTGGCGCTGACCAGCCGGCCGGCGAGGCCAAAAGTGAACCGGCGGCGGCCGATGCCAGGCTGGTGGTAAGAAACTGGCGCCGGGTAAAACTGCTCATGATGATACCTCTTGCTTACAACATAATGCCCGGTCAGGGCCGGGCTAATCAGCCTGTCCAACGCAGGGGCCGGACAGGCGGGTACTGTAGCCAGATAAGGTCACAGTTTTGTGACCATGCCTGGAGTTAGAACTTCATATCCACACGCAGTGAATAGTTGCCGCCGTCGGAGTCGTACGGCGCATTACGCGAGTAGATCAAGCCACGGTTGGCCTGAAAGGTGGCCTCTTCGGGGTAGTTGTCGAACAGGTTTTCCACGTTCAGGCTCAGGGCAATGGCGGGGGTAATATCGTAGTTCAAACCGATATCAAAGAAGGTCTCGGCGCCGAACTGCTGGAAAATATCGCCGTCGGCGTTGCCGGAGCTATCTTTCCAGCTACCGTAGTAACGTAGCTTGGCGTTGAAGGTCATGTCTGCCCAGCTATAACTGGCGCTGAGGTTACCGGCCTGTTTGGGCAGGCGTTCTTCCAGCAGAATGCGCTGGCTTTCATTGCGGCTGATATCGCCGCCGGTCACTTCGGTTTTGTTGTAGTTGTAGGCCGCCACCAGATTCAAGTTGCCTTCGCCCAGTTCGAACTTACGGCTCAGTACCAAGTCCACACCGGTGGTTTTGGTGTCGTAGTCATTCTGGAAGAAGTTCACGCTGGTGATGCTCTCGGCACCTGTAACACCCAGGGCGATAAGCTTGGCGCGCTCATCCGCCGTCAGGTTGAAGGTAGTAGAGGTGCCGAAACGATCAGAGATGCTGATACGGTAGAAGTCGACACTGGCGTTCAGGCCGCTGGCATCCTGATAGGTAAAGCCCAATGACAGGTTGTTGGACTCTTCCGGTGTCAGTGAAGCGATATTGGCATCGCTGCGCGCATTAATAATCTGTGCGATTTCACCTTGCGGGCTGTAACGTCCACGGGTAAACACCTCCAGAGTGTTGGTATCTAAACCCTGAGACACCCGCTCACTGTAAAGCTGGCCTGGGGTAGGGGCACGAAACCCTGTTGAGTAGGTAGCACGCAATGCGGCATGGTCTGATAAGGCATAGCGGGTGGAAATTTTACCGTTCTGGGTATCGCCGAATTCGGAGAAATCTTCGTAACGGGCCGCCAGACCAATAGTCCAGGCACTGCTTAGCATGGTTTCCATATCCACATACAAGGCCACGCTGTCCTGATCAAACTCACCAGACTGATCCGGGCTGAAACCGAAGAAGCCGTTGGAGCCGGACGGTAAGCCTTCCTTAGCGGCCGGGCCAACCAGATAAGAGGCTTCGTCACCCGGCGATACCTTGTAGGTTTCCTCGCGGTACTCGGCACCAAAGGCAATATTCAGGTCATCGGCAAACCAGTCGTTTGACAACAGATAGCTGGCATCCAGATTGGCGGTAAACTCGTCCTGCTCCAGGCTACCGGCATAAAAATCCGTGGGGCTGTCAGAACCGAGTGAGGCGTTGATGGTATTGTTCAACTGATAGTCGATTTTATTGTTGCCCTGGCTGACGGAGGCATCCCAGCTCAACTGGCCAACAATGCCCTTTACCCCCACATACAAGGAAAAGTCACGGTCATCCTGGCCAAAATGTGGGGCAAAACCGGCTGGATACAGGTCTTTCAGGTCAAAATTCGGGTAGGTTTCGCTTGGATTGAATACCGCCGAATCCGGATTACGCCAGTTAAAGTCGCTCATGCCGCTGCCTTCGTTGTAGGTACCAAACAGGTAGGCGTCGGTGTTGTCGGTCAGGCTGTATTGAGAATTCAGGGCAAAACGCAGTGCGTCGCGATCAGGCTGTCCCCAGTCCTGCACCGGATTGCGCAAGGTTACTTCCGGGTGGGCGGCCTGATATTCTTCGGCATCGGGGCGCTGACGGGAGCGAGCGGTACGTTCGGCATCATAATATTCAAAGGTGGTTGCCAGGTAGCCACGGTTATTCAGATCCCATCCACCCTGTACCCCAGCGCGGTAAGCGGTGCCGTCCCCTTCAAAATATTGGGAAAACTGGCTGAAGGCCTGATAACCGGCCTTGTCATCAAGAATAATGTTGATCACCCCGGCAATGGCGTCTGAGCCGTATTGGGCCGAAGCGCCGTCGCGCAGCACTTCAATACGCTTAATGGCGTAGGAGGGAATAGACGCCAGGTCGGCAGACTGGGCGCCATTGCTGCCCAGCAGTGCAGCGCGGTGCAGACGTTTGCCGTTAACCAGCACCAGCGTATGGTCGGCAGATAAGCCACGTAAGGATGCCGGGCGCACAAACACCTGACCGTCGGCCATAGGTAAACGCTGAACCTTAAAAGACGGCACGATTTGCGCCACGCTGTCGAGCAAATCTTCTGAGGTGGTGCTGTCGATGGCGGAGGCGTCGATTAAATCAATCGGCGCCATGGAGTCAAACACGGTGCGGTTGGCCTGACGGGTGCCGGTCACAATAATGCTTTCCAGATTACCGGGGCTTGCACCTGCCACGTCTTGCGCGTGGGCAGACAGAGCCAGGGTGGAGCTGGATGCCAGGACAAGGCAGCCATAAGTGGCGGTTTTATTCAGGTGTTTCATGGTGTTTCCCAGTGTGTGTGGCACAGTTTATTGCGTTGCCGCCCATTGCCTTATGCAAGGGCTTCCTGGGTAAAGACGCAGCGGCGTGATGGATCTGTTGGTGGGCGGGCAATGTTCATAAAAGTTTCATATAAACAGCACCTTTTCCTCCCGCTAACATGTTGCTTAAAAAGCAAAATTGGTGCGCAGATACCACTGGCCGCCATCGGTGTCGTAGGGTGAATTACGTGAATAACGCAGTCCGCGGTTGGATTGCAGGCTGGCTTCGTCGGGGTAAGTGTCAAACAGATTTTCAATGCCGAATTTCACGCTCAGTGCTGCATCGACTGCATAGGTCAGCGACAGATCAAACCGCTGCAAGGGCGAAAACTGCTGGAACTGCTCCGAATCGCTGATGGCCTGATCCTGCCAGTTACCGATATAGCGCCAACCGGCCCGCCATTCCCAGGGGCCGCTCAGATAGCTGGCCGACAGGCTGGCGCGGTGCTGGGGCACGCCTTGTTCCTGTTGGGTGCGACGGATTAGATTATCCATCAGCTCGCCGCCTGTTACCTGGGTACGGTTGTAGTTATAGGCTGCCGAAAAAAACAACTGGCCGCTGCCAAGCAGGCTGCTGCGGGTCAACACCAGATCCAGGCCGCTGGTGCGGGTATTAAAGATATTCTGGAAAAAGCGTACATTGGCGACCTGATAATTCTGATAGGGGCTAAACGCCGCCAGACGTTGCTGCTCGTCGCTGGTCAGACTGTAAGTGGGAGACAGGCCAAATCTGTCGCTCAGATCAATACGATACAAATCCAGGGTTAAATCAAACTCCCCGGGCAGGCTGAAGCCTACACCTGCACTGATATTCACCGACTTTTCGGCCCGCAACGGGCGAATAGTCACGTCGGGGCGCTCGGATAATACCGCCGCTACCTCTGCATTGGGCGAAAAGCGGCCGCTGGTGGTGATGGCATCAAAGCTGCTGTTCAGGGATTGCGAGGTGCGTTCACTGAATACCTGGCCGGCGGTGGGCGCGCGAAAACCATTAGACAGGGTGGTACGCAGCATGATGCCAGGAGCAAGTTCGTACCACAGAGCCAGTTTGCCGCGCAGCATAGACGAAAACAGGGAGTAGCTTTCATAACGGGCGGCAAGATTCAGACGTAGCGGCGTGCTTAAGGTGATATCCATATCGGCATAGGCCGATAACCCCTGTTGGGTGAAGTGACCCGCTTGCAGTGGCGAATAGCCGGGAAAGCCGTTGGCACCGGACGGCAGACCTTCAATTGCCGCGGGGCCAACCGCATAGGACGCAGGATCGCCGGCCTGCACCCGGTAACGCTCGCGGCGCAATTGCAGGCCGGTGGCCAGGTTAATCGGGAGCTGTTGTGCCGACCAGTTGGTTTGCTGGTTGATGCTGGCGTCCAGGGTCACTTCCTGCTGGGTTAACTCGCCCGGATGAAAAGCCGTGGGGCTATGTGGGCCCAACGAGGCATTGATGCTGTTAGTTAAAAAGTAGCGGATCCGGTTTTGCCCAAAGCCCAGGCTGAGTTCGGCCTGCGGGCGCGCTTCAGCCAGGGTGCTGATACCAGTATGCACCGACACATCCGACTCTCGCTGACCAAATCTGGGGGTAAAGCCGACCGGATAAATATCCAACAGGTTGAAATCCGGATACAGGCTGCTGGGTTGATAGACCAGATTGGTATCCGGGTTGCGCCAGCTGCAGCCCTTCCTGCTCTGGCAGTCCCCAGCGTTGTACCGGGTCCGGGACTTTTAGCTCGGGATGCTGCTGGGCAAATATTCTGGCATCTTGTGGCTGTGTGCCTCTGGAAGTCGGTGCATTGCGATAACCGGACAGGCTCAACATCGAGAAATCCTCGTTGGTGTCTTGCCAGCCTAAACGCATACCACCGCGCCAGTTGACGCCATCCCCCTGAAAATACTGGCCGTACTGAGCAAAACCAGCGCTTTGCTCGCCGTCTTCCAGGATCACATTGATTACCCCGGCCAGGGCATCAGAGCCGTACTGGGCGGAGGCACCGTCGCGCATAACCTCAATTCGTTTAATGGCGTTGCTGGGGATTTTTGACAGGTCGATGGGGTGGCCGTCCTCGGTTTCCACAAAGGCCGAGCGGTGGCGGCGTTTACCGTTGACCAGGATCAGGGTGTGGTCTGAATTCAGCCCGCGTAAGCCAAAGGAGCGGTTAAAGATCCGTCCGTCATTGAGTGGCAGGCGAAAGGCGGTAAAGCTGGGCAGGTAAAAGGCCAGGGTATTGAGCAAGTCTTGTGAGCCGGTGCCATCCGGCGTGGTCAGAATATCGATGGCCGACATGGAGTCGTAACGGGTACGGGCAGCAACCCGGGTGCCAGTGACGATAATTTCATCCATGGCCTGGGCGCTTTGCTGCGGGCTGACGTCAGAGCGCGGTTGTTTGTCCTGTGTTGTGGCGGTAAGGATCACGCTTTGTGCGTTAAGCCATTGCACCTGCACCGGCTGTTCGCTCAGTAATAGCGCCAGTGCCTGTCTAAAGTTGTACTGCCCGTTGATCGCTGGGGTTTGCTGCTGCGAAAGCAGCCCGGCCGGGTAGAGAATATTGGCATTGAATAGTGCACTGATCTGGCTGATCGCCTGCTCAAAAGAACCGGCCGCTAACGCGACCTGCATGGCTGGCGTTTCAGCTGCAGGCGATGGTGCAGCATAAATACTTCGGGTAACCAAACACAGACTGCACAGCCAAAGCTGCCATCGCCGACTCAACACGATTATCAAAGGCCCTGCGGTTGCGACCAGCTTACACTGGCCTGAAAAAGGCAAGGCGCTATGGTGCGACAGCAGCATGACAGATTGTTTACAGTCGATGGGATGTTTTTTTTAAGGAAGATGAAAATACAACCTTGACCTTCCCATAAGGTTAAACTTTAGCCTTATGCTATCTAAGCTGGTTTTGGAGATAAACATGGCAAATAGCATGCAGTTACCTATTAGTGGTATGGGCTGCGCCTCCTGCGTGGGGCGCATCGAAAAAGCCCTGATGCAAGTGGAAGGGGTCAGCCAGGCGCAGGTTAATCTGGCCGCTGAAACCGCCACAGTGCAGGGCGAGGCTGATGCGGCATCGTTAATTGCCGCCATCGATTCTGCCGGTTACAAGGTGCCCACCCAGACCCGCCAGTACGGGGTGGGTGGGATGAGCTGCGCGTCCTGTGCCGGTACAGTGGAAAAGGCGCTAAACACGGTCCCCGGGGTTATTCAGGCCTCGGTTAATCTGGCCAGCGAGCAGGTCAGCATCGAGCATCTGGCGGGACTGGATGTCTCGCTGCTGTTTGCCGCTGTTGAGCAGGCTGGTTACCAACTGTTGGATGCGGATAAAGCCGCTAGCGAGAAAACAACCAGTGAATCAGGTTTTTTCCAGCGCGACAGCTGGCCAGTGACAGGGGCAAGCTTATTCACTCTGCCGCTGGTGCTACCCATGATCGGTATGCTGTTTGGCAGCGACTGGATGCTACCGCCTTTGTGGCAATGGTTGCTGGCCACACCGGTGCAGTTTTACTTCGGCGCGCGTTTTTATTCTGCGGGCTGGCGGGCCATAAAAGCCGGTAGCGGCAATATGGACCTGCTGGTGGCCATTGGTACTTCGGCGGCCTATGGTCTGTCGTTGTATTTGTGGGCGGTGTTCGAGGGCCAGGGCATGCCACATCTGTATTTTGAAAGCAGTGCGGCAGTATTAACCCTGGTGCTGCTGGGTAAATATCTGGAGCGCCGAGCCAAACGGCGCACTACAGACGCACTAAAGGCGCTGGAAAATCTGCAGCCCATTGAAGCCCGATTATGGCGGGACGGTAGCTGGCAATCCGTGCCTGCCGCCAGCCTGAAAAGCGGTGACAAGGTCAAGGTGTTGCCCGGCGAGCGCATTCCGGTGGATGGCGAAATTCAGTCCGGTGACAGTCAGGTAGATGAGTCCATGATCAGTGGCGAGAGCCTGCCGCTGCATAAGAAAGTTGGCGATAACGCCATTGGCGGCTCTGTCAATCTGGATGGGGTGCTGGAGCTGGTGGCCACCAAAGTCGGCGCCGAGTCCACCCTAGCCAAAATTATCCGTCTGGTCGAACAGGCTCAGGGTGCCAAGGCGCCGGTACAAGCCTTGGTGGATCGCATCAGTGCGGTGTTTGTGCCCGTGGTGCTGTTGGTGGCGCTGGTGGCGCTGTCAGGCTGGGGCCTGGCAACCGGCGACTGGACGGTGGGAATATTAAACGCCGTGGCAGTATTGGTGATTGCTTGCCCTTGTGCCCTTGGCTTGGCAACCCCGGCGGCGATTATGGCCGGCACCGGCACGGCCGCCAAACAGGGGATTCTGGTTAAGGATGCGCGCGCCCTGGAACAGGCTCAGGGCATTGATTTAGTGGTGTTTGATAAAACCGGCACACTCACCGAAGGTAAGCCGCAGCTCAGTCAGTTAACGGCGTTAACCGATAGTCAGCAGGATTTATTGCAACTGGCGTATTCGCTGCAGCAAAACAGTGAGCATCCACTGGCTAAAGCCGTGGTACAAAAAGCCGAGCAGCAAGATATTAGCGCGCTGGCGGTGGATAACTTTAAGGTGGTGGCAGGTAAAGGTGTGAGTGGCGAGATGCAAGGGCAGACCTGGCTGCTGGGTAGCACTCACTGGATGCGTGAGCACAAACTGGAGCTGCCTATGGACAAGGTCAGTGTGGCCGGGGCGTCTATTTCCTGGCTGGCGGTACTTAACGATGGTGGCGCTAAGCTGATGGGGCTGCTGTGTTTTTCCGACACTATCAAAGCCAGCAGCAAAAGTGCGGTGCAGCGTTTGCAGCGCCAGGGCATAAAAGTAGCCATGTTAACCGGCGACAGTAAAGCCAGCGCCGAGCAGGTGGCCGCTGAACTAGGCCTGGATACTGTTGAAGCGGAAGTGTTACCTGCGGACAAAGCGGCCAGGGTAAAACGCTATCAGCAGCAAGGCTTTAAGGTGGCCATGGTGGGCGACGGTATCAACGATGCACCGGCCCTGGCTCAGGCCGATCTGGGCATGGCCATGGCCACCGGCACCGAAGTGGCGGTGAGCGCATCGGCCATGACCTTAATGCGCGGTGAGCCAAATCTGGTGGCAACTGCACTGGTGCTGGCGCGTAAGACCTATCAGAAGATCCGCCAGAATCTTTTCTGGGCGTTTATTTTCAATGTGATTGGTATACCAGCTGCGGCGCTGGGGTATCTTAATCCGATTATTGCCGGTGCGGCGATGGCCAGCAGCAGTCTGTTGGTGGTCAGCAACGCCCTGTTGTTACAGCGTTGGAGGGCAAAAAAGCATGACTAAGTTACTGACCATTGGTGAGGCGGCGAAGGCCAGTGGCCTGTCGGCTAAAATGATCCGCCATTATGAACAATCCGGATTATTGGAGAAAACCCCGCGTACCGAATCCGGTTACCGTTTGTATAATGCCCAGCAGTTACGCCAGTTACATTTTATCCGCCGTGGCCGCCAACTGGGCTTTTCGCTGGAAGAGATCCACTCGTTGCTGAATCTGTGGCGCGACCCTGGCAGAGAAAGCCGGGAAGTGAAGCAGATTGCTGAACAACATCTACAGGATGTGGCCCAGAAAATCGCTGAGTTACAGCAGATCCATGGGGTGCTTCAGAAGCTGGCCAGTCAGTGCTGCGGTGACAGTCACCCGGACTGCGCGATTCTGGACTCTTTGGCTGGGCCGGAGACCTGACCATCGCCTGGTATATCGGCATTCCAACAGATAACAAGCGGCGCAATCGCGCCGCTTGCTGAATACTACATTAGATCAAAACGATCCGCCGTCATGACTTTTGCCCAGGCATCGACAAAGTCCTGCACAAACTTCTGCTTGGCATCGTCGCTGGCATAGACTTCGGCCACCGCTCTTAACTCGGAGTGGGAGCCGAAAATCAAATCAACCGGGGTGGCGGTCCAACGGGCTTTGCCGGTTTTACGGTCTGATCCTTCGTATAAGCCTTCCATTTTGTCTGACTTGGCCCATTGGGTGGACATGTCCAGCAGGTTGACAAAAAAGTCATTACTTAAGACCCCGGGCTTGTCGGTCAGCACGCCGTGCTGACTGTTGCCACTGTTGGCCCCTAATACCCGCATGCCACCCAGTAACACAGTCATTTCCGGTACGCTCAGATTGAGCAGACTGGCTCTGTCCACCAGGCTTTCGGTAGGCGGCAGACGATTGTCTGCGCTGTAGTAATTTCTGAAGGCGTCGGCTTTAGGCTCCAGCACCGCAAAGGAGTCGGCATCGGTTTGTGCCTGGCTGGCATCCACGCGACCGGGTTTAAACGGCACTGTTACGCTGTGTCCGCCTTGTTTAGCCGCCTGTTCGATAGCGGCTGCGCCGCCCAGCACAATCAGATCGGCCAGAGAGACCTGCTTGCCGCCCTTATGTTTGCGATTAAAGTCTTTTTGTATCTCTTCCAGGCGTTTAAGGACTTTGGCCAGAGATTTAGGGTCGTTAACCGCCCAATCTTTTTGTGGGGCCAGGCGCAATCTGGCACCGTTGGCTCCGCCGCGTAAATCAGTGGCCCGGAATGACGCTGCTGCAGCCCAGGCGGTGCGAACCAAGTCCGCTGTGCTCAGTTTGGATTTCAGGATCTCGGCTTTGAGGCTGGCCACATCACCGTCGTCGATCATGGGATAGTCCGCTGTGGGCAAAGGATCCTGCCAGATCAGGGCTTCAGCCGGGACTTCATTGCCCAGATAACGGACCTTGGGGCCCATATCCCGGTGTGTCAGTTTGAACCAGGCTTTGGAAAATGCCAGTTGATACTCGGCAGGGTTTTTATGGAAACGTTCGGCAATTTTGCGGTACGCCGGGTCAAATTTCAGGGCCAGATCGGTGGTAAACATAATAGGTGCATGGCGTTTGGATTTATCATGGGCATCGGGCACCAAGCCTTGTCCCTGACCATCCTTAGGCACCCACTGAGTGGCACCGGCCGGACTTTTGCTTTTAACCCATTCGAAGCCAAACAGGTTGTCCAGATACTGGCTGGTCCAGGCAATGGGGTTGGCTGACCAGGCACCTTCCAAACCACTGGTGATGGTATCCTCGGCATTGCCTTTACCGCATTTATTTTTCCAGCCAAAACCCTGTTGCTCTAACCCTGCGGCGGCTGGTTCCGCGTCCAGGCATTCCTCCGGTTTATGCGCACCGTGGGCTTTACCAAAGGTATGCCCTCCGGCTATCAGGGCCACGGTTTCTTCATCATTCATGGCCATGCGGCCAAAGGTTTCGCGAATGTCCTTGGCGGCCAGCAGTGGGTCGGGGTTGCCATTAGGCCCTTCCGGATTGACATAAATCAGGCCCATCTGCACCGCTGCCAGCGGCTTTTCTAACTTGCGATCGCCATGGTAGCGCTTATCGTCCAGCCATTTCTGCTCGGGACCCCAGTAAACAATATCCGCTTCCCAGTCGTCTTCACGGCCTCCGGCAAAACCGAAGGTTTTAAAGCCCATGGACTCCAGCGCCACGTTGCCGGTCAGCACCATCAGGTCGGCCCAGGAGATACTGCGGCCGTATTTTTGCTTTATTGGCCACAGCAGGCGTCGGGCCTTGTCCAGACTGACATTGTCCGGCCAGGAATTTAACGGCTCAAAGCGTTGCTGACCGCCGCCTGCGCCGCCACGTCCATCTGCGACTCGGTAGGTGCCGGCGCTATGCCAGGCCATGCGAATAAAAAACGGACCATAATGGCCATAATCCGCCGGCCACCAATCCTGAGACTGAGTCATTAAGGCTTGAATTTCCGCTTTCAGCGCTTGCAAATCCAACTGCTTAAAAGCTGCGGCATAATCAAAATTATCACCGAGGGGATCAGACTTTGCTGCGTGCTGGCGCAGCGGCGCCAGGTCGAGTTTTTCTGGCCACCAGAACTGGTTGGATTTAGCCATGGGATCCGCGGCCACCTGACCGGCAGACAGTGCCAGGGTGACGGCCAGAGCTGCGGCGGAGAACAGGGGAAGGGGTTTGCTCAGCATAATAGTGTCCTTTTGTTATCAGGTTGTTTTTGCCCTGGGTAACTATAGGTGGCTTTTATCGGTACACCAGATGGTTGGTTATGAAGAAAACTGATTGATGCAATAGGTTGGCTGAATCAAATATATTAAAGAGCAATAGGTACTCTCGACTGGACCTTGGCCCAGGCTGTTCTAAATTAATGATAGGATGGCACTTCAGAATCCAGGCAGGGATAATATGACCAACCCCAATCCCCAATTGCACACAGCCAGAACGCTGGTGGAACAAACCGGCGTACATGTGTTTCTGACCGGTAAGGCTGGTACCGGCAAAACCACCTTCCTGCGTGACCTGAAGGCGCATAGTCCTAAACGCATGATGGTCACCGCGCCAACCGGTGTGGCAGCCATTAATGCCGGCGGCGTAACACTGCATTCGTTTTTCCAGCTCCCCTTCGGGCCCTATATACCTGGTACCAGACAGGCTGAACATAACCGTTTCAGCAAAGAAAAGATCAATATTATCCGCAGCCTGCACTTGTTGGTGATTGACGAGATCAGTATGGTGCGGGCCGATATGCTGGACGCCGTGGATGCGGTGCTAAGGCGTTTTCGCGACCGCAACAAGCCCTTTGGTGGCGTGCAGTTGCTGCTGATTGGCGATTTATACCAGTTGCCGCCGGTGGTGAAAGATAGCGACTGGCAACTGCTGCAACAGCATTATGCCAACCCTTACTTTTTTGCCAGCCAGGCCCTGGCGCAAAGCCAGTGGGTGCAGGTTGAGCTGCAGCAGGTCTACCGTCAGTCCGACCCGGCCTTTATCAGTCTGCTGAATCAGGTGCGCAATAACCAGTTGGATGACCAGGCGCTTGACGCCTTGAACCGGCGCTATCAGCCGGATTTTCATGATGACGATTATATTGTGCTGAGTACCCATAACCACAGCGCGGACAAGCTGAATAACAGCAAACTGGCGGCGCTGCCTGGCGAACTTCAATATTTCGAGGCGCGGGTTAACGGTGATTACCCTGAGCAAAGCTATCCGGCCGCCGCGCAACTGGCACTGAAAGTTGGCGCTCAGGTGATGTTTATCCGCAATGACCAGGGTGAGCTGCGGCGCTATTTTAACGGCAAACGCGGGGTGGTCAGCCGTGTACAGGCCGACAAGGTCTGGGTGCAATGTGCGGACGAGCCTGAACCCATTGAGGTAGAAGCGGCCACCTGGGAAAACATCAAATATGGATTGGACGGTGAACAGCAGATTAGCGAGGACGTCATCGGCAGTTTCAGTCAGATACCGCTGCGCCTGGCCTGGGCAATTACCATTCATAAGAGCCAGGGGCTGACCTTCGACAAGGCCATAATCGACGGTCAGGCAGCCTTTTCCCACGGGCAGATTTATGTGGCGCTAAGTCGTTGTCGCCAATTGGATGGACTGGTGTTGCAAAGCCCACTGCGTCCCCAGGCCGTGCGTTGTGACGAGCTGATTATACATTTCAGCCAGCATTGTCCGGCGCCGGATGCAGCCATGCTGGAGCAGGCCAAAGGTGAGTATCAGCAAGGACTGTTGCTGGAAAGTTTTGATTTTAGTGGGTTGGGGTTTGCGCTAAACCGGCTGGAAAGGGAATTGGCGGATGGCGGGGACAGGGTGCAAAGCCATAACAGTGCAGCTTTGCCTGAATTAAAGCAGGCCATCCAGAATAACGTGGTCGCAGTGGCAACGAAGTTCCAGCGCCAGTTACACAGCCTGTTTGCTAGTGCATCGCTGCCTGAGCAGGATCGTTCGGTACAGGAGCGGGTCAGCAAAGCCAGCGGCTATTTCAGTCAGGCCCTGACTGAACTGATAACTTGGCGAGCTGCATTTCACTATGCCACCGACAACAAACAGCTTAACAAGCAGATTAAAAAGGCCCTGGAACGACTGGATAGGGTTTTGGCCGAGAAGCAGGCCATTGTGGCTTGCAGCGCAGCCGGGTTCAATCTGGCCATCTGGTTACAAGCCCTGGCCAAAGCGGGGATTCAGGAAAGTAAAAGCGCTGCAGTGAAAAGCCCCCCGGCAGAAGAACTGAGCATCGATGACCTGGCGCACCCGGCGCTGTTTCAGCGCTTACGGGACTGGCGCAGTGGGCAGGCCGAACACCAGCAGGTACCCGCTTACCGCATTGCTCATCAGCAAGTCCTGTTGCAAATTGCCAAGCATTTGCCGGGCAGTCGCCAGACGTTATTAAAAGTGCATAAAGTCGGCCCCAGCACGGTGGAAAAATATGGCGAGGATTTACTTAAGCTGGTGACCGAATACTGCGCTGAGCAGGGGCTGGAGACCGATCCTGCACCCTTATCCAGCGTCGACAGCGCAGCCGCTATATCATCCGGCCAGGAAAACAGCACAGAAGATGTCACCGAAAAGCGCAGCACTCGCGATATCACCCTGGATCTTTACCGCCAGGGCTTAAACCTGGCACAGATTGCCGAGCAGCGCGGCCTGGTGCCTGGAACGGTGGCCAATCACTTATGCCACTTTATTCAGTCCGGTGAGATTGAGGTGCAGGAGTTACTGCCAGCAGAACGTATTGAGGCCATTCGTCAAGCCGCCGCTGCTCAGCAGGACAACAGCCTGAAAGCCGTCAAAACGGCACTGGGGGATGAGGTGAGCTGGGAAGACATTCGACTGGCCCTGGCGGGACAATAGGGCCAGTCCCGCCCTACTGTCATATCGCTATTGGCTGGAAAGCAGATGGATGATGTTACTGGGACTGGTGATCCAAAAGCCCTTAAAGTCTGCCGGTAACGGCTCGATATCATCGCAGCGCTGAATTCCTGCTTTGTTGAAATACTCCGCCGCCGCCTGCGGATTATCGGTGACAATTTCCAGCCAGATTTCCGCCTGACTTAAGGTCGCGACGTTGTCCAGCCATAAGGTTTTATCGCCAAACGCAAACCTGGGCGTTGAGCCGGGCTCCGGGCTGGTTATTTCAGTTAAGGCCAGCACCTCACGATAGAAAGCCAGCGTAGCCTGATATTCATGGCTGGGTATTTTCATGGCCATGTTATTGCCGGGTGTAAATTGGGGTTTCATGCGTTGCTCCTGGTTTGCCTGAACCCCTATCATAGGAAAAATACCCGGAGGTTTTTTCTTCAGAATTGCTGTTTTATGCAACTCTGCAAAGTGGCAAAACAAGCCGGGATAACGCAAGAAGGCCCTATAGCCTGCTGTCTGGCTCTTGCTTTGTGGGCCTGCAGATACTTATTGGGTGACTGATCATAAGCGGATTTAAATAAGCCGCTGAATGAGGAAAGGCTGGTGTAACCTACCTGAAAGCACACCTCCTGCACGGAATATTGTCCGCTTCTAAGCAGTATGGCGGCCCGGTGTAGCCGGATAAATTTCAGGTATTGATAAGGTGTTCTGTGATAGGTTTTTTTGAACTGGCGGATAAAGTCGAATTTACTGAAGCAGGCCTGATTGGC
The DNA here is from genome assembly GCF_039522935.1 of Bowmanella denitrificans. Taxonomy (NCBI): domain Bacteria; kingdom Pseudomonadati; phylum Pseudomonadota; class Gammaproteobacteria; order Alteromonadales; family Alteromonadaceae; genus Bowmanella; species Bowmanella denitrificans. The sequence continues at coordinate 296,131 of NZ_BAAAEI010000001.1, read as the reverse complement.
TACCTGTGCTATGTCCAGCTCTTCGGCGAAATGCTGGTCCATATATTGTTTTGCCCACAGCATTTTACGATAAAAATAAGCTTTGTTGCCCAAGGTTTCAGTCCACCGCAATGATATTGCCGTCTTAATATATAGGCTTATGAGCGGCGCAGGTTATTTCAATTTGTATAGTCACAGGCAATAAGGCGTTGGCAGCTCAGTATCAGAACTGATATCTGGCACCAAGGTAGGCAAAACGGCCAACCGTATCATAAAAACTGCCAGCCACGCCCTGTCCGGAATACACTTCGGCGCGGCGCGGGGGTTCTTCATCCAGCAGATTATTGATTCCCAGGTAAAGTTGCAGGTCTGATTGGAATTGATAGCCGAGCTGCATTGAATGCAACAAATAGCTTGGGATCTGGCGGTGGTAGCTGGGGTTTTGTTCTGCCGCATCCACTTGTGACGAACCAACATAGCGGCTGTGCAGGCTCAGATTCCAGGCACCTGTCTGATATGAAAGCATGGCCATACCCTGCCATTGGGGATTTTCCAGATTACCGGCCTGACGCAGTGGTACCTGGGCTTGTGGGGTTTCGTAATAATCCTTGTTGCGTAAATAGGTGGCTAGCACATTCAGTGCCATTTGTCCGTCGCCCCATTGCCACTGATAGTGCGCCTCCAGGTCCAGTCCTGCCGCGTTAAAATTGGCAATATTGATTTGCTTGACGCTGATGTTGCTAATTTGCCCTTCGGCGTCGCGGCTGACCAGCCGACAAAACTCGTTATCCACTGAGGACAGATCCACACAGTTATTCAGGATATTGTTGGCGCTGAATGCCTGAATGGCATCTGCAATGTTAATCTCCCAGTTGTCTACGGATAGAGTCAGGTTGTTTAGCCAGGATGGGGTGTAGACCAGCCCCAGGGTGGTGGTCAGCGCGGTTTCTGGCGTTAAGTCCCGACTGCCGGAGGTCAGCACCGTACGTACCGAGGTTTCGGCTTCTGATTGAAAGTCTGTGCTTAAGCCCAGGGCCAGACAATTGGCCTGCCGATTAGCCGGACTTGCGCCCAATGTAAGGTTTTCGAAATGGCAGGGATCTTCCACAAAGGCAAAGCCCGGCTGCTGTGGCTGGAACATTTCGGCAATATTGGCGGCGCGCACTGACTTTGAACGATTGAAGCGTAACTTAAGATCCTGCACCGGTTCCCAGCTCAATCCCAGCTTCCAAGCCGAAGAGGTGCCAGCCAGGGAATAATCCGAACGCCGCAGCGCCGCCTCCAGGCTTAACTGATTGGCCCAGGGCTTGTCTTGTAGCAGGGGCACCAGGGTTTCAATATACGCCTCCTTTACATCGTATTCACCGCGGCTGGCTAGCAAGGCGCCTGAGTTGGTGCGATAGGTACTGCCCAGCTGGTGGGCTTGCGACGGGCTGAACTCGCTATGTTCCTGGCGATACTCCAGGCCTGCCGCCAGGCCGAGGCGACCGGCAGGCAGGGTAAAGGCTTCGCCGCTGATTCGCGCGCTAAACACTTTTTGAGTCAGGGTATTTTTGTCGGTATCCCGGAACATCATAAAGCCGATGACATCCTCTGACAGGGTTTGGCGGCCAAACAAGTTCATTGGTGCGCAGCCGTTACTTTGGTCGCGACAGCGAATCACCCCCTGCTCGTCACGAATCACATCGATGGCTTGTTGGGCGCGTGCTTCATCGCGATCCAGGCCGTCTTCATCGCCTTCACTGCGACCATACTGATAAGCAACCGACCAGTTCCAGTCATCGCCGATGTCCCCTTCCAGACAGGTAACCAACTGCAGTACATGGCGGCGATTATCAAAATCGATCAGACCCAGTTCTTCACTGGCTTTTTCCACCCGCAGACTGGCTAAGCCCTGGGATTGCATATAGGCCACCACATCCGGGTGCAGATAAGGATTATCGATATAGATATCTGCCGGTCTGGCAAAGTTACCAAAGGAGGCGAAATACGCAGGTTGCCCATGGATCTCGGCTCGGGTGAGAGCGTATTTGGCATCAAAAAAACTGTACATGCTGGGTGACAAGGCGTAATCCATGCGGCCATTAAAGATGACTCGCTGGGTGGCCGGGCGCGGCTGCGCGTAATCAGCAGTGCGCAGGCCAATGCCGCCCTGTTGGCTGGCAAAGCCGAAAATAGGATTGCCACTGGGATCAGTGAAGTTGCCATCACGGGTCCAGGCTACCAGGCCACCGGGTACTGGCCCAATGGTGACGCCGGTGGGACCTTGCACGCGGATAACGTTGTCGTTATATGCCTCAAACACACCGTCGTTATCGGTATCCTGAAAGGTCAGGTTAGTTTTTGAAAAGTCACGATCGCTGGCCAGGTGGCCATTGTTTTTGGCGTAGTTCAGATGCAGAAGCAACTGGCCTTTATCCTGGTTAAAGCCGCTACCGGCGGTAATGCTGACACTCATATCTTCAGCGGCACCATGCTCGGCTGCGCCTATCTGACCGTCCAGTTGCAGGCCGTCCATTTGCTGTTTGGTGATAAAGTTCACCACCCCGGACACCGCGTCTGCACCGTATACCGCCGATGCACCACCGGTAATGGTTTCCACCCGCTCTATCAGGGCTGGGGATAAGGTCGAAACATCTACCGCTGTATTTCCGGCCTGACTACCCACATGCCGACGGCCATTGACCAACACCAGCGTACGGGTATAACCAAGGGCGCGCAGGTTTAACAGATTTAAACCGGCATTGCCCATGTTCAGATTGTTATTCTGGCCATTAATGCCAGCATTGATGGCGGGTAACTCGATCATCATATCGCCGATACTGGTGATGCCTTTTTTGTCGATATAGTCAGCCCCAAGCACGGTAGTGGGAATGGGCGCATCGGCGCCGCGCCGACGCAGGTGTGAGCCGGTGATGCTGATACGTTCTATTTGTTGCGATTCTGCGCCAGACTCAGGCGTTTCTTGTGACAGGGCTGGTGGTGGTAACAGCATCGCGGCCAGTATGCAGGCTCGCTGCATAGGGTTGGTGATACTGTGTTTGTGCAATAACCCGGTTAAGGCTAAAAACCGGCCGCTAGGATTATCAGCTCTGCAAGTCATCAGGATTCTCGCCCTTTTATGCCCTTTTCAAATTCTATGGCATATTTTGCAAGGCGTGAGTTTTTTGCTGACAGGCAGCAGTCAATGCCCGGTTTTGGGGCAAACTACCGGCGCTATTTCAGGATCACACTGTCCAGGTGGTTAAACAGTTTGTCCATATTGTCGATTTCTTCATGGTTGAGCTGCGCAATCAGGCGTTTTTCGTAGTCCAGGGCAATGGGGACTACCTCTTCATAAAGGGTTTTACCTGCTTCTGACAATGATAATGCGAAGCGACGGTTGTCATTAGTGTCCTGATTTTTTTCCAGTCGACCCTTTTCCAACAGCTTTTTAACGGCTCTGGAAACGGCCACTTTGTCCATTGCAGTACGCTGCACAATCTCGGCTGCAGACAGTGCCACCCCCTCACCAAGTACCGCCACTATGCGCCATTCGGGAATGCTTAAATCAAAACGCTCGCTGTACTGCGCGGCCAAAGCCTGAGAGATTTTATTGGACAACGTCGTCAGTCTGTAAGGCAGGAAACGCTGCAACAGCAGTGGAGAGTTTGGTTTACAGGGCAAGTTCGGCTCCGCCATTGTCAATGGTTTCAATTGAAACTAACATGCTTTCAACTGAAACAAAACACTTGGGTAACATTGTGTCAAAGGTTGCCCAAAATGCAGCAAAGAGTAAATAAGGGGATTGAAATGGCGGATTTGTTTGAGAACCCGATGGGCTTGGACGGTTTCGAGTTTGTCGAGTTTACCGCACCGCAGAAAGGTGTGCTGGAGCCCATTTTTGAAGCCATGGGCTTCACCCTGGTAGCGCGTCATAAGTCGAAGGATGTGGAGCTGTGGCGTCAGGGCGACATTAACTTTATCACCAACTATGAACCTAAAAGTCATGCCCACTACTATGCCATTGAGCATGGACCGTCAGCCTGTGGTATGGCGTTCAGAGTAAAAGACTCGCAAAAAGCCTATGCAGCCGCACTGAAAAAGGGTGCGCAGCCAGTCGATACTCAGACCGGTGCCATGGAATTACGCCTGCCAGCCATTAAGGGGATTGGCGGGGCTACCTTGTACCTGATTGATCGCTACAAAGAAGGTCAGACGATTTACGATATTGACTTTAACTGGATTGAAGGTGTGGATCGTCACCCTGAAGGTTGTGGCTTCCATACTCTGGATCACCTCACCCACAACGTTTACCGTGGTCGTATGCAGTACTGGGCCGACTACTACACAAATCTGTTCAACTTCCGTGAAATTCGTTATTTCGATATCAAGGGCGAGTACACAGGTTTGCTGTCCAAGGCCATGACGGCCCCTGACGGCAAAATTCGTATTCCGCTCAATGAAGAAGCCAGCGCTGGTGGTCAGATTGAAGAGTTCCTGATGAAATACAACGGCGAAGGTATTCAGCATATTGCCTTTGCCTGTGACGACCTGTTGGCCTGCTGGGACAAGCTAAAAGCCAAAGGTGTGAAGTTTATGACCGCGCCACCGGCCACTTACTACGAGATGCTGGAAGAACGTCTGCCAGGCCATGGTGAGCCGGTAGACCAGTTGCAGGCCCGCGGTATTTTGTTGGACGGCACCACCGACGGTGGCAACCCACGTTTGTTACTGCAAATCTTCTCTGAAACTGTACTGGGGCCGGTATTTTTTGAGTTTATTCAGCGTAAAGAAGACGAAGGCTTCGGTGAAGGTAACTTCAAGGCGCTGTTTGAATCCATTGAACGTGACCAGGTCGCCCGTGGCGTGGTCGGCAGCTCAGCCAAAGAAAAAGCATAAGGCAACGGCATAAGGAGTAACGATGAAAATTCAACGCATTCACCACGTAGCGTACCGCTGCAAGGATGCCAAGCAGACCGTGGAATTTTACCGCGACCTGCTGGATATGGACTTTCTGCTGGCCATCGCTGAAAACGAAGTGCCTTCCACCAAGGCCCCGGACCCTTATATGCATGTGTTTCTGGATGCCGGTCAGGGCAATGTGTTGGCATTCTTTGAGCTGCCAAACTCGCCGGATATGGATCGCGATCAGAATACCCCGGCCTGGGTACAGCATATTGCGTTTGAAGTGGCCTCAATGGATGAGTTGCTGGCCGCTAAACAGCGTCTGGAAAATGCCGGTTTAAAGGTGCTGGGCCCTACAGAGCACACCATCTTTAAGTCCATCTACTTCTTTGATCCTAATGGTCACCGGATTGAACTGGCGGCCAATACCGCCAAACCCGGTATGCTGGAAGAGCTGAAACGCGTTGCTCCGGCCATGTTGGACGAATGGGCACAAACCAAAAAGGCGCCTAAACACGCCGCCTGGCTGCACGGCGAAGGTGAATTTCCAGGAGGTCAGCAATGAAGCTGGCCAGTCTGAAATCCGCTCGTGACGGTAAGTTGGTACTGGTCAGCAAAGATCTGAGCCGTATGCTGTCAGTCTCAGATATCGCGCCGACGCTGCAATTTGCCCTGGACAACTGGGCCGAGCTGGAAGCGCCGCTGCGCGAACGCTATCAGGCCCTGGAACAGGGTGATGTGAGCGGCGAACCCTTTAATCAGGCAGACTGCGCATCGCCACTGCCTCGTGCATATCATTGGGCCGACGGCAGTGCTTACGTGAACCACGTTGAGTTGGTGCGTAAGGCGCGTAATGCCGAGATGCCTGATACTTTCTGGACCGACCCGCTGATTTACCAGGGCGGCTCAGATACCTTCCTTGCCCCTCATGCCCCAGTGCTGATGCCGCAAAGTGAAGGTTTTGGTATCGACTTTGAAGCCGAAGTCGCAGTGATTGTTGATGACGTGCCCATGGGTGTTTCGGCCGAGCAGGCGTTGTCCTATATCCGCCTGGTGATGCTGGTTAACGATGTGTCGCTACGTGGTCTGATTCCGGCGGAACTGGCCAAAGGCTTTGGTTTTTACCAGTCCAAACCTTCCAGTGCCTTTTCACCGGTATGCGTAACGCTGGACGAGCTGGGTGGTGCCTGGCAAGCCGGCAAACTGCATTTGCCGCTGATCAGCCATTTAAATGGAGAGCTGTTTGGTAAGCCTAATGCCGGAGTGGATATGACCTTTCACTTTGGCCAGTTAATTGCCCATGCCGCTAAAACCCGTCCGCTGGTGGCCGGCACCATTATCGGTTCCGGTACGGTATCGAATAAACTCAATGATGGCCCAGGTAAACCTGTAGCAGAAGGCGGTGTCGGTTATAGCTGTATTGCTGAAATTCGTATGATTGAAACCATTCAGCAAGGTCAGCCCAGTACGCCTTTTATGGACTTTGGCAACAGTATCCGCATTGAGATGCTGGACCAGAACGGTCAGTCTATATTTGGTTGTATTGATCAGGTTGTGCAGCAGGCATAAGCCCGACTTTACATTGCCGATCTATGCTTATTGATGCATCGGCTAAGCAAAGCGCCCTGGTTGGCGCTTTTTGTTTTTCTGGTTATTAGAATATGGATAACAGAATTTACCACGAAGACCACGAAGACCACGAAGACCACGAAAGACACGAAGTGAAGTTTGCGATGACTCCGTTATACAGACACTAAATGATTACTCTGTAAGAATTGTCTAGTGTCACCAATCTGCATAATTGGTAGGTATTTATGGCGGCTGCAGGAGAGCAGCCATCATAAGCTTAGTCAAAAAACTTAACAGAAATTACTGTTTTTTGTTTAAGTAGATATAGACCAAAATCCCGATTATTGGCAGTGCTAGAAATACAATAATCCAGCGAGCCGTTTTTTCAATACTCTTATGCTGCCGATATACAACCAGGCCGGGTATAGCGACAAATACCAGAATAAAGGAAGCCATAAAAGTGAATGTTTCCATCATCAACCTCTTATGCATCTAAATTAATAAGTGTATTCTTGCGATGATTAAAATAGCACAACCCAAGAATGTTTCCTTTTTTATTGTTTTAAATTATTTTCATTTTTTATTGTTTTAAATTATTTTCATTTTTAATTGTTTTATTTCACAACGATTTTCTCATTGATGCTTATTAGATTTTTAATGAACTCATCTTCTTCTTTGGGTGAAATTAGGATGTGTTTGTCTTTAGCTTTAATAGAGATTAGTTCTATGGAAAGTGCTGGTGAAGCAACTAAGTTCTTTTCCTTCTCTATTTTTTCTATAGAATTTATAGGTATATTCCATTTAAAGATTGAGGACCGAACAATTAGTTGCTCTCCTTCGACTTTGTAGTTGGTAAAAAACAATATTGATAGCGGTAGAATAATACCAAAAAGTAACAACACTATCTTTGGAATAAAAGATTGGTTCAACTGAAGAGATAAGCCTAAAGATGACAAACCTCTAAGAGAAATAAAAAGCGAAAAAATTAAAATTAGAGCAAAAAGAATATCCACCTTGGAACTATAGGTTTGATTCATAAATAACATTCCTTGTTTTCTTCTACACTATCCCGACGGCGTTAACATTGCAATAACAAAAATGATGCATTATTTTTTTCATCTGTGTTGTTGCGCATCGCAGACTGTGTATTGAACCAATCGGGCAAAGGGGGGTAACAGACTACCCCATTTACTACGCCTGCCGGGTTGTCACGTCTATCAACCTTCATGTTCTGCGTTTATCCTTCAGCTCGGCTTTGCCAAACATCCTCAATGCCCAGTTGTCTGCGTTGTGTATGCTCAATGTCATCGCTCTGTTCCCCTATAATTGCTTCATCTGTCTAGCTTAGGTGTCAATCAATGTGGAAGTGAGGCCAACGTCTGCGATAAACTGGTAAAACTGGGTATACAGGTCGACTATTCTATGCTCAATAGCACTCTGATACGCCTTTACCGAATCAGAATTCCATTCATAATTATTATGCTTACCTGGCGTTTCCCCGAATAACGCCCCAACATTGGGCTCGATGCATAAATCCCGAGCTTTATCACCTGCAAAGTCAGCGATAAAACGTTGATAGTCTTTATCTTGTTTTACGCGGTTGTCGGCAAAGCTCAGCAATTGATAATTGCCAATACTATTACCTAAATCGGTATGGGCATTGTGTTGAAGTTTCCAACTGTAGAAGTTTGTCTGCTGCAGCTGTTTTCCTCTGCTGGTATTGCCTCTTGCCCAATAGTTCTGGGGAACAATATGATCATAGTCATAAGGTGTAATATGTTCCGAAATCTTGACTGCTCTTTGCTTATTTATTTCGCGTAAATATTTTCGCTGAAACCAAATAAGTAACTTTCTGTTGCTCCAAAAATGGGACAAACATTCACCCGCAGCAATTTGACTTCGCTCGTCATTAAATTGATTCTTGAGATTCTGAATTCTAAAATTACGGTTTTTTAGGATAGGTTCCTCTTGATTCGCCAGTGTAATCACGCTACTGCGAAATATTTCAGGCGTAATCAGACCCGCTTTTGGGGTAATGTTGTTAACGGAAAGATCGAGACAATACAGACAAAACTGTTCGCCAAGCCAATCAGCGGAGCGAACAGGGTTAGTCCTTATATCTTTGATGATATGGCGTGTAATTTTCCGTGCCATCTTCGTATTGGGTGAATAGAACAACCACAACAACGCAAACCCAATTAGTTGCTCCTTACTTTCCAACAGATGTTTGTTAGGCTGTTGCCAAATCCAACATATCATCAGTTGCCAAAACGAAATCGGTAAAGCCTTCAGCAAGTAGACCGGTAATCCATTGGCGTTACTATTTGTATGCATAAGAGATTCGATCAATGACTCTAGGAGCGTGGTTAACCGTCCGGCTTGCACAACCTGTTCTTGGATAAACCTGCTGTTGGCATTGTTTTCAATAATCTTGAAAATGTTACTTTTTGAATAATGCACATCATCAATATCCTTTCCACCCTCGCCACAAAAACTACAAGATAACCGCAATGCGATGCTGATGAGTGACAGAGGGGAAAAGAATTCCTGTAAATCCGACTGTTTAAGCACATTTTCGACCACTTTGTGTGCATCGGGCATGCGCTGTTTAATTAATGAATAGGCATAGTCTTCATTAGATAAACGCGTACCACCGCTGCCAATTCGCTCGAACAGCAGTTCAACAGGTAAGTTACTATCTTCGGGCTTTGAGTCTTGTCTTGTACCTACTTCAACTGGTGCGTTTAACACATCTGTACTGACAGACAGAGCCACCAGTTGGTAAGCTTTAACTCCCTCAAGAGCTTCTTTCAGAGTGAAAGGTATTAGTTCCTCGTGCGTCCTCTCACTGTCAAAATATACATCCAGTGGAAGATACTCATGCCCTTGAGCTGAAAACGGCGTTGTCACATTCAGTCCTAGTGAAGCAGACTTCTCACCCTTGTATTGCTCTTCAAAGTAAGAATAGGCAGCAGATCGGTGTGACATACTCAGAGGTCTAAACAAAGGGTCAAACCCAAAGGGGTGCTGCCGAGTGGTTACCCTGATATCGAATTTCAGCTTCGGATTTGCAGGCTCGGAATTCAACCCCACCCAAACCCTGAAACCATTATCCTCGGAGAACTTATATCCACCCGCAATGGCTCTGGAGCGTTGCTGGCCGTCCAGAAGCAGCCAACCACTGCTGACAGACTGATATTCTGAATTGCACTTAACCTTTGTTTCTTGCTCAATCGGCACAACCATCAAGTTTCCCAGCGGGAAACCTCGTAAAATGCTGTCCCATAAATAAGCGATCTGTTCTGGTTTCCAGACAAAATTTCGTTGTATCAAAGGTAAATAGATATCTTCCCCTAACGCACCACACCAGTCCGGCAATAGAACAGTAATCAAGTTAGTGTTATCAATAAGTTTGATACCAGACATATATGCTTCTCTGTCGAAAAATGCTTTATGAACCATTAAGTTACCACACAATCCTCTAAACGGTTTCCTGAAGCTATGCGCATAAGCTCTATTGCTGGAGCAACAGCCCATTATGGTAACATTCGCATTTATCAATCTATATGGCGACGCATTATGTCGCAATTTCGGCACATGATTTAGCTTCCAAGCAACAGTCTGGAGGTATAGATGGGCCATAAAACTACATTGAAAGAAACTCAACAGTTGGAAGCGAGATGCGAAGAATCCGATATCTCTCCGTTTGAGCAAATCCGGGATTTTGAGTCTACCTTCCATAAACAGATGCGGGTTGGCAGAGTATTATTGGAAGATTGGCAAAGCTGGTTTACTCCAGAGACGGCAGCAAAATACTTACTTGATACCAATATCACCACGCAGTTCCAATTTCATATATTGTCGAGGATAGTGACTCAACCTTGGGTACGCCGTCAGTGGCTGATAGTCAGTAGACGAAATAACGATGTTTTTGACTGGTTGGAGTCTATCTTCAAGCCCAGATTCAGAGGAATAGTAAAAGGCTTCAGTGAGTTAGCGGACGTACAAAGTCTGCAATGGGATTGGCTGGTTTATACTGTTATTACTCTGGCTGAGGCTATACCTTATCCACTTCAAATCGCAAAGAATCTCGCTAGGTTGGCAGAGTTGCTGAATTTGAATGACGCAGAGTCTGCGCTGCTTGAATTCGCTCTTGCCCGGCAGTTAGACGGCGACTATTGTCGATTCACCGATATGCTTATCGATACAGACAAGCATGGTACGTCAGGGCTTGCTCGTATGTTAAAGCAACCAGCTACTTCCTTTGTCAAGGCATTTAACGAAAATGGTGTACTGGGGACAATCGTGCTGCCACGGATTGCGTACCTAGACTTGGATATAGACTATACGATCAGGGAGCTTCTACTATGCAATGGGCTACTAACTGCAGATAGCTTATTAAATGCAGTGGTATCCCGTAACCCCAAGTGCCATCTAAACAAAGGCCATTATGCCCACCTCGAAATCGATCCAGTAATCAATTATCTCGCTATTTGCCTGAAAAAAAGGGAGCGAGGTGTCAATATCTTACTCTACGGTCCTCCGGGGACGGGAAAGACTCAACTCTCTCGACTCGTTGCTAAGCACGCAAACGGAAACTTATTTAGTGTGGACAATTTAGAAAATGACCTGAGTGGAAGAAAGCCTTCGCGCACCAGCAAAGTTAGATTGGCTCAAAAGATATTGTCCAGGGTCGACAATACCATGCTCTGCGTCGATGAATGCGAGGACATCTTTGAAAAAACGTTATTGGGAGATGTAAGTTCCAAAATACAGCTTAACGAGTTGCTGGAAGATTCAGTGGTTCCCACCATCTGGATCACCAATTGGATCCAGCACATTGAACCGTCATTGCTGCGCCGTTTCGATATGGTAGTAAAAGTGGATCCTCCCACTATGTCCCAAAAGGCTAAGATGTATCGAAAACAATTGGGCAAGTTAAAAGTGGCACAGGTATTTTGCGACAGGCTTGCATCACATGGGGCGTTAACCCAGGGCCATATTGCTTCCGCGGCTAAAGTTGCCTCAGCCCTCGGATACCGCCAAGAACAAGCGCAGTCTTGTATAGAAGCGTTATTGGAAGGGCAATTGCAGCCTCTGGGGGAGAACTTGGAAAAAAGCGGATATGTGTCAGAAACCACCTACCGACCCGAATTAACCAATTTAAAAGGGGACCGTTTGGTAGATATTCAGCAAATGTTGGCACGCTCCAAACAAGGACGATTATTACTTTTTGGTCCACCGGGCACTGGCAAAACCGGCTTTGCTTATTATTTATCTGGCCTGATAGAGATGCCTTTGCACCACACCAGAGCGTCGGATTTGTTGGATCCGTATGTCGGAGGAACAGAGCAAAACATTGCTGAGGTGTTTAGAAAGGCCACTCGGGAAAGCGCCATTTTACTGTTGGATGAAGCTGACAGCTTGCTGACAGACAGAAGTTTGCATCAACGCAGTTGGGAAACATCCCAGGTCAACGAGCTGCTGACGCAAATAGAGTGTTTTCAGGGCATTTTAATCGCTTCAACCAATTTTGAGCAGCGGCTCGACCGGGCTATGGCCAGACGCTTTGATTTTAAACTGGAGTTTGACTATCTGACACCTGACCAGGCTGCAATCTTGCTACTTGAGGTGTCGGGATGTAAATCACTACCCAGGTCGGCTATGGCAAAGTTGCAAACAATGCCCAGGCTCACTCCCGGTGATTTTTCAGTGATTAAGCGTAAAAGCAGCCTAACCGGGCAACGAAGCGTTGGTATCTGTTTGGAATTGCTGGCTAAGGAGCATAGTTACAAGGTCAAAGGCATGAGCCGCCCTATTGGTTTTGTGCACTAAGGTAGGGTAATTAATCTAGTGCTAAGGGAAGGCGTTGGGCAGAGCTCGCACCTCCCCGTTAGCATAAAGTCACGGTTCATTTGTCTAGATGGAATAAATCCATCGAAATTTCAGTCTGCCAGTACTTACTGGTGAATGGCTTTAACTTGAAAGTAAAAACCTTTTTAACTATTTTTCTGCATAATTTAAACTCCTCAGAAAAATCATCTGAAATAATAATTCAGACAGATAACACAATACATTATTGTTCACTAACAACTTAAATAGGTTTGAAATGAAATTATTCCAAAAGTTTTATCTCAATTACGGATACCAATAGAGATTCATGCTCTCCATACCCATATTCACCATTTTTACAATGGTAATATAATCCAGAAACTGAAAAGTTTCCCAAGTTAGCAATCTCATCTTGAACATCATCTATACGAGATTCAATCTTTTCATCCGCAGGAATGGCCCTGGAGGTTTTGCTCTTGATCCTACTGATTGTTACTATAAATCCTGTCTTTAGCTGCTTTCTAAAATGATTTTGGATGCACAAGGCGGCGATGCGCCTGGCTTCTATTTTCATTGCACGCCGCCCTAGGTGCCTTTTAAGCTCAATTACATGCCGCGGTTTTAGATTATCCCTGGAGATTAAAAGTAAATCGAAGTTTCCTGAGAATCTAAGTAAATCTGGGTTCAAGACTTCTTTATCTGAAATATCGAAAAGAGACATAAGTTCTTTAACTTGCATTTCCAGTCTGTAACCAACTTTTGGGAACTGTTCTGCAATTGTTTTAGCTACATTTACATTTAAAAAATATTCTGGAGCCTTATAGATTGGCACACCTGCCATTTCATAATACTCATCAGCTGAACTTAAAATAGCATCTATGATTATATTTTTTAAGTTGCCTTTTGTGGCGCGTTGCATAGTACTTCCTATTCAATCAATTGAGTTAGGGTAATATATTCCCAAATCCTTACCATGGCCCAAGTGTCAAGTTTACAGTATTCGCGTAGTTGACTATCCAACTCCTGTTTTCGCTCGTCACTGGTTTCTGGATGGATAGCTTCGACAAAGGCTTCCATGGCGGCGCCACCATGTTGCACACCGTCCAGTTCAGCATAATTTAGTTCCGGCACCATATTAGGCAATACCTTTTTAATGCTCCAGCTGCCATGCTGTTCGGGGTGGTAATAAAAATTCTGGCAAACAGGCAGTAGGTCAACCACCCGCGTATTCAATGCCAGCAGTTCTTCCGCCAGATGTGGGAAACCTTCTGACAACTCTTCAATACGTTTTTTCTCAAAGGCCTGGTTGTACACCAGAATAGAGCCTCGCTTGCCGCAGTCTTTAATCAGTTGCTCTGCAAATGGCAAACTCGGGTCATTGCCGGATAAATCCAAAAACTCTTTATGAGTGGTTGCGCCGTTATCAGAAATCTTGTGCAGGCTATATTGAAAGGGGATTTGTTGGTAAGGGCGGGTACCCACCCAGCGCGGCACACCAAAGTTAATGGTTTCAAAATCCAGAAAATACAGTGGATAGCGGCACTGGCTGAGGGCCTGCTGTGCCCCTTCCTCATCCAGAAAATATTCGTTATCTACCGTGCACTCTTTAACCAAAATCTGCTTACCGTTCAGCATGTGATCTGGCACCTCACGCATATCAGAAATCTGATTTTCTTCAATAAAGGCTTTAAGTTTTCCCGAACGTCTTGGAAGCCACTCCACTGGAAATTCAGGCTGTTCGATATGCCTGCTGCAATAAGCTTTAAATTCGCATTCGTAAGGCTTATTACATTGATTGCCCATGTTCACATCGGGCTCTTTGCGTTGTCGGGCAACGCGGTGGGCGTCAGCCAACCAAACCTCGACATCGCCTTGCAGTGCTCTGGCCTGTTCCGTTAAGTCGTGTTCTTTTAGCAAGCCCCGATAATCCCCTTCACGGGCGTAGGTCCAATTGCTATCGATACAGGCGAGGCTTACCCCGGAAAGCTTGACGCCACTTCGACTCACCACAAAGTACTGAAAGGCAGTATCTTCGATATGGATATCTTTTACTGAAGTGGCAGACTTCACTTCCACCATATGCCACTGTTTGCTGCGAGTGGATCCATCCCGTTTCAATACATCGGCCAGCGCCAATGCCCCATCTATCGCAAAAGTGCCTTCAAAGATAGGATGCTTGCCCTTTATCCACTCCTGAGTTGTATCCATTGCCGATTCCCAGCCATCGGTAAAAGGATCTAGGATTTGCTGCAGGTTGTCTGGGTCATATAGTTGAATCGCAATGTTTCCCACCTGATTACCTGTTGCAAAGCTCGCCTTAGACTGAGCTGACACCTGGGCGACATCAGACTTATGAATCTGCAACCACAATCTTTTGGGACATTGCCGGTATGCCATGACTTTGGATTTTGACAGGTTAGGTTTAGGCATTTTGCTCAAGCCCTTCCGTCAAGGCTTTCAGGATTCACTGTTTTAGACTTTGTGGTCCGATTATCTTAATGTCATTAATATGGGACATCAGCCAATGCTCTAACTCTCGAGTGTAAGGCAACATCACACTGACTGACGACCAGCATTCATCTTTGGTTTGCATTGACTGGTGCTTGCCAATGGTTGATTCGCTCAGCAACAATTTAACATACCCCCTTACTTCCATTTCAAGAGTGATGTCTTCGTTGGTGATAGCACTACCCGGCTGACCTGATTGGGCATACTGCTGCAGGTCGAACGCTTCGCTGTGTTTCTCATCTTCTAATTCAGCTGAGCGTACACGATGGGCCAGTATCATACGGGTGTCTTTAAATCCTTCGTAGTAACACACAAATACCAGTTTATTGTCACGTACAATCAATCCCAGCAATGAAACGCTGTAGTCTTGCTTTTGATTGCGGTAGCGGATTTTAACTTTCCGATTTTCCAACAGCCCACGATATAAAGTAGCGATAACATTGGGGTCGTCCTGATGCGGCCGGATAGGGATCCCGGGGGGGACGACGGCTACTTTAAACACCCAGTGACTAAGGTTGTGGCTGTCCTGTAGCACCCTTTCAGCCTTGCTGAACATGGCTTGCATGTTAGTAAACAAAAATGGCGGAAGGTGATGATTCAAATGCTGTTGAACCATTTTAAGTGACAAGGCTTCTGCATTCGACAAGGCTGGCAGAAAGGATACTTGTGTATCCCGTGAATATGACCACTTATTGCCCTCTGGCGAGTCTACAGAGACCAATCCCAGTATGGTGGAAAAACGATTAAGATCTCGCTCGATAGTTCTTTTGGTTACATCATATCCTTGATCGGCAAGCCCTTGATGCAATGATTTAGCCGTTATCCATCGAGGGTATAAAGGGATCATCTGCATCATGGTTAATAAACGAATTAGAGAATCTTTATTGGCGGCAGGCATTCACCTTCCTTTCTATTTATAACTTTTAAACCGCACATCGCCTCAACATAAACAATGGTAAGCTGGCAGGCAACGGTTAATAGAGTAGAAAAACCTTCCTCTCAGCTAACCAGACAATGTATCAAGGTGGATACGTTGTCATAAGCAAGAGGATAGGGTTGGCATAACGTTAAGGTAAATTCATTAAATAGAAGCAAAGTGTCAACGCACCTGAGTAAGAGAAATACCGGGTGTGGGCATTATCACAACATCAAAACACGTTTCAGTAGAACAGATCACAAAATATTGACTGAAGTGAGATGGATGGCATGACCAATATGGACGTTAGCCTTCTTCATCTTGCCATGAATCGTGCTAACAAAACGACACTTGTAGAACAGTGTCTGATTAACCCTGAAGAGGCTTTTGCGCAATAGCATGTAAAGGAATCTGCGGCTGTTGTGGTTCAAGCCAGATAAAGCCGATATCTAGTCAGGGGCACAGGGGCAGTGCCCCTGGCCTTTCCTCAACATTGTGCTTTTCGTAGTTAAAACCAACGTCTAAGCCGCCAACGCCGCTACAGCCAGTTCCCTGAACAGTTTGTCAAACGCATCCAGGCCTTCCTGCAAATGCGCCTCAGGGATGGTCAGGGCTGGCAGGAAACGGATCACATTGGCGTAAAAGCCGCAGGACAGCAGAATCAGCCCATGGGCCGGTGCATTGGCTACCAAGGCTTTGGTCAGATCTATATTGGGTTGGTGGGCATCGCCGTTTTTCACCAGTTCCAGGGCTACCATCGCGCCTTTGACCCTGACCTCGCCAACCAGTTGGGGAAACTCACCCTGCAGGGCATGCAGGCGTGCCTTAAACTGCTCACCGATCCAGTTAGCCCGTTCAATCAGCCGTTCTTCTTCAAGTACATCCAGTACTGCCAGGGCTGCGGCACAGCCAACCGGTGAACCACCATAGGTGCCACCCAGGCCGCCGGGTAGTGGTGCATCCATAATATCTGCCTTGCCCACCACAGCGGCCAGCGGGTATCCGCCGGCAATACCTTTGGCAGCTGTCATTAAATCCGCCTCAATGCCGGCCTGTTGATGACAGAACATACTGCCGGTACGGCCAAAGCCGGTCTGAATTTCGTCCAGAATCAGCACAATACCGTGCTGGTCACAAAGCTGACGCAGCGCCTGTAAAAAGGCGGTCGAGGCCATATAAAAGCCCCCTTCACCCTGTACCGGCTCGATAATAATGGCGGCCACATCTGTGGGGGAAATGGCCACTTTAAACAGGGTTTCAATGGCCTTTAGGCTGTCGATTTCACTGATACCATGCAAAGCGGTGGGGAAGGGCACATGGTAAATATCGGCAGGAAAGGGGCCGAACTGGTATTTATACGGGCTGACCTTACCGGTCAGGGCCATGGCCAGATTGGTACGGCCGTGAAAGCCGCCATTAAAAGCAATCACCCCACGACGACCGGTATGGGCGCGGGCAATCTTAATACAATTTTCCACCGCTTCGGCGCCGGTGGTAACAAAAATGGTCTTCTTGGCAGAGGGACCAGGGGTATGGCTCACAAGTTGTTCGGCCAGAGCCACGGCTTCTTCGTAAGGGTTGATCATCACACAGCTATGGGAAAAGTCATCGATCTGGGCCTTGGCCGCTGCGCTGACTTTAGGGTGGTTATGGCCGGTATTGCACACCGCAATACCGGTGCCGAAGTCGATATAACGCTGGCCGTCTTCGTCCCATAGCTCGGCGTTGAGGGCCTTTTTCACATAAATGGGGTAAAGGTTGCCCTGGCCACGGGCGATGACCTGTTCTTTTCTGGCCTGAAGTTGTGCATTGCGGGTCATGATAATGTCCTTTAAAACTGTTCTATGCCACCCAGGCATAGGTACTTGATTTCAGTATATTCGTCCAAACCGTATTTGGAGCCCTCGCGACCATTGCCTGAGGCCTTAATGCCACCAAAAGGCGCAGCCACATTGGAAATAATTCCTTCATTCAGGCCTACCATACCGTAAGCCAAACGTTCGCCCATACGCAAGGCGCGACCAATATCGCGGGTGTAGCAGTAAGCTGCCAGCCCCATCTCGGTGTCATTGGCCAAAGCAATAGCCTCGGCTTCATCGTTAAATGCAATCAGCGGTGCCACCGGACCAAAAATCTCCTGCTGTGCCACCGCCATCTGATTGCTGACACCACAGAGTATGGTCGGGGCAACATAGTTGTCACCTAAATCTGTCCTCGGTCCGCCTGTCAGGCAGGTTGCACCTTGTGCCAGGGCATCTTGCACCAGTTGATTGACCCGCGCAGCGGCACGGGCATGGATCATGGGGCCGACATGCACGCCTTCCTTATCGCCCCTGCCCAGTTGCAGCTTGTGCACGGCCGACACCAGTTTATTGGCAAATTCGGTATAGATATCTTGCTGTACCAGCAAACGGTTGGCACATACGCAGGTTTGACCGGCGTTACGGAATTTACTGGCGATGGCACCAGCGACTGCGGCGTCCAGATCCGCGTCGCTAAACACAATAAAAGGGGCGTTGCCACCGAGCTCCATAGAAACCCGTTTGACGCTATCGGCACATTGGCTAATCAGTTGTTTGCCCACCGCCGTGGAGCCGGTAAAGGAAAATTTGTTGACCGCCGGATGGCGGGTTAGCACTTCGCCCATGGCTTTGGCATCAGCGCCGGTTACCACATTAAAAACGCCGGCGGGAATGCCAGCACGATTAGCTAGTTCAGCCAGTGCCAATGCCGACAACGGCGTTAGCTCCGCTGGACGCACCACAATACTGCAGCCAGCGGCCAGGGCCGGAGCGGCCTTACGGGTAATCATGGCATTGGGAAAATTCCAGGGCGTAATGGCGGCTACTACCCCCACCGGTTGGCGAATGACCAACAGGCGCTTATCGCCGGATGGAGCGGGTATGGTATCGCCATACAGGCGCTTGGCTTCTTCGGCAAACCACTCGATATAAGACGCGCCGTACACCACCTCGGCGCGAGCCTCGGCCAGCGGCTTACCTTGCTCAGCAGTCATTAAACGGGCCAGATCTTCCTGATGGTTCAGCAGCAGCTCAAACCAGCGGCGCAGCAAACGCGCCCGCTCGGCGGCGGGCCGGGCGGCCCAGTCAGCCTGGCTTTGACTGGCCGCTGCTATGGCCAACTGACAGTGTTCAACGCCACCATCGGCTACCTCGGCCAGTAGACTGCCATCAGCCGGGTTGTGCACACTGAAGTAGGCGCTGGCATCATGCCAGCTTCCGTTTAGGTAACTTTGAGTTTTTAACAATGTCGGGTCTTGTAAGGTCAGCATAAGTCTTGGTCAGCTAAACAAATTCACTGTATTTAGCCCTGAACTTTTATGCAGATAAATATTAAACTATCAAAATTAAGGTTTAAGTAATTCAAACATTGTATGTATAAGTCACCGGTGCTGCCCAAACCTGTTAGCGAATATGATTTACGCCTGCTGAGGGTGTTTCGCACTGTGGTGCAATGCGGTGGTTTTTCCGCGGCAGAATCCGAACTGAATTTGTCCCGTTCCACCATTAGTGTGCATATGGGCAATCTGGAACAACGCCTGGGTCTGAAGCTTTGTAACCGCGGTCGGGCTGGCTTTTGCCTGACCAGTGCGGGGCAACAGGTGTATGACGCTGCGACTATGCTGTTTGCATCGCTGGATAGATTCGCCACCACAGTGGCCACAGTGGCGGGCGAAATTAGCGGCGAGCTGGTTATTCAATGCAGTGACGAAGTGGCACTATCGCCACAGATTCGTCTGGCGACGGTGTTGGGCACATTACAAAAGGAACAACCAAAACTGCATGTGGTCGTGGATGTAAACGGTATTAACAGTATTGAGCAAATGCTGCTTAAAGATCAGTGTCATATCGGTTTGTTTCCGGGTTACCGTCAGATTGAAGGCTTGCAATACCAGCAGGTCTATCATCAACCGCTGTTTTTGTATTGCGCGGCTGGACACCCGTTATTTGCTCTGACCGAACAGCAGATTTCCGATCAGCAGGTCAGGGATTATCCGGTGGTGTATCCGGGAGTCGAGGTAAACGCCCAGGGGCGTGAGCAGCTTAACCAGTTAAACCGCGCTGCACGGGCCTATCATTTCGATGCCCGTATGGCACTGGTGCAATCCGGTGGTTATCTGGGCTTTTTCCCTGCCGACTATGCTGCGCCCTGGCTGGCACAAGGCAAGCTACGGGCTATTCAGCCACACAAGCGTTTTTATGATGTTGAATACAGCCTGGTAACCCGTCAGGCTGCTCGGGAGCAGGACAAAGTGTCCGCTTTTATGCGTATCTGGCAAGCCGTGCACAGCTAACGCAGTTCAGTGAACTTGCCTACGTGTTGCACCCTTTGGCTTGTGCCCATTATACCTGTCGCCCTGCGTTGTAAACCGGCTAAAACCTATACTTGAAAAATAAACAATCCCTAGTCAGGTTTGCGACTGGCACTATCCAGCCCCCTGGCTGGCCAGATGGCTGCTGCTGCACACAGCAACAGGCCAACCGCGGCGGCATTGATAACGGCAGTATAATTATTTTCACCCAGTAGTATGCCTGCTACCAAAGGTCCACTGGCCAGACCCATCTTGGAACAAAATCCACCTAGTGCCGCCAGCTTGCCGCTGGGATCCAGTTCCGAGCACATGCCAAACAAATACGGCAGAGCAAAGGCCCAGGTTATGCCAATTAGAATATTGAAACCACCATATACCCAGTGATAGCCGCTGTAATGCAGTAACCAGGTGGCCAGTGCGGTAATCAGAATACCTATCAGCAGTGGCCTGGTTCGACCGTGTTTGGTGCCAAGGGCTATCACCAATGCCGAACCTGCCAGGGCAATCCAACTGGCCAGTGCCAGAGCCGGGCTGATGTATTCCAGAGTCAACCCTTTGTTTCGGCCAAGGCCGATAACATAGGCAAACAGGCCCATATTAGCAGCCTGAAACAGGAAAATTGCTGTGAGGGTTAGCAGTAATGCCTTACCCGGGCGAAATTCACCGGTTGATGCTGGGCGAGTCTGTGCAATGGCAAAATCAGGTAAAAACGGCAGCATCAGCAAGGTAACGGCAGTAAACAGCATCAGTGCGTAAAACAACACCGCCACGCCATAGTCCGGCACCAGACCCGGCAGATACATCAGTCCAAGACCGCCAAATCCCCACTGTATAAACAGCAAATAGCCAAAGGCCCGGTCTGCGTCACCGGTACGGGAAATCACCGCGAAGCCAATGCCCACTAACAAGCCGCCTACCAGGCCATGCAAGAAACGTAATGCGGCCAGCATAACCGGCTGGGTCAGATATATTGAGGCAAAGTCGAGAACCAGAATTCCTAGCAGTAGAACAAAACTCCACTGTTTCCAGTGAATGCGCCTGACTAAAGCCACTGCCGCCAATGCGCCGAGCGAGGCACCATACAGATTGGCGGAGCTGATGTATCCCGCCTGTTGATTGCTAAAACCTAAGTCATCGATCAGGCCGCTGACCAGTGCCGGCATAATATTGATGTAGAAGATGCCAGCGGTGGCCAAAAAGGCCAGGAATATTTTGGCCGGCGCCCCGGCTGGGGCCACATGATACTTGGTCAACGTAAGAGCCTGGCTGTTCATGATTGATACCTCTTAAACATCCTGCTGGCAAATAGACGACAGACTGTGCAAGGCTTCGATGGCGCTCAGCCATTTAAAAACCTGACCGTCGCTGAAATAGTAAAACAGCCGGTTGTCCGGCAGCAGCACCACAGTAATACCGCCGTAACCCGACATAAACGCCAGCCAGGTCGGCGTTTGACAACCAAGCTCAGCACTAACATCCAGCGCCCAGTAACCCTGACTGTAAGCCAGTTTGTCAAAGCCGGTAGCCAGCCCCCGGCCCTGCTGACTGGGCAATGCCTGGGCCAGCATAACGGGGTCAAGCAGTGGTCTGCTTGCATACTGTTGCTGCTGGGTAAACCGGGCAATGGCCAATAAATCATCGACGTAGAGCAGGCTACCATAACCGAAAAATGGCATGGCGGGTTGCCCTTGACTGTGTCGGTGGTGCCTGGCTACCTCGCTTAGGGATAAAGACTGATACAGGCCTGCAAACAGTACATCACGGATCAGCTCATGCTCCTGCCCGTACTGTTGCTTTACAAAGGTTTGCAGCGCTGCACCGAGTAAATAGGTATCTGAACTGTGATACACAAATTGCTCGCCCGGCTGAGCCTGTCGCGGAAACTGTCCGCAAGCGTAGGTGATTTTGTCCTTATGGGTTATGGCCTCAAAGAATCTGGCGCTGTGCGGTGCACCTTCGTCTTCACCATAGCCAGTGGCAAGAAAGTGGCCGCTGCGCATATTCAGCAGGTCTTGCAAGGTCACCTCCTGCCAGCTCTGAGCGCTACACTGCGGAATAAATTGGCTTATCGGGGCGTCTTTAAGGCCAGGATGCAAAGCGTTAAGGTACATCAGCCCGTTGCCAGCGATAAACGACTTGGCAGTGGAATAAGACGGCAGCAACAATTGTCGGCAAAATGGGTAGTTGCCTGCCCTGGTGGGGCAATGAGTCTGTACATGTAGCCCCTGATGCACCCACCCCAGCATACTGATATCCGTGACCTTGTCCTTCAGCATGAGTGTGTCGATATCGGCATCAGGAAAAAGCCTGGCAAATTGCTGCGGGCTCAACGGCGCGGTTTGTTGCCAGTGTTGGAAAGCGTTTTGCGCATCGTCAGCGTCGGGCTGCAACATTGGCTGCCAATCGAGCTTGCCGCTGCCCCATAAATCTGCCTGGTAGTAGGCACAGGTTTCACTGCTGATCTGATAAAAGTAACGGCCTGTGCCGCCAGATTCTGGCAAGCGCAGGGTTAAAACACCATTGTGTACGCAGTTCTGATTTTTCTCAATCAGATGTAAGGGCGCAACCAGATAAATATCGTCAGTGTCAGGCACGGGCCAATGGCGGCCATTTCCTATCACATAGTCCCAGCGGCCCTGGTTTGGTATTTGAATGGATGCATTCAAGGACAATGCCTGCCCTTGGCTGGTGAGATACCAGCGTGCCTGCATAGCGGGCAATTGTCTGGCATTTTTCTCGGGCTGACCCTTGTGCAGCAATTGACGGGCAGGCTTTGCCTGGTGTAGTGACATCATCCCCTGAGACGTTGTTTTACCTGGTTTCGCCCTATTATCCAGTAGCTGCTGATAACTCAGTGGCGCCTGAATATGGCTGTCTATTCCATCGGGATCGGCCAACCAGGCGGCCATCGGTGGCAAAGCCACGGCATAGCCATTGCACAGGCAAAGTAACCAAACCATTGCTCTTAGCATGCAATACCTGCCTTGAGCAGGGTTTGGCGTAATTCAGCTAACTCATTTTGGTAATGCAGCCAGTTGCCTACCGAACTGCGATACAGCGGCTGGCGAATCTGGGTGGCACTGGCGGTT
The DNA here is from genome assembly GCF_039522935.1 of Bowmanella denitrificans. Classification (NCBI taxonomy): domain Bacteria; kingdom Pseudomonadati; phylum Pseudomonadota; class Gammaproteobacteria; order Alteromonadales; family Alteromonadaceae; genus Bowmanella; species Bowmanella denitrificans. The sequence continues at coordinate 273,018 of NZ_BAAAEI010000001.1, read as the reverse complement.
TTGCTGGGTTCAGGTTGCTGATGGAACGCCAGGCAACTATCCTGCCAGGATAGCCGGCAATAGCTCAGTAGGGCCTGAATCTGTGTTTGCGGTTCATGCACCAGAGCTTCATAGTCAAGGCAATAGAGTCTTTGCCCAAGCACTGTCTGCCAGTGCTGCATTAACTGGTGATGAGCAATATAGTAGTTAGCCAGTTCGCCTAAATCGTAAGAAAAGGGGTAGCCTTGGGTGAATAGTTGCTTATAGATAGCGTAGCAACTATCCATGGGGTGACGGCGTACATAAATCAGTCTGGCGTTGGGCAGCGCCTTGGCGATCAAACCCAGGTTCAAAGAATTAAGTGGCAGTTTGTCTATAAAGTGCGCATGTTTTCCGGTGTCTGGGCGAGTACTTTGCAGGTATGCCCTGCCCAGCATATGCATATCCAGGGCCGCTGTCATTCCCACTAATTCTTGCTTATTGGTCGGCGGTTTTTGGTACACAGAGCGGCACTGAGCCATCATGGTTAAGGCAAAGTTGTTCAATTCCCCAGCACTGTGCACTTCGCTGTGGGCGCTAAGAATGCGTTCCACTAGAGTAGAGCCGGTGCGAGGTAAACCGAGAATAAATATCGGTTCATGGCTGGCATAGCCATCTGCGGTGTTCGTCAGCCAATCAGCGTCAAAGGTCGCTTGCAACTGCTGTAAAGTGTCGATATCCCCTTGCACCTGGTAACGCATATTGCCCCGTTTATGGGCGGCGCCGACACGTAGCGAGGCGAAGCTTTGTGCGTGCAAACCCAGATCTTCCTGCTCCTTGGCCAAGGCATAGTGCAACTGCGCCTTGGCCAGCGACGTTAGATTTGGTTGTGCCAACACCTGCTGCAAACGGGGAATATGCTGATGACCCGGATTTTGGGTACGCAGCTGGCTCAGTAGCAAATGGGCTTCGGCATCCAGGGGATTAAGGCTAATAGCCAATTCAAGTTGCTGTTCTGCGTCATTCAGTTTGCCTTGATAGCGCAGCACCGTGGCCAGGTTGAAGTGCAGCCCCCCTTGCTGCGGAGCCAGTGTGAGAGCCTGGCGATAATGTTTTTCCGCACTTTGCAGGCGACCGCGCAGATTTTCCAGAAAGGCAAGTTCAGCCAATTCGGTGGCTGAGCTGCAAGGTATGGCAACCAACTTATCCAGTAGGTCATCCAGGGCGTTAAACTGATTGGCCTGATACAAGATTCTGGCCCTTTGCAGTTCATTGGCCCTGTGCGGGCCTTGCTGTTCAGTAGACACTTCTGGGCTGGCAGTGCTGCTCATACTCACGTCCAACATTGGTGGTCCACTCAGCCTATCAGAACCGGTAAGTGGCGGACAGGCCGATGGTGCGCGGCAGTGATATATAATCCTTTGACGCATTACCATAGAAGTTTTCGGCCGGGTCGGTGCCCATATAGGCTTCTGGCAACAAGCCTGTGACGCCTTCTTCGTTAAACAGGTTCTTCACATACAACACCAAATCCCAGTTATCACTGCTTAATCGGGCGCTGGCATTCCAGATGGAAAAACCATCAATTTCTGCTTGTAACTGTGGGCTATCGCCCAGGAAGTTAAGGGAATCTGACTGGTAATAGCCGTTAATGGCGCTAATCAGATACCAGTCGCCGTTTAACCTGTAGGTATGATCCAGTGACAAACTCAGCATATTTTTCGGTGTGGAGGGTAATCTGTCACCGTCTCTGGCGGCGATACGGGTGGCCGCTTCAGCATCCACCGATGACGGCACCAGGAAATCGCCGGTTAACTTGGCATCCACATGGGCATAACCAAGTACATAGCGCAGACTGTCAGTAATATAGCCCTTCAGTTCAAACTCCAACCCCTGGGTGCGAGCCGTGTCACCGTTAGCCACGGTGAAGAAGCCCCAGGTGGAAGCTGTATTGAGCTGTGGATCATCCCAGTCTATGCGGTACAGCGACAGGTTATAGTTATGTCCACTGTCACCCAGGCTGCCTTTGATGCCCAGTTCATAGTTAATGGCATTGTCGGCATCATACTGTTGCCATTCGGGGCGCTCGGCCAAACTACCTTCCAGCGGCACGGCATTGGCACCGCCACGGCGGTAGCCTTCGGCCAGGGTAAAGTAAGCCATGTGCTTGTCGGCCAGATCATAGGCCAGATTGAGCTTGAACAGCGTGTCGCTCTCATCCGTTACAAATCGGGGTTCCGCGCCCAGCGCCGGCCAGATAGGCAGCGACAATTCAGTGTCATTGACGAATTCGCTGTCGAAACTACGGACACCCAGAGTGACCCGTAAATCGGCTGACATATGGTAGGTCAGCTCACCAAACAGAGCTTTGTCCTTAAAGTTCTGCATACGGCGATAGCGAAAGTCCTGGTCGGTAAAAGCCATACCGTAATCCGCCATCGTTGGCCACCAGGCAAAAGCTGCTGAGGCCCATTCCTGGTAACCTGGCATAAAGCTGTCCTGATAGGAAAAGCTGTCCTGGTCCATATAGTAGGCACCTACTATCCAGTCCAGACCATTCCAGGTCTGATTAGACACCAGGCGGAGTTCCTGAACAAATGCCTCATCGCGATAGCCACGCACGGCTTTGGCCATGGGACGGGGAGAACCATAGTAAAGATCTGCAAACCAGTTCTGATTGGCGTAAAAGCCACTGTTATCGCTGACCGAATCGCCCTCGTGCGAATAATCAGAGGTACTTGAGGTGAGCGTGGCAAAGCCAAGATCCCATTCCATTTCCAGTGCGGTCATGGCGACATCCCGGCTGGAGGGTTCCAATTGCACTGCGCCATTTTCATACTCACCGTAGCGCTGTTCACTGCCTGACACCCAGTTCGTTCCGCGGGTTACCTGACGGCGCCCGCCAATGTCATCATCCTGCCACTGGTGGGCAAGCAGAATATGAAAGCGTTCGTTCAGGTCAAAAGCTACTGACACCCGACCATAGTTAATGTCTACCGTATCGGCGTCTTTCTTACTGGTAAACTGTGGGCCGCCAGTGGCAATATCGCCATTTTGTGCCACCGGCGCACCGGCATCGTTAAGCTGATAGAGATTGACGTAATCGACAATGCCGTCATTATCTATTTTGCCCAGATTGGCACGCAGGGCCAGACGTTCGGTAAGGGGCACATTGACAGTCAGATCCAGATTCAGGTTGTTGCCGTCAGAGCCTTTAGTCTGGCCATAGGCGGCCGATACCTGACCGCTAAATTCGTCGGTTTGCGGACGGTTCATGCGGTAGCGTACGGTACCTGCCAATGAGCCAGAGCCATAAAGTGTGCCTTGTGGACCGCGCAACACCTCTACGGCCTCTATGTCTTTAAGAATGAAATTTGCGTACAACGGCGTATCGTTGATATAGGTGGCCACCGGTGCCACTGAAGACAAGGCTACATCTCCATTGGTGGCCCCATCTACGTTTACACCGCGGATGACCACCCCGTTGACATTGCCAGAGTTGCGGTAGCCACGATCTACCACCGACAATCCGGCCACATTACGCATCATCTCGCTGGCATCCACTATGTTCTCTTTTTCCAGCTCAGCGCCGGAAATAGCCGATATGTTGTAAGGCACTTCCTGAATGTTCTGTACCCGCCTGTTTGCCGTAACCTCAATGACTTCCACATCCTTATTGGGCGAGGCCTGTTCCTGGGCCAGACTCATGGGGCTGAACGGGGTCAGCATTAATGCACTGGCAATGGCGCCAGACAACTTGTGGAGTTTTACTGAGGGGTGTTGCATCTTTTTTCTCCGGCAAGGGATGTTTTTTTGTTCTAGTGGGTTCAGCCTAGAACAACCAGTTGTGTCGCCCTAGCGCCAGTTTGGCTCTATCTATGGGGCCAGTTTCAGGCGCTAAACTGATGGTTGTTAATCTGGTATGGTCAGTGGTCCCAGGTCGTTCAATGCGGCCAACGGACTGTCTTGCTGGTACTGAGGAAACACCACCTGGCTGTCGCGAAAGCTTTTCAGTGGCTGTCCAAGGTTGTCCAGGCCACGTTTTCGACTGCGCCTGACCCAACCGAGATCCAGTTCCAGAGGAATAATCTCTTCGTTCTCTCCGGCCTGATGCAGGCAGCGACCATCGGGCCCCACCACAATGGACTGACCATTGCCATGGCTGCCAGCACCGTTAACCGCCACCACATAGCATTGCTGCATGGCCGCAGTGGCCAGGGCCATATTTAGCTCCTGGGCCCTGTCTATGGTGCCTGTCATGGTCGGATAGAGCAGCACTTCGGCACCCATGCAAACCAATGCTCGGGCCACTTCCGGAAACCATAGGTCATAACAGATAGCCAGCCCAATACGCCCGGCAGGGGTGTCAAACACCACAAAGTCGCGACCCGGCGTGACTCCTTGTTCATACGGCTGGAACGGGAATAACTTGCGATAGCGATTGAGCAATTGTCCCTGACAATTAATCACAGAGCTGGTGTTGTACACCTGGCCATCGGCTTGTTCGAACTGAGAGCCTGTGACAATCCACACATTCAGTTCACTAGCCAGTGCTTGTAAGGCTTGCTCGGCCTGAGACGGGAAAGCTACTGCGTGCGTAATGGATGGACCATCAATACACAGCTCGCTGAGTACCAGCATATTCAGCCAGGGAAATCTTGCTTTGGCGTGGCGGATTTTCTGGCTGATCAGCGCCAGGTTATTGCCAGGCGGTAATGCAAGTTGCATGGCGGCAAGGGAAAAATGATCCATAAGGTCTTCCAGTACAGGCGCGGTTTACTAGCACAATAGGCATTTTAGCTGGCTGGCTGTAGAGCCAGTTTTTGTTAAATGATGGGGCCAAATTGGGGCTGGTGGTGATCAAACTATGCTGAGCTTGCGTACCAGGCGATAATTGGCATCAAACCACTTCATCTCATTGCCATCCACAATCACGTAATAGCCGTGGGTTTCACCGTAGCCCCACAACTGCCACTGGCGATAATACATACCGTCTTTTATCCACCATCGGCCTTGGTCTACTTCCGGATTATAGCCACCGGTTGCACCTTCCATTTGTCCATCTGCCAGAAGACGGATCTCACAAGGCACACCGTAGACCATTTCACAGCACAAGGTCATGCCAGGCAGACGGTTTTCCAGCTCGGACTGGCTTAATAACCTGCCCTTGGCTGTAGACAGGTTTTCTTCGTGGTCAGCTACCAAATCACGGATCAGTTGTGCCAGTTTTCGCACTCCTTCTTTAATTCGGTCAGCACTAATACTGGTTACTCCCATGCGGAAACAGTTTTTCGGTGCTTGTTCGGCGGCAAAATACCTACGTACCGGTTCCAGCAGAATGCCCTGCTTGGCCGCTGCATCCAGCAGATAGCTGTCGTCCAGTTCTTTGGGGCCTGTTATCCAATATGCGCTGCCGCCAAAAATGGGCCCGGTGTTGATGGAGTTGGGCAGGTAAATGTTCAGAGCCTCGCGCAGGGTCAGCCAGCGCTCATAGATGGTTTTATGCACTTGCATCATAAAGGCATCGTAATAACCCAGGGCAAGAAAGTGAGCGGCGGTGCGCTGATTATTTAATGAGGGTGTCCGACACACCAGCTTGCGCAACTTGCGCAGTTCTGCAATCACCTCTGCTTCGGCTACCACAAAACTGATTTGCAGACCGGCTGCCAGCACTTTGGACAAACAGGACAGATACACCACCCGATTTCCACCACTGAGGCTGCGAAGGGCTGGATGAGGCTGGCCGAGAAAGTTGCTTTCAAACTCAAAATCGTCTTCGATGATCAGGCTGTCCTGCTGCACAGCCAGGTCTAACAGAGCCTGACGTCTGGCTAGCGACATGGTCACACTGGTGGGAGTTTGATGGCTGGGTGTGGTGTAGATCAGATCGCACCCCTTGAGCTTGTCGTCAACTACCATCCCCTGCAGATCCAGTCCCTGATAAACCAGTTTGTCGGTACGCTGACGGAACAATTCCCTGGCTTCAGGAAAGCCCGGCTCTTCTAAGGCCGCACGGGTATTGTGATCTGCTAATAACTGGGTGACCAGAAACAGCGCTTGCTGTGAGCCCGCGGTGATCAGGATTTCGTCTGCACTGGCGCTTATCCCCCGTCTTGGCAAAATGCGGGTTTGAATCTGTTCCAGTAGCATGGGGTCGTCACAGTCATGCTGCAGTTGGGACCACTGCAGTATTTCACTACTGGCATTGGCCCTGGCGTTGGCATCTTTTAGCTCCCGGACCGGATAGAGCGAGATATCGAACACGCCGTCCACAAAGGGGAAGCGATAGTCCCGCCAGTTGCGCACCAGACTATGTTGCGAGGTGCCCAGCAAACGACCTGGCAGGTGCAAGGAAGGTCTGGCGCTGGTTGACTTTAACGCAATGTTGCTGGTTTGTGGGCGAGCCGGGCTGAGCTGTTCATTGACAAAAATACCGCTGCGCTCACGGCTGACCAGAAAACCCTCTTCCATCAGGCTGGTGTATACCAGCACTATGGTATTACGTGACACCTTCAACTGCTCTGCCAACTTGCGCGAGGAAGGGACTTTGCGGCCACCTGGCAACGCGCCGGTCAGGATATTATCCACAAATTGACGCCGGATCTGGCTTTGCAGGCTTTCTGCTCTGTCGCCGTGGTCGACATGGATCAGCAAGGTGTTGAGTGACGGCATAGGCAACTTCTGGACTGATAACTGGCACTGTTGGACCTAACCTAATCTGGTTTTCCCACCGCTGACAATAGGGACAGTGAATTATTCTGCGGTTATCTTGAGCAATGCCGCCGCTATTGTAACAACGGTAAGTGGGCTAATTATTTTAATAATCAATGGTATAGGGCCTATTTTGTCGATCCATGGAATGACCTCTAAGTGTTATCTGGCTCTAATTGCGAACAATGTCTGGTACTAACATCTTCTCTGCCTGGGGAGGAAGGAGTATCCGCTCGGCAAATGGCCTGACGGAGATAGCAATTTACGCTATGTTAGTGATTACGAAACACTGGTCTGCAGAACCCTTTTGTTATTGAGCCGTGCTACCTTGTTGGTTTTATGCTGGTTGGTCAATCCCTGTCTTTATGCTGCTCCGGGCCCGAAAGTGTTGTTTATTAACCCAGGCTCAGCGCAAACTGATCATACCGGCGATTTTTGGGGGGCAACCAGTGGCTTGATGCGGGCTGCTGCCGAAGATTTGGATGTTGACCTGCATATTGACTACGCCCAAAGAGACAGAGTGCAGATGGTGGCGTTGTTGCATCAGGCCATCAAGAAGCGTCCCGATTATCTGCTGCTGGTGAATGAAAATGGGGTACTGGACCAGCACTGGCCGCTCCTGGAGCGTGCCGCAATCCCTTACTTTCTGGTTAACAATGACCTGACAGCGGCCCTACAGGGGCGTCAGTTAAGGTTTTATCTTGGTGCCCTTTGTGCCGACCTGGCGGATACCGGCTATCAGATGGTGACAGCGCTGCTGGCGGCCAATCATCGTCGGCCGCTCAGACTGCTGGCTATTCACGGTGATCGTCACTCTTCGTCATCCATACAGCGCAGCCAGGGCATGCTGCAGGCTATTAATCAGTTTCCCGGTCAGATTGAATTGGTCCACCAGGATTATGGCAACTGGTCAGAAGCGCAGGCATATCGGGTGGCTTTTGCACTGTTTAAACGACTGGCACCCATTGATGCGGTATGGGCAGCAAATGATCCCATGGCATTTGGTGCGGTGCGCGCGGCTCGGGAAGCCGGGGTGGATGTGCTCAACCATACTCGCTTTGCCGGTATTAACTGGGATCAAAAGCCCGCACATGTGCCTGCTGACTATATCAGCTTTGGTGGCCACATGGCCCTGGGCAGTCTGGCCCTGGTGATGCTGGATGAACATTTTGCCGGATTGCGTGACTTGCAAAGTCAACCGCAGATTACGTTACCTATTTCCGTCAGCAATCAGTCGGCAGCAGCAAAGCGTCTGATGCCGTTTATGCAAGCCGGTCAATATTCTGCCTTGGATTTTCGCCTGCTTAGCCGCCGCTATACTGCAGAGCCACTGCCTATGCGTATTGATTCGCTGGCGGCCACGCTGAGTCTTGAAATGCAATAAAAAGCCCGTCGTTTGACGGGCTTGGTATTAGTGGCTTTTGCCTAAGGCCGGGTCCTGGCTTTCCTGCTGGGCGAGCTTGCCACCCAGCTTTGTGCGTATATATCTGAAGGGTTTACGCAGGTCTTCCAGAATCAGATACAGGCAAGGCACCAGCAACAAGGTCACCAGGGTGGCGTACATCACCGCAAAACCCAATGCGACCGCCATGGGAATTACAAACCTGGCCTGCAGGCTGGTTTCAAACATAATCGGCAATACCCCGGCGAAGGTGGTGATAGAGGTCAGGGTGATGGCCCTGAATCTGGCACAACCTGCTTCGAGCACCGCATCCAATATGCGGTGTCCTTCGGCGCGGCGCTGATTGATAAAATCGGTCATTACCAGACTGTCGTTGATCACCACCCCGGCCGCGGCTATCAGGCCAAAAGTAGACATCATGCTTAAATCCAGCCCGAACAGGAAGTGCCCCCAAATGGCGCCGGTCAGGCTGAAAGGGATCACCGACATAATGATAATGGGCTGGCCGTAACTCTTCAGCGGCACAGCCAACAGGATGTAGACGATGATCATGCCGGCAATGAAGAACATCATCTGTTCGTTTTGCTGGGCCTGCTGTTCAGCAATATCGCCACCCAGTTCGGTTTTCACTGAGGGGAACATCGCCTGCATATCTGGCAGCAGTTTATCCTCAATGGTTTTGACCACGGCATTGGGCTCAATCTTTTCTTCGTCAATATTGCCCCACACATACACGCTGCGATACCCACCTTCGCGGCGGATATAGCTGATGCCTGGCTGTTCGCTCAGGGTCACGACGTCGCCCAGCATCACTTCCTTACCAGATGGCGTCTGGATAATGGCATATTTCAGTTCGGCAAACTGTTCGCGGGTCAGCTTAGGATAGCGCACCATCACGCGCACTTCTTCGGTGCCCCGAATGACCCGCTGCGCTTCGCTGCCATAGAAGCTGTCGCCAATCTGGTTGGCAATACTGGTTAAATCCAGGCCCAGGTCATAGGCCACCGGCAACAACTGCATCTGGATCTCTTTGCTGGCCGGGTCAATGGTGGAGCTGACATCGAACAAGCCTTCCTGTTCCTGCAACTTGCCAATGAAATAACGACCGGCTTCATTCAGGGTTTTGATATCTGAACCAAATAACAGATAACCAAATTCTCCGTCGTCACCGCCACCGTTCACATCATCCTGAATGGTAAAGGACTTCATACCGGGAATCTCCGGAATTTTCTCACGCCAGCGGCGGGCCAGCTCAAAGGCGGTGAAGTGACGTTGGTCTTCGTCTACCAGCGGCACTACTATACGCGCTTCGGTGCGGCCCTGGTTAAAGGCCAGCAGGTCCTTAACCATGCCGCTACCGTATTCGGCGGCAATCTCTTTATCCACCTGCCAGATAGCCGCTTCCACTATTTTCAATGCATCGATAGTGGCTTCGTCAGATACCGTCTCATTCATTTCGATGCTGACCGACGGGAAATCGTGCGGCACTTTTGGGGTGGGCACCATACGCACGTGGTTGGCGGAAATCAGCGCCCAACTGATGATCAGCATGGCAATAAAACCGCATAAGGTCAGCCAGCGCCACTCCACACAGCGGGTCACAAAGTTGCGGTAAGGACCATTGACGAAACCGAAGAAACGCTGGTTGAAGCGATCACGCCAACTGCCGGGTTTTACCGGCTTAAAATCGATGTGGGCAATGTGCGCAGGCAGAATCAGCTTAGATTCAATCAGGCTGAAACTCAGACACAAGATCACCATAGTGGCGATAATGACAAAGAACGTGCCTTCTGGTCCCTTACTGAACACAAAGGGGGCAAATACGGCAATAGTGGTCAGTACGCCGAAGGTGGCAGGCGTGGCCACCCGTTTGGCGCCACGGATAACGTTCTCCACCCCCGGCCCTTTGTTTTCTATTTCGGTGTAGGCACTTTCCCCTATCACGATGGCGTCATCCACCACGATCCCCAGTACCATAATAAAGGCGAACAGCGACAGAATATTGATGGTAACCCCGAACACCGGCATCATCATTACCGCCCCGAGGAAACATACCGGCAGACCCACCATAACCCAGAATGCCAGGCGGAAGCGCAGGAACAGGGTCAGCATCAGTGCAACCAGAATGGCACCCTGCCACAGGTTGTTGAGCATCATATCCAGACGGGCATTGAGGTAATAGGTCATATCCACCAGCACGCGCATTTCCACTCCATGTGGCAGCGTCTGGTTACGATGGTCGATAAAGTCTTTCACTGATTTGGCCACCGGCACCATATTCTGGTCCTTGGTGGCTTTTACCGACATAAAGATGGCGTTTTCACCCGAGTATTTGAAATAGCGTTCGCCTTCTGTCAGGTCGTCCTGAATAAACGCGACATCCTGTAGCAATACCTTGGCTCCGTTTGCACCTATTTTGACCGGTATATTGCGGAACTCGTCACCATTGTAATATTGATTTTCCACCCGCACGGCAATAATGCCTGAATCGGTGCGGATCTGGCCGGCCGAGATATTGGCCGAGTAACGACGAATAGCGGTGGCCACATCGTCCAGGGTCAGATTGTAGCGGCGCAGCATCTCGGGTTTGATTTCCACCGCGATTTCATCATCCGGTGCATCCAGATTCACCAGCGACACATTGCCTAGTTGTAACAGTTCGCGCTCCATCTGAATGGCAATGGTTTTCAGGTCTTTGAGGGGCAGGTCGCCCACCACCGCCATTTCAATCACGTCCTGGCGGAATTCTTCCTGTGAAACCGTGACAGGTTCCATGCCGGCCGGGAAGGTGGCAATACTGTCGACCCGCAGTTTGACCTTGTCCAGCACATCGGTGATATCTTCCTTGGTATGAATCTCCAGAGTAACCCGACCGCTGTTGCGAAAGGCACGGGACACCAGACGTTTAATTTCGGTGACATCCTTTAAAGATTCTTCAATCTTGATCAGTATGCCTTCTTCAATTTCCTGCGGCGAAGCGCCGCGATAGGTGGCACTGATATTGATGTAGTTAATTTCAATATTGGGGAACATCTGGCGCTGGATGGTGAAAAAGCTCACCAGGCCCATGACGATGATAAACCACATCATCAGGTTGGCCGCCACCGTGTTACGGGCAAAAAAGGCTATCAGGCCCTGTTCTTTGGCTTCGGTATTGGACATGACCTTTCCTTACTCGTTTGCCTGGGCAACCAGGGCGCTGTCGGCGCTGGTCTTGTCCTGCTCACCGGCAATTTTAACCTTCATGCCGTTTTGCGGATATTCGGGCAGCGTCATCACCACGCGTTCACCTTCATTCAGGCCATTGCCAATCAGGAAGTATTCGGCCTCTTCACGCAGTACCTTAACGGTGCGAGATTCCAGCTCGTTGTCTTTGTTAACCACCCAGACTTTGCGATTGGTCACCAGATCCTGTGGCAGGCGGAAGATATCTTCCAGGGTGGCACCTTTTAATGTGACTTCCACATAGGTGCCAAATTTAAAGGCCGGTGCGTCGGTGTTGAGGCTGTATGGATCGCGAATACGCGCTACCACCTGGCTCATACGGGTGCCCTGATCGATAATGCCTAAATCCCGCTCTATGGTACCGCTACGGGTCAGACTGACTGCGCCGCGGCTGGTAATCTGGGCTTGACTGCCAGCCAGTTCGGCCGGCAGGAACATGGCATCAAAGCCGGCAATCGGCAGATTGATCTCGGCGGTTTCGACATTATACAGCTCGCCCACTTCGTTACCCTGATGCACATACTGGCCCAGGCCCAGATTACGGGATATCACCAGAGCATCGTAAGGGGCGCGTACATCCGTGTAGGCCAGATCGCGCTGGGCAATTTTCAGCTGGGCTTCGGCAGATTTAACCGCCGCTTCGGCGCTCATCACCTGTGGCTTACGCAGATACAGGTCGGTAACCTGGGTGGACGGCATGGATTTGGCTTCGCGTTTTGCCACTTCGGCTCTGGCTCTCTCTTCCACCAACAGTGCCTGGGCCTGACTCAGACTGGCTTCAGCCTGCAACAACGCTGCCTGATATTGCTGTTTGTCTATGCTGAACAACAGAGTGCCGCGTTTGACCAGACCACCGGGTACAAAATCTTCATGCCATTGCACCACTTCCCCGCCGACCAAGGCCGCCAGTTTGGTGCTTTCCAGTGGTTTAACTTCACCATAGCTGTTAATCAGCACCTGGTAGTCTTCGGTACTCAGGGCTTCCACTTTAACTGTGGGGCGGGAGTCAACCTCTACCTTGTCACCTTTGTCGCTGGCGGTCGCATTAATCGCCATAAAGCCTATGATCCCCACGGCGATAGCAGCCAATGGCAGAGTGATTTTGATCCAAATCTTGTTCATCGGTGTGTGCATATTCTGGTCTTTAATGGGCCTATAATAACGAAGCTTTGCAATGAAGGCGTTAGGCAATTGTAAATATGTGTTAGAAACCAGATTAGATCACCCCGCTGGCAACTCTGTTAAAATGCCTGCTGGCCTTAATTTTCCGGAGATATCAATGAGTGGCAGTCAGGCGAATAATCCCCTGCATGGCGTTACCCTGGAGCAGATCTTAATCCGCCTTGAAAAAGAGCTGGGCTGGGAAGCTATGGGTAAGGCGGTGGAGATTCGCTGCTTTACCCATGAACCTTCAATCAAATCCAGCCTCAAGTTTTTGCGCCGCACTCCCTGGGCCAGAGAAAAAGTGGAGCGCTTGTATATCAGCGCGTTCCATATCTGGGGGCGTGGCACGCCCTAGAAATGATAGGTAGCTCCCAGCCTTAAGGTCCGTGGTTCTATGGGATGATAGTGAATGTCTTCCACACCTTCAGGCGGCTCACCGGGTAAGCGGGATTCGTATAAATAATCAATGTCATGGTCATCGCTGTCCAGCAAGTTCAGCACTTCCAGCTTGAATTGCCAGGCTTGCAGCGCGTAGGTGAGGGACAGATTCATCACGGTCAGAGGTTCAGAACGTACCTCGCCCCTGCTGTCCAGCAGGCGTTTGCCGAAATGCCTGATCCGCAAGCTGCTGCTGATATTGTCATTTGCCTGCCAGGTGAATCCGGCACTGGCCACCACCGGCAGAGAACCGTCAATACGATCGCCTTCGCCTGCTTCCTGACCGCGGAATCTGGAATGGCTTAATGCCACCTCCATATCCAGACTGAGCCTGTTATTCAGCCAATAGTAAGCGGCCGCTTCCACACCATAGCGGCGGGAGCCGCGACTGGCTTCGGTATTACCGGCATCACCGACAAACAACAGTTCGGAATCCAGTTCCAGCGTCCAGATAGCCACCGACAGATTCAGACTTTTGCTGTCGAAATAGCGCAGACCGATCTCCATGCCATCACCCCGAACCAGCAAATCCACCGGCTCGGCACGGTCACCGGTGACCGGATCTAACTGAATCGTGGCCCCTCTGGCGTCATTGGAATGAAAAGACTGTCCGGCATTTATATAGCCTTCCAGGCTGGGTGTCAGGCTGTAACTAAGGCTGGCATTGAAGCTGAGTAAATCATCACTGGCATCACCACTGTTTTGTGCCAGGTCGCTGTTTACCGACACATCAAAATAGTCATAGCGCACACCAGTACTTAAGGTCAGACGGTTAGTCAGCAGCAATTCGGATTGCCAGTACAAGGCGCTGGAGAGTTCATCCACGCTGTCCACCCGCACTGGCGACAAAACTTGCCGGGCTTTAGTGTTATACAGCGCCACTTCACCTATGTCGTCGTAGCGCAGTTGTGCACCTACTTCATGTGTCCATTCTTTGCCGAACAGGCTGGTGAAAGCGTGACGGCTGATTTCACCACCCCAGATCCGGCGTTTGTCCACCTGCTTAAACTGGTCCCCCTGGATGGGATCGTTCAGGTAATAAGTAAAGTTGGAGAATAGATCCAGATTCGACTCAATGGCATAGGCGCTGATGGCCCAGTCATACCATTGCCAGTTAAGTGACAGGCTGTAGCGGTCAGACTCGCCGCCGAGTGTGGTATCCAACGAACCTAGTTTGTCGATCAGACCCTGGTCCACGGCACGCTGCGGGATCTGGTCGGCGGACTGCCAGCGATTGTCGTAGGCCATTAAGGTCAGATTAAACTGGCCGCTGTCAGTGGCACGGTTGTAACGAACCAGGCCATTATACTTGCGGATACCTTCGTCGATATCTGTCCAGGGGCCGTCATAGCCGGTAGCTTCCAGTCCGACGCTGAGCGTGGCATCGTCTAGAGCAAGGTGATGGGATACCACGGCACGCTGATAATTGTCCTGTCCAAGCTGCAAGGAAAGCATTGAAGGGAGTGCAGAGGCCAGAAAGAAACGGGCGGAGCCTGCCGTGGCAAAGTCACCCTGGTCAGCATGGTACGCACCTTTGCGGTACTGAATATTGCCGATAAACTCCGGCACAATAAAATTCAGATCCGTATAGGCCTGCCCATGGCCATGTGTGCGCATATTCAGGGGCATTCCTTCCAGGCTGGTTTGAAAATCTGTGCCATGGTCAAGGTTAAAGCCGCGCAAAAAGTACTGGTTGGCTTTGCCCGAGCCACTGTGCTGGGTGACGACCATACCTGGTACCAATTCCAGTACCTCGCCGGTACGCAGCAGCGGACGCTGGGCAATCTCGCCCTGACCTATGACACCTTCTGATGCTGAAAGTGCCTGTCCCAGCAGACGGGTCTGATGACCATGCACGGCGATATGTTCATAGTCCAGGCCATGAGCCAAGGCGGCTGAGCTGAAAACCGTGCTGATGAAAAACGCAATGTGCCTGACCCTGAACATATAACCCCCGCGATACGAAAGGCCGGCATTCTGACATATTGCCGGTATGGCAAATATTACACTGAGATGAAATTCGCAAAATGCGGGCTAAACGTTGGGGGAACTGTGATGGCTATTGGCTATCGCGGATATACAGGCTGATACGGCGAAAGTCGGCTACCCAGAATCTGTCCTGATGCTCGGCCAGATAGTCGAGAAAGGCCTGATGCACATCCTTATCAACCTGCAGATAATCCGCCCCGACGCCATGAAAGGTGATATTGGCCATTGTGCCATTGGCTGCGGCCTGTTCAACATAATCTATCAGGCTTTGCAGGCTGGGTTTTTGCGGTGACCAGGCCGGAACCTGCTTAACATCCAGACTATCCATACCGGTGATCGGGGCGCCTGCCACCCGAATGGCAATAAAATGCGGGCTGACCTCTGTCACATAATCCTGACCGCCAGCCAGACGGTCAGAACAAGGTGGGGTAAAGGTGCGCTGCAGTTGACCGTCTATGGCATGCAGCCGGGTATTGGCCTGCAATACCTCGGTTACCATACGTTGTGCCGTCCAGGTATCCAGATTGTGCTGTGGCGGCACCCACTGCCGGCCTGGGAGTGATGCCCGACAGGCATGGTTAATGCTGTGGTTACCCAGTTCATGACCATCTGCTGCGACCTGTCGCCACTCATCAAGCCGGTTTACCAGTGTGGCAGAGGACAAGGTCAGATAGAAACTGGCCTTAAACCCCAGTTTATTCAATTGCGGAATAACCACATCCAGGTGGCTTGCCAGTGCGTCGTCGTAGGCCAGACTGACCGCCGCCTGTTGCCCCTGTGGCCAGGCAAAGTCAGCTGCATGGACCACAGCAGAGCACCCACCCATCAGCAGCATTGCTAAACGGCAGGCTAACTGGCAGGTGTTCTGGTGCTTGTGCATATCTGTTTATCTGCCTACTGACATTGATTAGCCTCTGCCTGACCCGGCAGCAGACGAATATTAGCGATGCTGATGTGTAATTCACCTTGCACCCTCAAACTAAAAGGGCTGAACACCCGGGCAAGATGATTGGCCTGGTTAAAACACTGCAAGGGCACCGAAACGCTGTGCCATTCGCCCACAGGCAGTGCCGCGAGCCTGGCACTGATGTCCAGCTCAGACGAGCAATTTTCGCCGCATAGCATGGCCAGGGTGACTGGGCTTTGTAACTGACTGTCCAGTTTTACCGCCAGATGCAGGCTGGCGTTAGCTTCCACATAGGCACGCAGATCCTGCGGGAAACTGGCTCCAATTTGCACTTCACCCGGCGCTGAACCATCAAAATGCAGACGACGACTGTCTTCCTGGATTTTCCAGTCGCTGGTGCGCAGGCTGACCGGACCTTGCTGCTGGACACTGCTGATCACCGCCTGAGTGTTTCCTATGGCGCCGATGCTAAGCTGCCAGGGGGCCTTGATATCATTTTCAAACAGGCTCAGTGGCGCTAAAGCGGCATTGGTGGTTTGCACACTTTCGTCCAGTGGTGCGCTTAGTACGTCTTTATCGCCGTAGCTCAGACCAAAGCCATAAGGCAACAATGGTTGATAATCAGGATCATGGCGGTTGACGGTAGTCTGCTCTGGGCTGGCGGGCCAGGAAAAGGACAGCTTACCCTTAAAGTCGTGGTGCACCGCACCGTCGGTACGGCGCAGCAGCACAT
Organism: Bowmanella denitrificans; assembly: GCF_039522935.1. Taxonomy (NCBI): domain Bacteria; kingdom Pseudomonadati; phylum Pseudomonadota; class Gammaproteobacteria; order Alteromonadales; family Alteromonadaceae; genus Bowmanella; species Bowmanella denitrificans. The sequence continues at coordinate 256,491 of NZ_BAAAEI010000001.1, read as the reverse complement.
CCGCGATCCCCCCGCCTTCGGAGCCGGGTAGCCAGGCGGCGACAAAGGCATCTGAGGCGTTCAGTTCAGGGTTTACCCACATTGGCCGCCCACTGATAAAGACCGACACCACCGGGATCCCCTGGGATTGTAATTTCTTCAGTAAGGCTAAGTCGGTTTTATTGCCGCGTTGGTATTCCAGGTTCGCCAGATCGCCATTGCCTTCGGCATAGGGCTCTTCGCCAAACACCACAATGGCCACATCAGGTACCTGACTATATTGACCGTCGGCTGCCAGTTCAACCTGACCACCAGCTGCGTCTACGGCCTGTTTTATACCGTCATAAACAGACGTGGCACCAGGAAAATCACTATTTTGATTACCTGTACCCTGCCAGGTAATCGTCCAGCCGCCTGACTGTTTGCCAATATTGTCGGCACCGTCACCGGCCAACAGGATGCGTGACTGAGGCGATAATGGCAGGAGCTGGTCTTTGTTTTTCAACAGCACCAGAGATTCGCGCACAGCCTGACGCGCGATGGCGCGATGCGCCGCATGGCCGATCAGGCTGCTGTCACCAGCCAAAGCACGATTAGCGGGCGATGGCTTGTCAAACAGTCCAGCCCGCAGCTTTACCCGCAGAATTCGCGCTACCGCATCGTCCAATCTTGCCTGACTAATTTGTCCGGCCTTTACCTGGGCGATGGTATTTTCCAGCAGTGGCTTCCAGGCCTGGGTGGGCACCATATACATGTCCAGCCCGGCATTGATCGCGGCGGGGCAGCTTTCATTGGTGCATCCGGGGATCTGCCCATGGCCATTCCAGTCGCCCACTACAAAACCGTCAAAACCCATACGCTCTTTCAGGACTTGTGTCAGTAAATAAGGGTTGCCGTGGTTTTTTACACCATGCCAACTGTTGAATGAGGCCATTACCGACTGTGCGCCAGCTGTCAAACCACCGACGTAGCCTTGCGCATGAATATCAAACAATTGCTGTTCGGTGGCAAGATTGTCACCTTGATCATCACCATTTTGGGTGCCGCCGTCGCCGAGGAAATGTTTAACGGTGCTGATCACCTGCTGTTCAGATAAAAAGGCCTCGTCGCGGCCCTGCAGGCCCTTAACAATGGCGTAGGCGTAGTCACGGACAATGTCCGGGTCTTCGGAGTAGGCCTCGTAGGTACGACCCCAGCGGTCGTCACGGGTCACCGCAACGGTCGGCGCAAATATCCAGTCAATCCCCGTGGCGGCGACTTCTTTGGCGGTTGCGCCGGCAATTTTTTCAATCAACGCCGGGTTATGGGCCGCACCCAGGCCAATATTATGCGGGAACAGTGTCGCACCGATAACATTGTTATGGCCATGCACGGCATCAGTGCCCCACATGGTGGGAATACGACTGCCATCCAGACTGTCATCCACCGAGGCCTGATACATGGCTTCGGCCAGTTTCACCCAATCCTGCACCGACGCGTGCTTATTGTTGTCGGGAAAAGCCCCGCCGCCGTTCAGGTACGAACCGAAGCCATAGCGTCGCATATCCTCGATACTGATATCGCGAATTTCCGGTTGCATGGTTTGCGCAACCTTCTGCTCCAGGGTCATATTGGCCAGCAGCGACTGCACACGTTGTTCGATTGCTTCACTGCGACTGACTTCTGATTGAATAACCGGCCAGAAATCCGGCACCGCCGGCGTTGCCGTATTTTGACTGTGTTGGCTATCGCTACAGGCTGACAATGCAGTACACAACGCCAGGCCCAGCAAGGGGCGGGCAGACAGGGAAGGGGTCAAAGATGGCATTGTCAGGCAACCTCTTGTTGAACGGTGGAAGAGTCAGACTGGCGGGCTTTGGCCCCGGCCAAACCATAAAAAGCGATATACAGGTAGCACACCAGCGGCAGCAGGAATGACAATTGCAGGCCCAGACTGTCAGCCAGCATACCCTGCAACAGTGGCACCACCGCCCCGCCGACAATGGCCAGGCACAGCAGGCCCGAGCCGCGACCGGTATCCGGCCCAAGTGCACGAACCGCCAGACTGAAAATTGTTGGAAACATGATGGAATTGCACAGACCCACGGCCAGGATACTCCACATGGCCAGGCTGCCATCGGCAACAATAGCGGTCAGTATCAAAGCCATGGAAGCCAAACTGTTAAAGGCCAGCAGTTTGCCTGGCGCAACACGTTGCATCAGTGCCGCGCCGATAAAGCGACCGACCATGGCTCCGCCCCAGTAATAGGCAATGTATTTAGATGCCTGTGCTTCTGTCATTGCCATCACATGCGCTTCGCCGAGGAAATTCACCAGGAAGCTGCCAATGGAAACTTCCGCCCCCACATACACAAAGATCCCCACCGCACCGAGGATCAGATGGGGGTAGTGAAACAAGGAACGGTGCCTGTCATCGGTGGTGGACTGTGTATGCTCCAACTGCGGTTGAGGTAACTGCAGGCGGAAAAAGCACAGGGCCATGGCGACCAGAATCAGCGCCAGACCAATGTAGGGGGCGATAACACTGTCGGCTGACTGCTCAGTCTGTGTGTGGGAAAAAATCAGGATGCCGCCCAGCACAGGGGCGACTGTGGTGCCCAGGGAATTAAATGCCTGGGTCATGGTCAGACGGCTGGATGCGGTATCCGGGTTGCCCAGCAAGGTCACCAGTGGATTGGCCGCGACCTGCAAAATGGTGATACCTGCGGCCAGCACAAACAAGGCCATCAGGAACATCCAGTAGGTTGCGTAAAGTGCCGAAGGTACAAACAGCAAACAACCGCAAGCGGCAGTAAGCAGGCCGGTGGCAATGCCACGCTGAAACCCGATTTTGTCCACCAGGCGCCCGGCTGGCACGGAAATCAGAAAGTACGCACCGAAAAAGCAAAACTGCACCAACATGGCCTGGGTATAGCTCAGGCTGAATACCGCTTTAAGGTGCGGAATCAATATGTCATTCAGGGCGGTAATAAACCCCCACATAAAAAACAACGAGGTTAACGAGACCAGTGCAAAGGTCAGATTAGCGTGGCGGGGTTGTTCCCCTAAAGCGGCTTGGCGCATAACAATTTCCGGCTTGGCTGAGGGCGGGTGATGTTTTGCATTGACCCGCCAGTTACAAGGGTTTAACATTTGTGAAAGCGCTTACATTATTAGCATCACTGAAACCGATGCGCAACACATTGCTGATGTAAAAAGTAATGTTGAGGTCTGGGATGGTGTGTGAGCGAAATGTAAATTCTCTTGCCTGACTGGATGATATCTTGAATAACAAACGCATTGAACTGCCCGATGGGGCACCATTACTGAAGCCGGATTTCCTGTTTGGGGTGGCGACTGCCGCCTTCCAGATTGAAGGCGCTGCCGACAGCCGCTTGCCCTGTATCTGGGATACTTTTTGTGCTGAGCCGGGAAAGATTCGCGACGGTTCCAACGGTTTGCAGGCCTGCCGGCATATTGAGCACTGGCAACAGGATATCGACTTAATCCATAGCATGGGGGTGGATGCCTATCGTTTTTCCGTTTCCTGGCCCAGAGTCATGCATGCCGATGGTACGCCCAATCAACAAGGCCTGGACTTTTATGTGCAGTTGCTGGACAAACTCAATGCGCTCGGGATTAAAGCCTTTGTGACCCTTTATCACTGGGATTTGCCGCAATACCTGGAAGATCAGGGTGGCTGGCTGAACCGTCTGACGGCCTATCGTTTTCGCGATTATGCCCGGCTGATAGCCCGTACCTTCGGCGACAGAGTGTATTCTTATGCCACACTCAATGAACCTTATTGCAGTGCCTATCTGGGCTATGAAATCGGCGTGCATGCGCCTGGCCACAAAAGTAAGGCCTGGGGCAAACAGGCGGCTCATCATTTATTGCTGGCGCACGGTCTGGCCATGCGGGAGCTGACGGAACACGCGCCGCATGCCCAAAATGGTATCGTGCTGAATTTCAGCCCTTGTTACGCCAAAACCGATGCGCCAGAGGATATTCAGGCGGCCCAAAACGCCGACCAGTATTATAATCACTGGTATTTGCGCCCGGTACTGGAAGGTCGCTACCCTGATCTGATGCACGCCTTGCCTGAGCATGAAAGGCCTGTAATTGAAGAGGGGGACATGCAAGTGATTGCTCACCCGTTGGACTATCTGGGGATCAATTACTACACCCGCGAGATATACCAGGCCGACGACACTGAATTATTCCGTGGTGGTCAGCAGAAATCGCTACCACTGACGGATATGGGCTGGGAAATTTATCCTCAGGGGTTGCGCAACCTGCTGCTGTCGTATCATCAGCAATATGCACTGCCACCGGTGTATATTACTGAAAACGGCGCAGCCATGGTGGATAAGCTTGAAGAGGGACAGGTGAATGACTGGGACCGCCTGGCCTATCTGCACAGCCATATCAATGCGGTTAACGAAGCGGCAGAGCAGGGCGTGGACATTCGTGGCTACTTTGCCTGGAGCCTGATGGACAACTTTGAATGGGCAGAAGGCTACCTGAAGCGGTTTGGACTGGTGTATGTCGACTATGACAGTCAGCAGCGTATTATCAAGGCCAGTGGTCAGGCGTATGCGCACATGCTCAAGCATCGTCAGACAAGTGCCATAGCCGGGGAGTAACAGCGAATGTTGTCGGTACGAGAAAAAGTAGCTTATGGACTTGGCGATACCGCCAGTAATATCGTATTTCAGTCGGTTATGCTGTTTCTATCCTTTTTCTATACGGATATTTTCGGCTTGTCACCGGCGCTGGTGGGTACCTTGTTTCTGGTGGTGCGCATCTTTGATGCGGTGACCGACCCTTTGATGGGCGCTATCAATGACAGAACCCAGACCCGCCATGGCAAATTTCGCCCCTATCTGTTGTGGCTGGCCGTACCCTTTGGCGTTATCAGTGTGCTGGCTTTTACCACCCCGGACCTCAGTGCGGATGGCAAGGTTATTTACGCCTTTGCCACCTATGGGTTGCTGATGCTGGCTTATACCGCCATCAATATTCCCTATTCGGCCTTGGGTGGTGTGCTTACCGCGAATCCGGCCGAGCGGGTGTCGGTGCAATCCTACCGCTTTGTGTTTGGCATGCTGGGCGGCTTGCTGGTGACTGCCTGCACGTTGCCGCTGGTGGATTTCTTCGGTCAGGGCGACAAGGCCAAAGGTTATCAACTGACTATTGCTGCCATGAGTGTGCTGGGCGTGATCATGTTCTGGCTGTGCTTCGCTGGCACCAAGGAAAGGGTATTTCCACCGGCCGACCAGAAGTCCAGTTTCTGGCAGGACATGGGGGCGCTGTGGCATAACGATCAGTGGCGTATTCTGAGTCTGGCCGCCTTATTTGTGCTGGTGGGGATGGTACTGCGTAACACATTGGCGATTTATTACGTTAAATATTACCTGGGCCGTGAGGATTTGATTACCCTGTTTGTCACTTTAGGCATGCTGGGCAATATTGCCGGTTGTGCGGTGGCGCAGTGGCTGGCAGCCAGGGTTTGCAAAGTTAAAGCCTATATGACGATACAACTGATTGCGGCCTTGTTGTGTGTGGCAACCTATTTTGTGGCGGGTGAGCAAACCCTGTTGGCCTTTGGCATTTATGTGCTGTGGTGCTTTATTCTGCAAATGGGCACCCCCCTGTTATGGGCAAAAATGGCCGATGTAGTGGATTATGGGCAGTATCGCAGCGGTGTGCGTATCACAGGTATGACCTACTCATCTGTGGTGTTCTTTATCAAAATGGGCCTGGCACTGGGTGGTGCACTGGCTGGTTGGTTACTGGCCTTTTACAGCTATCAACCCGACCAACCGCAATCTTCTGAAACCCTACAGGGTATTCTGTTGTCTTTTACCTGGTTACCGGCATTGGCGTTTTTAATAGTGGCACTGATTATGAAGTTCTATAAACTCGGCAACCAGGAAGTCGAAAAAGTCAGGCTGGCGCTTGCAGGCGCCGAAAGTCGATAGGAGTGCAAGAGTTTTAGCATGGCAACCATTTACCAAGTATCTGAAAGAGCCGGGGTGTCACTGGCCACAGTGTCCAGGGTGATGAACGGCAGCGCCAAAGTTGGCGAAGCCACCCGCACCAAAGTGCTCAAGGCCATGCAGGAACTTAATTACCGTCCTAATTCCATCGCCCAGTCGCTGGCATCCAATTGCTCCAACAGCGTTGGTATGCTGGTGTCGGAAGTGCATGGTCCGTTCTTCGGTGAAATGATGAGTGGGGTGGAAAACGAACTGCGCTCGGTGGGCAAGCACGTGATTATTGCCGCGGGTCACAGTGACGTGGCCAGCGAAAAAGACGCCATCGAATTTTTAATCAGCCGTAAATGTGACGCCCTGATCCTGCATGTGGATGCGGTAACCGATGAATACCTGTTGGAGCTGCACAAGCAGACGCCGGTGGTGGTGTTAAACCGCCTGGTAAAAGGTATGGAAGAGAACTGTATCTGCCTGAACAACGAGCTGGGTGGCTATCTGGCCACTAAAGCCATGCTTGAGCTTGGCCATAAGCAGATTGCCTATATCTCCGGGCCCTTGTTTAAACTGGATGTACGTGATCGCCTGGCCGGTCATCAACGTGCCCTGCAGGAAGCGGGACTGGTATTTGATCCGGGGCTGTTTATGGAAGGTGACTTTCATGAGGCTGGGGGTGTCGCTGCAATGGAAAAATTACTGGCACGAGGCCGTTCCTTTAGCGCTGTGGTGTGCGCCAACGATGAAATGGCCTGCGGTGCGATGAATTGTGCGCGTGACAACCGGTTGGAGATCCCCAAAGATTTGTCGATTATAGGCTTTGACAACGTGATTATGTCTCGCTACACCTTCCCCCATTTAAGCACAATCGACTTTCCGGCCGGCGAAATGGGCCGTATGGCGGCTCGCTGGGTGCGCAAGCACATCTATCAGGATGACAAGCTTAAGGTGCAAAACCTGTTTGAACCCAGCCTGGTATTGCGGGATTCTGCGTTGCCGGTCTCTGCCTAGCAAAAAAGCGTTATCTGAACTCAATAAACAAATTGGCGGTCAGCCTGCCGGTGACGGGGTTGCTGTCGATGTCTGAGTCTGTGTCAATCAGACCGGAGTGCAACAAGAATCCCGGATAAATCAGTAATCGGTTAGGGCGGTAGGCGACCTGGCCAATTTGTTCAAACTGGTCAGTGCTGTCATGAATATAGGCGTTATCGGGTTCGCCATAACCGGCCATATGCGCCTGCACCGCCGCAATATAGGGCACTCTTCTGGGTTGACTGATGGTTTCAAATCCGGTCGGTTTATGCCGGTAAAAAGCGGTGCCGCCATGGGGACCCGGATTCAGATAATGCATCAAGGCAAAGTGATAGAGATAGTGGCTGTCATAGTGGGGCAGACGCTGTCTGCTGCTAAGTTGCTCGGGTGTCTGGCTGACCAGCGAATAAACAAAATTTTGCGGCTGCATACGTAACTGAGCAGGCACCCGGTACAGTTGGTAAATCAGCTTAAACACTCCGTCCAGCAAGCTGAAAATATATGGACGGGGCAGGGGCGCGCGAACCCCCGGATAAGCCGCTTCGCTCGGCGGAGTAAAGGTTTGTTGGCTGGCATGAGCGATAACAGCCTGAATATCCAGGGCGAAATCGTCAATCACCACCACCGGCGTTTGTTCCCGACCGACCTGCAAAATCTCAATGGCAGCACGGCTATTGAGTTGAATTGCGGTATCCAGCTCTGCCTGCATCGTCACTGGGCCTTCGCGGCGGGGCAATAGTGGCGAATAAAATTATGGTGCGGGGGAAGCTGGGCCACAAAACGGCTGACGTTGGATTTAATATGCGCCAGAAAGTCTCGCAGCTCCTGCTCTGACATCATATCCACGATTGGGTGATATTGCTGTGGTGTCAGTCCCTGGCCCATCATCACCTGGATCCAGGAATTTTCCGCGAACAGCTCGTCTGGCACCTTAAATACCCGGCCGGTGCGTTTGAACAGCTCAATGCGATGCCGCAGGGAGTCCGGCACGGCCATCTGTCGGCAATGCTGCCAGAACTTGCTGTCTGTGCGATTGGTGACATGGTAATGCAGAATGATAAAGTCGCGGATATTGTTAACTTCATGCTCGGTCTGGCGATTAAACTCATCAATATCGCACTGTTCCACTGACGCATAAGGCAGTAATTGCAACAGTCTGACAATACTACGTTGTATCAGATGGATGCTGGTGGACTCCAGTGGTTCGATAAAGCCGGATGACAAACCCATCGCCACACAGTTTTTATGCCAGTGCTTACGCCGCTGACCGGTTTTAAACTTAATCAGTCTGGGTTCGGTCAGGCAATCGCCTTGTACCGAATTCAGCAGAGCTTGTTTGGCCTCGTCGTCTGCTACATAGCGACTGCAATATACCATGCCGTTACCTACCCGGTTTTGCAGCGGGATCTGCCATTGCCAGCCCCAGGGGTGGGCAATGGAACGGGTATAGGGAATGGCCGGTTGCACTGAACTGGTTTGCACTGCCCAGGCCGAATCGCAGGGCAGCCAGTGGGTCCAGTCGTCGTAGCCGGTATGCAGGGTTTGCTCAATTAAGAGGGCTCTGAATCCGGTGCAGTCGATAAACAAATCGCCTTCAATAAGCTGCCCATCTGCCAGCTTAAGGGCAGTGATATTGCCGCTGTGCTCACAGGTTTGTACCTGGGATATTTTGCCTTCTATGCGCTTGGCACCATGGCTTTGGGCGATATTACGCAGAAACCTGGCATACAGCGATGCATCCAGGTGATAAGCGTAATTAATGGCCTGATTGCCCATCACCGCGAACTTATTCTGCTGCGCGGCCACCAGCTCGGGGCAATACTGACCAAAATCATCGGCGATACCCAATTGTTCAGCCTTAAGCCAGAAATGCTGGAAACCGGCGGCCCAGCAATCCTTGCCCGTGGTACCAAAAGAGTGAATATAGTGTTGGTCGAGATTGCGCCAGTGTTCGAAAGCGATGCCCAGTTTAAACGTGGCGTTGGTGGCCGCCATAAAGTCCTGCTCTTTAATCTGCAGTAACTTGTGTAAGGTCAACAGCGGCGGAATGGTGGCTTCCCCCACTCCCACAGTGCCAATATCGTCGGATTCCACCAGGGTAATATCCAGATGCTTACCAATCAGCTTGGCGAAACAGGCCGCAGCAATCCAGCCAGCGGTGCCACCACCGGCAATAACGATTCTTTTGATTGCGTGTTTGTTCATCTTGGGTCTCTTAGCCACGTCAGCGGTTGAGTTTATTTAAAAGATCTGCCCGAAGCTGGCGTGCAGCGGTTTGGTCTATCTCGCCCAGCACACCTTGGGCATGTTCAGGAATATGTGTAAGCGCGGGCTTGTCAAACACATATTGGTCAAACAGATGTTTCCAGGCCTGGCGCTGCTGGTCAGGCAATTGACCAATGGCCAGTAAAGCGTGGCGCAGCGCGTCAAACGGGTTGCCCAGAAAGGCCGGGCTGCTGCGCCACCAGAAATTAATCAGGCCGTTAACTGCCGATAACCCTTGTACCTGATGCCACCACATACTGGGAATGTAAATGGCATCACCGGCTTGTAGCTCGACTTCTAGGGCATGCTGCATGGCAATGTGAAAACGTGGGAATTTTTCCGGATCCGGCGCCTGTGCATCCACCAGGCTAATGGCCTGCCCGGCCGGGGTGAAATCCAGCGGGCCGATATACAGATTTGGTAACTGCTCGGGGGGAAACAGGGTGAACTTTCTTTTCCCGGCAATCACGCAGGCCAGATTGTCGGGAAAATCAAAATGAGCGGCTACCCGGCTGCGATTGCCCAGCCACAGGCTGGTTAGCGGTGCAACATCCGTTAATGGCATTGCGTGGTCGCGTTTAAGTCCCGGCAACCATTTATCTACCAGGGTCGAGCCCAGATACAGCGTTTCGGCGTCGGCCTGGTGACGGGCGTTCAACAGGCTTGTTAAGAATTGCCTTAATGGCATACGGTCGGGCCGAAAATTAAAGCCAGTCATATCCTGGTTGTAGAATATTCTGCCGTCAGCCTCGGCAGGCGCCTGGTAGACCGTCACTGGCTCGTCCACCGCATAGTGTTGTAAACAGGCTGCCAGTTGCTCATCCCCTGCTTTGGCTGCGCTAACCACTGGCCAATTATTGACTAAGCCCCTGAACACCTTTGGTCTGGCGTCCTGAATCATGGCCAGCGCAAAATGTTCAATACTGGCACCCTGTACCTGGGCAATGCTGTGCAGCGGTTCAGACATCAGGTCAGTGCCAGCTGCGCATTTTTCATGGCCACCAGTTTGGCAAACTGTGACTGGGACGCCAGCATCATATAGATGGCTTCCAGATAGCCCTGCTGGTTCAATCCCGCCAGCTGTTCTGCACTCAGCTCTGACAGGCTTTTTTCATTCACGGTATAAAAACCCAGTAGCTGATGCTTGGCATGATTGTCCAGTTGCACTTCCAGGGAGAAGGACTCTATCAGGTTCAGTTCGAGCAATGCGGCGATAAAGTGGTTGTTCATTTCCACCCCCTGATGCAGGGTCTCCAGTACCGACACCAGTTGTTCCAGATAAGGTGAGTAACCGCCGTATTCCAGAAACAAAGGCTCACCCTTGTCCAGGTTAACCCTGGGGTGTTGCATATTAATATGGATCACCCGCTGCCCATTACTTTGACCAATCAGAAAGGGGCCACGCTGCTGATAAAGCGGAATGTAACCGGCCTGCCACTGGTCCCCCTGCAGAAACAGATTTTCTTCTGCCTCAAAGCCAAACAGGGCGACAGGGTAAAATTCCCCGGTCTGGGCATTTTTATGCAACACCACAGGGTAATAAGCCTGAGCCGTTCTGAACTCGGGCAGGGTCAGCATGCTCAGCATCACCTTGTCCCCCAGTGAGGCCCCTTTCGTCGTGTCGATACGTACATCTTTATGATCAATATTATTCAGTGACTCAACTTTCATCTGGCTCATAATGTTCCTAGAGTGTCTGCAGGCCGTGGGCCTGAATTTTTTCGATCAGCGCCCGGTTGCCGGGAAGCTGACTAACGAGTTGCCGGGCTTTTTGCGCTGTCTGCCTGAATTCTTCCTGAGCACGTTGCTGATAACGCTGGATGGACTGCCTGGCGGTCAGCTGGGAGTGCTTGCCCATACCATAGTAAATATATTGAAAGCTTGCCGATGGAAACATTTCCTCGGCTTGAGGGAAATCGTAACGACTGGGCATATTGTGCTGCCAGAAGGTCAACAGGTGCTGCAAGCTGTCGGGAATGGAGTCTGGTTGGCGGTTGTCCTGCCAATAATCGCTGTCATCCCGGCTCGACAACACATAATGCAGTTTTAAAAAGTCGACAATTTGCTGCCAGCGATAGGCAAAAGTGCTATTAAACCGGTCCCGGACCAACGACAGATCGGCGCCGTTCAACGGCAATTGTTCTGCAACAAATCTGGCTGACAGTTCAATTAATACCAACGCCGACGCTTCCAGGGGCTCAACAAACCCGGCCGACAGGCCGATGGCGACACAATTGTGATGCCAGAGTTTTTGCCGATAACCGGAACGAATCGGGATCTTGCGAAAACTCAGATCCTGTCCCTGTTCGCCTATGTATTCGCTTAAGGTTTGTTGTGCTGCCTCGTCGCTGGTATGGGCGGATGAATAGACATACCCGACCCCGCGCCGATTTTGCAGGCCGATATCCCAGATCCAACCGGCTTGCCTGGCACTGGATAAGGTCGCCGAAGCAATGGGCTGCTGTGGATCGGTATAAGGCACTTGTATGGCCAGGGCGGTATCGTTAAACAACACCTTATTCTGCTGGTGCAGGCCAATCTTAAAGTGCTGCTCAATCAATAAGGCGGCAAAGCCACTGCAATCAATAAACAGCTCGCCGCTGATTTCACCATGCTGCTCGGTTTGCACGGCGCGAATCGGTGCGTCTGGTTGACCATGCACGGCAATCACGTTGTCGATAATATGCCGCACCGCCAGTTTGTCGGTGCAGTGACGGCGCAGTAGCTCAACAAATTTACCGGCGTCTAAATGGTAGCCATAGTTGCAGACAAAGGCATATTCGGGGGTACTGATTTGTTTTGGCGCCAAACCGGCTTCAATCAGTCTGGGCTGCGGTGACACCGCATGGGCAAAGTCAATTTGCTGCTGATAAGGTTGCCAATGGGGATAAATATCAAATTCAACTGCTGCCACCGGCGGTGAAAAGGGGTGGTGGTAAAGGTCCTGTGCATCGTTGTTTCGCCACTGACGAAATAACGAACCTTGTTTGAATGACGCGTTGCAGCAACGGATAAGGTCCGTTTCGCTAATGCCAATACGTTGCAGGGTTGTGCGCATGGAAGGCCAGGTGCCTTCACCAACGCCAATGCTGCTGATATCACTGGATTCAATCAGGGTAATATGGATGCCTGGCGTGTGCAGATACTCTGCAGCAAGTATCCCGGCTGTTAACCAGCCGGCGCTACCGCCACCCACAATGACGATATTGCACTGTGCATTTCCCATGATCGACATCCGCAAATAAAAGTAGCCACCCTCGTGGCTACTTTTTTACCACATAATGCGCGATTAGAAGTTGTATCTCGCGCCGATATTAAAGCGACGACCTGTCTGGGTCAGGTTCACCAGTTGCAATGAATTACGCTCATGGCTGCGCGTGTATTCATCGGTCAGGTTTAATCCCTCAACAAACAGGGTCAGGTTCTCGGTCAACTGGTAGCTGACGTTGGCGTCCCACTGACCGTAGTCTTCCACGTACGTGGGGTTCTGCAGGCCCTGGCCATTCACCGTGTTGGACAGGAACTTGTCACGCCAGTTGTAAGCAATACGGGCCTGCAAACCGTCTTTGTCGTAGAAGCCAATCAGGTTGTAGGAGTCGCTCATGCCCAGCAAAGCAAACTGTTCACCCAGACTGCTGTTGTCATAGTCAAAATCGCCATCTACGAAGGTGGCATTGGCAATAAAGCCAAACCCGCTCTCACCAAACAGATGTTGCACCGCCAGTTCGAAACCATCCAGTTTGGCATCATCCTGGTTAACCGGAATTGTGATATCAAAGGTGGCAATGGCATCACCGGTTACCCCCAGAATAAAGCCGTTGGCATCCAGTGTTTCGGGATAATTCTGTTTAATGTACTCGCGAATGGCGGTGTTACCCACAGCGCCGGCTGCCACGGCTTCTGCATATCTTGCGCCCTGGGCTGGGTGCGGCAGATTAAAGGTGGTTTCTTCCACCGTGGTGCGGCCGACAAAGTTCTTGGTGTCTTTCTTAAAGTAGCCCACCGACGCATAGCTGCCTTCATCGTAGTACCATTCCAGCGACAGGTCGAAGTTAGTGGACTCCAGTGGTTTAAGTCCTGGGTTACCACGCTGACCTGTACCGCCATCAATACGGATCAGGGCATCAACTGTCTGCCCCCCCTGGATATCGGCATAGCTTGGGCGGGCAATGGTTTTACTCACTGACGCACGCATTACCACGTCATCAATCACTTCAATGTCAAAGTCGATGCTGGGCAGAACGTTGGAGTAATCGCCGCTCAGTTCAGTAAACTCCTGATCCCCGGTGGCCACCAGATTGAATTCGTTATCACCGGCCCAGGCAATATTGCTGTAAGTAGGCACCAGCGCTCTGGAGGTGACATCGGTTTTCTCATAGCGCACGCCTACCGACAGGTTGTAAGGCTTGTCACCCCATTCACCTTCAAAGTTAACCTGTGCATAGGCGGCAAGCTGCTCTTCCGTGGTGCGACGGTCTGTAGTCATCACCGAAGAGGAACAGAAAGAGTTGCCACAATCACCGGTTTGCCCCAGATTGCCATATTTTTCCGCAGCGATGGCACGCACTGTATCGAAGTCCCAGCGGAAGTATTGCTGCAGTAGCAACGAGGAATCGCTGCCACCCATATCAAAGTGATGGCCGATGGAATCTAACGAGAAGGCGCTGAGGTCAATATCTCCGGCTTCACCCAAGCCCCCCCAGTTGTCCTGTTGGACATTGGAATAAGCAGAACGATTCTTCACTTCCGAGCTACTGACACCAAAGTCGATACTCTTGACGATGCTTTCGTCGAATACGTAGGTGCCTTTAATTTGTGCCTGGGTTATGTCGCTGCGCATCTGGCTGTTGCGGAATGAGCTGCCGGTGACGCGCATATCCTCAGCCTGGATACCGTTAAAGCCATCCGGATAGGCAATTTCCAATACCGGCAGTGGCGTATCAAAGTGCCCGGTGGTGACGTCACGCACCCAGGTTGCCATACCAATAGTGTTGTTGCTGCCAAATGGGCTGTCAGGCTTGGATTCTGCGGATGAGTCGTGCACATCCAGTTCAAGCTGCAGGTTATCGGTGGCTTGCCACTCAATATTCAGGCCCAGTGATTTGTTTTCATTGACCGTGGCAAACTTACCCGCACCCATGGCCAGATCGCCCGGATCGGCAAAAGCTTCGGAGTAGATGATAGGTGCAACAGCCGGACCGTCAGAGAATACCCCGGTGGAGGGGCCGAAGTTAAACCAGGCGGAAACGTCGTGGTATCGGTCGTCGACCTCGTTCTTGGAGTAGGTGTAATCCAGTGTAGTGGTCAGGGTATCTACCGGGCGGTATTGCAGTACCAATTGACCATTGGTACGGGTGCGCTTCACCTCATGGAAGGCATAGCCCAGGCTTTGCGGTACGGAATACACGTCATCGGCGGTGGGATAGTTTTGGTAGGCGTCGTCGCCATCAGGAATCAGACCACCCCATTCGGCCTTGCCGCCACCCCAGTCCCAGCCGTTAATATCGCCGGGGAAGGTACGCCAGCCGCCGGATGTGGCTTGTGCGTTACCGCTTTGTCTTTCCTGGTAAGAGCCGGAAATGGCCACGCCAAATTTATCGTCGGCAAAGGTATTACTGTACAGACCTGAAAATTCAGGTGTGATGGAATCGCCTTCATCGCTGGATTGATCAATAACCCCTTTGACCCCAAACGTGGCTTTCATGCCGGGCGCATTCAGAGGTTTGGTGGTAAGGATATTGATGGTGGAACCCATGCCGCCGGTTGGCACGTCGGCGCGTCCGGTCTTATACACTTCAACACCTGAAATTCCTTCGGAAGCCAGGTTGGCAAAATCAAATGAACGGGATGATGATGCCACAGTGGCTTCAAGTGAGGAGGCTGGCATTTGCCGACCATTCAGGGTCACCAGGTTGTAGTCTGGTCCCAGACCACGCACTGTTACCTTACTGCCCTCGCCATTTGAACGGTCAATGGAGACGCCGGTGATACGTTGCAGGGATTCCGCCAGGTTGGTGTCTGGGAACTTACCCATGTCTTCAGCTGTAATGGCATCTACCACGCCTTTGCTGTCGCGTTTTACGTCCATGGCGCGAATCAAGCTGCTGCGAATACCGGAAACCTGAATGACTTCCACATCTTCTGCACCTTGCGCCTGAGCGGGTTCCTGAGCGAAGGCTGGGGAGATGGTGGCCCCTAAAATTAGCGACAGACTGGTAGCCAGCCGGGTTTTATTGAATTTGTTGTATCTCATGTGTCCCCCGATGTGACCTGTGACATCGATTTATCTTGTTTTGTAAGCGCTTACAATTCTTGGTCAGAAAAAAGCGCCTGACCTGAACGTGTGGCGCCGCCTACCCAGATGCATCCCGCGCTGGCTGAACATCGCAAGTGTAACATAAATTTAACCTTTGGGTCTGAGGTTAATGGCTGCTGCGGGTTCGGTCCACAACGGCTAATACACTTGAACAGCAAGGCCTGTGACAGAGTGTGTAAGTTTGAGGGCAACTTATGTTAACTGTTTTAACAGACATGTAAGCGCTTTCATTAAGTTAGATTGTTTTGTGTTGTAATGCAAGTGTTTTTAAATTGTTAATTCGTTGCCGGGCTGATTAAACGACGGGTTACCGAAAGAGCAGAGGCTAAATGGCAAACATGCTGATTTTATCCGTACATGGCCTTGCGCTTTGCTAAAAGCTGCTATGGTTAGTAATTGATTCTGATGCCTTTTATACCCGGTTTCTGAATATGGAACTGTTCTCGTTTGAATATAAAGGTTGAAGGACAGGAGGTCCTGGGTATGTCACACGCAAAATTAAGTTAGGACCACTCTATGACCATCAAGAACCTGCTGCGAATAGCCTTTGGCGTGACTATTGCCGTTGCTGCGTTATTACTGTTAATTGTGTTGTTGCTTAAGCAGAACCTGGCTGACAGTTTTGAAGCTGCGGAGTATCGCTACCAATCCAGCCACCTGGCCAAGTTGTCAGCCACCAACTCTTCCATGTTAACCATGTTGGCCAGACATTATGTGGTCACCCTGGACAGCCAATATCTGAATGCATACAACCTGCTGGTGGAACAGATTCAGGGCAATGCCAAATGGGACGACGGACAAACCACCGGGTATCTGGATCGGTTAAGGGCTCTGGGCATCAGCAGTGATGAGTTGGTCTATCTGGAAGAATCAAATAAGTTATCCATGGCGTTGGTTAATACCGAAGTGGCCGCTTTTGAGCTGGTTGAGCCCTTCAGGCATAAAGACATCACCACCTTGGATGACAGCGAGCGGCAAAGCTGGCTCAAAGCAGTGGATATGTTGCATAACCAGGCTTACGAACGGGAAACCAAAAAAATCAAAGCGCCGGTAGAGAAATTCATTCTTGCCATCGACAAATCGTCCCAGCAGGCCTTGGATAACACCCAGGCCAGTGCCGACAACTTCAGTATGCTCAGTGTACTGGCGGTGGTGGTGATTATTGCCATGTTGATCCTCTGTTACTGGTGGTTGGAAAAGCGCGTGGTGCACACCAGCCGTTCGCTGATCGCCAAGGCCGTGCGGATAGCCGAAGGGGATCTGACCGAACAAATCAGTATGCCCGGCTCTGATGAACTGGCACAACTGGCGGCAGCATTTAATCTGATGATAGACAAGCTCAGTGAGTTGCTGGGCAAGATACGCTCTCAGGCTGAATTGGCCAGCAAAGCCTCAGCGGTGCTGAGTGATATTGCACAAAAGTCGGCGGCGTTAAGTGAAGAACAAAATAATGCCATTGAGATGATTTCCAGTTCGGTGTACGAAAATTCCACTGCGGTAAAGGAAGTGGCACAAAACTGCAATGAGGCGGCTGATTCGGCGTCACGGGCCGATGATATGACCACCAGTGGCCAGCAAACGGTAGTGCAGAGTGTTGGTTCTGTTGAGCAGGTATCGGAAGTGTTGCGCTCCGCCACCGAAGGTTTACAGGATTTGCAGAGTTCAGTGCGGGACATGGCAGCGATACTGGATGTGATAAACAATATTGCTGAACAAACCAACTTGTTGGCTCTGAACGCCGCCATTGAGGCCGCGCGTGCCGGTGACCAAGGGCGTGGATTTGCCGTGGTGGCTGACGAGGTAAGAACTCTGGCGCAGCGTACCCAACAGTCCACCACCGAAATTCAAAGTAAAATCGACGCTTTGCAGTCAGTGACCAAATCGGTTTCTGAGCGTATTAACAACAGTGATCAAAATGCCCGTCTGGCCGTGGATAATTCCCAGAAAGTGGGGGAAATGCTGTCAGATATTCAGGCACTGGTAAAACATATCAACGATATGAATCTGTCTATTGCCGCAGCCTCGGAGCAACAGGCCAAGGTGTCCGATGATATTGCCGAGCGGCTGATTATTATTCGTGATGGGTCGGAAGTGGCTAACCAGCAAAGCCGCTCTGTGTCATCTTCATCCGGGGAGTTGCTGAATATTGCCAAAACCCTTACCGAAGAGGTCAACCGATTCAAATTAAGAGCCTGAGGTTGTATGAATAAAGAATATCAGAGCTTTCGCGAGTTCTATCCGTACTATCTGAAAGAGCACCGTAATCTGATTTGCCGCCGCTTGCACTTTATCGGCTCCTGGTTGGTGCTGGCGCTACTGGCCTATAGCCTGCTCAGCGGGGTGCTTTGGACGCTGCTGCTGGTGCCTTTGGTGGGCTATGGATTTGCCTGGGTAGGGCATTTCTTTTTTGAGCATAACAAGCCGGCGACATTTCGTTACCCTTTGTACAGTCTGATGGGGGACTGGGTGATGTTTAAGGATATTCTGCTGGGGCGCTTAAAAGCCTGAATTGCGGATATTGTCTGCATTATACTGGCAGTCAACTTGTTGTTTTCGGCGTGACAGGCACAAGGCTTTGCCACGCCGAAGAGGGTATCAGAACTGATAGCCAAACTGCAGGGTCAGACTGCGACCCTGTTCGGTATAAATGCTATACATGCCCACAGGCCCGAAAGACATATCGGTGGAATAGTTGATGGTGGTTTTATCGGTCAGGTTTTTGCCTAATAAAGCCACCGACCAGCCGTTCACATAATCGGCTAGCGCGACCCGCAGATTAATCTTGTTGTAGCCGCCCTGGGCGGTAAAGGGGTTTAAGTCATAATTGGTGTAATGCATGGATTTGAACTGATTCTGCAGATTCACCTTCAGCTCCATGCCGTCGCCGACTTCCACTATGTAATCCAGATCCACCGAGCCGGACCATTTAGGGGCAAAAGCGCCGGTTTTACCGGATAAGTCGCAGGACTGACCGTCGGCTGCCATATTATCCGGGGTATACATCAGGCTGTAGAAACACTTAGCGCCTTTGAATTCGTCCCAACTGAAGTCCAGCCAGGCCAGGTTGCCTGACAAACGCCAATTATCAGCAAATTGCCAGCGCCCATCCATCTCCACCCCGCGGCTGGTGGATTTACCGCCATTCTCAACGAAAAAGCCAGCAGTGCCGTCAAAGGTGGAGGTTTGCAGATCTTCAAATTCCATATTGAACAAGGCCAGATTCAAATCAGCGCTGCCATCATCCAGAGTCAGCTTGGCGCCCAGCTCATAGGCCACCACCGACTCGTCTTCAAACTCCCAGTCCCTGGCCACATTGGCCCGGGCATCAAAGCCACCGGCTTTGGTACCGGTGGACACTGCACCATACAGCATGCCGCCGTCGAACTTATACTTCACATTCAGTGCTGGCGAAAAGGCCTTTTCGGTGCGCTCACCCTTTACTCCATGTTGTTCCAGTTGCAATTCACTGGCCAGAATACCCAGATAGATGTCGGACGGAAGTTGTTCGGGCAGCCCCATGGCCTGCAACATATCCGGTACATTGACCAGCGCCTGCCCGGCTATGGCCTGTCCGCTGGACAGCTCCACCAACGTCAGGGTGCGACTGCCTTGTTTGTCTTCCTGGGAGTAGCGCAGCCCTAAGGTCGCCTGCCAGTTGTCACTGAAGCTATAGTCAAACTGGCTGAATATGGCCCAGGTATCTGAATCATTCTGGTAATCACGCGGCCCCAGCGCATTCAGGGGGTAGATTCGATACGCCTCAGCAAAATCCAGCTCAGAATCCTGATAGTAAGCACCGGCAATAAAATTCAGTGGTCCCTGCCAGTCGGACGTCAGTCTTAGCTCCTGACTGAGCTGGCGATATTCTTCATCATTGTACTGGCGATACACCAGCGGGGCTGGGCTGTCATCGCCGTCACTGGTGAGGGCCAAGTCATAGCGTTGCCAGCCAGTGACGGACGTCAGGCTGAGATCGCCAAGTTGCCATTGCACGTCAAGGGTCAGGTGATCGGCCTGATAGTCGGTGCCTTCGTCTTCACCCAGCTCGCGCAGGCCTTTTTGGGTGACATCGTCTAAAACATATTGGCGTGGGTCGCCAAAGTAATCCGGCAACTGTGCTGTGCCGTTTAAATATACGGATTCAGCGACGGGCTGGGCATTGCGTACCCCGTCTGAATCTTCACGGTCAAACTGATAGCGAAATAATACCTCGATGTCATCGGCTGGCTGCCAGGCCAGCGACACTCTGCCGAGCAGGGTATCTCTGGCGACTTCGTCACGGTTCATCAGGTCGTTGCGCAAAAAACCGTCTTCGCTAATGATCTTTACCGCAATGCGCCCTTGCAGGTTGTCTGTCAGGGCATTACCAACTGCCCCTTCCACGCTGTAGCCATTGTCCAGCTCATATGCACCATGCAGATAACCGCGCAGATCGTCTGTGGGTCTGGCGGTGACAATATTCAGCGCCCCGGCGGTGGTGTTTTTACCGAATAAGGTGCTTTGCGGGCCGCGCAGCACTTCTATACGCTGGACATCCAGAAAACTGCTGCGCATCAGCTGCGCTCGGCCGCGATAAATGCCGTCTACGTAAGTGCCGACGGTCTGCTCAAAGCCCTGGTTGGAGCCAGATCCCAGGCCTCGCATATTGATGGCAAAGCCCTGGCCGGTTTGGCCTACCGAAAAGTTGGCGATATTACTGGAAAGCTGCTCTGCGGTGCTGAGATTGTTATCGATCAGCTTCTGTGCCGGGATGGCGGTAATGGAAATGGGTACCTCTTTGACACTCTGGCTACGCTTTTGTGCCGATACCATAATCACTTCCAGCGCGCCTTCGTCAGCCGGTTGGGCATCCTGCGCCCAGGCCGGAGCCAGGGCCAGACTGGTGGACAGTGCCACAGCACTGAATTTCAAACTAACGGGCATGGCGGATTCTCCTGCGTGCGTCCGGCCAGAGTGGTCGGTATGTTTTGTTGGACACTCGTCCAATTTAATTTCTGAGTAGTGGGTATGTCAATGATTTGTTATGGATTTGTTGTTGGGCACCGGCATAGCCTGACGGAGAAAGCGGCTTGACTGGTCCTTGGGGCTTGGATAACGTCAGACTTTTGTAACAGACAGGATACGGCATGACAGACAAGGCGGATAAAAAGGCAGCTAAAAGTGAAATTACCCGCAGCAAAATACTTGAAGCTGCGCTGGATCTTATTGCCGAGGGAGGCCTTTCCGCATTGTCTCACCGCACTATTGCCAATCGCGCCGGGGTCAGGCTGTCACTCACCAGTTACTACTTTGGCACCCTGGACAAACTGGTGGAAGCGGCCTTTGATCGTTTTGTCGAGCAAACCCAGCCGTATCGTGACAAAGTGCGGACCAGTATTGATCAGCAATGTCAGTTGCCTGAAGGGCAGATAAATGCAGCACAGATGACGTTACTGACCGAGCAACTGGCTGATTTTCTGACTCAGCATATTCAGGCCGGGGTCACGCAGCGACGCCGAGAGCTTGGGGTGGAAAGCCATTTTGTGTATGCCTTTAACATTGCCCCGCCGCTGGCAGCCAAGATTCAGGCCTTTACTCATATGCAATTACAAATGATTGAGTCGGTTTGCCAGCGTTTTGGCAGTGCTATGCCCTGGCAGGATGCTCATCTTATCCTTGCCGCCATCAGCCAGATGGAGTTTGCCCATGCCAATGGTGGCCGGGAATTCGATGCCGCCTTTGTGCATCAGTGCCTGAAACGCTTATTTGGCTGTTTATTTAGTGCAGAAAAAATACACTAAAGGCATCAGCATAGGCTAAATACAGCCATTGCATATATTCTCCTTAGAGCAAGAGAGCAAGAGAGCAAGAGAGCAAGAGAGCAAGAGAGCAAGATACTGAGCGGCCCGCCAACAAGGCAGCTAGTCTTTGTATTCCATTATTGTTGGGCTTAAGCCCAACCCACAGTGGGTCGGAATTTATTCCGACAGCAAAACTCAGATTTAACAACTTATTGACAAGCCATCCGCCAATTATGTAATTTGGACGTTCGTCCAATAAATGTTTTTTGCTGAGGCACTTATGCTCCTGCCCGCCAGACGCATCATGCTGATGATTGCCAGCTTGACCGCCTTCGCCGCACAGGCTCAGGTTACACCCGAACAGATGCAACTGTTGGGTACTAACTGCCTGCAATGCCATGCCATGCCGCATACCGGTGCACCATTGCTAGGCGATACAAAAGCCTGGCAGGCGCGTTTGCAAAAGGGCCGCGAACAGCTCCTGATAAACAGTATTGAAGGGATTGGTGGCATGCCGCCGATGGGCTATTGCAGTTCCTGCACAAAAGAGGATATGCAAGCCCTTATCGACTTTATGCTGGGTGATGCCGGGGAGGACAGTGATGCACAATAAATCTCAGGCACAAATTAGCCGACGCACTATGCTAAAAGGCCTGGCAGCCGGGGCGGCCTTGCCGCTGACCGGTTGTTCACGCAATCCTGCTGCGCCGCAACTGCAAGCACCTTTTGTGCCGGGTAAGTCTTTGCCCTGGATCAATTGGGGTAAAAATCATAGCTGTTATCCGGCTCAGCGCCTGGCGCCGCGCAACGAAGCGCAGTTGCTGGAAGGGCTAGTTAACGCCAAAGGTACGGTCAGGGCCGTTGGCTCCAGCCACGCCTTCAGCGCATTAGTGCCCACCGACGATACCTTACTGACTACCGACTATCTGTCCGGCCTGATTAGCCATGATGCCGAAAAACAGCAGGCGCAGGTGTGGGGCGGTACCCGATTACACAATCTCGGGCCGTTACTGGAAAGTGTCGGGCTGGCCACGGTGAATCTGCCGGATATGGATTATCCATCGCTGGCCGGCGCTATTGCGACGTCCACCCATGGCACAGGTAAAAACTTTGGCTCTTTGTCCACACAAGTGGCGGGACTGACCCTGGCGACCCTGGATGGGCGATTGCTGGATGTCAGTGCAGACCGTCATGCGGATATCTTTAAGGCGGCATGCACACATCTGGGCGCCTTGGGTATAGTGACACGCGTTAACCTGCAATGCCAACCCGCCTATCAGTTGACCGAGGTCAGCCAGGTTGAGCCGCTGGAACAGATGCTGGCCGAGCTGGACCAGCGAATGGCGCAAAACCGCAATTTTGAGCTTTTCGCCTTGCCCTATTCGCCATTGGGTATCTCTGTTACCACGAATGAGGCAAGCGCCGGTGATGCTAATCAGGGCGAAGACGACCCAGGTGCATTGAACCAGCTTCGGCAGGTATTTGAATCTGTTTCCTGGCTGCCCGGGGTAGGGGAATCGCTTTATGCCTGGTTGCTGGAAAAGGCCTTCGGTGGCAACCCGCCGGTGATCCGCAGCGGCGCATCCTATCGCGTACTGGCGCATGCCAGAACCACGCGTTTTTGTGAAATGGAATACTCCATACCAGTGGAAGCCGGGCCTGCATGCCTGCGTGAGGTTTTGGCAACCATTCAAAAACGCAGGCTACCGGCCTGTTTTCCCATCGAATATCGCCACGTCAAAGGCGACGATATTATGTTGTCCATGTATCAGGGGCGGGACAGTGCGGTATTGTCTATTCACCAGTTTGGCGACCTGGACTACCGCCCCTTCTTTGCCGAGATTGAACCCATTTTCCATCGCTACGACGGGCGGCCGCACTGGGGTAAGATCCACACACTGCAAGCGCCACAGTTGGCGGCCCTATACCCTAAACACTGGCAAGACTTTCTGGCCCTCAGGGAAAGTCTGGATCCAAGCGGAAAACTACTGAATACGCATCTGCAACAGGTATTGGGAGTCATTAGCTGATGACAAGCAGAAGAACCTTTTTAAAAGCCGGTGTCGGTGCTGCAGTGCTAGGCGGAGCCTGGCTGGCCAAACCCTGGGACAGTGCCGCTGCCGCGGATGATTATTTTAATGGTATATCGGATGTTTTGAATCGCGCCGCCATTAGTCATCCGTCGTTGCTGGTGGATCTGGACAGGTTAGATAGCAACCTGGCAGCACTGAACCGCTTTTTTCAGAAACAGCCGGATAAAACTTACCGCATCGTGGTGAAATCACTGCCTAGCCCGGCCCTGCTGGATTACATTGCCGAACGCACCCATACCCATGCCTATATGGTGTTTCACCTGCCTTTTTTACAGGCTCTGGTCAAGCGCCAGCCTGACGCCGACATTCTGTTTGGAAAACCTATGCCGGTGGCCTCGGCCAGGGCTTTTTACCAGTCTTTTGACCAGACTCAACAGGATTTTGTGCCACAGCAGCAGTTGCAATGGCTCATCGATAGTCTGCCCCGGCTGGAGCAGTACCTGCAACTGGCCAAAACCCAAGGGCAGAGGTTGCGGGTCAATTTTGAGATAGATGTGGGTTTGCACCGCGGCGGCTTTAATCACCCCGGTCAATTCCGCCAGGCCCTGGATTTGGTGGCGGCCAATCCAGAGCATCTGCAATTTGCCGGCTTAATGGGGTATGACGCCCATGTCAGCAAACTTCCCGGCTTTTTAGGTGAGCGTGAATTTACCCGGGTGCAGGAAAAATATCAGGGATATGTGGAGCAAATTCGCCAGGCGTACCCGCACTGGCTTGAACAGCGGTTGTGCTTTAATGGCGCTGGTAGCCCAACGTTCTTGCGTTATGGCCAGGTGGAGTGGGTCAACGATCTGTCGGTGGGCTCCTGCCTGCTTAAACCGGCAGATTTTGATTTACCTATACTCAATGAGTTTAGTCCGGCCGCCATCATCGCCACCCGGGTGTTAAAAAAGCAGCCCAATCTGGGCGTACCAACCCAGGAATGGCTGGGAGATTTGGCAGCCTGGTGGGATCCTAATCAGCAGGTAAGCTTTTTTATCTATGGCGGCAAATGGCTGGCCACGCCCTGGTCACCGCCGGGACTGACTTTTAATGGCCTGTACGACAGCTCCAATCAGCAAGGTTTAAGCGGCTCCAGGCAAGTGCCACTGGAAGTGGATGACTGGGTCTATCTGCGGCCATTGCAAAGTGAAGCGGTGTTGTTGCAATTTGGCGATTTACTGGCCATATGCGGCGGCCAGCTAGTGGCCCGCTGGCCGGTACTCGCTGGCGACTAAAAGCGTCTCGCTGTGGTGACATCGTATTAGTTTAAAAAAATACCAGTAACCACAGAGGCACAGAGAACACAGAGTGTTAGAAGATGTGGTTATCCGCGGGCTTCTCTTTGCGGCCTTAGCGTCTTTGCGAGAAGGCACTAGTATTCACCGCCGAGGCGCAGAGAACGCAGAGGTTTCAGGGGCATAGATTAAAAGACCTCCTGTTTTTCTCTGAGCCCTTTGCGGCTCTGCGGTAAGAACGTATCAGTTTAAAAATACAAAAAACCACAGAGGCACAGAGATCACGGAGTTGTCTAAGGGAAGATGGTTCTGCTGGCTTCTCTTTGCGTACTTAGCGTCTTTGCGAGAGGCCTTTGTTATTCACCGCCGAGGCGCAGAGAACGCAGAGATTTCAAGGGGATAGATTAAAAGATCTCCTGCTCTTCTCCGTGTCCTCTGTGGTGAAAACGAATTAAGTCAAAATATAAATAACCACAGAGGCACAGAGAACACAGAGTGGTTGAGGGTGGGTTACCGGCGGGCTTTTCTTTGCGGCCTTAGCGTCTTTGCGAGAGGCCTTTGTTATTCACCACAGAGGCGCAGAGTGGTTGAAGGTATTGTCACTCTGATGGTTCTGGTTTGTTAGCCTCATCCGGGGGCGTTCACCCCCAGTCACAGTCGCTCACTTTATCATTTTCAGCAGTTTCATTTTTCCGGCACTGAATGGCGGGTAGCGCCAATTCACATCAAACCAGGTGCTGCGTTTCATTACGGCCTTTAAATGGCTGAAGGTGTCAAAGCCCCAGCGGCCATGATAACGGCCCATACCGCTATTACCTACGCCACCAAAGGGCAGGTCTGGATTGGCCATAAACATCATGCCGTCGTTGATGCACACGCTACCGGCACTGGTACTTGTCAGTATCTGCTGCTGCAATGACTCTGAACGGCTATACAAATACAGGGCCAGAGGCTTGGCGCGCTGGTTTATAAAGTCGCTGGCCTGGGCAATGTTATCCAGGCTGACAATTGGCAGGATGGGGCCAAAAATTTCTTCCCGCATCAGTGGGCTGTCGATGGCTGGATTGCGCACCAGGGTAGGTGCCATATAGCGTTGCTGCTCGTCGACCTGACCGCCGAATATCACGTCCTGATCCTGCAGGTAAGATTGCAGCCTCGCCAGGTGACGTGGGTTGATAATGCGTCCGTAGTCGTCACTGTCTGCCGGGTTGTGACCGTAGAAGACGGTGATTTTGTTCTGAATGGCCTGGATTAATTTGTCAGCAAAGGCGTGTTCCACCAACACATAATCCGGGGCCACACAGGTTTGCCCGGCATTCATCCATTTACTCCAGACAATACGTGCCGCAGTTACATCTAAATCGCAGTCACTGGCGACGATACAGGGGCTTTTACCGCCCAGTTCCAGGGTTACCGGGGTCAGGTGCTCAGCGGCGGCTTTCATAATAATTTTGCCGACGGTTTCCCCGCCCGTATACAGGATATGGTCAAACTGTTGTGTCAGAACATCAGTGGTTTCCTGCACCCCGCCTTCCACCACCGCATAAGCCTGTCGGTCCAGATAGCGGGGCAGCAGCGAGGCAATCAGGGCGCTGGTGTGCACGGCCAGTTCTGAAGGTTTCACCACGGCACAGTTGCCCGCAGCAATAGCGGCCACCAACGGCGCCAGCAGTAACTGAAAAGGGTAGTTCCAGGCACCGATAATCAACACCACGCCAAGGGGCTCGGGTTGCAGCCAACTGCTACCGGGTTGCGCCACCATGGGGGTGGACAGTTTGCGTGGTTTAGTCCATTTTTGCAGATGTTTGAGACTGTGGTTAATGTCGTCTTCCAGAAAGCCGATTTCGGCCAGCCAGCTTTCCTGTTCAGCTTTGCCCAGATCCAATTTCAGCGCCTGCACGATGTCCTGCTGGTGGGTCTGGGTCATACTCAGTAATTGCTGTAACTGATGGCGGCGCCAGTTCAGCGGCTTGGTTGCGCCACTGCGATAAAAACTTCTCAGACCGGTTACCAGGTTCGCCATTTCCACAGACATAGTTGTCTCCGCAGTTCAAACAGGTGTTTACATTATGCTATTCCCTGCAATGGAACAAGTGGCGGGTAACTGTTATTGGTCTTATGTCCAATTACTTGTCTGACAGAAAGGCCGCCGCGGCTTTAGCCTGCTGTTTGTCCTCTTGCAGTGTCAAGCATGCATCAGAGCGGGTCAGCGCCTTACTGGCATGATGAAGGGCCGCTTCACGCATTCCGGGCACAGGGCAGTCAGCCAGCGATGCCAGGGTTTTCTGCAGTTTAAGCACCACTTCGATACAGCCGGCACCATCACGGCCAATGGCATTAAAGGCGTCGTCGAACATTTCCATTATGGCCAATTGCGGGACCTGAATTTTATCAAATTTACAGGGTGCAAGTGCTTCCATCGGCAGTGGTTCGCTCCACTGGCTGAACAAACGGGCGAAACTGGATAGTACGTCAATGGCGGTGCCAGGGTCGTTAACTGCCGGGGACAGGGCTTTACATGCCACCTGCGACAGCACCACCAGACCAAACCTGGGGTCCTCAATAAAGGTCCGGCTCCTGCCCAGTACAAAGGCATTCTGTAAGGCACTGACACAGCTTTCATCTAATGAGTTGGCGCCGCTCACTTGTAAAAGCACCTGGCCTGGGAAAACAAAACTGCCCGGTACCACCTGTAATCTGACGATGGCCTGTTGCAGCTCAGCCTGCTTTTGTAAGCTGGCCATTTCAATACGCTGAATATAGCCAGGGCTGCTGGCATGAATGTCTACGAGCGGGCCGGATAATTCCCCTATGGCAATGCCGCCTAACAGCGGCGCTTGTTTGCGGTGAGCCAACGCTTTGGCGGTGGCTGCCTCTATTTTTTCTATGGTGGAATTAACCCGGCCCAGTCTGGCGATACGGTCAACCCAGTGTACAAAAGTGACAATCACCGCGGCTAATACCAACAGCGTCATGCAAAACAACACAAAGTGGCCGCCTTGTTGATAAAAGTTGTTTTTTACCGCCACTATGGCCACAACGCTGAAGATAAAGGCGCCGATAAAGGTGGCCAGCGCGTTTTGCGACACATCATCGGCAATCACTAACGCAAAGGAACGCGGGGTGGCACTGGTGCCGGCACTGGCATAAGCCGCCACCATAGAACCGACACAGAAGGTTGCAATCACCAGCATGCTGGATGACATGATCGACAACAGGGTTTCCAGGCTGTCACGACTGATGGTGGGCAGGTAAACCGCCAGGCCGCCGCTACCCAGCCACTGGGCGGTAAATGCAGCAATCACCGACAGCAGACACATTAACAGTGGGCGCACCCACAAACGTTCAGACAGTCGGTTGGCCCAGAATGTCATACGGCTGACCATGGTGCGTCCTTATGGCTGGAGAATATGCGTCGCAGCATAACATAAACACAAGGCCCGCCATTGCGGGCCATGCACACTGCTGGTTACAGATGGGTTTGCAAAAACTGCAAATAGGCCTGTTGCGCTGTGATACGGTTGGCCTTGCTGCGAAAGCCATGGCCTTCGTCGGCGAACAACACATATTCCACCGGCACATTATTCGCGCGTATGGCTTCCACCATTTCGTCGCTTTCTACCTGCAATACTCTGGGATCATTAGCGCCCTGCACCACCAACACCGGGTGTTTAATCTTATCTGCATGGAACAACGGAGAAATGCGGGTTAATCGCTCCTTATCGGTGGCCGGATCGCCCAGTTCGTCATACAAAGCCTGGCGAAAACTTTCCCACCAGGGCGGAATGCTTTCCAATGTACGTACCCAGTTCGTTACGCCGAAAATGTTGATGCCCAGCTTAAACTCATCGGTAAAGGCCATGGCGGCCATGGTCAGGTAGCCGCCATAGCTACCACCCATCACCGCGATGCGTTCGCCATCCACCCAATCCAGACTTTGCAGATACTTTTTGCCATACACTATGTCCTGTAAGTCGTCCTCGCCATGGCGTTTGTCATCCAGATGAAAGAAGGTTTTACCATAACCCGATGACCCGCGGTTGTTTACCCCAAGTACTGCATAGCCATGATTGACCAAGTGTTGAATCAAGGCGCTGTATCCTTTGCGGGTTTGTCCGCCCGGTCCACCATGAATAAAGAGTATGGCTGGTACTTTATGGTTGGCGCTGGCCTGCTGCGGTTTAAATTGAATGGCGGGGATAGTCAGGCCATCGAAACTCGGGTAACGCACCACCTCGCTGCTGACCAGATTGGCAGCATCAATGTGTGGATTTAGCGACTGACTCAGCTGTTTGGCCGCTGGGCTGCCAAGCTGCCAGCTAAACAGGTTAGATGGGGAAATATCCGAATTGACGTAAAACACCATGTGCTGTTCGTCACGGCTGAAGTTCACACCGCGTAGATCGCCTGCTGGCAGGGTTGGTAACAGTAATTGTTTGCCACTATGGGTGTCCAGAATAGACAGCTTGGTCTGGGCATCGGCATTAACCCCGACAACCTGATAACGACCGTTTTTTGAGAAGTA
Organism: Bowmanella denitrificans; assembly: GCF_039522935.1. Taxonomy (NCBI): domain Bacteria; kingdom Pseudomonadati; phylum Pseudomonadota; class Gammaproteobacteria; order Alteromonadales; family Alteromonadaceae; genus Bowmanella; species Bowmanella denitrificans. Next base: position 227,312 of record NZ_BAAAEI010000001.1, on the reverse strand, counting down.
CACAAAGGATACATCCCAGTTATCGGCATAGTGCAACTGGCGGTGGCCGGACAACAGGTTATAGGACCAGGCCTGGGTAAATTCCCCCTGGGCGTTGCTACCGTAAATTAACTCATCGCTGTCTGGGGTAAAGCTAAACACGGTGTGACTCACTCTACCCTGGTGGGGGGTGATATGCAGAGGTGGTGCGGCAGGCTGTTGCAGGTTAGCCACATAAATATCGTCATCGGCATTACTATGCACTTTCATCAACGCCAGCCAGTTTCCATTGTTACTGATGTCGCCCAGCTCCCAGCCCTGAATGTTTTCAAACACCATAGTGCGACCGTAGTCTTCGCTGTCGTAACGGTACAGATCAAAAGCCTTGGCATCCCGTTCATTGGTGGCCACATAAAAATGAATATCGTCCTGATGCCAGCCCATAAACTGCGCTTTGAGCTTTTCCCCTGGGGTGATATCCCGGCTACTGCCGTCTTCTTCCAGCACATAGAGATGATGCAGCTCGTTACCGCCCTGATCTGAGGTATAGAGTGCGCGGTTATCCGCGGGGAACCAACTGACAGCGCTGATGGCATTGGTGTTGGAATGGGTTAACTGAGTAGGCGCACTGCCATCCAGCGGGTAACTGTAGACATTAAATACCCCACTGGCATCACTGCTGACCAGCACCTGGCTGTTGCTGTGGTTGATGGATGAGCCATACAGCGTCACCGTATCAAAAAAGCTTTGCGCGCTGTATTGAGGGATTTGCACAGGTTGTACTTGTACGGCATTGGGTTGGGGTGCTGGTGTTTTGGTGCTCTGACAGCCGACCAGCAAGGCCGCACTCAAGCAAAGGGCAGACCAATAGTGACGGGGTTTCATAGTGATCCTTGTATTTTTTGCAGTTCCACAAGGTTTTGTATAAATACTGACCGGCTTAGTCAAGCTATTGCTGTCTGAAAATAAAACTTGCCTTAGTGTAACCTTTGGGTATCATTTGTTTATCTTGGGTATCAAAGGTTACCCAGGGGTATCAAATAACAACATTATTGAAAAGGAAACAGAATATGCCAAATAAAGCCACTTCCCTCTATGAACGTGAGCAACAGTATCTTAAGCGTAATGCCATCTGCAGCCTGGTTATGGCTGCAGTGCTGGTTATTGTCTGCCTGGATAAATGGTTTGATATTGCATTCGCCAACTGGTTATATGCGGCCACCGTACTGGCAGCGCTTGTTTGTATGTTAGTCACCATACGTGATTGCTTTGGCAATATTAAAACGGCCGTCTGGTACGGCGAATTTCAGGATGAATTTGCCAACCACCTTCATCAACGTGCCTGTAAGCATGCCTTTCTGATGATTTCGATAGCACTGGGGGCGACCTTTGGCGCTACATCAGGCGACAAACTGGTTTCCGGGCAAGGTATCAGCGCAGCATTGGGTGCGGTGTTGCTTATTGCCTATGCACTGCCTGTACTGAAAGGCTTGAGGGCCGAGAATGAATGAGCAACTGGACAACCATATTCACAAGCTGCGTACCCAGCGTAAGGTGTCGCAGCAGGAACTGGCTGATGCCATTGGCGTATCGCGCAAGACCATCAGCACAGTGGAAACCGGGCGCTTTACACCCTCGGTGGTCATTGCCTTAAAAATGGCCCGTTTCTTTGATGTGCCGGTTGAGAGTATTTTTACCCTGATGGAGTAGGCTGCTACGCCATCAGGCAATTCTCAAGCAGGTGGGTCTTCAATCTGGTTTAACAGCTCGAGATATTTACCTTCCAGGAATTCCTTCTCGCGCTTGATATGGTATAGCTCCTGCTCTTTTTGCGATAGTTTGTCCTGTGCTTCCTTCGATTGCTGCTTAAGCCTGCCCAGTTCAGTTTGATTTGGTGCAGACTGAATCAGGCGTTGATTCAGTCTGGCCACTTCATCGCGATATTTGTTGGCCATTTCTTGCAGGCGCTCGCGTTCCATGGCGAATTGCTCATTGGCCTGCTCAAACTCCTCGTATGTAATGCTTTCAGACATATCTTGTTGTAACTCTTCAACTTTAGCGCGTATCTGAGCATTCTCTCTGGTCACTTCATCCAGCTTGCTAAATTGTTCAAAGAGTTTTTGTTTGGTTTGTTTGAGGCGACTCTGGCTTTGATCCAAGTCTGTACGTAATTTACGGATTAAGGCATGAGATTTTTTTAAATTGGTCGTCAACTCTTCCAGTTTCTGGTCTTGCTCGGGATTGCTTGCTTGGCTGTCACCCTGGCTATCCAAGCGGATATCCCGCGTTTGTTTTTCCAGAGACTCATGTACTTTCAGTACTTCGCTGAGCAATTCTGCCTGGCGGTTAAAGCGCTCGAGGGCGTTATCCACGGCGGTCTGACAGAAAGCCAGGGCCTGACTGACCGCCTGATTATCCTGGCGCTGAGTTTGACCAAACAACAACCGGCATTCGCGAATAATCATCCAGATAATCACAAACCAGCCGCCAATGGTCAGTAATCCCAAATCAATAGCGAGAATTTTCCAGACATCGGAACGAAACAAGTTTTCAAGTGACCACATGTGTTTACATTTTTAATATAGGGATAAACGATAGAATATGGATATTAGCGTTATTTTTGCTTATGGGAAGGTAAAAAAAGTGCATATAATGTCGCCCAGTAGTTAATTTTGTGTATGTTGTTTTGAAGATCCTAATCGTTGATGACAGCGCGGCAATGCGGGCAATAGTACGTCGGGGCCTGGAGAAATTCGGTTATCGTACGTTGCAGATTGAACTGGCCAGTGGTGCTAAAGAAGCCTTCGAAATGATCGGTAAATGGCAGCCTGATATTTTGTTATCTGACTGGCATATGCCGATGATGTCTGGCCTGGAACTGCTGCAGGAAATCAATCGCCGTCGCCTGCCCATCAAGGTGGGGTTTGTCACCACCGAGAATAACCAGCAACTGGTTGGCCAGGCCATGGCCGAAGGTGCCAAATTTATTCTGAATAAGCCGTTTGAAGATGCCGCCCTGCACAAAGCGTTGTTGCCGCTGGTACAAGGGGCCGAAGAATCGGAAAGCATGCTCAACAATCAGACCGGTGTTGACCATGGGGTTGCCCTACCTAATGCCCGGCAGCTACAGACTGTGCTGCAAGGTATGTTCAGTGCTGAAGTCACCTTTACCCCTGTTGAACCCTTAGCCTACTCGCCAGAGTTGTTGCCACTGTTACTGGCCTTATTTGAAGACCCTGATACCCGCAAAATAAGAGCGGTGGGCATTCTTGATTTACACGGTACTTATACCTTGGCAACGGCAAAATGCCCGTCATTACTGGCAGAGATCAGTGGCATGCTGGCGGATAAAACCGTTAATAAAGCCATGATGGACCAATGCCAGGAAATTATGTCCAGCGTGGCCATGACGCTGCTGGATAAGCAAACCCGTAAAAGCCTGACGCTGAAAAACCTGAGCTTTGTGCCCAAAACGTTCAGCAAAATGGAACAAATTTATGCCAAACCTCAGCACTTGCGTATGGACGGCTTAGTGCATATTAAAGGCTTGGGGCAGGGGCGACTGAGCATTGTCAGTACCCAGGTTGGTCGTCCGGCCAGACGCCAGGTATCCTGATCTTATTAACCTGAAACTTTGCACCTCTGTGGTTTTTTATGCTTTTGAGCAAATTTATTTTCACCACAGAGACACAGAGGTCACGGAGAAGAGCAGGAGATCTTTTAATCTATGCCCTTGAAAACTCAGCGTTCTCTGCGCCTCGGCGGTGAATAACAAAGGCTTCTCGCAAAGACGCTAAGACGCAAAGAACAGCGCGCAGAGTGGCCATAACCCCCAACCACTCAGTGTTCTCCGTGCCTCTGTGTTTTTTTATGCTTTTGAGCAGATTTATTTTCACCACAGAGACACAGAGGTCACGGAGAAAAGCAGGAGACCTTCACTTTATGCTATTGAAAGCTAGGTATTTTTCATACCTCGGCGGTGAATTAATTAACGCTTCTCGCAAAGACGCTAAGGGCGCAAAGAACAGCGCGCAGAGTGGCCACAACCCCCAACCACTCAGTGTTCTCCGTGCCTCTGTGGTTTTTTATACTTCTGCGTCTCGGCGGTGAATAACAAAGGCTTCTCGCAAAGACGCTAAGGCCGCAAAGAAAAGCCCGCCGGTAACCCACCTTCAACCACTCTGTGTTTCTCCGTGCCTCTGTGGTTTTTTATGCTTTTGAGCAAGTTTATTTTCACCGCAGAGCCGCGGAGGGCCCAGAGAAAAACAGGAGATCTTTCAATCTATGCCCTTGAAAACTCAGCGTTCTCTGCGTCTCGGCGGTGAATAACAAAGGCTTCTCGCAAAGACGCTAAGGGCGCAAAGAACAGCGCGCAGAGTGGCCATAACCCCCAACCACCCTGTGTTCTCTGTGCCTCTGTGTTTTTTGGTATTTTTTAACTGATGCGTTGTTACCAGGAAAGGCGGGCGACCACGCGTTTTTCATCGGCGTGCAGTGAAAACGACCAGCCATTACGCTCACACAATCGTTGTACAATACCCAGCCCCAGACCATAGCCCTGCGGTGACGCCTCGGTCGGCATATGTTGCTCATCAGCCTCACCGCCAAGTTGGTTGGTGATTAACAGCTCATGCTCTTTAATGCGAATCGTGATGGGCCCCTGGCCGGTGAGGGTATGCTCGAACGCATTACGTACCAGATTATTCACTGCGATAGCAAAAGCCTGCGGATGGCCGCTGATGCTTGGGTTAGCCAGATGATCGACGTCAACATCGATCTGCTTGCGACTTAGCAGATGGCGCTGCTGGTCTATGGCGTTGCTCACCAGCGGCGTGACGAAAAACTGCTGGTGATATAAGCCGTCGTCAGTTTCGCGGGCCAGGCATAAAAACATGTCAATGGTGGTTTTCATATCAAGGGTGGCTCGGCGCACCCTATCCAGCGCTTTTCTGTCGCTGGATGATAATTCGCTGTGTTCCAGCAGCTCAAGTGCGCCGGTAATAACAGTGATAGGCGTGCGCAGCTCGTGGCTGGCGGAACTGGTAAAGTAGCGTTCCCTGGTTACAAAAGCGCTGATACGTTCAAGCGTTCTCTCAATGGTTGCTGCCAGTACGCCAACTTCATCATCGCCAAAGCGGCTGGATTCTATGCGTTTGTAGTCTTCAGCCGACAGGTGTTGTACGTCGATTTCTGCCACTTCGGTGGCCAGCTGCGCCACCGGGGCAACTGCCTGGCGCATGACCAGCACACCCAGCCCGAAACCCAGCACACCAAGGGTACCCACAACAGCGCTGATCACCAGCAGCAACCACCAGTCCTCTGACGATGCCGCCTCAATCCCGGCAACGTCGAACACCACAAAGGCCCGTTGTTGATTGTCGCCAGCGATGACCGCCACATGCAACTCTTCGGCTTCGAATTCGTATAACCCTTCCGCCGGATTTGATTGTGCCCATGCCTGCAGCGATGTCGGCAGGCTGGTAACCGTATCGTAGCCGCGCAGATTCGCTGGTATAACGGGATAGCTGTTGGCGGCAACCTGCAACTGCTGGGTTAGCACCCGATCTTCACTCAACCTGATGGCGGCGAAGAATGCGAATCCCCAGGCCAAACTGAGTACCGCAACGCAGATGGCAAAGGCAATGGCGACACGCTTGCGTAAACTGTGGCGATACATTTTGAGAGGCTGTGGTTTATTCAGGCCCACTAAACTTCACTCCTGTTGCCTTGCCGGGCAATAAAATGACCGCCAGCAGAGTGCGCATATAAAAGATACACGGCTTCTATTCGTCCTCTGCAATGCGATAACCAATACGATGCACGGTATGAATAAGCGGGCGCTCAAATGGCCGGTCGATAGCCTGACGCAACTTATACATATGCGAGCGCAGCGCATCGCCGTCGGGGCGTTCGTCTGCCCACAACAAGGTTTCAAGTTCATCGCGTGCCACCACAGACGGTGCCTGCTCCATCAGGCGCTGTAGTAATTTCATGCCCGCAGGGTTAAGATCAACCTGCCTTCCTGCCCGACAGACCTGTAGTGTCGATTTGTTCAGCGTTAGATCCGCCACCATTAACAGACAGTCGGTTTTGCCGTGGCTACGTTTGTACAGAGCCTGCAGGCGCGCATGTAGCTCCTGTAAGGCGAAAGGTTTTACCAGATAATCATCGGCGCCTGCCGCAAAGCCTTTTAGTTTATCGTCGAGGGTGTCTCGTGCCGTGAGCATCAGCACCGGTGTTTCGATTTTGGCATCGGCACGCAGCTTGTGGCAGAAACTCAGGCCATCCATGCCCGGCAGCATCAGATCCAGCACTATCACATCGAAGGTATTGGTTAACGCCAGGTACATGGCGCTGATGCCGTCATAGGCAAAATCCATCACATAGCTATGCTTTTCAAGATAGCCGGCAATGTTCTCGCATATGTCGCGGTTGTCTTCGACAATCAGCACCCTAACCGGTGCTACACCAAGCGCATGTACCATAGGCTGTTGCTCCTAACCAGGCCCCTTACCAAGCATAATCCAGTCGCAGACCAATCAACGGCTCTGCTTCGCTATCGTCTTGCACCAGCACTCCGCGGCGATAGTCAAACTCGGTATCGTCGCTTGATGAAGCCGCAGTGACGTTAATCACATCAAGAAAGGCAGTGACATCTATCGGGCCAAAGGCGCGCCGATAGTCAACCCGAACGTTTAATAAGCCGGCGCCGTCTTTGCGACCAACATTACGCTCAGTGATCTCTTTTGAGTAACGCAGCATTTGCCCCGGCCCCAATACGTCTGCATGAATAACAAAGTTATCATCTGGGCGACCGGAAAGGTATTTGTAGCGTGCTGCAACTTTCCAGCGGTCGCTGATTTCCCAGGTCAGGCCCAGGGTGGCAACATGTTTGCGGTTAAATTCCGCCGCCACCTCACCGCGCCCGTCTTTGCGGTCGACTACCGCATCGTTGTAAGAATAGGTGGCGCTGGCGTACAGGCCTTCGAACAGCGTACCGTTAACCACAATGTCGACCCCATAGGAGCTGCCATCACCCATATTGGCAAAAGTGCCGCTGGCCCGGTCAAGATCGACCACCAGGTCGTCGAGACGTTGATAATAGGCCTCGGTTAACAGCGACCAGTTGCTGTTTGGGAAGTATTTTAAACCTATGCTGGTATGGGTGATTGTTTCATTCTTAAGTGCGTTTGACTCGTTAGCGGCCAGTTCTAAATATCTGGGTGACTGATGAAACAGCCCGGCGCTGGCAAAATATCTGACTTTTTTACCCGGCTGCCAGTTGAGGCTGAGCCTGGGCGCAACCAGGCTTTCATCGGCAAAACCATCGCGCTCAAGGCGTAAGCCGGTGCCAACATCCCAATCACCGAATTGAAAAACCTGCTCGACATAGCCGGCATAGTTGGTTTCTTTGTGTTTTATTGCTGAATTGATGTGCTCAGGCGTCAGCACAATATAGCGCTGCTGTGGGTCAGCTCTGAAATCATCATCGTCGTACACAAAGCGGATCCAATCGCCATCCAGCACCGTGCTGTAGTCCAGTTCAATTTGTGTCAGCCGTACCCCGGCACTGAACAGCCCCCAGTGATTGGTTGTCTCAAAATCACTGCGCCAGCCAAGCTCGGTTTCGTCTTCAGCGATGCTAATAATGTTTTCCCTGACCGGGAAACTGGAGGCCGGTGAGCCTTCTGGCACCTGGTCAGGAAAGGCTTCACCTTCTGCGCTTAGCTTGTCGCTTTTGCGGTAATACAGCTTATTGGTCCAGACCGCGCTTTCACCCACTAATGAGCGCAATGTCAGGCCGTATAAATCACTGTCTTGTTTGAAGTTCAGCAGCGCGGCATCTTCAAAGTTGGGCGAGGCAAACACATGGGTGACGTCGCGGCGATAGTCTTCCTGCGTATCCATCAGCAGAATTTCAACGCTGTGGTGCTGGTTAATCGGTATTACTGACTTTAGGATGATATCTCTTAACACCGGTTCGCCAATATCCAGCTCTTCAATGGTTTCAAATAACTGGCCAAAGTCCAGGCGCCGGGCAGAAAACAGCATTGTTGCGTCATCACCAACCGGGCCATCGTAACCCACTTCAAAACCAGCCAGGTCATATCGGAAACTAGCCGATGGGCTCGGGTTGCCATCGGCAACCTGCAGTTTCAGTAGCGATGCCGCCCGCCCACCATAGGCCGCTCCCCAGCCACCGGGGGAGAACTCGGCGCTACTGATCACATTCGGGGCGAAAATCGAGAAACGGCCACCACCGCCAATATCTTCCTCTTCACCCAGGGTGGCATCAAAGTGCACCGCTTTATCAAAGGGAAAGTCATCAACGAATATCAAATTATCTCTGGGCCCGCGGCCACGTACGCTAAAGCTGGCAAATTCACTGGCCGATGCCAGGCCTGGTAAGCCGTCCAAAGACAGCAGTGGATCGGCGCCACCGCCCACCGCGCTGCGCAGTGCCTCGCGGTCCAGATAAGTGCTGGAGCCTGCGGCAAAGGTCTCGGCTTGCTGCGCTCTAACCTCTACCACCTCAATGGCTTGCTCTCTAAGTTCGAATGCCAGCTTGATATTTTTTCGTGTCACTACCCGTACGCTTGGTTCATACAACGAGGCGAAACCGTTTTTGGCCAGGCTCACCGAGTACAGACCGGGGTTAAGCTGTTCAATAACGATGCGCCCCTGTGCGTCGGTTGCAAAGGTTTGTGTGGACGAGCTTTCCCGCTCGTTGAGCGTGATTTGCACGTCTGCAAGGGGGCGCTCAGTATGCTGATTTTTAACGATAACAGTCAGCGCGCCGGGGGCTTCTGCGGCCTGGCTGAAAAGTGGCAAGCCAATTAGCAGTGCCCACAGAGTCAACCAGGATATTTGCGTTAATTGCCTGTTCATATTGCTACCTTCCAAGTGTTGAGCCTATTTATGTGATGGAACAAACGGGAAGCTAGCAAAGCCAATGTGACTAAAATGTCGCCAAGATGTGAAGGTTATACCCGCAGGGTGAGATTTTTCTATATTGGTGACAACGAACTGGATCACGCAGTATCAGCTTTCTGCTTTATTTACAAAAAGGCTGTAATCGCTGCCTGTTGGCGTTAAATCCATAAGGTTTGTCACGGTGGCGCTGTGGGTGTTGGGAATGGTGCGGAGCTTATTCTTGGCGGTTCAGAGCTGGGGCCGCTAAAGCTGATCAATTTGGTTCCTGACCGCCCCAATAATGAGAATTAAATATGTTTCACCACGAGGAAGCTTTTCTCGCTGAGTCGCAAAGAACTCAGAGCAATTGAAGACCTCAGCGTGTTTCACTGCGCCTCTGCGTCACTGTGAGAGGTATTCCAATAACGGCCGGGAATTTTTAAGCGGGGGTCAAAGCGGCTCGGGCCGCTTGGGGGGAGCATCAGCTTGTTTTACTGGCAATTGGTCTATAAACGGCCAACCAACTTTTGACTAATGTTGGTGCGAGGATCTTGGAATTAATGCCACTTTGTGAATGGCTGGATTGAGCGAGTTTCTGACTTGGCTTTCCCTGCCGGATATGACACTCCATCCATGGAGCGCCAGTCCCATTTCTTTACTGCGCGGTAAAGAAACGAGACGCAAAGAAAGCGCGCCCGCTGGATTCCCAACGACGTCAGTCCAGGGCACTGCTAAAAGGCGGTCGTGAAAACGACGTTCCCGACGCGTCTTCCACTCAATTTTCTCCCAGCAAATTGCCCACCTTTTAGCAGCGCCCTGAACCGACCGGGAATTTTAAGCGGGGGTCAAAGCGGCTTGGGCCGCTTAAGGGGTTCATCGGTCTACTTGATCGCTAGATGAGCTACAAACGACCCACGAATTTTTGACTATCGCTAGTGCGAGGATTTCTGCACATGTGGCACTTTGTGATGATGGCCTTGTTGGTGCTACCTAAAAAACTCTTGCTAGGCAAAGGGTTACAAGCGTGCTAAAAAATTACAATGTGAAAGTACGGCGAAGCGCCATCTATTAAACTGTTACATTTCTATTCACAAAAGGAGAATTGATTGAAATTTACAGATAAGCTAAAAAAATCTAAAAAGCGTTCTAGGTTTGCTTATTTAGTTGCATTCATAGCTGTCACCTATTTTTTAATGACAGTTATAAAAGGGCTCTATTTTTGGACTGATGGAAGTGGCATTTCTTTAGCTCAGAACATCAATTCTGGAATTAAGTGGTTGTTTGCTAAAACATGGATATTTCCTATAAGTAATCTTTGGGAAGCGATACCTGCTATACCATTTGAAGGGAGAGATATTCTATCATTCTATAAAGTTCTTATTCCTCCAATTGTTGTATTTTTTCTATCAGCATTATTTATTACTGATCATCGAGTATTAAGAGCAAAATTTTATGAGCTAAAAACGGAAATAGAAAAAGAAATCGCTCTTCGTGAAATGCGAAAGGACGCTGGGCTTGAGACTATAAGTGAATCGGCAAGTATAGATGTTGTAATAAGTAAAGCAACAAATGACGACCCTGCATGGCACAACACTGGCTGGGGGAAAGTAGTAATTGGTGTTGCAATAGCCGCAGTTGTTACTGCAATAGGGCTAAAGTAGAAAATGTAACAAGCCAATTAATTCGACATCTATACGCTGCACTCCTTTCAGCGCATTATTGGGGCGTATACGTAATTCATGAAGTGATAATAAATGAGAATTGAATTAGAAAATCTGAAAGGCATCTCCAATCTAAAATTTGATATTCCAGGTGCTGGGCTCTGGCTTCTCACCGGCCTAAACGGTTCGGGGAAAACCAGTCTGCTAGCCGCCTTATATCGAATAAGGCATGGCCGCGCCTTTCAAGACCACTACAAAACCACCGCTATGCAAGAAAAATTGGATACGTTTAAGGATGCGAAAGTACGGTACAAAATTAACGGACAAGAAGTTACATACTCCTATGGAGGGAAACGCTGGCCACCAACACCAAGGAGTAACGCAAATATTCTCCACCAGTATCCATATCCAAGCATTCATTTTATTCAAGCAGATAGAAGCAGAGTTGAGCCGTACGCGGAAGAAATAATTCCAAGGCGAATTAATCAGGCAAATAATGATATTACAGACTTCTTATCTTCCGTTCTTCACGATAATAAGTGGAATGGCTTAAAGTTCGTTAACACCAGAAGAGGGACAGGAAACCAAGCATTTCTATTACCATACAGAGCAGGAAGAGAAACCCACTACTATTCAGAGAAAAACTTTAGTCTCGGCGAGTTATGCGTACTTAAACTCGCCAAGAAAATGTCTATTGCTGAAAGCAACTCATTAATCTTAATTGATGAAGTCGAGATGGCCCTGCATCCTCAAGCGCAAGTAAGGCTCCTAAATAAAATAACTCAAATAGCCACAAACAAAAACTTGACAGTTATTTTCTCTACACACTCATCAACTCTGATAAAAAATATCAACAGAAGAAACATTATTTTCATTTCTAGGGATGATCAAGGGTCGTACACAACAAAAACAAATGTATTTCCGGCTCAAGTTCTTGGTGAAATCGCATTTGACGAAGAGGTCAAAAGCGATTTCATATTTTTTGTCGAAGATGAAGAGGCAAAATTATTACTTGAGCAACTTTGCGGAAAGTTTGAAGAAAACAGAAATGCCCATAAGCCAATGTACAAAGTTGTGCCCGTTGGCGGCTACTATCAAGTCATGCAGATGCTAGAAAGATCAGCGTTAATTATTCCAACCTACGTTAAGCGCCATGTTTTCTTGGATGATGATGTCCGAGCTGAGGCAATACCAGCGGCCAGAAGAAATGACACCCGGTCTATAACAGATTTATATGATCGGGTAATGAACTCGGTTTCGTTCCTTCCATGCACGCCAGAGATTGGCGTTATAGACATGTTAGAGGCTTTTCATACAAACATGAACGTCAATGAACTGCGTGTCGAATTTTATGGGACAACCGTAAATCTAGACAACCATATCATGCTCCCTGGATATCAGAACATTACCGGAGATTCGCAACGAAAGGTGGCGAAAAGCAAACTAGACTCAATCGTGGAATACATTCGCAATTCTTGTGGCACTGATGAAACCACAATTCGCAGAGTTCTATATCGCAAATATATAGATCACCTATATTCTGGCGGCATTGGTCCTCTTATGGACCTTTTAGGGCGCGTATTTAATACGCGGTAGTACGCGTATAACAAGTGACTGTAGTCCCAAGTCAATACATTAAGCTATATTTTCACGCCATTTTTCCTCGTTTTTTAGCATGGTATTTAACATGACAATCAGCTTCCTTAGGCAGGCAATAAGTGCCAACTTTGGGAGCTATCCTGCTGCTCGTTGGTAGGATCAGTCAGGTTCATTGATGTGGGCAACTGAGCCAAAGCTTTATCCCAAGGGACCAAGGCCCCTTTGGCTCCCGCTAAAAAATTCCCGGTCGGTACAAGCCAGCCCCACTATTTCTTCTGGCCAAACTTCGGGGTTTTTAAACGTGAAACGAGTAAGGCTACAACGATAACTAGCATAATAGGAAATGCGTAATTTCCCAGATACTGGAAAGATAGCCAGGCTACTCCAACCAGTGCGGCACAGATAAGAATAAATAGTATGTTTTTTAACATGTTGCATACTCAAACACGCCGGGGGTACGTTTAGCCTTAACGGCAAATGTGGCACGATTTGGGAGGTGTTGTTGAACAATTTCGGGATGATAGGCAAACAAAAGTTCAGCACCGGCAAATTTTAATTTTGGATTTGAAACAAAGAAATCAGAGATTGTTGAGCCACACCCCAGAGACCTTCCGGTGGCAACCGCTGCACTACCAATAACCGCACCGGTATAGGCCACTGCACCAATGGATGCCGCTACTGCCAGCTTCTCCAATCCAACTGTGGCACCAATCAGTTCCCCTATAGTCGCACTTTTTCCGAGGGTTGCTAAAGTACCTACAATCGTTGTGGCAGTGCTTATCGTTGCGTTGTAAGTATCAAAAAGCGTGTTGGGTACTGGTAGCCCCAAATCTGTCATATTCTCTTTGAAGTATTTGCTGAAATCGCCAGATTGGTAACAGGTCACGATAAGATTCCTTCCTTATTTGTGAGTTTCAACCAATATAGTTAAGAATCTTATTTCTTCAAGTCTTGTGCAGCGGTTTGTCCCTTTCACGCATAGCCTCATATGCTGCCCAAGTGTTGCCCTCAAATACCAGTGATCTTATCCATCTGCTCGCCAGTGGCTTTATAGCCTTGTCCAAGGGTGTGGGTCTCAAAAGACTCAGCAATCTATAGCATAAGATTCTTGCTTTGGAGTACGTGAAGGGTTTCCTGCTCTCGTTCCCAGTCGTCGGCACTTATTACCACGAAACCGTCCAATGACTGGATCATCGTATCGTGCCTGCATATAACTTAATAGCAGATACGGTCCCGCTGCGTCTTACAAAAAAGCCGACAGTTAGTCGGCTTAAAACATTCAAGATTAATAAATGGAGACTGTTAAGCCGCAACTCCCCAATGGTTTTCCACTTCTTCCAACCGAATCTCTTTAGCTGCCTCTTGGGCTTCTGTATCTGCTAATAAGTCCAGGAAATAACTGACTGGGTTATTCCTTTGCTGGCTTTCCATATACAGAGTCCGTAGCGCTACATCTGTAGTACGGGGAATTTTTGTCTGGCCTTTCTCATAGCGCGCAATTGTCTGCTCATCAACACCGAAGCGCATCCCGAGCATTTTCTGGGAAAGATTCAGTTCAATACGCAGAAACTTAAACTCTTCATTCGAAAGAGGTCGGTTGCTGTCCACAATAACCTGAGCAATCGCCTTATGCAGGCCGTTCATATCATCAATACTGGTATATTCCTCACCGTCAATCTGTTCAACGGTAAAACCATTCTTGAGATATACATTTGATAAACCGCTTTCTGTGTAATGGTACATACCAACCTCCTAATCTATCCACACAGTGACCAGTACTGAACTGGGGCTGTCATGATGATTCTTAAGGGCAACTGTCAGTTCTATGACCTTACCTGCTGCTGTGCCTTTTAAGTTAAACTTCCAATCACCATTGGTCTCGGCGTATGGGCCTTCCCTAAAAACAGAATGCTTGCTTTTAAGGAGGGTCATAATCTGACCGGTAGTAACCCCACGGTCTCTCATACGCGCCTTTACATGCTTACTCCACCTGATCCTGTGGGTATGATTTTCAGCCAGGTCATTGATTATCTTTCTGGCAGTCTCCTCCGTGAGAGGAAACTCGTTGACGCCTTGAGGGTTACTCTTTCGCATGAAGAACCTATCAACTTGACACCTATCATTTTGATAGGTGGTGGCGGCGATGTCAATTTAGTTATGTAGCCTTGATGGAGTATCTGTTTACACTAGTCAGCTAAACAACCCACTACTCCCCCGGATCAAAGGGTCGCTCATTAATCAGCCGTGTCATAGTTGTTGAAACAGTTTGAGACAATTGAGCGGTGACAAGACGGTTATTGCCGTCAATGACCGCTATTGGCATAAATTAGATATTAGTCTACAAACATCAGCCAGAAGCCCCCCTTAAGCGGCCCAAGCCGCTTTGCTCCCCCGCTAAAAAATTCCCGGTCGGTTCAGGGCGCTGCTAAAAGGTGGGCAATTTGCTGGGAGAAAATTGAGTGGAAGACGCGTCATAAAAGACATGGAGGTCAGTTAGGGTTCTACCCACCTGTTCTCTGCTACTCATCCCCCAACGCGTCAGCCAGTCTCATTTTTCTGTACTGTGCTGGCGTGGTATTAGTGATCTGTTTAAAGGCTTTATAAAACGATGAGCGAGCATTGAAGCCTACCTCATAACAAATATCCAGTGCGCTCTTTGTCGTTTGAGCCAGCAAAACCTTGGCCGCTTCAATTCGATTCTCATTCACGTAGTCAAAAAACGTCGTCCCCATGTGCTGATTCAGTACCTGAGACACCAGGTGGCTGCTGGTGTCGATGGATTCGGCAAGGTCAGACAGGGTTAGATCTGAATCGAGAAACAGCTCTTCGCAAACAATCGCCTTTTTAATAAGAGCAACTATTTCAGAAGCTCTATCTTTGCTCAGAGAAGAGCGACTGTACTTTTTTGATTGGGTTTCTGATTCTTCAGTTGCTGGAGCATTGTGCAAATACTGACCGTCAAACGCGGGCTTCTGACGTAATCCCCACAGCGTCAGAATCCAAACAGACAGCAGTGCAATTAGAATCAATAGCTCTTTTACTACTAATGAAGCATTAAAAACCGTATCGACAAAAAAGTTTACAACTAACAGTCCCCAGAAAGCGGCGACCAGCGCAAACAGCCATGACAGCCAATTCAGCTCTCTGCATTCTGTATTGGAAAAAAAGCCTTTAAGGCGCTTGTGATGCCTGACAAGTCGAACTCCGGTAACAACAAGATAGTAAATTGATTGCGGCACCCAAAGCACCAGCAACAGCCAAATAGTAATGACCAGTGGTTTCAGTAGCCCGTTTTCTGGTACCTGTGACAATAGCACCATATTCTCTACATCTTCATAGGGAGCAGTGAATACCCCTAGCAAGGCTAACAAAGATAGTGCCGCAGGAATAAAGTGGGTAAGCTTTTTAAGAGAAAAGTGCCACTCAATACGCGATGTCAGGGAATCAACATACAACCATAGCAGCGGCCCCAGGGACATAAATGCGACCAAGCTAAGGCCCACTGATACAACAAAATACGTAGGTCGAACCACTGCGAGCCAGGATGGAGCCACTAATATCAAGATAGACAACAACAAAATAGTCAGTGGACCATAACTAGGCAGTCGCGGCCGATTGGTTAATATGAAGGAGATCGCTATCAGGCATATCCCACTCATCGCACCAATCATCGTTACAGTCACATATTCCAAACTCATTTTAGAATCAGCCCTCATATCCAGAATGCACACAGCTTACATCTTTTTTTGCTGTTTTTTGTCCAGCCCAGTGGGCACGGACACACGTCTTTTTAGCAAATGCAATGATTTCTACAGTTAATGACTGAGACTAAGAGTATGACTGTCTTGCTTACATCGCATTTGTTTATCGGGGCTATTGCCGTTATTGCTGGACTAATAGCTTTCTTTGCAAAAAAAGGCAGTGCCCTGCACCGTTATGCAGGCGTTATTTTTGCCGGGGCAATGGTCTACACGGCGGGTGGTGGAACTCTAATAGCAATAGATCGCCCAGAAGCGCTGACTGGCTTAGTTGGCCTATTTACATGTTATCTGGTAGTCAGCGGTTTGATTACCGTAAAACCCCGCGGTAAATGGTCGACCGCGATTGATCGGTTCATCCTTACATCCGCTACTTTATTGGTGGCAGCGTTTGTTTATTCTGGGCTTAAGGCACCTTCAGTTAGCCCGCAATTGGGCATTACTCCCCCCGTCTATTTTGGATTTGCAGCTATCGCAGCCATGGCAGCCGTAGATGATTTTTTGAGTCTATGCCAGGGAGGACTAAAACGTCACTGGAGGATAACCAGACATTTGTGGCGGATGGGGTTTTCTCTGTATATCGCGGCCGGGTCTCTGTTGGATGGGCCTGGTACCAAGGTGTTTCCCGAACAGTTGGCTGGAACACTCTGGATGACCGCACCTGTCCAACTGATCGGCTTTCTAATCCTATTCTGGCTGATATCAACGGTCTTTAGTCGGCAGATCAATAAGCTAAACCTCTACCTCAAACAGCACATACAACAGTTTAGGAGACAGTCATGAATCACAATAACCTTTTCGCCCGATTATCCGGGCTGAGCTATCTGGTATTAATCGTAAGTGGTTTATTCGGGATGGTTTACGTTCCCGGAGTTATGTTTGATTGGATTGACAGTATTCAAACGGTCAGTAACTTACATGATAAATCCACCCTATTTCGAGCCGGAATCAGTGCCTGTTTACTAAGCTTCGTTTCTTTTACAGTATTGTCGGGGCTATTGAGCAAACTCTTCTTCAATAGCTCCAATCTTGGCGCACTTCTGCTGCTTAGCTTTGGCGTTATGGGCGCCACGGCTCTGCTAGCGAATACGCTCAACTACATCAATGTCGCAACGATTATGATGGGCCAACCTGAAGTTAACGAGCATACTGCATCACAGATCCTCGCCTTTGCCAGCCAATTCAGCAATGGGTTTACTCTAATTCAAGTCATTACTGGCATCTGGTTGGTAATTTTTGGATGGCTGGCCTATCGGACTCGCATGCTACCCACAGTTATCTGCGTATTGTTGATTGTCTCGGGGCTAGTGAATTATGTCGCTGGTTTTGTGCTTAAGTTTGTCTTCGAAACGGGGGATGTACCGATTTGGCTCTCTCTGCCCGGAACTTTAGGTGAGTTTTCAGCCTGCCTTTGGTTGCTTATTATGGGAGCGAAATCACAAAAGTAATATAGAGCGTTGGGTTACACGAGTAGTTCAAGTGGGAATTTTGAAACCATCGGAGGCATGGATGCCGTCCCAAACGCGCCCCATGTTAAGCTGCATTTCGATACAAATCGCATGATTGTCCGTCGTGGTGAAGTATATAAATTTCCATCAGTGGGGGCGGTTGGGGAAAATAGCGTTTTTCCCTGGTTTCACTAAGCCAGGCGGTGCTTGAGAGCCTGGCTAATGCTGAGCACCTGATGGCCGATGTGATACGCTCCGGGCGCTACGTTAGTGTTAAACCGGGTATGATGGTGTTATCGGTTGGTGGTTTCCTGTTATGCCAAACCCTTTATCAATACCGACGGGTACCACGCTTACCGCGCTGGGACTGATCGGTTACCCATTGTTACTGCTGTAAAAGCCTGCACTATACAGCGAAGGAGAGTCAGAATGAGTCAAAAGTATCAAGGTTCGTGCTTGTGCGGAAATGTCTGTTTTTCCGTAGATGGATTCAGTGACAAAGCCGCTAACTGTCATTGCTCTATGTGCCGTAAGTTTCACGGCGCTGCCTTTGGCACATTGGTTGGGGTTCAAGGTCTTGCCTGGCTTTCTGGAAAAGATCTCCTTAAAGATTTTGTGGCATCAAATGGCACAATCCGCACATTTTGCATCAACTGTGGCTCAAGTATCGGTTTCAGAGTTAAAGGTGAGCCTGTTGGCAATATTGAGCTGGCTATAGCGACATTTGATACTGATATTCCAGTAACAATCGATGCACAAATTTATACTGGCTATAAAGCCAATTGGTGTGAATTGCAGCCTGAGTTACCCACTTATTTTGAAGGCAGGACTGGTGCGTGTTGACCTTTTGAGCATATAGGTTTGGATCAAATTCTGGTTAGTAGGAGCAGGTTCATTGATCTTGGTATTGGGTCAACTGAGTCAAAGCTTTGCCCCGCTTTTCACAAGTAATTATTTTTCTACCACGAAGGACTCGAAGAGCACGAAGACTAGACAACCGGTATTGTCACTTCGTGAACTTCGTGAACTTCGTGCCCTTCGTGGTGAAACATATTTAATTTTCATTATTGGGGCGGCCAGGAACCAGATTGAACAGCTGGAGCTGGTCCAAAGAGCAACAGCCATGACGCTCGAGTGGGACTGGCGTACAAGGGCTCGCTAAAAATGCACATATAGCGAATAGACCAATAAAAAAGCTGCAACCAAGTTGCAGCTTTTTTAAATACGTATCTATGCCGATGACCCAAACACGGTCATCGGCCAACCAACCCTTACTTACCCAATTCCTTAGGCATAGCCGGTGCCTGCTCATGACGAACGGGCTTAAAGCTTTCCAGATCGTTTAGCACTTCGGCGATGGCACGCTGCAACTGTGGGTCTTCGCCGCGGTTCACGGCCACAGGATCCAGTTCCACATCGATATCCGGTGCCACCCCTTCGTTTTCTACCCGCCATTCATGTTCGGGGGTAAAGAAACGGAAGTGCGGTACATTCAAACGGCCACCATCGACAAAGTTGCGGTTAGCCGATACGCCAATCAAGCCGCCCCAGGTGGTTTTGCCAATCAGTTTACCCAGCTCCATACGTTTAAAGCTGTAGGGCAGGAAGTCACCGCCGGAGCCGGCATCCTGGTCTATCAGCATCACCTTAGGCCCGTATACGGCACCGGCCGGGGTGCTGAGAATCATGCTGCCCGAGCGGTATTTCCAGCCGGCCAGATACTGGCGGGACAGCACATCGGTAATGTAGTTGGCTGCCTGACCGCCGCCGTTGCTGCGCTCATCAATAATCATGGCGCGCTTATCGGCCTGCGGGTAGAACATGCGATTAAAGTTGGTATAGCCTGCGCCAGCGGTGTTGGGCAGATACACATAACCCGCCTTACCTGCGGTTTTATCCCACACATATTGGCGATTCTGTTCAACCCAGTGCCAGTGGCGCAGTTTACGCTCTGAACTGATGGTATCCACCACCAGGGTTTTGGCATCCTCAGCTTTACCATTGCGGCTCACCAGTAAACGCACCTGGGTATCGGCCTTGCCGGTCAGCAGGCGATAGATATTGTCATCAGCAGATAGGTTTTCACCATCGATGGCATGCAGGGTGTCACCCTCCTGAATATCAATGCCGGGCACGGCCAGCGGGGCGTGAAGATCCGGATTCCAGCGCTCACCGCTATAGATTTTGCTGAACTGATACTGGCCATTGACTATGGCGAAGTCGGCGCCCAACATGCCTACCTTGATTGGTTTCTCTTTATGACCGTCGCCACCGTAGACCACGTTATGGCCCACCTCCATTTCGGCGATCATCTCGCGGATCAGCCAGTTCAGGTCCTCGCGACGACCCACATGGCTAAGCAGTGGCAGGTATTTGTTATAGACCTTCTGCCAGTTCAGGCCATGCATATTGGGGTCGTAGAAATAGTCCCGTTCATTGCGCCAGGCTTCAGCAAATATCTGTGCCCATTCCTGTCTGGGGTCGATCAGCGCCTTCACCGCAGCGGTTTTCAGTGGCTCGGCCTTAATTTTCTCCGCCACCTTGGCAATGCTCAATTTGTTGTCCCTGCCGGTTAACAGCAGGTGTTTGCCGTCGGCCGAAGCGCTAACAGCAAAGACTTGCTTTTCAACGTCTTCAACCTTGCGCTTGTCCATATTAAAGCGTTTTAACTCGGCGTCGCGCTGGGGGCTGCCGTCACTGTCAACGGCGGCACCGGCCTGGCTGTGCTCGACAAAGTACAGGTTGTTATCGTTACCCGCTGTCAGACCGGTATAAAAGCGCTGGTCCACCGGCAGGGCCACGATACGTTGCTGCACACCGGCCAGATCGGCGGCCTTGTCAGCGCTTTTATCCTGCTTATCTTCAGGCTTGTCGTCTTTACCTTTGTCGGCACTGGGATCCCGGGCGTCTTCATCCGCCAGCTTTGGCAACAGCGGCGATTTGCCTTGTTTGTCCAGTACCACCGCATATAAACCAAAGCGCTGCGGTTTTTCCTGGGTGCTCATATCCAGGAAAAAGGCCGTAGAGCCGGCATTGGTGGATGATGCAAAGTACAGATACTGACCGTCGGGGCTGAAAGCGGGCAGGGCGTTATGGCTCATGCCGTCGGTTACTTTATGCTGCTTGCCGGTGGCAATTTCGTATATATACAGATCGGCAAAATAGTTGGGATTACGCTTGGTGTAGGCAAGCAGACGACCGTCGTTAGACACCGCCGTGTCAAAGCCCAGCATGCTGATATCTTCCATCACTTCGGTGCGCTTGCCGCTGTCCAGGGCCATCAGCCACAGCTTCTGGCGGGAATCGGAATACACCAGATGCTTACCGTCGCCACTGATATGGCGCAAGCTGACATCTGCCGGTGTGTCGGTGGCGGCAAAGCGACGACGTTCCTTGCCGAATTGGTCGGCCACCACAATCTGATAACGGCCATCCTCGTCGGTGATATACACCAGTTCATCACCTGTGGCTGACCACAGGCCGTCCCGCTCGTTATACTGGCTGCTGTTGGTTAAGTTTTTGGTGGCGCCATCTTCCACCGGCACGCTGAAGATCTCGCCCCTGGCGCTGATCAGTACCCGTTTGCCGGTGGCAGATAATACCGCCTGGGTCATCGACGGCATGGCGTCTTGCCACTGTGTGCGCCATTGCACCAGATCCGCATTAACACGGATATCCAGTTTACGGCTGCGACCTTTTTTGCCGTCCAGTACATATAACTCGCCGCCCATGGCATAGATAATGTCGGTGCCGCTGGCGTCGGCGCTGGTGATATCCCAGTCCTGGTTGTCGGTAACCTGGTTTAGCTTGCCTTTATCAAAAGCGAATAACTGGCGGCTTTTATTGCGGTCAGACAGGAAATACACCTTGTCACCCACCCATAGAGGGTTAGTGTCACTGAAATTGCCGTGGGGAATTTCCTGGTAGCTATGGCTTTTCAGATCGTAAATCCACACCGGTGGTGTGGTGCCGCCGCGGTGATTGCGCCAGCCACTGCCGCCACGATGGGCCGGTTGATGGGGATTATAGGCCAGATAACGGCCGTCTTCAGATAGATCTGCATCGGCCACTGTGGCACGCATGACCTGCTCAGGTAAACCGCCCGACACTTTCACCTGATAAAGTTGCCCGGTACGACCATTGGCGGTTTCACGGTAAGAGGTAAACAGCACAGATTTACCGTCCTCTGACCAACCCACCACGTCGTCTTTGCCGGCATGCCAGGTCAGGCGCTGTGGCTGTCCGCCCTGGGTGGGGATGATGTACACGTCCTGGTTATTGTCATACGCGCCGGTATAGGCCAGCCATTTACCGTCCGGGGAAAAATGCGGATGGTCTTCGTCTGCCGCGTGGGATGTCAAACGGGTCACCCCCTGACCGTCTCGGTCGGCACGGTAAATATCACCGGCGTAAACAAAGGCGATATGCTCTTTACTCAGGGTGGGGGATTGCAGCATTTTGCTGCCGGATGCTGCCAATGCTGTGCTGGCAATCAGGGGCGACAGCGAGCCCAGCAACAGGGCCAGGGTAGTCTTTTTCATATTGTTATATCCTTCCGATCAAGGCGCTGTGAATACATCTGGTTTGTAACTTTATATCAGTCGATTAGTACTTGCTTGGCGAGCAAATTGCAACAGCCAGGGCATCCTGATTGGGTTACAAGGTGTTAATCTCATCAGACAATCTCAGGTCGCGCTTCAGCCATACAATATTGATGGATGGTTTTGCTGCCGTCATTCGGATTCCCTGCCGGGCTGGTTGGCATCAGCGTCAGGTAAAGGCCAGTCTGCAGCATCCTGATGATCCAGTTGCGGATCACAATCCTCGCCGCCCCAACGACGGGTAAATTGCCCCTGTGGGTCATACAAACGGCGTTGTTTGTGTAAATCGAACCAGCGCCCACCACGGGGATCGGCGCCCACCCCCGCCAGATACTGCCAGTTACCCCAGTTTGCTGCCACATCATAATCGATTAACTGTTGCTGAAAATAGGCGGCGCCGTAGCGCCAGTCGCCCTGCAATTCATTGAGCCAGCAACTGGCGGCAATTTGCCTGGCGCGATTACTGATATAGCCGGTTTGGTTGAGCTGACGCATGACGGCATTCACCAGCGGGTAGGGCGTGTTGCCCATACACCATTTTGCGAAGCGCCCGGCGTGAAAACTGGTCAGCGGAGGCTGGCTATGGATACCGGCAAAGCGGAATACCTGGCTTTGGTAACGCTGCAGGTACCAGTGGAAATATTCCCGCCACAAAAGCTCGAATTTGATCCAGTAGGTAGACTGGTTAGCGCCCTTGTCCTGTTCAAATTGCCGCAGACGTTGCCAGATCTGACGCACAGATAAGCAACCAAACGCCAGCCAGGGACTGAATCTGGTGGAAGATTGTGGACAGTCGAGGGCATTGCGGGTGTCTTTGTAGGTTAGCGGTGCATCGGTATTGAAATAAGTATGCAGATGGGCAGCGCCAGCCTGACAGCCGCCCTGAAACGCCAACGTATTGCCGGGCTGGCCAGCATTGCTCAGCGTCATTTTCTGCTCGGGCGCAGCACCTGGCGGCGGCAATAAGATCACCCTTTCCACTGGTGGCACAGCAGAAAACAGTGGCTCCACAAGCTGACGAAATGGGGTGAAATGCTTTGGCAGGTCAGTCAGGTCAAACGGCAGTTGTGACCTGTCAAATAGCGTATGTTGCCAGCTGGTCTGAAAATCCACCCCCATTGCTGCCAGCTTCTGCGCCAGGCGGGCGGTCAGAGCTTGTTCATACACACCAAATGGCGCACTTTGCCCCACCAGGTTGATTTTTCTTGCCTGCACAAAACGGCAGACTGCTGTCAGGGACTCTTCTTCCTGTATATGCAGATGCTGCCCAAAAAGTTGCAGTGTCTGCTGTAACTGGCTCAGGCTTTGCTGTAAAAATCGCCTGGCATGTATGCCTTGCCCACGGCAGGTATAGCGACCGGGTTGCTGGTCTGCAGGGTCTGCGATATACAGGCAGTCCAGCCGGTCCACCTGACGGGCAATGGCGGCAAGGGCCTGGTTGTCCTGCACACGAAGATCGCGGGTAAAAACGAAAAGTCCATGTTTCATTGGCACTGGTATTCCCATTTATTGTTGCTAATACTGATACGCACAACAGCGCAAAACGATCGTTTCATATGGATGGCAGTGAAAATGGATTTACCCGCAGATAAAAAAATCTTCTTATACAGTGGCTATGAAATTGACCCTGCCCCTCAGGTTTCACGTTGCAACTAGAAACTTACTCAGCGATCAGCACTTCCACCCCGGCTGTTTCCAGGGCAACGGCCAGCTCTCCTTCCGGTGCCTGATCACTGACCAGTAAATCAATGTCGGCAAAATCTGCCATATGCACGGCCCCGGCTTTATTAAATTTACTGCTGTCGGCCAGAATCACGGTTTTGCGGGCCAGCTTCAGCAGTGAACGCTTAAAGTCGGCCTCCTGCAAATTTAAATCCAGACAACCCCGCTGCGCGTCCAGTGCACTGATGGACAGAAACAGCAGGTCCGGGGCAAAGCGACGGGCCTGACTGATGGCTTCCTGATCCAGGGCGGCGCGGTAGTCAGTGTCCATCTGCCCACCAACAAATACGCAGCGCCAGTCATTGCGGCCCAGCACTTCGCTGGTGATATCCAGGGAATTAGTGACTATCTGCAAGCCTTTGGGCTGATGCAATGCTCTGGCCAGCCAAAAGCTGGTGGAGCCGCAATCGATAAACACCGTCATGCCGTTCTGCACCAGCCCGGCGGCCTGGCGGCCAATCTGCTGCTTTACCTGGGCATGCATATTGATGCGTTTTTTATAGCTGGGTTCCAGCAGCGCGTCGGGCAGGCGCACGCTGCCATGCATTTTTACCACATTGCCGTTTTTTTCCAGGTGGCGGATGTCCCGGCGGATGGTTTCCATTGTGACATTCAGACGTGACGCCAGCTCACTGACTGAGCTGGACTGTTGCTGGCGCAGAATATTCATCACTTCTATCAGGCGTTCGGCGGTGTTCACAGGGCTTTCCTTAGGTGTATTCCAGGCCAGTATATCGCGATATAAAAACAACTCAAAACAACATAAAGCAAAATAAAACAACGTAAAGCAATAAAAATATCATGTTTTTGTCATCTTTGCTTGGTAAAACCTTGCCCCGTGATCTCACACAACACTTAAGGAACACAGATGCACAACAAACTTGCTCACTTTGCCTTGTCGGCGCTGGCCATGGGGTTAAGCCAGGCCGCCCTGGCTAATGACGATGCCACCAGCGCGGCGGACAACGCCAGCATTGATGAAATTGTGGTGGTCGGGCAAAAACAAACTTTTGCCACCTCTCACGTTTCCCAGACCATGATTGAACGCCAGGCTGCGGTAGCGTCGGTAAACGATGTGCTGAATGAATTACCCGGCGTACTGGTGACCCAGGGGGATTACTTTGGTGCGTCGGACTGGCTGACGGCGATCTTTATGCGCGGTTTTAACACTGGTGGTGGTGCCAATCAGATAGGTACAACCATCGACGGTTTGCCTAACGGCGGTTCCAGCTATGGTGGTGGCAGTAAAGCCAACCGCTATATCGACGTACTGGAACTGGAAACCGTGGAGGTTGGGCAGGGTACGGCTGACATCAGTTCCCGTTCCAATGAAGCCCTGGGCGGAACCCTGAACTTTATCACCCGCGACCCACTTAACGAGCAGGCTATGCGTCTGGTGACGGCCTTTGGTGATCAGGATGCGCGAAAATACTATTTCCGCTACGACACCGGGGAAATCGCGGCCAATACCCATGCTTTTGTCAGTGCGTCTTCTTCCTCGGTGAAAGACTGGATTAACAATGCCTCTACCGTGACCCGTGATTATGGGCTGGCCAAGATCACGTCGGAAATTGATGGCTTTAAGCTAACGGGTTTTATCTCTTACAACGATGCCAATGAGCACGAGTTTGAAACCATTTCTTTGCAGGATTACAACAACAATCCCCGCAATGATGCGCTGCACATGACCTGGACAGATATTCCTGCGGTCAATGAATATTATCGGGATGGTTGGCGCGCCCTGCGTGAAAACACCTTTGCGTATGCCAAAGTGGAAAAAGATTTCGGTGACTGGGATTTCCAGACATCGGTATACAAACACCGTATGAAAGGACGAGGCGACTGGGTGCCACCTTATCTGGTCAACATCAAGGATGACGGTGAGGGGGCGCCGCAGTCAGAGTTTTTGGGCGGCGAAACCCAATACGGTGGTAAGCAGATTGACCGCTTTTACTTTGTTAATCCCGACGGCAGTGCGGCCATTGCGGATGAGAACTGTGTGCCTACTCATGGTTTCAGCAAAGACTACGACCCGGCTTGTTATGCCGACAATGTGTTGCCGGTTATGTCTTACCGCCATTCCCACTATACCAATGATCGCCTTGGCCTGACCGCTGACGTGGCGTATCACTTCAGCACCGGCAGTATTCACCATACAGTGCGTGGCGGTATCTGGTTCGAAGATGGCGAGTCATCCAGCACCCGCGACTGGCACAAAATCAGCAACGTACTGGTTGGCCCGGCGTTTGATGCCAAACCTTACTGGGTGCAGTACATCAGTGAGTACCAGATAGACGAATTTATGTATTACCTGGAAGAAGTGGCAGAAATAGGGGATGTTACTGCCCGTTTGGGGGTCAAGAAATTTAAGGTGGATACTGATTATCATCAGCCCATCGGCCAGGATCCTGCGGTTTCCAATTCTTCCAGCTCTGATCCGCTGATTTCATTTGGCCTTAATTACATAACCCCGCTGCCTGGACTGGAAGTGTTTGCCGGCTATTCAGAAAACTTCTCAGCCATCAGCAAGGACAGGGTAGGTGGGTCTACCAGCGAAGAGCTGTCGCGGATTGAAGCCGAAACAGCCGAGAACATTGAAGTGGGGCTGCGCTATGAAGGGCGTGACCTGCAGTTTGCCATGACCTATTACGATATTGCTTTTGAGAACCGTATTGTATTTATCGAAGATGGCGCGGTCACCGGCATTGACTATCTGAGCCAGGTGGATGGGGTTTACTACAACCTGGGTGGTATCGACAGTAATGGTTTGGAAATGTTGGCATCGTACAATCTGGGTAACGGTTTCAGTTTGTCGGGCTCCTACACCTACAACAAAGCAACCTTCGTTGGCACGGGCTCTGCGGCGCTGGACAAGGAAGCGAAAGTGGTACCAGGTAACCGTGTGCATGGTTCACCCAAGTCGCAATTTGTATTAGCCGCCGATTATATGGGCGAGATGATGAGTGCCGGTATGTCGCTGCGTTTCGTTGGTGACCGATACATCAATTACGACAATGCCGAAGTTGCGCCGTCCTATACCGTGTCTGATCTGTATGTTGGTGTGGATCTGGCCAACCTGTCGGACAACTTTAAGGGATTGTCGGCCAGATTAAACGTTAACAACCTGTTTGATCAGGAATTTATCAGTGGTGTATACAGTGGTGCGGTATTCCCGGCGGCACCGCGTACCGTGACCCTGTCACTGACTGCTGACTTCTAAGTAGGGTAACAAACAGGGCTGCGTTGCTGACGCACCAGCCCTGTGTGGTTTTTCGTTCACGCCGGATAGCGTGGCAAATGGAGTGAATTATGAGTGGTATCAGTCGCCGGCAGTTTCTGGCCGGCAGTGCAATGGCCGGGCTGGCAGCAACCTATCCGCAAATCGTCAGGGCGCTGAGTATTCCTGCCAAAGTACAAAGCGGGACAATCGAAGACGTGCAGCACGTGGTGATTTTGATGCAGGAAAACCGCTCATTTGATCATTACTTTGGCACTATGCCCGGCGTACGGGGTTTTTCTGATCCTTATCCGGCACCGGCCAAACCCCTGCCAGGCCAAAGTGAACGCAATGTGTTTACTCAGGTCAACTCCATACACAAAGGCCCCGCCCAGCTTGGCCCCTTTGCCCTGAATACCCGCCAGACCTTTGCCCATATGCGCCTGGAAGGAACCCCGCATTCCTGGCCTGATGCGCAACATGCCTGGGATCATGGGCGCATGGATAAATGGCCCGACGCTAAGCACTTACATTCCATGGGATACTTCGAACGCGAGGATATTCCTTTTCAGTTTGCCCTGGCGGATGCTTTTACCTTGTGTGATGCCTATCACTGCGCTATGCATGCCGGTACCAACCCCAATCGTTTGTTTTTATGGACCGGTTGCAATGACGGGGTGGCCAGTGGCGGTGGCCCGGCGGTGGGCAACTCTCATGATAATCTGCCCGAACACGACGGGCCTGCGGCGTCCTATACCTGGATGACCTACCCTGAGCGCTTGCAGCAAGCGGGTATCGACTGGACCATTTATCAGGATATGGGGGATAACTTTACCGACAACCCGCTGGTGG
Source organism: Bowmanella denitrificans (assembly GCF_039522935.1). Lineage (NCBI taxonomy): Bacteria > Pseudomonadati > Pseudomonadota > Gammaproteobacteria > Alteromonadales > Alteromonadaceae > Bowmanella > Bowmanella denitrificans. The sequence continues at coordinate 199,562 of NZ_BAAAEI010000001.1, read as the reverse complement.
GCTTTAAGGCATATCGTGACGCCTACGCCGGGCAGCCGGATGCAGAGCCTGAATTGCTGAACCGGGCGCTGACCACCCGCGCTCTGGACAGATTAAAAGCCGATGTACTGGCAGACAAACTGCCAGCGGTGTCCTATGTGATTGCCACGGCCGAAGGTTCTGAGCACCCCGGCCCGTCCAGTCCGGCACAGGGCGCTGCCTATACTGCGGATATGCTGGATGCCCTGACGGCCAACCCAGAGGTCTGGGCTAAAACCGTGCTGTTTATTATGTTTGATGAAAACGACGGCTTTTTTGATCATGTGCCGCCTCCGGCTCCGCCATCGCCGGATCCAAGCGCTAAGGACGGCTATGCTGGTTATTCGCAAATTTCCACCCAGGGGGAATACCATCAGCATGCCGATAAACATAATGGCAAACTGGACCATTCAGCGCTGCGCGGTCGGCCTTATGGGCTGGGGCCAAGGGTACCTGCCTATGTGGTATCGCCCTGGAGTCGCGGCGGTTATGTCTGTTCTGAAGTGTTGGATCACACCTCGGTTATCCGCTTTCTGGAAGCCCGCTTTGGGGTGATGGAGCCCAATATCACGCCGTGGCGGCGGGCGGTAAGTGGTGATTTTCTGAGCGCCTTTGACTTTGCTAACCCCAATAAAGACAGTTTTCCTGCCTTGCCTGCCCCCTATCAGGATGCCCTGCGCGCAGCGCAGTATAAGGAACGCACCTTACCGCCTATTCCTGAGCAAACAGCCGCCATCGCCCAGCAGCCTGGTCATAAGCCACACCGCCCTTGTGTTTATGCGCCGGAGGTAACAGAGCAGTTGGCGGCTGACAGCCTGGTCTTAACGCTGACAAACAGCGGGTCCCGCGCGCTGGTGGTTCAGGTATATAACCGGCTGGATCTGGATGCCATTCCCAGACGCTATACCCTGGCAGCCAAAGGCAGCTTACAGGCCAACTGGCCGCTGCTGCACGGCAGGTACGATTTGCAGGTGATGGGGCCGGAAGGGTTTCATCGGCGCATCAAAGGGGACACTGCGCATCCGTATCAGGTGCAATTGCACGCTGAGCGCCATACGCTGCGGCTTAACAGCAGCACTGAGGCCCTGCAATACCGGCTGGGTCAGCAGGGCGAGTTTAAAACCCTGGCTGCGAATAAGGCTCTGAGCATAAAACCGGATACAGACCGCCGCTATGATCTGAGCGTACAGGATACCGACGGGCATTTTATTCGTCAGTTTGCCGGGCGGTTACCGGGTTAGTGACAAGCCCGGCCATGTAGAACGCTGCCATTCTGGCCGGGGAGTGGGCAACTGAAACGGGCTTTTGCTCAGGCTTGCTGCCGGGGGAAAACAGCGCTTGGGCCAGTTGCCTGCCCATGCGCTGAATCTCTGTGGTTTTACTCTGTCGCCGGGACTGAAAGTTGTTAAACAAAGTGGCAGTGCCTGGGCTATTTTGCAGCAGTTCCGCCAAAATCCATGCATCTTCCAGGGCCTGACAGGCGCCTTGCCCTGAAGTTGGCAGCGAGGCATGCGCGGCGTCACCAAGTAAAAGCACATTGTCGCGATGCCACAGCGTGAGCGGCTCAATATCGTGCACAAAAATAGGCTTAATACTGTCTGGCTGGGCGAAGTTCAATATCGAGCGTACTGTTTGCGGCCAGTGTGCAAAGCGTTTGGCTAAGCCGGATTGCTGTATGTTTAATGCGTCCTGGCAATCTAATGGGGTTGGCCAGGCTGCAGCCCAATAACACTGGTTGTTACTCACTGGCACTATGCCAAATCGCTGAGCGTTGCCGCAAAAATCCACAATATCCGGCTGATTGAGGGTTGCAGACGGGTACTGGCTGATGCCAATCACATTAACGAAGCCCTGATAAACTGCCCTGGCTGTGGGGGCCACATACTGACGTGCCATCGAATGCATACGTCCGTCTGCACCAATAACTAAATCATATTGCTGGCTCAATACTGCTAATCTGTCTGCATCTATTGCATGGTTGTCGGTAATCTTCACCGAGGTTTTCGCCAGAGCCCCGACTAATATACCCATTAAGTCCCGGCGCAGAATGGTCAGGCTGGGATAGCCAATAAGCTTATCCAGTTCTGTTACTGACAATTGGCCAATGTTATCGCCCTGCGGGCTGAATCTGCGCAGCCAGTGTGGCTGGCAGGCCGCTGTGCGGATCTGTGCTAACAAGCCCATTGCTTCCAACACAAAAGTGGCATTGGGCCATAAGGTCACACCCGCGCCCATTTGTTTGCCAAGTTGTCGGCGCTCAAAAATATGTACTGAATGGCCCTGGCGTGCTGCCAACAGCGCAAAAGCCAGGCCTGCGACCCCAGCACCGATAATGGCTATGTTGTTTTTAGCTCGCATTGTTTTGTGTTCCTGGTAACTGACAGACAGGTGGGAGTATTAATCAGCCGTCAGGTGAGATAAATTGCGGTTAAATGGTTTGATAATCCCATTAGGTGGGCCAATTGCTGGAAAAAGTGGAACTGGCCTGGCTGATAAGCTTTCGTCAGGTGTTTGAGGTAAAAAGTTTTAAGCAGGCGGCAAGTATCCTGAATCTGCCATCGTCGAATGTCAGCAGACATGTTGCCCAACTGGAGGATGCTGTTGGTCTGCGTCTGCTTGAACGCACTACCCGCAGAATGGCCGCAACCGAAGCCGGTGAGACATTATACCAACAAGTGGTGCCGCTTCTGGAGAGTATGGACAGTGCACTGCTTGAAATGAGTACGGCTGGCAGGACGGTGGCGGGACATCTCAAAGTGCTGATGCCGGATTTACCATTGTTGGGTAAATGGCTGGCTGAATTTTGCTGTCAGTACCCGCTGCTGAGCTTGAGTTGCGATACCAACCTGGCCCCTGCACAGGGGTTGGAAGATGGTGTGGATCTGTTATTGCAATATGGCCGGGGGCCGCTGCAAAGTAGCGGCTGGGTGGCAAAAGAAATTGCACGCTGGCCGAGTATTGTGGTTGGCGCACCGCAGCTTTGTCAGCGCTACAGCGCGCAGCTTAGTCTGAATCAGCTTAAATTTTTGCCTTGTATTACCAGTTTGAGTGCACTGAATGGCACTCCCTGGGTGTTTAAACAAAACGACTCACAGGCCGTTACTGTGCCGGTGTATTCCACGTATCGGATCAACAGTGCCCATTTAGCCAAAGAGACGGCGCTGGCGGGGCTGGGTTTTGCCATTTTGCCTGAATTGAGTTGTCAAACCGAGCTGCAGCAAGGTTTGTTGCAACGGGTTGTACTGGAAAAAGTACCAGAAGATTTAGTGCTCTATGCCATCTTTAACGGCCGGGACAAAACACCCAGAAAGGTCACGGCCTTGCTGGACTTCTTAATGCAGAAGTCAACCGGATCGAACCAATCGGATTGGGTTGCCTGGTCCAAAGGCCAGCATCAGTCTGGAGCGGATTAAAAAATCAAAAAGGAGATGAGATCTTATGTATAAGCGTACCCCTTTTAGGCTTTTTGGGCTGCTGCTGATGCTGTGTTACATCTGTGCGGCCGGTTTGCAAGCCGCTCCACAAGCGCTTAACTCAGCACCTCTGAATATTGGCCAGAGTTTTTTATTGTCGTCCACTGTGCTGGGGGAAGAACGCCGGATAAATCTGTATTTTCCCAAGGCCTACTTCGAACAACCTGATCAACCGCTGCCGGTGTTGTATATGCCGGATGGCGGCGTGCATGAAGACTTTGTGCATATTGCCGGCCTGGTGCAAATTGGTTCGCTAAACTGGACTACCCGCCCGGTTATTCTGGTGGGAATTGAAAATACCGACAGAAAGCGCGACCTGACCGGCCCCACAGAAGATGAAGAAGACAAGAAAATCTCCTCTGTGGTGGGCAAGTCTGCCGAATTCAGAACCTTTCTGCGTCAGGAGCTGATTCCCACTATTGAGCAACATTATCGAACCACCGCTGAGCGCGGCATTATCGGTGAATCCTTGGCAGGTTTGTTTGTGGTGGAAACCATGTTGCTTGAGCCGGACCTGTTTTCCAATTACATTGCGGTGGATCCAAGCCTGTGGTGGAACCAGGCGGCGCTGGTTAAACAGGCCGGGGAAAGGCTAAAAAATGGCGGCCACCAGGGCCTGAGAGTGCACCTGGCGGCCAGTAGCCAGCAGGGGATTGTTGAGCCAACCCGGCAGCTCGCTGGTATATTGCAACAAGCACCGGGTCTGGACGCATCCTTCACAGAGTTTCCTGATGAAACCCATTTGTCCGTTTATCATCCTGCCGCATTGAATGCGCTTCGACTGGTGTATGCCCGTGAATAAAAGGTCAACACCCTCTAATCACACAGAAAAGGAAAAACATGAAATATTTAAGCCTGGTAGTCAGTCTTGGCCTGGTTATGCAGCAGTCTGTACAGGCTGAGGAAGTAAGTCCGTGTATAGAGGGTGATGCCTGTACCCTGGCGCTATACAGTGAAACTGCCGGGCAATGGCAATTTATTAACCCCGAACGGGCTAAACAGGCATTTGCCCCTTATTCCACCTTTAAAATAGCCAATACCCTGATTTTGCTGGAAAGTGGCCAGGTGAATACAACGGCACGCTATCAGATTGACCTGAATCGCTACCCGGCTCAGGATTGGTGGTTTAAAACCTGGCGGGAACCAGATCAAAACCTTAAATCTGCTTTTAATTATTCGGTCTTACCCCTTTACCGGCAGTGGTCGGCGGATTTGGGCCGGGCGGCTTACGAACAATTTATCCAGCAATTCAGTTACGGTAATCAGGATGTGTCTGGTCCGGTGGACGGCTTCTGGCTGGGTGACAGTCTGCAAATCAGTGCGGTGCAGCAAGTTGAGTTTTTGCGTAAATACCAACACCAGCAACTGGGACTAAAAGCTTCAACCTATCGGGATTTTTCACCTATTTTTCTACAGCGGCAGGACGAACAGGCCAGGCTGTTTGCCAAAACCGGCGGTGGTATGCTGGCTAAAGGACAAGCCCGTGGTTGGTATGTGGGTATGGTAGAAAATCAGCAGGGCATGCATTACTTTGCATTTAATATGGATGCCGACAGTTTTAAAAGCCTGGCAGAAACCCGCATTAAAAAAGCGCTGGCCAGCTTGCAGAGCCTGAAAGTAACAGTGCCTGAATAGATTTCACCTCAATGCTGAGCTTTGCATGCCAAATCAGACCACAACAAGGTTTGCATGCACAGGCTCAGCGTGCCTGACTAGCCCTGTTTTTTTATCTTGTCTTCCAGCGTCCTGAGCTGATCAGAGATATTGCGCAGTCGCACAATAATGTAGATCAGTAGCAAGGGGGTAAATAGTTGAAACAGGGCCACAACAATATAAGAAAAAGCGCCCAGCATAGCCTGACTTTCCATATCGATATTACTCCGTTGTTGATTCGAGGTATTAGGGATAGCTTATATACCTTAGTCTGTCTACTACCTTAATACCTCAACAGTCTCAGCGGCAGAGGTGTTTATCTCTGGCCATTTTATTGATTAAGCATTGAGCCCAAAAGGATCGTCAATGCTGTGGCTGGGCTTTGTAAACCAGCGCGGGCCTTGTTCTGTCATGTAGAAATGATCTTCCAGGCGTACTCCAAATTCATTGGGCGCGACAATCATCGGTTCATTGGAAAAGCACATGCCTGGTGCCAGCGGCAGGGTGTTACCACCGACCAGATAAGGCCATTCATGAATATCCATGCCAATGCCATGGCCGGTGCGATGGGGCAAACCCGGCAACTGGTAGTCCGGGCCCAGACCACTTTGTGCCAGCGCCTGTCTGGCTGCTTTGTCTACCTCTTCACAAGCCACGCCCAGTTTGGCGGCGTTAAACGCGGCGGCCTGGGCCTGTTGCTCGGCATTCCATAATTGGCGCTGACGGGCACTGGCCTCGCCAAATACATAAGTGCGGGTGATATCCGACAGGTAGTCATGTACCTTACAACCGGTATCAATCAGCACCATATCGCCTTGTTTCAGATGCTGGGCATGTTTTACCCCATGGGGAAAGGAGGTGGCCACACCAAACAGCACAATACAGAAGTAGGAGCCCGGCGCGCCAACCTGCTTATGGGCCTGATGAATAAACTGCTCGACTTCGGTGGTACTGATACCTTCGCGCAGAATACTGGCAGCGGCCTTATGCACTTCCAGGGTCATATCCATGGCACGTTGCATCAGGGCAATCTCGGCCGGGGATTTGTGCATACGGCAATGGGCGGTAACGGCTTTGGCGTTGATTAAACTCAGACCCTGCTGTAACTGGTTGATACCATCAAAAATAAAAAACTGCGCGCTTTCATCGATGCCGATGGTAGCTGGGGCCTGAATACCCATGTTCTCCAATACCTGCAGAAACAGCGCATAAGGCGATTCATGTTCATGCCAGGGGTTAATCTTGCCGGGTATCTGCATAAAGTCATTCAGGCTGCCAATTTCAAAGTGGGGGGCAATAAATTCCAGCTCGCCCTTGGCTGGCAGGATAGCGCCCACCATGCGTTCGCTGGCGTACCAGCGCAGGCCAGTGAAATACATCAGGTTGGTACCGGCATTCAGATAAATGGCATCTATGCCATTGGCCTGCATATAAGCCTGAGCCTTGGCGATACGAGCATGAAATTCCTGGATGCCGATAGGCTGCAGGTCGGTGGTCATATCCGATAAGGTGGCCAGCGCCTGTTCCGGCGTTTTGCCACCGATACCTGATGTGTTAAGCATGTTTTTCTCCTGTCAGTTAAAACGACTGATGCAATAAGGCTGCATATTAATGTCGGGCTGTTGACCTGCCACCAGTTGCGTGATTAACCTGGCCGTCACGGCACCCTGGGTTAGTCCTAAATGCTGGTGACCAAAGGCCAGGTACAAATGCGGGTGGTTGGGCGCCTGACCCAGCACCGGCAAGGAGTCCGGCAGCGACGGACGCATACCCATCCAGCGGCTGGCCATCTGGGTCTCAGGCAAATCCTTCAATAGTGCCTTGGCGTGCGGCAGCAGGCAATCGGCCCGCCGATTATCCATTTCCCGCTCCAAACCGGCAAATTCTACCGTACCGGCCAGACGCAAACCGCCGCTCATGGGAGTCATAATAAATTTACGCTCCGCCGAGGCCACTGGCCTGCTGATAGGGTTGTCGACCGGCAGCATCAGGTGATAGCCGCGTTCGGTATCCAGCGGTACTCTATAGCGAAGGGGGGCCAGTAATTTTTTCGACCAGGCGCCAGCGCAGAGCAGCACTTTGTCAAAGTCCTGAATACCTGCCTGACTGCGCACTTTAACGCCATGTTGATGATGTTCAATTGCCAGCACGTCCAGCTGCAACAATTGACCGCCTAGGGCGATAAAGTGCTTGGCCAGGCTCAGGCATAAGTGTTCCGGGTCGAGGCTGTGCCCCACCTCTTCAAATAAAAAGGCCGATTGCACCCGCTCCGACAATGCTGGTTCCAGGGCCAGAGCTTGCTGGCGGTCCAGCCACTGCAGTTTCACGCCTTCGGCTTTAAATGCCTCGAACTCACGTTTAATCTGCTCTGGCTTGGTGTCTTCAAAGGTCAGCAGACTGCCGTTTTTTTCCAGCAGGTGGATTAAACCGGCTTCGGCCAGCAACTCATCATAAGCGGGCAGGGCCAACTGATTTAATGCTTTCAACGCCTGAGTATGGCGACGAAAGCGTTGGCTGCGCATATTCCAGGCAAAGCGCATAAACCAGGGCATGGCGCGCAGCAGATAAGACCAGCGAATTCGTAACGGGCCAGTGGGGTTGAGTAACATAGACGGCAGTTGCATCAGCAACCGTTTATCCGCCAGCGGGAAGACCTGTTCGGTGGCAAAATGCCCGGCATTGCCGTAAGAGCATTCTTTGGCAATACCTTTGCGGTCAATTAAGGTCACGGCGAATCCTTGTTTTTGCAGCGACAAGGCGCAGCAAATACCGATAACACCAGCGCCGATAACGGCGATTCTTTGCGGCTGTTGCATGGGATTACCTGATAAAAAAGCCTTGTGGAAAGGGATCTTGCGCATGCAGCATAAAGCGGTGCTCGCCGGTGATATAAGCCTGGCCCGACACTCTGGGGATCACGGCCTGAAACGGCCCGAAGATCTGCTCATGGCTGATACTCACCGACATGGTGCTACCAATAATGCTTTCAATCTGAATCGGTGCGCTGCCGCTCCAGGCGGTTTTGTACCTCAGCAGCGCGGCCCGGCCACTGACGCCGGTACCGGTGGGGGAGCGATCCAACTCACCGTCGGCAAAGATGCAAACGTGCCGCGAGTGGCTGGTTGAATGTTCAACCTTATCAGAGGTGAAAATCACCCCATACAAAAAGCCTAAGTCGGCTTCTTCAGGGTGTATTAGCTGATGCCTGGGCATAATAGCCTGCTTCAGGCGGCGGCCTATGTCTATCAACTGCCTGGCATTGGCCACGCTGCAGTCCAGCCCCAGTTTATCGGCATCAACGTAAGCATAGTAGGCACCGCCAAAGGCGATATCGTAGTCCACCCGGCCAACGCCGGGCAGCTCAATATACTGATGGGTGGCTTCGACAAACGAGGGCACGCAATCAAAGCTGGCATTAAGCTTATCCTGTTGCATTTCAGCATAAGCCTGAATGCGCCCGGCCGGAGCATCAATGCGCACTGTGGCCGGGTGGGTCAGCGAGATTGCACCGGTTTCGGCCAGTGCCGTCACCAGGGCCAGGATGCCATGGCCGCACATGCTGGAATAGCCTTCATTGTGCATAAACAACACGCCCATATCGCCATCCACGCTGACCGGCTCGGTTATCAGCGCCCCGTACATATCCGCATGGCCCCTCGGCTCATACATCAATAGCTGGCGCAGATGATCCAGGTTGGCCATCAGATAACGACGTTTGGCCAGCATGCTATTGCCAGGGATCGTTGGGTAGCCTGACAACACAATACGCAAGGGTTCACCTGCGGTATGTAGGTCCAGGCAATGCAACTGTGGATAGCCGCGCAGGTTTTCGGGGCGGACTTGCATAAAGTTCCTTGCTGAAAATCGATATATTGAATATTGTATACAAAATGCATATGATGCAAGAAATTTTCACCAGCAGAGGTAATTCACTATGTCTATCAACTGGCAGGGCGTGTATCCCGCCGTCACCACACAATTTAATAGCGACGACTCCATTAATATCGACAGTACCCAACGTATGTTGGATGAGCTGATTAAAGACGGGGTAAACGGCATCATTGCCTGTGGCACCGTCGGCGAAAACTGTTCACTGCGCGCCGATGAAAAACGCACTGTGCTGCGCGCCGCCAAAGAAGTAATTAATGGCCGGGTGCCCTTGATTAGCGGTGTGGCCGAAACCACCACCCGTTTTGCCATGGAGTTTTGCCAGGATGCCGAGAAAATCGGGGTCGATGGCGTGATGGTTCTGCCTGGCATGGTGTATCGCTCCACCGAACGTGAAGCCATTCATCACTATCAGCAGGTTGCCCGTAATACCGCGCTGCCGATTATGATCTACAACAACCCGGTCACTTACGGGGTGGATATTGGTATTGAAGGCATGGCGATACTGGCCGAAGAGCAGAATATTGTGGCGGTTAAGGAGTCCACCGCTGATACACGTCGTATCACCGAGCTGTTTAATGCCTTTGAAAATCGTTTTACCGTTTTCAGCGGCGTAGACGATATCGCTCTGGAAAGCCTGATGTTGGGCGCGGTGGGCTGGATTTCAGGTCTGACCAATGTGTTCCCCCGTGAATCTGTGGCTATTTATAAACTGGCCAAGGCCGGTCGCTATGCCGAAGCGCTGGAGATCTGGCGCTGGTTCCTGCCGCTGCTGCGTCTGGATACCATTCCCACCCTGGTGCAATGCATTAAATTTGCCGAGCAACTGGCCGGTCGCGGCGTTGAGCATGTGCGCGCGCCCAGACTGCCACTGCCACAGGACGAAAAACAGCGCATCCAGGCCATGTTCGATAGCGCGATGCAAAACCGTATCGACCTTAGCAAATTCAACCTGGACTGACGTATGCGTAAAGGGACGTTTTTCTGCATCGACGGCCACACCTGCGGTAATCCGGTCAGACTGGTGACCAGCGGTCATCCGGATCTAAAAGGGCAGACCATGAGTGACAAGCGCCAGGACTTTCTGGCCCATTATGATTGGATCCGCCAGGCTCTGATGTTTGAGCCCAGAGGCCACGACATGATGTCCGGCTCGTTTCTGTATCCACCGGTGAGCGAAGATGCGGATGCCGCCATCCTGTTTATTGAGACCTCTGGCTGTTTGCCTATGTGCGGACACGGCACCATCGGTACTGTTACCTTTGCCCTGGAGCAGGGGTTGCTGACACCCAAAGTGGCGGGGCAACTGCTGCTGGATGTACCCGCCGGGCAGATCCGGGTGGAGTATCAGCAGCAGGGCGATAAGGTGGAGTGGGTGCGGATTTATAACGTCCCGGCCTATCTGGCCTACCAGGATATTCAGGTGAACGTGCCTGGCCTGGGCGAGCTGACAGTGGATATCGCCTACGGTGGTAACTTTTACATTATTGTTGAACCACAGGCGAATTTCCCCGGCATTCAGCACTGGTCGGCGGCGCAAGTCCTGCACTTCAGCCCGTTGGTCAGGCAGGCAATTAATCAGCAACTGGACTGCATTCATCCGCAGGATGTCACGGTATGCGGTGCCTCGCATTTGCTGTGGACCGGGCAGCCGAAAACCCCTGGCTCTCATGCTGCCAATGCGGTGTTTTACGGCGACAAGGCAATTGATCGGTCGCCTTGCGGCACCGGCACCAGCGCCAGAATGGCGCAGCTGTATGCCAAAGGTCAACTGCGGGTGGGCGAAGACTTTGTGCATGAAAGCTATATCGGCAGCCAGTTTGTCGGGCGGGTGGAAGGGCTGAGTCAGGTCGGCAATTACCCGGCAATTCTACCCAGCATTCGCGGCTGGGCCAGGGCCACCGGACAAAACTGTATCTATGTGGATGACAGCGACCCTTATGCGCTGGGATTTCAAGTTATTTAGTGTGCCATCAGAAGGATCCGGGCTGTTTCAGGAAGGAAACAAATCAGAGGAGAACGACATGAATTTAACAGGTAAGAGTCTGATTGCAGGCAAATGGTTGGGGGAAGAGAGCCAGACGGTATTTTATGCCTTTAGCCCTGCGCGTAATGAACCGATGCAACAGGTGTTTTTTAATGCCAGTGCTGAACAAACAAAATTGGCTTGCAGCGCCGCCCAGCAAGCGTTTTTAGCCTACCGGCGCACGTCAGCGGCCCAGCGCGCTGCCTTTTTATGTGCCATTGCAGATGAAATTGCAGGACTGGGTGACGCGCTGCTTACCCTGACCCACGAAGAAACCAATCTGCCTATGGCCAGACTGACGGGGGAGCGTGGCCGCACGATGGGGCAACTGCGCGCATTTGCCAGCCATTTACAAAACAGCTCTGCTGTATTGCTGCAAGAACAGGCTGAGCCGAATCGCCAACCTTTGCCCAAACCGGCGTTTACCTTAACCCAGTTGCCCCTGGGGCCGGTGGCGGTATTTGGTGCATCAAACTTTCCTTATGCCTTTTCTACCTTGGGCGGCGATACGGCGGCAGCGCTGGCGGCCGGTTGTCCTGTGGTGGTTAAAGGTCATCCGGCTCACCCCGGCACCAGCGAATTAATGGCCCTTGCCATTGCCAGGGCCATTGAAACCTGCGGTATGCCATCTGGGGTATTTTCCTTGCTACAAACCAATCAGGTGGACCTGGCTCATCAGCTGGTGGCCGACCCTCATATTCAGGCTGTGGGATTCACCGGCTCTTTGGCAGTGGCCAGGCATTTACAGCGCACTATTGCCGAGCGTGAACAACCCATTCCTTTATATGCTGAGCTTGGCAGTGTTAATCCGCAGGTGTTGTTACCAGAGCAGATGGCCGAGCGGGGCGAAGCTCTGGCTGAGCAGCTTTGCCAGTCACTATTAATGGGCAATGGTCAGTTCTGCACCAGTCCGGGTCTGTGGCTGGTGCCAGAGGATAATGCAGCGTTTGCCGCACGGGTTAAGGCGTTTCTGGCAGAACAGCCGTCAGATACCTTGCTGACGCCAGGTATTCTGCGTACTTATCAAAGTCAGACCCAGTCGTTGGCGATGAATAGCCGCTTGCAGCAGCTTGGCTTAGGGCCCTTGCAGCAGTCATATCATGCTCAGGCCATGGTATTTGCCGTTAGCGCGGCAGATTTTCTGGCCAATCCGCAATTACAGCAGGAGGTGTTTGGCCCTTGTGCCCTGATGGTCAGTTATCAGGACCAGACACAACTGTTAACGCTGATTGAGTCGCTGGAGGGGCAACTCACCGCCAGTGTGCATGGCAGCGCCGGGGATATTGCCCAGGCTGATGAAGTAGTGGAGGCGCTAAGCTATAAAGTCGGGCGGCTTATTTATAATCAGATGCCAACCGGCGTCGAGGTGTGTGCGGCCATGAACCATGGGGGGCCTTTTCCGGCCTCAACCGATGTGCGCTCCACTTCGGTGGGGCTGCAGGCAATGCAGCGCTTTTTACGCCCACTTTGCCTACAAAACGAGCCATCTCAATAATCAGGAAATGGCCTGTACGGATGCAGGCCAGTCTGAGCCAAATTAAGCCCGGTGCACTGCACTGAATAGAACAGCAACAATGCAGATACCTGGCAGATTGAATTCAGATACCTGGCATCTTGGCAGTGACGATAGAGAGATGTCGGACTCAAGTCCGACCTACTGTGGGTTGGACTTGAGTCCAACGATTTACGACCTGTCGAACTTGCTTTAGTTGAACATTCGTCGCTCAACTATGCTGCCAGGGAATGGCAGCCAATCAATCAGTGATAGCGCTACCACTGGCGCTTGGATCCATGATCGGTATAATGTATGCCATATGCAGTCAGGGAGCCATCATGGCCATAGAACATAAAACTCGCACCCAACTTGTGGTGGAAGCCATACGGGAAAAGATCCTTAACGGTGACATTAAAGCTGGCGAGCCGTTGCGTCAAGCGGCGCTGGCAGAAGAGCTGAATGTCAGCCGTATTCCGGTCAGAGAAGCCCTGTTGCAACTGGAGGCCGAAGGTCTGGTGAGCTTTGAGGCACATAAAGGTGCCACGGCTACCGAATTATCTGCAGCACAGGTGGATGAGATTTTTGAGCTGCGTGCGCTGCTGGAAGCTGAGCTGCTTAAATATTCTATCGGTAAACTTACGGAACAAGACTATGCCGAAGCTGAGGCATTACTTAGCGAGTTGCAGGCAGCCATGGCCAACGGCGACAGCTATCTGGCAACCGGCAACCTGAATAGCCGCTTTCACGCCAAGTTGTATTGTCGTGCTGACCGGCCACAAACCGAAGAGCTGGTCAGCATGCTGAATAAGAACTCTGAGCGCTATGTACGAATGCATATTATGCTGGCTGGCGGTATTGATACTGCGCCGGATGAGCACAAAGAGCTGTTGGAACTTTGCCGTGCCGGTGACAGCAAGAAAGCCTGCAGTTTTCTGAAAAAACATATCGTCAGCGCTAAAGATGACATTAAGACCTTGTTGTTAAAGATGGAAGCGAAGGGCTGATTTATTCATTTTCTGCCCGATATTGTGGTCTGTTCCTTTAACCTATAATCTTGCCTGCATTTCCTCGGATATGCATGGAACAAGATGAAGCGCATTTTTGTTAGCTTTTTTTCATTTCTGTTTGTCTGGGCTGTTCAGGCTCAGGACGCTTCGTCATTTTACGAGTCAGCGGTTAAATATCAGTTTGCTGGTGATCTGGATAAAGCCGAAATAGAGCTCAAAAACAGTCTGCAGCTTGACCCGGAATTTCTTCCGGCCCGGGTGCTATTGGGTAAAGTGCTGTTGGAGGGCGGTAAAGCGCTGGCGGCAGACAAGGAACTTAGTTTTGCCTTGTCACGTCAGGCCGATCCCAGAACCGTTATACTCAGTTTGGTACGTGCCAAGTTGCTGCAAAGTCAGTATACGGAGGCGCAAGCACTGTTAACTGACCATCCTCAGCTACAGGACAGCGCCGAATATTTCTATTTGCGTGGTTTGCTGGGCCTTGAAAAGGGTCATAAGGACAACGCGGAGCAGGATTTTCATCAGGCCCTGGCGCTGGATTCAAGGCATGTGGAAAGTCTTACCGCCCTGGCCAATATCGCCTTGTCCAGGGATGCACTGCAAGACGCTGAAACCTGGCTGGAACAGGCGCTCAAAGAGCAGCCGGAGCATTTCCCGGCGCTGTTGTTGCGGGCTCAGCTATACCGCATGCATGGGCAAACGGAACAGGCCGCAGCGCTCTATGACCACGCCATGGCGGCAAAACCGGCTAATGAGCAGGCTATGCTGGGCAAGGCCAGTTTGCTGGTTGATGATAATCAACTGGCAGCGGCGTTACAGTTGGTGCAGCAGTTTCGTGAACAGCATCCGGATAATCCCTATGCCAAATTGATGCATTCAGCATTGGTGGCGCAGCAAGGCGATGACAGGGAAGCCAGACACTTATTAACCGACATTCAGCATCAGCTGTCAGCTATTGATGACCGGGTCCGTAAACTCCGTGAAGTCAGCTTTCTTGCCGCGGTGGTGGATTATGCCAGCGGTAAACTGGATTCTGCCCTGATCAAGTTCGATGATTTTATTCATACCTATGGCGCGACCGCCGCAGCTCATCGATACCTGGCGATGATTGCGCTGCAGCAGCACAATCTGAAAGAAGCCAAACGACAGGTGGACAAATCCCTGGCTTTGTCTGGTCAGGATCCTGATGTGTTTGTGCTGGCAGTGACCATAAATCAGGCCGACGGCGATCTGGCCGCAGCCTTACAAATGGCAGATAAAGGTCGGCAGCGTTTTCCGGCCCATCAGGGACTGCTGGATGCCACCGTGCAGGTGCTGATTGCTGATAAACAATTTGCCAGGGCGCTGGAACTGCTCAAACAACAACAGGGCGAGGATATCCGCAGTCGTACCTTGTTGGGATTCTTGCAACTGCAAAACGGCATGCTGGAAGATGCCCATCACACCACTCAGGCACTGCTGAATGACTATCCCGGTAAAGTGGAAATTCTGCAATTAGCCGGGGAGCTGTCGCTCAGGCAAGGACAAACCCAGCAGGCAGAAGCTTTTTTTAATGAAATTCTACGCTTAGCTCCCGAGTTTAATGCGGCCCAGTTGGCCTTGGCTGGCATTTACCTTAATCAGGGTAAGCTGGATAAAGTGGAGAGCAGTTACATCAAGTTGCTGCAACGCAATCCGCAGGATGCCACCACAGCAAAACTCTATGCCGACCTGGCCATTCAACTTGGCCGTGCAGACAAGGCCATGACCCTGCTGGAAAGTATAAAAGACCAACAGGATGAACAAGCCAATCAGGTCCTGCTGGAACTCTATATCCAGCAGCAGCGCTGGACAGATGCCAATACCTTGCTGGAACAAATGATTAGAAAGCGCAATCTGGACGAGAAGCTGCTGTACACCCGAGCCAGACTTGAAGAAGCGCAAGGGTTGAAGGATAAGGCGATCTCCACCCTTAAAGCGCTGTATGGACTGGCCTATGATGATCCGGTTAAGTTGCACTCAGTGGCACATAAGCAGATCGATTTGGCAGAGTTAGGCGGTGCTGAGAAAACCCTGAACAGACTTAAAACTTTGCTGGGCGAACAGGTCGATATCTATTTGCAGGCACGTATGGCCATGGCCAAAGGGCAAGCCGATAAGGCCATCAGCATTTTAGATAAAGGGTTGACCAGCAGCCCCGACAATGCCAGGTGGTTGGAATTAAAGGCTTATGCATTGCGGGCGACTGGTGATCTTGCTCAGGCGCAGGCCATTGTCCAGACGCTTTATCAGCAGCAGCCCTTACGCGGTCATATGCAAACGCTGGCGTCTCTGTACACCGAGAATCATCAAACTGATCAGGCGTTAACCTTGCTTAAGCAATGGTTGCGTGAACACCCTCAGGACAGTTGGGCAGTAGCCCAGTTGAGTCATCTTGCCATGCAAAGCGGTGATCAGGCACTGGCCATTGATACACTTAAGACCTACCCGCAATTACAGGACTCGCCGGTATTTTTGAACAATCTGGCCTATTACCTGATTGACTCAGATCTCAACCAGGCCCTGGCCTATGCAAAACGTGCCAATGAGTTGGCACCCCAGGTGGCGCAGTTTAATGATACGCTGGGCTGGATCTACGCTAAGTCTGGTCAGCCCCAGCAAGCCTTACCATTGCTGCGTGAAGCCCAGGTACGTGACAATGATAATGCACAGATACTGTATCATCTGGCTTACACTCTGGCCTTGCTAGGTGAAATACAGCAAGCAGAAAGTATGCTGAAGAAAGCGCAGCAACTGGCCGAGGAAGCCGATTTAACCAAACAGGTACTGGCGATACTGACTGACAATCAACCCTGACTGTGGTTTTAGCTGACAGCGTTGTCAAGCTCACAACTTGCTGTATAATTGCGCAAAATTTAACAAAGGATAGCGTATGAAGTGGTTAAGCGCCGCAGTTACTTTGTTATTCAGCCTACCCGTGCTGGCTGGTCCTATCGACTTTGGTCAGGCCAGTGATTACAACGTATTTGTTAAGCAGAATTTTAAGGTAAACACCTCGGATACTCAGGGCCGGGTTGCGGTTGGTGGTGATGTCATCGTTAATGGTGGTTACGATATCGGTTTCAAGATAGACGCCTTTGGTATGGGTTCAGGTCCCAGTCTGGTGGTGGGCGGCAATGTCCGTAAATCTGGCGGTGGCCATTTGAATGTTTACGAAGACGGTGTACATCAGTCACCCCATAGCGGCAAGTTAGTCTATGCCGGTACGGTGAGTGGCAGCAATATTGAAGCGACACTGGTGAAAGTGGATAAGAGTCAGTTGCCGGTGGATTTCGACAGTGCCTTCGCACATTTGAAACAGCTGTCTCAGGAATTAGCCAATCGCACTGCCTCGGCTGCAACTGAACGCGAACACAGTGCTTTGAATTTCAATCCTGTCACAACTCCGTCCGATAACGTCTACGTGTTTAATGTGACGCAGGAACAAATCAATGCCACGACTGATTGGTTTGTAAATGGTGTAGCAGAGAATGCCACGGTTATCTTCAATATCAGCAATCCTAATGGCATAGCAGGCAGAGACTGGAATGGCTGCCCGGCGGGGGACAGTGGCTGTGTACAACTTAGCCAGCACAAAGTCTATATTAACGGCAAAGCTACCAGTAATTATTTCCAGGAGCATAACCTGGATGGCAGATTGCCCAGCCAGGTGCTGTATAACTTTGCTGGCGCCAGCAAGGTCAATATCGCTACCGATGTATTTGCTTCCATTCTGGCACCGGATGCGGCGATTAAAACCGGCTGGTCGCCGGTTTGGGGCCAGGTAATTGGTAAATCCTGGGAAGGCAACGGCCAGATTAACTATGATCCTTTTGAGCCGGTTGGTTCCACACCGCCGCCGAATCCAATCAGCGAGCCGTCATTGGCTATGCTGTTTGCCTTACTGGCAGGATTGCTGTTATGGCGGCGCAGCACGCCAGTTAGCTGCCAGCCAGCACTGGCCTGAAAAATAAGATGATAAAAAGCCGCTCCCGAAGCGGCTTTTATGTCCATGGATGGACTGTATGCCGACGTTGCAGGAGCATTCGTCGGCGATGTCCATGGATGAACGGGCAGATAACTGCTCCTGCGTAATCTGCACTGTTACCATCCATGGCAGGCGTATGCCGTGGGTTCATGGATGAACAGGAGCGGCGATGTTCAGGATGGACGGGACGAAAAATTATAAGCTACATCCCTGTAGCTTACCTGCAAAGCAGGCCAGCTAAAGCTGTTCTATAGCGTTCCGTGCGCTATATTGCTCCCCGGCTTTGTCTCCTGAGTCGCTTTACCTCAGTCGCCCTGCGTCCTCTATCCCTGTAGTCTCTTGTTTTCTGCATTTCCCCGGTCCGTGGCAGACATATACTTTAGCCGGTTACCCGTAAGCTGTTGGACTAAAGTCCAACCCACTGTAGGTCGGACTTTAGTCCGACAAAGTTCGCTCTTAGCCTGGAGGCTGAATTTGAACAAAATCTATACCTGAAAGATAAACAGCCCCAGGTTCTCGCACCAATACCGATACTTCTGTCTGGATACTGCCGCTTATGGCGTGTAAAAAAATAGTTAAATATATTGTATACAATATATTGAATTCCTTGTCGTGTTCGTTTTATCATCAGTCGGGCCGGTTTCACCGGCTAACAAACAACAACAAGGGAAACCCAGATGAACAAGCAAACAAGATGGCAACGCAGCTTACTGGCCGCCGCGGTGGCGAGCTGTCTTTGTACCCCACTCGCGCAGGCCGCCAGCGACACCTATGGTGAAATGCGCGGCGCAGTGATGGCCAAGGGCACAGACCTGGCCAATGCACAAATTACCCTGGTGCACGACAGTAAAGGGATCGTGCGTAAAACCACCACCAATGCAGATGGCGAATTCAGTATTAAGGGCCTACCCGTTGGCAGCTATACCGTCACTATCAGTAAAGACGGCTACCAAAGCGCGTCGGTGAGTAAAGTGGAAATCACCCTGGGCAATGCTGCCGATCTGGGTGAGGTCAACCTGGCCGACAGCAGTATGGAAGTGATTCAGATCTCAGGCAGTGCTGTGGCCAAGATTGACTTTCAGGGCTCGCAACAAGGGGTCAGTTTCAGTGCGGTAGATTTGTCTACTATGGCCATAGGTGAGAATTTGACGGATGTGGCGACCCTGGCACCCGGCAATGCCATTGGCGATAGCGATATCTTCTCCGGGATTGGGGGCTCTGACGGCCGTCTGGTTAGCTCGGCTGGTGGCTCGGTAGCTGAAAACGGTTACTACCTGAATGGCTTTAATATCACCGATATTCGTTATAACGCGATTATCTCGGAGTTTCCCTGGGAAATAGTCGACCAGATTCAGGTGATCAATGGCGGTATTCCCGCGCGCTATGGGCGCACAGTGGGCGGCGTCACCAATATGGTGTCGAAAACCGGTGATAACGAATTCCGTTTTGGCGTGAAACTGGACTGGGAACCCGGTGGCATGGGGGGCACCAAGCCAGATTTTAACTATACAGACCGCAACGGAGAAGGTTGGTACAACCATGCCCGCCACTCAGAAGACAGCAGCGATCTGATGGAGTACAGCCTGTATGCCAGCGGCCCGATTATTCAGGATAAAGCATTTTTCTATGTGCTCTACGCCCCGGCCAGGAACCAATATGAGTGGGCCGATGCCGGTGAAGGCGATACCACCTTTACCTCTCGTGACGTGGACAAAGATTCGCTGTTCGTTAACCTGGACTGGCAGGTAACTGAAAACCACAGCCTGACCCTGATGCATTTGGATGCCCAGCGTGATACCACAGACTATCAGTACCAATGGTCGGCGCAAACCGGCCGGGGCGACCTGGTGGTGGATATTGACGGCTTGGATCGCACCTTTGAAATCGATAACAAGCTGACCATTATCAACTACACAGGTTACTTAACCGACGACCTGTCAGTAATCGCTAACTACGGCAGAATGAAAACCACCAATGATGGCCGTTTGGGTACCTCCGATCAGAATAGTTTGTATGACTGTCGCACCGGTAGTTGTGCATTGGCGACGAATACCTTTGGTAGCTATGCCAGGCTGGAAGAAGACACCCGGGATACCTTCAGGGTCGACTTTGACTGGGTGATAACCGATGACCATACCCTGTCGTTTGGCTATGAGCAGGATGATATCAACGCCAAAATCGACAACCATGGCCACGGCCCGGATGACCTGGATGAATTTGGTCTGTCCAAGCACTACTCGACCATGGAAGTGTGGCGTGCTTCTACCGACCGTACCCGCTGGTGCTCACTGGGGAATGCCTGTGTGGATGGGGAATTTACCATGCCAGCCGGTGACTATCTGTATACCCGTGAATTTACCAAGAAAGCCGATATAGACGGTAAATTCTCTGCTTACTATGTTCAGGATAAGTGGCAGGTGACCGACCAGTTGGTTGCAACTTTTGGTGTGCGCAACGAAGCCTTTTCCAATACCACCAATAATGGTGATAAATGGATAGATATGGACAACCAATGGGCGCCCCGGTTAGAGCTTAACTATGATATCGACGGCAACCAGAAAGTCTTCTTTAACTATGGCCGCTACTATCAGCCCGTGGCATTGCGGGTAAGTGAACGCTTCGTGGCACCGGAGTTTGATATTCGTACTTTCCGTACCGCCAACCTGGATAACGGCCAACTCAACACCGGGCCGATTCAGGGCGTTCAGATTGTGGGAGATGGCAATGTCCGGCCCGGTCAGATTTTTGCCGATGCTGACCTTAAGCCTATGTATCTGGATGGCTATAACCTGGGCTATGAAGTGGTGCTGGATGACAACTGGTTGCTTGGCGTCACCTACACCTATCGGGATTTGGTGCGTTCCATTGAAGACTCACAAGTGGATGGCTTCGCGGGTGAAGGTGGCTGGGGTGTGTTGCAATGGTGTGCCGATAATAACAAGGACTGCAGTGGCTTTGCCGACGTGGCAGGGCAGGTATGGAACGGTGGTTCGGCTCGCTTGCTGAATCCCGGTCAGGACCTGACCATCTGGGAAGACTTCAACGGCGACGGCACGTTAACCCAGGAAACCATTCCTGCCGAATATCTGGGCTATCCGGAAGCAAAACGTAAATACCACGCCCTGACTTTCACCTTTGACGGCGAAGTGACCGAGCAATTCCATATTGCCGGGTCCTATACCTGGAGTCGCTCTGAGGGTAATACCGAAGGCTTGGTGCGTTCGGATAACGGTCAGCGGGACCCTGGCTGGACCCGCGCCTTTGACGAACCGCAAATTGTAGAGGACGGTTATGGTCGTTTGCCCAATGACAGACCGCACAATTTTAAGCTGTGGGGGGTGTACGAACTGAGTGAAGATTTAACCGCGTCTTTCAATTACAACTTCTATTCGGGTCGGCCTATCAACCACTTTGGCTACCACGAAGATTTACCGGGCTGGGATGCAGAATACTTCCGTAAGGATGAGCAAGCGGTTCCCCGTGGCACTGCCGGTCGCACCGAAAACATTCAGACCTTGAATCTGGGGCTGAATTATTTTGTGGAGCTGTTTGGTGGTCAGACACAATTCAGTCTGACAGTATTCAACCCGTTTGACTGGGACAGAGTGACAGATGTACGTGAAATTGGTGAAACCTCGTCAATTCAGGATCTGGCCGACGGCCAACCTTTGACGGCCAATGACAATGCCCTGTGGCGCACGCCGTCCAACTGGCAGGCTCCGCGTTCAGTGCGCTTGTCGGTGCGTTACGACTTCTAACTTTCCCTGACTGAAACACCGGGGCTGCCCGGTTCGTTTCCCGCAAGGGCCATGTTCAATCTCCTGTCATGGCCCTTTTTTATCGGCTTTTTTTGTTTGTTTGCCCCGAATATCCTCCTATAGCCGAACTTCGCTTGAGTTTCTTATTGTATTTGATAATAATTCGCATTTTTGGAGGGGCCATGCAAGGGATCAGAGGTATTTTTTCTGCACCAGCCACCGGCATTCTGGTGCGCATCGGCAGTGCTGCGGTATTAGGCTATCTGGCCACCGCGGAATGTGCCGTACTGATTGCCGCATTATTACCTTCCGCGCCCTTGTCGTCAGTACTTACAGCCATGCTACTGTCGTTCCCGTTGTTTACTGCATTGATTATGTGGAGTTTTCATGTTCCCCGCGCCTGGCGGGCGCTGACGGATCTCGGTGGGCTATACCTGGCAGCGGCATTGAGTAACTACCTGTTGTTGGGAGCGTTGGCATGAAAGGCAGTTTTTTTCGCTCCATGACCTGGCTGCATACCTGGGGAGGTTTGCTGGCCTGTTGGTTGTTATTTGTGGTGTTTTTTGGCGGTACGTTAAGCTATTTCCGTTACGAAATAAGCTGGTGGATGCAGCCCGAAAGCCATGGCGTGGTGGCTGAGCCGGACCAGCAGCAGGCAGTGCAACAGGTTATATCGGTATTGCAGAGCAAAGCACCGGATTCGCCGCTGTGGTTTATCAACTTAGCGGATGAGCGCAATCCCCTGACTTACTATGGCTACCGGGAAGCCCCGCAACCGGGTCAAAAGCGCGGCCGTTTTGTCGACGGCTATTTAGTTGGCGATAGTCAACAGGATGGCATCAATCTACGGGATACCAAAGGCGGCGACTTCTTCTACCGTCTGCATTTCGATTTGCACTATATGTCGGCGATTACTGCGCGCTGGATAGTGGGAGCGGCCGCCATGATTATGTTGGTTGGACTGGTCACCGGCATAGTGATTCACCGGCGTATTTTCGCCGATTTCTTTACCTTTCGAAACGGCAAGGGCGCCAGAACCTGGCTGGATCTGCACAATGTCAGTTCGGTGCTGGCGCTGCCTTATCATCTGATGATTACTTACACCGGCTTGCTGACCCTGATGTTTTTATATATGTCGGCACCTGTAGATAAAGTCTATCCAGGCGGTCGTGCGCAGTTTTTTGATGATCAAAATCCCACCTTTCAATCTGTTAAAGCCGCTGGCCAGCGGCGTAGCGAGCCATTGCCGATACAGGATTTTATTCAGCGCTTTAAGGCCGAAAAGCAGGTGGAATCGGTCAGCCGCATCAGTATTAACAATCCGGCCGATGAAAATACCACGGTCACAGTATATGGCCGCGAAGCTGGCCAGATAGCCCACTATGCCCGTTCCACCTTATACAATAGTCAGGGTGATGCACTAGGTAGCAGCCGCGAAGCAGCGTTTTATGCACCAGAAAAAACCGCCAATACATTAATCGCCTTACATACGGCTAAGTTTGCCCCCTGGCCGCTACGCTGGCTGTTTGTGCTGGGCGGGGTGCTGGGCTGCATTATGGTGGCCAGTGGCGGGGTTCTGTGGGCCAGACGTATTGCCGAAAAACGCCTTAAAGCCAATCAGCCGATGGGCTGGAATCTGCGTCTGGTGCAAGCCCTGAATATTGCCACTGTGGCAGGATTGCCGCTGGCCAGTCTGGTGTTTTTGTACCTCAACAGGTTACTGGCGGCGGACTTTGACGGGCGGCGTGAATGGGAAATGCATGGCTTTTTTATCTGCTACCTGCTGGTTTTTCTGTTTGCTCTTTATCAGCCCGGGCGACGGGGCTGGGCCTTTGTCTGGATGCTGACCGGCGGCATAGCGCTGGCGTTGCCGTTACTGAACCTGCTTACTACTGATTACCATTTGCTGGCCTACCTTATTAATGGCCAATGGGCATTGGCCGGTCTGGAACTTATCGTACTGGCAGGCGGATTAATCGCGCTTTGGGGAGCCAGGCATTGCCTGTCCAAACCAGGTATTGCGCACCAGCAAAATGCCCGGCCCGACAGTTACAAGGTGGTAACCCAATGAGCTACTTACTGGTATTTAGTTTGTTGTGTTTATCCATGAGCTATTTTGCCACCGGCCAATTCAGCCATTTTCGCGCTGTGCACGGTGTCAAACTCACAGGCATAAGGCGACAACGCCAGTTGCTCAGTGCCTGGGGCATTCTGTTTGGTGGTTTGCTGGCTGCCTGTCTGGTGAAAGGTTTTGCCCATGGCAGTCTGATCTGGATTGGGCTGCTGACCCCGGCGGCACTGTTTGTGCTGCTAATATTGCAGCAACGCTCCACCTGGCTTCAGCGTATTCGGGTTGTGGCGTTGCTACTCTGCCTTTTCAGCCTGATAGCCCTGCTGTAACGCCGGATAGAGATTAAATAGAGGTAAAAAGGAGCTGGCGGGCATTGAGTGAACGTGGGCCCGAACGTTAGGGTGCGGCTTTTGTTTTGCCAAAGGAAAAGCCATGCTTCAGCGGATAGTGCCACTCGGCCTTGCTCTACTGCTTTGCGCCTGTCAGATTACCCAGCCTGAAATAGCCAATACGCCGCTTAAAGGTCAACAGGACCCGGCAGATTATCAATATCTGATGCTGGATAACGGCTTAAAAGTGTTGCTGGTCAGCGATGCACAGCTTAGCAAAGTATATGGGGCACTGAGTGTTGAGGCTGGCTATTATCAAGACCCGCCCGACATGGCCGGACTGGCGCATTTATATGAACATATGCTGTCCAAAGGTTCGCAAAAATATCCCGACCCGGCTGAATATAAGCAATTTCTGGCAGAGCAGGGCGGGCGCTCAAACGCCGCCACGTCGGCCTTAGTCACCAACTACTATTTCGAGGCGGCCAGTGACGGTTTTATTCCGGCACTGGACAGATTTGCCTGGCAGTTTGTTGGCCCGCTTCTGCCTGCACAGATGGTGTACAAGGAACGTAATGCGGTACAGGCCGAGTTTAACCTGAAATACCAGGATGCCTTTCGGCGCAAACGGGAGGTGATGCGTACCCTGTTTCATCCAGAGCATGGCTACCGCAAGTTTTCCACCGGCAATCTGGATACCTTACAGGACCGCGAAGATACAACCTTGCATCAGGCGCTGGTAGATTTTGGCCAGGACTATTATTGCAGCTCACGCATGGCATTGGTGCTGGCCGGGCCGCAATCTATGCAGCAACTGGGTGAGCAGGCAAAAAGTAAATTCGGTGCAGTGCAGGACAATTGCCGCAAGACCCTCAATCAGCAACCCGCGCCCTTGCTTGCAGACGCGCCGCGCCAGGTGGAGATTAAAACGCTGCGCAAGCGTTCGTATCTGACCCTGAGTTTTCCTTTACCGGTTAATCAGGCCAGCCGCGATACCCTGGCAATACCTTACACCCAATGGCTGCTGGCCAGTTACAATGACCAGGGACTGGAAGCTTATCTGCGTGACAAGGGCTGGATCCAGAGCTTGTCGGCCAGTGACAGTGAGTTGGATAGCCACCATGCGCTATTCAACCTGAGCTTTAATCTCACCGGTGCCGGAATGAAAGAAGAAGCCGCGATTATGGCGGCGACCTTTGCCTATGTGCAGCAGATTCGCCAACAGGCGTTGGATAGCAAGGTATTTGAGACTTTTTCATCCCTGTCGGCGGCGCAATTTCATCAGACCCCCGAGCATGCCGATGCCAACAGGGTAAGAGCTTTATCCAAAGCCTTGTTGCAACGACCTGTTCAACAGTTACTTAGCCAGGACAGCCTGCCGGTGGCTTTTAACCCCCGGGCGCTGACGGATTTCTGGTCGCATTTCAATGCGCAGAATATGCTGGTTATCCGTGAAGGCAGTAAGCTTAACACCCAGATGGTCGAACCTATTTATCAGACTGAGTTCCAGTATGCCGCCATACCGGACTGGCAGGCTCAGTCGCTTGATTTCAGCCTGCCCGGTTTGTCTGACTATTTTGCCGCCAGCACTGAGGCGTTGGCGGTAACCGAGCAAAAAGTAACGCATCAGCCAGGGCTGGCCATTTGGCAATTACCCGCCAGGCGGGATAAAGACAGTTACACGGCCATCACATTGTATATTGACCGACCTACCACTGCCGCTGACTTTTCTGCCCTGAATGTGCTGTTCGAGAAGCGTCTGCAATTGCAACTGCAGCAGGTGATTGAACGGGCCAGCGCAGCAAAGATTCAGGCATCGGTAACCGCGACCAGTAGCGGCATGCGCATACAAGTTAAAGGGCAAAGCGGTAACTGGTCAGCACTGTTTGCAGATATGCTGGCAGGCTTGCAGCGACCTGAATTGGATGACACGGCCCTGCGTCTTACCTTAAAGCGCCGAATTAACAGTCTGGCCGGCTTTGCCCAGGAGCGACTCAGCAGCCAGGCTGACAGATTGCTTAGTTATCAGTTGGGTCGAGCCAGTTTAGCGCAAGACGACCTGGCTCACCTGCAACAACTAAGTGAGGACCACTACCGTGGCTTTACGGCTGCCTACCTGCAAGATGCCTATCTGACACTGATCACCTATGGCCCTTTACAAGCTGAGCAGACACAACAGCTTATCGCTACCGTGCAGGGGCTGGCTGAACATAACAACCTGGCCTCTCACAGGCTAATTGACAGCAAGCCATGGCCCGGGGAACACCAACAGTATCCGGTTGCTGGCAGTGACAGTGCTGTGACACTGATGCTAGTGCCAAAGAGGCAGGATGTGCAGCAACAGGCCATGGTGGAACTGCTGGGCAGCATGCTTAAGGCACCTTTTTTTCATCAATTGCGTACCCAGGAACAATTGGGATACCGGGTCTCGGCGCTGGCCGCAGAGCGCTATGGCAAGCGCCATATCAGCTACTATGTGCAGTCGCCGGTAACATCGGCGCAGCAGCTCCTGCAACGCATTGCACATTTTAACCAGGTATTTATCGCACAAATTGCATCCTTGCAGCCAGCCGAATTTAGCAAGTTGCAGCAGAATCTGGTCAGTGCCCTACAACAACAGCAGATAAACAGCGGTGATATAGAAGCGGATTTGCGCAGCCATATTCGCTATCAGCGCGGTTTAGAACATCATCAGCAATTATTGCATGCCATTGTAGCTATGCCGTTACCGGCCTTTCAGGAAATGGCAACGACATTGCTTAACAGCCAGTTAAGTGGGGTATTACTACAAAATCATACTCAGGCGGGCACAAGCGCTAATTTAGCGGCAGATCTTTGATTCTTTTGATATCCGACTGGGCCTTAATGGTGTTGTTAAACAGCAGGCGCTGGCGTTTGCTGTCCAGGCTCAGTGAACTGTACGCCACCACGGCAGACAGGGGCAGGCGCATTATGGCAGCCACCGTGCCATTTTCTGCGTCAAATCGCTTGATATCAGTATGGCGGGCACCAGGGTCGGCAAAGTAAATGTTGCCACTGTCGGCCAGGGTCCAGGTGTATCTTGTGCCGAAGTGGTCCGGCGCGATCAACAGTTTGGGTTGCTTTGATCCGGCAGCCATACTGTACAGGCCAGGTTCAGAGCGGGAGTAAATCAGCGTACCATCTGCCAGCATAATACCGAAAACACCGCCATCTTCGGTCAACTGGCTGACGGGCCTGTTATCCAACGGAAACAGATAGAGCTGGCGCTGCTCTTCATCATAAACCGATGCTACCAGTGCCTGATCATCTGCCGTCCAGGTGGGGCGCTGATGAGTCGGGAACGGACTGGGCACTTGGATCAGGCGTTTAGTATCCACATCCACAATCATCAGTGAGTCGCCTTTGCCGTTAGCATTGGCGGCCAGAAAAGCAATGCGCCTGCCGTCGTGGGACCAGCGCGGATACAATACCGAGCGTTTTAAGTGGGTTAATTGCTGGCGCTGGTTGCCCTCGGCATCAGCCACCCATATTTCATAATGGCCGGATTCATTGGAAAGATAAGCAATCCGGTCTGTGGCCGCTGAATAATCAGGGTACTTATGGTTGTAGTCCGATTGCAGTAAGGGGAAGGGACTGGAGGGCAGTTCCTCGGCCACAGGCAGGTAGGCTATCTGATAAAACTCGCTGCGGGTCTGAAAATACAGCCAGGGTACCTGCTTGGCAAACGACGGGTAACTAAAACCCTCGATATTCATGGGCGTAGACTCACCGCTGTGAATATTCAGCAAAAAGCCCGAGCGGGCATCCGCCCGTTGTACGCCATACACCAGATGTTTGCCGTCCGGATGCCAGCTAATCCCGACAATGTCTGATTCCCCTTCGGTGAGTTGTCTTTCCTCGCCGGTGGCCAGATTGCGCAGATAGATGTTTTCGGCAAACCGGCTGATTCGGCGGCTGATGGCCAGTTGACTGCCATCGGGTGAAAAGGCTAAATCCCGGTCACGCATATTGCATTCATTCAGACAGGTGGGGGCAGACTGACTCTCGTCGTTGAGGTTTTTAATATAAACCGCCGGGGTATCTGCCACACCTTCCAGGCCCCAGTAGGCCAGCACGCTGTTATCCGGGCTGATATCCAGATAATGTAAATCACCGCCCAGCGGGCATTTGCCCACCACTTTTTCCTGCAGGCTTTCAACCTCCAGTCTGATCACCTGGCAGGTTTCCAGATCGTCATTTTTACGTCTGAAAAACAGAAACTTGCCTGTCATATCCCAAACTGGCCGTCCTTCATTGGCTTCATCAAAGGTCAGTTGCCTGGCGGGTAAATTCGGCTGCCTGGCATCCTGCAGGTACAAATCCATACTGCCGTCTGAGCGACGCCATTTAAAGGCGGTAAATAAGCCATCGGGTGAAGGGGCGGGGAAAAGCTCCATACCTGGCTGTTTGGTAATGATATCGGGTTGGATAGCGGCTATTTGCTCTTGCGGCCACCACCAGAACAAGCCAACAATAAGCAGTATTATGCCTAAGCCCGACCATCCCCAGACCGGTATCCGCGGTTTTCCTGTCATGTCTGCGGCGGCAGGTACAACGGCTGGCTCTGCCTCAAATTCAGGTTGCACCAGGAGCTGATAACCACTTTTGCGAATGGTTTGAATACTTTCACTGCCATCCTGTTGCTTCAGCGCCTGGCGTAAATGCCAAATGGCATTAGTCAGGGCTTTTTCGCCCACATAACCGTTGCCCTGCCACACATGTTCAATCAGTTCCTGGCGGGGCACCACGCGGGGGTAATGGGATGCCAGATAACACAATACTTCGATAAATTTAGGCTGCAGGCTGTGCTTCTCGCCATCTGGCAAATAAATGGCATATTCCAGGGGTTCGACCTTGAATTCACCAATGGTAAAGGGAGCAGATTGAAGCATCAGACTGATTTCTTAGGCATATTCAAGTGGTCGGGCAGTTAGATGGCAATCTAGCGGATTGCTGGCGTGCCCGCAAACACAATAGCGTGAGTAAATGTTACTCCTCATGAGTGAACTTATCAACATATTGATATTAAAGTAAAAACTTCAGAATAGAGATTAAATAGAGATAGAAGCGGGGAAGAATAGAGCCGGGCTGTGTTGTGCTTGTTAACCGGGTTAAATAAAAGGAAACATCTGCTTAATCTGACCAACAAATCGCAGAAATACAAAGACCCGTAAAGCACACATAGTCTAGGGACATAAACCAATGAAAAAGAAACTCCTGACCCTTGCCATCCAGGCCGCTGTTTTTAGCAGCGCTTCGGTCATGGCGCAACAAGTTGATGTTACCCCCACCCAGAGCAGCAATGCCGCCCAGGTTGAAGAACAGCAAGTTAAGGAAGTCGAGAAGATTTCCGTGACCGGCTCACGGATTAAACGTGACAGCTTTTCCATGTCTACGCCCATGATGATGATGGGTAAGGATGACCTGGTAGATTCTGGCATTGGTGAACTGGCAGATATTCTGGTGGATGAAATTCCCTCCATCAGTGCCGGTTCCAGCAATACCAACTCCCAAGGCAGTGTGCAGAACACCGGCTTATCCACTATTGATTTGCGTGACCTGGGTACCGATCGCACCCTGACACTGATTGACGGTCGCCGCGCAGTGTCTAACAGCTACAGCGGTAACTATATCAGTTTGGCCACTATTCCTGCCGCCATGGTAGACCGTGTCGAAGTGATCACCGGTGGTGCCTCTGCCGTGTATGGTTCAGATGCGATTGCCGGGGTGGTCAACATTATCACCGAAAACAACAAGACTGGGTTTGAAATCGATGTGCGCGGCGGTGAAAGTACCGAAGGCGGTGCCCGTGAGTTTACTGTCGATACTGGTTATGGTGCCAGTTTTGCCGACGACCGCGGTTATCTGTATGCAGCCGTTACCTGGGACCGTCAGTTTGGCTTACTTGCCTGGGACCGCGACAGATCGCAATATGAATCCAGCTTTGAGTACGACACGGATTTGATGTGTAACGCCAACAATACTATTGATGGTGACCAGTGCATGCGCGATATCACCATGGATGACTGGCGTGAGCGCACTAACGATATTCCTGGTGGCCGCTTCGAGGGTAACAGTTGGTGGTACGATGCCGACAATAATCTGAACCAAGGCTTCAGAGAAGAGCGTGACGGCTACGACACCTATGAGTGGGATATTCTTAAGATACCCGTCGACAAGTTGGCCAGCGCTCTGAAGGTTAATTATGACCTGACCGATGATTTGCGTGGTACCTTCCAGGTACATTATGCAAAGAACGAATCAGGCCGTACCAATCCACCGGAAGGACAGGATTATAATGACGATGAGCTAAGGATTAACCCGGTAACCGGTGAGTCTGAATTGGTTATCCCTGGTACTATCAGCCCCAACAATCCGTTTGTCCCTGCGGTAATTGCCGAGATGGCCGGCAGCAGTGTGACATGGGACAGAAACTTTGCCGAAGTAGGCAATGTCACTACTCTGAATACCCGTACCACCATTCGCACATCTGCCGGTTTACAAGGCACGTTGTTCGATGGACAGTGGGACTGGGAAGCTTCGGTGGGTTATGGCAAGTTTAAGCAGGAACAGCGTCGTTTTAACGAAATCAGCATTACCAAGCTGGCGTTAGGCCTGGATGCGGAATACGCCGCCGATGGCACTACTATTCAATGTGCCGATGAACAGGCTCGTGCTGCGGGGTGTGTACCGGTAAATATCTTTGGAATTAATAGCATTACCCCGGAAGCGGCCGACTATATTCGTGCCAATCCTTATATTAATACGGACATTACCCAGTTTAACGCACAGGCTTTTATGGCCGGTGATTTGTTTGAAATGCCAGCCGGTATGGTCGCGGCCGCCTTTGGGGTGGAATATCGTCGCGACACACAAAAAGTGGACACCGACGTTGCCTTGCGTGGCGAGGCCATCACCTTTAACGATGTACCGCCATTCTCTGGTGAAGTTAAAGTGTGGGAGGCGTTTGGTGAGGCAACAGTACCGCTGCTTAAAGATGCACCAGCCGCCAAGCGATTGGATTTAGACCTGTCCCTGCGCCTGGCTGACTACAGCCAGAAAAACATTGACCTTATGTCATCCTATCGCGCCGGTCTGATGTGGGAGCCGGCCGAAGGTTATGCACTGCGTGCCAACTATGCCAGAGCCCAGCGTGCGCCGAATATTACTGAGCTGGTATCGCCACCAAGAGGCGATTACAACAGCTTCTCTGATATTTGTGACGGCGTAACCGCAACTTCCACAGACGCCGGCCACGAAGCTTGTCGCCAGGAGCCGGGTATTGCCAATGCCATTAACCTGTATGGCGAGTTTACCGATGGCAACACCGGCTATTCACCCAATGCCGGTAACGAAAATCTGAAGGAAGAAACCGCAGATACTTACACCCTGGGGATTACAGCCGCACCGAGCTTTATTGAGAATTTCAATATTGCCCTGGATTACTACGACATCACCATTAAGGATGCCATTACCTCCATCGGCAATGAAGAGATCCTTAAGGAGTGTTATGACTCTTCCGTGCCTTTTGGTGAAGGTAATGCTTTTTGTGGTGAAATTACCCGTGACTCAGAAGGGAATATCACCCAGTTGATTCAGCGCCAATTTAACCTCGCAGAAGAAACTGCCAGGGGCTACGACATCTCCATGGCATACAAATATGACCTGGACGATCTGGGGGCGTTGTCATTCAACCTGAACTTTACCCATGTGATTGAGCGTTCGGTAACCTATGAGGGTAACGATGGTCTGGAAACCCTAAACTACAACGGCGAGCTTAGCAGTGGTGTGTTTACTGACCGCGCTACAGCCTCGGTGACCTGGCGTTATGATGACCTGCGTATTCGCTGGAAAACCAAGTACAAAGGGTCAGTGGTAGATGATCACGGCCGGGTTGAGGACTGGGAACTACTTAAAGCAGAAAATCAGGCCAAACTGGACGCGGGCACAGGCGGTATTGCCAATCCTGAAACGCCCATGTACCTGTTCTATGGCTCCTACATCACCCATGACTTGTCTGTATCCTACAATCTGGAACTGGACGGTGGCATGGATCTGAAGCTTTACGGTGGCGTGCGCAACGTGTTTGACAAAGAAAGTGCCTTTGTTCCTAACACCGGCGATATTGTAGAAACCGGTGATGGTAACTACGAAGGTGAATACGACGGCGGTGTCGGTCGTTTCGCTTACCTGGGGGCCGAAATTCGGTTCTAACAACCTGATCTAATAATAGGGCGCGTTTGCGCCCTTTTTTATGTCCAGGGATGGACGGTATGCCGACGTAGCAGGAGCACTCGTCGGCGATGTCCAGGGATGGACGGGCAGAAAAACTGCTCCTGCGTTTTCTGCACTTCCTCCGTCCATGGTGGTCGTATGCCGACGTAGCAGGAGCATTCGTCGGCGATGTCCAGGGATGGACGGGCAGAAAAACTGCCCAATATTGCTGATGGTGACGCTGTGGCCCTTGGCAACTGCGGCCGACATATCAGACGGCTCTTATGTTTTTACCGGTAGTTCGTATTGGCAGCCGGCAGCGACTGAAATAGCCATGCAGTCAATTATTGAAACAACGGGTCCTTAAGCATCTTGATGTCGGATTGGGGAAACTCCGTCTCGGTAAACAGCAGTCTGGCGTGGTTGGCATCATAGGTCAGCGGGCTGTCCGATTCGACACTGGCACTTGGGATCTGCAGCAGCACAAGGTTTTGTCCGTTGGCCAAGTCGTAATGCCTGAGTTGCTGATGCTGATTGTTGGCCTGCATAAAATACACACCTTGCTCAGACAAGGTCCAGCTATAGGGATTACGGAAATGCTGTTCTTCCAGCAATTGCCTGGTTTGCCCGCTGTGAATATCGGTTTGCCATAACCCTTTGCGCTGCACGCTGTAAATCAGTTTGTCATTGTCCTGCATTATGCCGTATTCGCCGCCGTTAAAGGTCAGACGCTGCGGAACACTGCCATCCTGCCTGAACAGATAGATATCGGTGTGGTCCTGATTGAATACGGCGGAAACAATGCCTTGGTCATCCAAGGTCCAGGTTGGTCGATTGTGGCCCTCAAAAGGGCTGTCCAGTGCCGAAATGCGTTTAGTTGCCACATCCACCTGGTAAATGCGATCGCCTTTGCCATCATCGTCTGTGGCCAGAAACGCAATGCGCTGGCCGTTGTGTGACCAGGTGGGATAACGGCTGTTGCGTTTCAAATGGGTCAGTTGCCGCCTGTTGTTACCAAACGCATCAGACACCCAAACCTCATAATGGCCGGTTTCGTTGGAAATAAAGGCAAGCTGATTGGTTGTTGCTGAATAGTCCGGATACTTATGATTGTATACGGACTGCAAAACCGGGTAGGGGGCACTGCTGATTTGGGCGTCAACCTGCACTGATGCTATCTGGTATTGTTCACTGCGGTGCTGAAAGAACAGCCAGGGCTGGTTGCGGGCAAAGGATGGATAACTCAGGCCTTCTATTTCCAACGGATACTGGCGCCCCGTGCGCAAATCCAGCATAAAGCCGCTGCGCACATCGGCACGCTGTACCGCGTATACCAGGCGTTGGCCATCAGGGTGCCAGGTCAGCCCGACAATATCTTCCTCACCTTGGGTTAACTGCCGGGTGGACTGATCTGACAGCGTGACCAGATAGATGTTTTCGTTAAATTCATTGACTCTGCGGGTCAGGACCAGGTGCTTACCGTCGGGCGAAAACGCCATATCGCGATCTTTGTATCCGCAGTGTCTGGCGCAGGAAAAACGCACGGGGCTGGCATTTTTATCCTGCAGATCCAGAAAATACACGCCAGATTGCTCTGCGTCCGGGTCGGAGCCGTAGAACGCCAGGATTTTATCGTCAGGGGAGATATCAATGTAATAGTAGCCGCCGCCTATGGGGCAATGGGTAACAAAGACTTCCTCGTAGTTCTGCATGTCCATCCGCACAATATCACATTGGGCTTTGCTGCGGTCCTTGCGGCTGAAATACAAAAAGCGGCTATCATGGCTCCATACCGAATGGCCTTCAGAAGCCTGATCATAAGTTAAACGCACGGCGGCCAGTCCGGGTTGCAGCAGGTCACGTTTAAACAGGTCCACCTGGCCGTCGGCGCTCACCCATTTATACACCAGATAACGACCATCAGCCGAAGGGGAAGGGAACAGTTCCAGTCCCGGTTCCGTGGTCAGCGCCTGGATGCTGCGCTGGGATGTTTGCTGGCTGTGATTCAATAGCCCGAAGCTGCTAATAAACAAAATAACCAGCACAGCGGCGGCCAGCCATGGCCATAAGCGGCGGGCAGATGGTCTGCTGGTGTGCTCTGCCGATGAGGACGGTGATGACAGACTATCTGGCGCAATGAGCAGCCGATAGCCGGTTTTGCGCAAGGTTTCTATCACCTCATCCTGCATACCCTCTTTGAAGATTTGGCGCAGATTCCAGATCACATTGTTGAGGGCATTTTCCCCCACATAGGTATTACCCTGCCAGACTTTGTCAATCAGCTCCTGCCTGGATACCACTGCCGGGTAAGCGTCGGCCAGGTATATCAGCACCTCAATCAGTTTGGGCTGCAGGTTTTGTTTTTCTCCATTATTGAAATACACAGCACACTCGCTGGGCACCACCCGGCAGTTGCCCAGTTGGAAAGAATTTCGCATGGATAT
This sequence comes from Bowmanella denitrificans, assembly GCF_039522935.1. Lineage (NCBI taxonomy): Bacteria > Pseudomonadati > Pseudomonadota > Gammaproteobacteria > Alteromonadales > Alteromonadaceae > Bowmanella > Bowmanella denitrificans. The sequence continues at coordinate 165,159 of NZ_BAAAEI010000001.1, read as the reverse complement.
CAGGCCTGTTTTTCTGGCGTAACGGGTTGAATGGCAATAACACCACTCTAACCAAAGGGCCTGGGATCATCAATCATCCTCAATACATAGTGTGGTTAGCTAAAGTTAGAGTTGTATGTTTAACTATTTGATAAATATGTATTTCTTTATAAAAGAGATTAAAAAGAGGTAAAAACCAGATAGCAGAGGCAAAAACGAGCCTGGCCAGATTGTGCGAAATTCCATCGGCAACTAAAACGGTGTCAGGCAAGAGATATTGCTAAGCACCTTTGCCTGACGCAACAAGTTGAACACATTCACACATCATGGGACCAGAAAAATGCATAAGACCATCCTGACCCTGGCTATTCAGACCATACTGCTGGGAAGTTTACCGGCAATGGCTCAGCAGCAGGAAGAAACCCAGAGCGCGCCGCAGGTCGGAGACGCTGAGCGTATCTCTGTCACCGGCTCGCGTATCAAGCGCGACAGCTTTTCTTTTGCCACGCCCATCGTCAGTCTTGACCAGGACGCTATTATGGATACCGGCCTGGGTGAACTGTCAGAAATTCTGGTGGAAGAAATACCGGCCATTGCCGAAGGTGTCAGTAACACCAATTCTCAATCCAGTGTGCAGAACACCGGCCTGTCTACCATTGATCTGCGCAACCTTGGCACCGACCGCACTTTAACCCTTATCGATGGCAGACGGGTGGTTTCGAACAGTTACAGCGGTAACTACGTCAGCCTTAGCACCATTCCCAGCGCCATGGTGGAAAAGGTTGAAATCATCAGCGGCGGTGCATCCGCTATCTATGGATCTGACGCCATTGCCGGGGTGGTGAATATTATTACCCGCAATAACAAAACCGGCTTTGAACTGGATGCCCGTCGTGGTTATACCCCGGAAGGGGGCGGCAAGGAATTCACTCTGGATGCGGGCTACGGCGCTGATTTTCAGGATGGTCGCGGCTATCTGTATGTTGGCGCAACCTGGGACAGACAATTTGGTCTGGCCTGGGGGGATCGTGAACGGGCCAGATATGAATCCAGCTTCGATTACGATACCGAAAAAATGTGTAACGCCAACAACACTATTGATGGTGACCAGTGCATGCGCGACATTAGTATGGATGATTGGCGGGAGCGCAGCGACAATACCGCTGGCGGTACCTTTGAAGGCGACGACTGGTTTTACCATCCGCAGAATGGCCTGACCGAAGGCTTTGTTGAAGAGCGTGACGGCGCCAATCTGTCGGTATACGAACGCCTGAAAGTTCCCAGTGACCGAGTGGCTGCCGCGTTTAAAGTGAACTACGACCTGACCGACGATGTGCGGGCCAATTTCCAGGTGCAGTACAGCAATAACCAGTCGCTGAACATTAAAGACCCGGAAGGGCAGGACTACAACGACACCGAACTGGTGATCGACCCAATTACCGGCGAAGCGTCAGAACAGGCAGCGGGTAGTATTTCTCCCGATAACCCCTTTGTGCCTGCCGAAATTGCCGCGACTGCGGGTAGCAGCGTGAGTTGGGACCGGCTGTTTGTGGAATTGGGCAATGTGATTACCGACAACGAACGGGAAACCCTGCGTACCTGGGCGGGCCTGCAAGGCACCGCGTTTGACGGTAACTGGGACTGGGATCTGTCGGTAGGCTATGGCAAGTTTAAGCAGCAACAACTACGCCGCAATGAATTGAATATTCTGAAACTGCGTCAGGCGCTGGATGCCGAATACGCCGAGGACGGCAGCACTATTCAATGTGCCGACGCGGATGCCAGGGCTGAAGGTTGTGTGCCGGTCAACATCTTCGGTTATGGCAGTATTAGCCCCGAAGCCGCCGACTATATTCGTGCCAACCCCACTATTACCACCAATATCAGCCAGTTTAATGTGCTGGGCTATATGAGTGGTGACTTGTTCGAACTGCCTGCCGGTATGGTATCCACCGCCTTTGGTGTGGAATATCGTAAAGATAAGCAGGACCTGGATACCAGCGAAGGACACAGATACGGCGGTATTACCTTTAATCTGGTACCGAGTTTTGCCGGTGACATTGATGTGTGGGAAGCCTTTGCCGAAGCGAATGTTCCGTTGTTAAAGGATGCACCACTGGCCAAGCACTTATCTGCCGACTTGTCTCTGCGTCTGGCTGACTACAGTCACAAAAATATTGACCTGATGGCCAGCTACCGGGCCGGACTGATGTGGGAGCCCATGGACGGCTATATGTTGCGTGCCAACTACGCCAGAGCCCAGCGTGCTCCCAATATTACCGAATTGTTGTCGCCCCCTCGTGGTGACTATGACAGCTTTGCCGATATTTGTGACGGCACCACCGCAACCTCTAACGAAGCAGGTCATGACAACTGTCGGTTGGACCCCGGCATTGCCAATGCCATTGCTCTATACGGTGAATTCGAAGATGAAAACTCGGGCTATTCACCCAATGCCGGCAATGAAAATCTGAAGGAAGAAACGGCCGACACTTACACCTTCGGGATCAGCATGGCCCCTGCGTTTGCACCTGGCTTGCAATTGGCGGTGGATTACTACGATATCGAGATCCAGGATGCCATTGAAGAAATCGACAATCAGAAAATCCTGGAGCAATGCTACAACTCGTCACTGGCTTATGGTCAGGACAATACCTTCTGCGGTGATATCAGTCGTGACAGTGAAGGCCAGTTGATGCAGGTGATGCAACGGGTATTTAACCTTTCTGAGGTGCGTACCCGCGGTTATGACGTGGCGCTTGCTTACCAGTATGACCTCGGCGACTGGGGCAGTCTGAAGTTTAAAGCCGATATGACCCATGTTATCGAGCACTCCAAAACCTTTGAAGGCAATGATGGGCTGGAAACCCTGAATTACAAGGGGGAGCTATACAGCGGCATCTTTGACGATGCAGCGACAGGGTCCATCACCTGGCGTTGGCAGGACTGGCGGGTGCGTTGGAGCGCTAAGTTCAAGAGTGCCATTGTCGATTCGCATGAGCGGGTGGACGCCTGGGAATCGCTGCAAGCCGACAATCAGGCTAAGTTAGATGCGGGCGATCCTGACGCCATCGCCAATCCCGAGGTGCCCATGTATCTGTATTACGGCAGCTATGTGCGCCACGATATCTCGGTTTCCTACGACCTGGAATTTGACAACAGTGCCGACCTGCGTTTGTACGCCGGGGTTAGGAACTTGTTCGATAACCAGGGGCCCTTTGTTGCCAATACTGGCGACCTATATGAGTCCGGAACCGGCAACTTTGCCAGCGCCTATGGCGGTGGTATCGGTCGTTTTGTTTATGCCGGTGCTGAGCTGAAGTTCTAATCTGGCCGGTCGGCAGGAAACTGCCGACCCTGAATTCATTGCAATTGGAGTCAGTATGAATTGCAAAGTGCTGTTGCTTGTTTTGCTGTTGGTTGGTTGTTCGGATCTGGTCAGTGACGATACCTTGACGGACGGCCCTTATGTGCAAATGCAGGTGAACCAGTGGGAAGCCCTATGGGTGTGCCAGGGGCAACGAAAAAGTTACCGATTCCCGCCCCCGGTGCAGGACATGTCCATTGAAAAATGCGGCCAGGCGGCCCAGCTTAGCCCATTGCCAGCATCGCGGCCCGACGTAACCTATCCAGCGGCGGAAAAACTGGCGGTCATCAGTGATATTCACGGCCAGTTTGACCTGTTTAAACGCCTGCTAGTTGCGCATCGGATTATGGATGCCCAGGGTAACTGGCTGTTTGGCGAAGGGGGGCTGGTGATCAGCGGTGATGTATTTGACCGCGGCCCTAAGCAAACCGAAGCACTGTGGCTGATTTATCAGTTACAACAACAGGCCCAGGCCGCTGGTGGTAAGGTGCATTTTCTGCTCGGCAACCATGAAACCATGGTGCTCAACGGCGATCTGCGTTACCTGAATGAAAAGTATGAAAAAGTTGCTAACTTACTGAATCGGCCTTTTGCCAGGCTTTATGGCGAAGACACCTTATTGGGCCAATGGCTGCGCACGCGTAATGTGCTGGTTAAAATCGGCGATATGCTGTTTTTGCATGGTGGCCTGCACCCTGAGCTGGCCAGGGAAGGGCGCACGCTGGACGACATCAATCAGGTGTTTACCGGCCAACTGGTGGAAGACCAGGACCAACCAAGACAGGGCTTTGCCCGCTATCTGCATAAAACCAACGGGCCTATCTGGTATCGCGGCTATTTTAAAGATCCGCAGGCCTCGCAGCAGGATATCGACTTACTGAAACAACATTTCGGTGTTGCCCATATCTTAGTCGGCCATACCACCCAGAAACATATCCGCGCCCTGTATAACGGTGACGTTATCGCCATCGACAGCGGTATCAAAGGCGGCGAAAGCGGCGAAATTCTGCTGGTGGAAGGGCAGAAGTTCTACCGTGGCTTGCTGGATGGTGGTCGTGTTAGCTTGTAGCTAATTATCAGAATCATTTCATTTGTTGTCCTTCATCTTTGGTGGGCTGTTTTTACAACCTATTTGGTTTTATTGGATGTTCATCGTTGTTTTTTGTTAAATAAATGTGGCTTAAGGGGGACAATATGGTGGCTCATCCTGCCGAGTATCCCTGGTCAAGCTATCAGCATAATGCATTGGATAAGCATATTGAGTTACTGACTGCACATCCGCTCTATCTGGCCTTAGGCGCTGACATTACTAGTCGAAAGGCCGCCTACCAAGCCTTGTTTAAAGCTCATATACCGGATTATTCCCTAAAGCAAATCCGGGAGGCTCAGCAAAAGACCTGGGTGCTAGGCGACAGTCGCTTTAAGCAGCAAATAGAACAGCAATTGGGATGTGCCTTGCCCAAACTACAGCACGGTGGTGATCGAAAGTCGCCGCGATTTCGGGCGGTTAAGGCTTCAACAACGCTGAGCCCTTGATCGGACCCCTTGATCGAATTAAAACCTATAAAATGTGTGGCGCTAAAACCTATAGATCGTGATACATTAAAACCTGTAAATGGTATGGCGCCATAACCTGGAGATGGAAAGTGATAACTGGTAAATATCGCAGGTAATAGTTGGAGCGAACATGAATGATGTATCACAAAAACTAGCTGATTCGCTTGAGCAATTACAACAGCTTCAGGAGTCAGGCGTTGTAGCCATTCAATCAAAGCAACTCAGCAGAGTACATCGAGAGCGGCTATTGAAGCATGGGTTTATTCGCGAAGTTATCCGTGGCTGGTATATACCGGCGATACCCGATGAAAAGCCTGGCGACAGTACATCTTGGTATACCTCTTTCTGGGACTTTTGCAGCGCCTATTTGTCAGAACGGTTCGTCAAATCCTGGTGTCTTTCACCTGAACAATCACTTAGTCTGCATATCGGTGATAGAACCGTACCTCAGCAATTGCTCGTGCGCTCGCCCAAAGGCAATAATAAACCCACCGCCTTATTACACAACACCTCGATTTTTGATGTCAGGTTAAACATGCCAGCCGCAGAACATATTGAAAACCTGGAAGGGCTTAATGTGTACAGTTTGGCATCAGCGCTTGTCCATTCTTCGGCGAGCCAGTTTCAAAAAGCGCCTATCCATATGCGTACCGCCTTATCAATGGTGACAGATGCATCTGACGTATTGTCGGTTTTACTTGCGGGTAGCCACAGTGTGATTGCCGGTCGGTTAATGGGGGCTTTTAGAAATATAGGCCGAGACTTGATTGCTGATAATATTTTAAAGGGTATGCAAGCTGCCGATCTGAAAGTGAAAGAAGAAGACTTTTTTACAGAGAAAGTGCAGGTAAGCTTTGGGCGTCGTGATGTGTCGCCCTATGTGAATCGCATGCGGTTAATGTGGGCGCAAATGCGCGAAAATGTTATTGCGCACTTTCCAGAACAACTATACCAAACTATCGACATCGAAACCTACATGGCCGAAGTGGAAGACAAATACGTAACAGACGCTTACCACTCACTATCCATTGAAGGCTATCGCGTAACTCGTGAACTGATTGAACTGGTGCGTTCTGGTAGCTGGCAAGCAGAAGATTCCGACAAGAGCAAAAGGCACTTAGATGCTATGGCTGCCAAAGGCTACTGGGATGCTTTTCAGGAAGTAAAGAAAGCTGTTAGGGCTGTGCTAGAAGGTAAAAATCCTGGCGACGTGTTAGAACAAGCGCACAGTGACTGGTACTTAGCATTATTTGGCCCCAGTGTGGCCGCCGGTATTGTTAAACAATCAGACTTGGCCGGTTACCGAATAAGGCCTGTCTATATTCGCCAATCTATGCATACTCCCCCAAATAGGGAAGCGCTTCGCGATATGATGCCGACATTATTAGACTTACTCGCTGAAGAGGAAAATGCAGCAGTCAGAGTGGTACTGGGGCACTTCATTTTCGTCTACATCCATCCTTACTTTGATGGTAACGGCAGAATGGGCCGGTTTATTATGAATTTAATGATGGCCTCAGGCGGCTACTCTTGGACAGTCGTTCCAGTCGAGCGTCGGGATGAATACATGCAAGCTTTGGAAGCAGCGAGTGTTAGACAAGACATTGTGCCATTTGCAAAGTTTTTAGCGTCACTCATGTGACAGTTATTCTAGCCTCCGGCCATTGAAATGAATCTGTAAGTCAGTGTTAGGTCTTGGGCCGGTAATGTCGCTACACCTCCTATGATGTAACGCTTGAATATGATATAAACGCGCGAACTTATGGGGATGGGCGATATTTCCACTATAGGTGCGCTACCCAAAAAAATAGTCGGCCTGGCAAAGGGCAAAGGAAACTAAGTAACTTGCCGGGGCAATGCAGTATTCGATGGTTAATGGAACAAGTAATGCAGTTTTCAAATCCAATGTCAGGCTTGGCTAATTGGCTGAGCACTCCTGGTAAAGTTAAAACAATGGTTGCTTTGATGGGCACTGTTGGCTTTCTAAGCCAAGCCAGTGAACATTCAGTCACCTTGTCCTGGAACCAGGTAGATGGTGCTGAGCATTACCGTTTGGAAGAACGCCAGAACGGTAGCAGTGGCAATTGGACGCATATATCTCCCGCTTCATTGCTTAGCCACACTCTAAGTAAGTCGACCGGCAAATTTGACTACCGGGTGATTGGTTGTTTAGTTGACCCCAGCAGGCCAACGCAACCGCTGTGCGATGAAGTGGCACAATATAGCCAAACATTAACCATTGATTACGATGATCCCGCTACTCTGAACTGGGCGGCATTTGGCGGTGAAGTGGCCGACCAGGTACTGCCCAATATCAGCCCTGGCAGCTCAAACTATTTCGGGCCGCTGCCGGGTAAGGCTGCCGTATCTGGTGGCAGTGCCAGTTATACTATTCCCATTGCTATTCCGCCGGGCCGTGCTGGTATGGCACCCAGTGTTGCCCTGTCATACAGTAGCCGAGCTGGGAATGGCCTGGCAGGCGTTGGCTGGGATCTATCTGCCGGTGGCAGTATTTCGCGGTGTCCGGCCACGCTGGCCCAGGACGGCTTTTCGGCAGGTGTCAGCTATAACGGTAACACCGACAGATTGTGCTTAAACGGGCAACGTTTAGTCCTTCGTAGCGGTGTTTATGGTGGCTCCGGTGCAACTTATGCCACTGAGCTGGACCAGTTTCTGACGGTCAAGCAACAAGGTGCTATTAACAGTAGTGGTACCTATTTTACTGTTACCTATGCCGATGGCCGAATGCAAAAATACGATGCTGCGGTGACACCCCAGGGAGCAGCGGCAGCCCTTAGCTGGCAAATTGGTAGCGAGCATGATGTCAGTGGGCAAAATGCCATTCATTACGTCTATTCCCAGGATCAGAGCGCTGGCGAAATCCTGCTGGAAAGCATTTTTTATACCGGGCAAGGTACAACTATAGGTAATCGTAAGGTTGAGTTTAATTACGAGAATCGTAGCAAATATTCCACCAGTTACCTGGCCGGGGGCAAAACCCGTCAAACTAAGCGTTTAGAATCGGTTAAAACTTACTACGCCAATACATTGGTTCGTAGTTATACGTTAGGGTATGAGGTGTCCCGAGCCTCAGGTCGTTCACTATTGCAGAGCGTGTCTGAATGTGCAGAAACGCAGTGCCGCAGTACCACGTTTGATTGGCAGGACGATGCACCGAAGTTCCAGTTAGAGCTATTCACCAGCAGTGACGGCACAGAAATATATCCCAGCCATGTGGACCGTTTTGGTGATGAGGTGGTTGAGTCGATAAGTTCTATTGATGCCAGCGGTGATGTTAATGGTGATGGGGTGCGAGACTGGAAGACTTACTCTGTTGACAACAGCGGCCAATATATTGGGCAACACCAGTTTCTTAACGCCGAAGGGGACTTACTGGGTACTTCAAACTTTGCAATCAGTACCTGTATGCGCAGTAGCATTGACTACAGCGATTACTGTATAGAAGGTGATTTTAATCTGGATGGGCGTACAGATACATGGAAAATCGAAAACGATCAGCTCAAGATTGGCTATGTACTGGAAAATCAGAGTGGCATTTATGTCGACTGGTCGACCAATAACCAGCACATTACCATTGAACCCTACGTGTCGCTGGCTTCGCCTGGGGACACCTTGGTTGACGCCAACGACTATAATGGTGATGGTTGGCCAGATCTGATTGTTAAACGCAAAATCAGCCCTAACGCAGCCAGCCTGACTTTATATTTGCATAGTCAGAACTTAGCGCGGCCATACCAGTCAGGACAGCATTTAATTAATATTGGACTGACGCAAAACGCACAATTTGTCGGTGATATGAATGCCGATGGCTTACCTGATTTGGTTGAGTATGGGCAAGGGCTTAACCAAGCCAGACCGGTCCCTCATCGTCTGTTGCTTACCCATGTCAGTACGCAAGGAACTGTATCTCTAGTTGCTCATAATATTAACTTCACGCACGGAGGCATTGAGGGCGACTACGCCATCTTAGTCGATGCAAACGGCGACGGTTTAAAAGATTGGCTGGGCTGGATGGGCGGTGCTGGCAACCTATTCTTGAAGCTCAACCAGGGGGATGGCAATTTTGCAGCGGCGGTAGATTTAGGGGCAGCGTCTGTACTGGAAACACGTAACTATCCTATGCCCAGTAAACCAGGAGAAGCCAAATGGGGATTAGCAGCCAAATTTGAGCAGGCAATAAAAATAGCAGATATAGACGGCGATGGCCGTTCTGAATTGCTGATACCAGGAGACGTGTTGGTCGCAGGTTGCCACAAAATTTACGGCGTATTCGATCATCTTCAAGGTCGCAAAACTGATGTGATCAAGTGTGGTCATGAGCTTTACGGTAACTATCAAACCAGTCAAACAGGGCCCGAGCAGGCTATGTTCCCCGAATGGGATCGCAGCATATACCGCTACAACGTGATGAAGTTTGTGGAAAACACCAATGGCACCTTTAGCGCCACCATTGGGGATTCCGGTCTGGTTGGGGCAGCGAATTATACCAAGGTCGTCGACGCGTTTGGTAAAGGCCTGAGCGATATGGTGTTCAGCTATGGCTGTGTGCAATATGCTGATGATGGTTGTTCCTTCAATGGCAGCAGCAATCTGCTTTCACAACAAAACAGTGTGTATATCAACCGTAACTACGGTGCCACCGATAAAGCCGAACCGGGTAAACAGGATTATCGTGCCATCGACTTAATGGTTGCGGCGAATGACAGTGCAGGCAATCAAGCCAGTTGGCACTACCGTCCACTGAGCAGCGGCAACGGTGAGTTTTATCAGCGGCAGATCAGTGACGTTATTGACGAAGGGCATTTTAACTTTGCCTCCAGTATGTATGTGGTCGCGGAATTCCAACAAAGCAACGGTGTCGGCTCAAACAATAAACAAAGCTACCAATATGGCGGGGCGACATACAACCACCGGGGGCGCGGATTCAGGGGCTTTACCCAGATTACTCAGGTGGATGATGCCAATGGCACACAAACCGAAACCAACTTTTTAATTAAATTCCCGTTCACCAGCCAGGTGGCCAGTCAGTCTGTGTACCAGGTCGGGGAGCAAAACCCGATTCAGACCCAAACCAATCATTGGCTACAAAACCCAAATTATGCTTTTACCAATAGCTGGCATATCTACAATCAGCAGGCCACTGTTACCAAATTTGATGTGCAAAGCACCCGGCCGGGTTCAGTCGCTACCACCACCAGTACGTCAGCGGTTACCACATCCACGATGTCGGTTAATAGTATTGACCAATACGGTAATGTGGCTGAACAAGTGACACTGGTCACAGACAGTACCATGTCGCACACCACCAAGGTCGAGACCGATTATACTCAGGCCACCAGTAGCTGGCCGAATCGCTGGGAATCCCGCAAGGTGACCAAATCGGTCGACCACCTGAATGGTCTGGCTGCCGCTAGCGGCACGAACGAAACACAAGTGGTTGAAACCCAGGTCGAGACCTGGAACAGTACCTTCCGCCAGCCGCAAGTGCTTAAGGTGAGCGGTGACACTAGCACCTTAACCAGCACCTATGTGTACAACGATTACGGTTTACCCAAAACCATTACCCAAACCGGCAATGTGTTGATAGGGAGCAGCGCCACAGCGACCGAACAGAGCCGTATTACCGAGCTTTACTATAGCAACGATGGCCAGAGCGTGGCCGCAGACGGCTACTTTGTCAGCCAGCAAAATCAGAAGCTGGGCGGCAATAAAGTGCTGGCGACCAATATAGCGACTGACCCGACCAATGGCCTGCCCCTGACGCAGGTTGCGATAAACGGGGTGACTACTACCACTGGTTACGATGCCTTTAACCGGCCTAAAACTCTGGATGTAACAGGTCAGCCAACGCAATATCTGAGTTATCAGCAGGTTGAAAATCAAGGGCATGCGGTTATGAAAGTGGTGGTGCAGCAAGCGGGTAACCCCACTACCGAGCAGTACCAAGACAGCCTGGGCCGCACCGTGAAAACCCGTACACAGGGCTTTGATGGCAACTGGATAAGCCAGGATATCAGCTTTACGGCCAGGGGCTTCAAAGCAAGTGAAACCACTCCCTATACCGGCACAGATAAAGGCACTACCACTTATTCTGGTTACGATGTGTTAGGGCGTCTGGTTGGCAAACTAACTTCTGGCAGTCACGGCAACCTAATCACGCAATATAGTTACCAGGGGCTTACCACCAACATTAGTACGACCGCGGATATTGGCCATAACCTGAGCATGTCCAGACGTTACAACAGCCTGCAACAGTTGGTAAATACGGTGGATGCCAAGGCGGGCAGCACAGACTATTTATACGATGCCGGTGGCAATCCGATTTTAATTCAGGATGCTAACGCTGTGCAGATTACCGCCAAATACGATGCGCTGGGCCGTAAGCTATGGGTGGATGATCCCAACCAGGGCAAAACCAGTTTTGTCTATAATGACTTTGCCGAACTTGAAACTGAAACCGACGCCAACAGTAAAACCATTTATTATGATATGGACAAAGCGGGTCGGGTCACCACGCGTATCGCCGACGGTAAAACCGCTCTGTTTGGCTGGGATACTTGTAAGACCGGCATGCTGTGCAGTGAAAGCGAAAACGGCGTTAATAAAACCTATAAATATAATTATGCGGCCCTGCCTTATCAAAGCACATTGACTGTGGATGGTACTAGCTATACCACCGAAACTCAGTATGACCAAAACAGTGGCAAGCCCAAGGCACTGATTTACCCTAACGGCCTGATACTGGGGTATGAGTACAACAGCTATGGCTATCTGACACGTGAATATAATGCTGCAACTGACTACAGCTATCGTACTGTCACGGCGCAAGATGCCTTCGGCAACATTACCACTGCACAAATCGGTGACGAAAACGCAGCCCTGACCAGCAGCATTGGTTATAGCGCCATAAGCGGGCAAATGCTGTTCAATGTGGTTAAAAATGGCAACACCGCGTTGCATAGTCTGAATTATGCTGAGTACGACAGTTACGGTAATTTACTGGAGCAGCAAAACTTACTGCCGACCTTTAATAGCACAGAAACCTTTGCTTACGACGAGTTGCAAAGACTGGTAACCGCCAGTACCAGCGGTAATGGCGTGAATTTCAGCGTGAGTTATGGTTATGATGCGGTTGGCAATATCCGCCATAAATCAGATTACTCTGTATCCGGCGACAGTGCCTATCAGTATGTAGAGAGCAGCAATAAGCTGGAATCGGTGGACCTGAAAGGCGGCGGTAGCGAAACCTACGGCTACGACAATAAGGGTAACCTGACCCATAGGAATGGCATCAGGGAAGTCACCTACAATGTATTTAACAAGCCTACGCAAATCAGCCGCAATGGCAGTGTCAGCTTTGTGTATGGGGCAGATTTAGCCCGTGTCAAACAAGTCAGAAGTGCCGGTAGCGGCGAAGTCACCACTTACTATGTTGATAAACATTATGAGGTGGAAACCAGCAGCTCCGGCAGCCAGCAAAAAGCCTATATTGCCGATATTGCCATACTCACCTTTGGCAGCGATACCAGTATCGCCTTTACTCACCGCGACCGCCTTGGCAGCGCCACCACCTTTACCGATCACAATGGCCAGGTTACCGCCTACCGGCATTTTGATGCCTTTGGCACACCCAGAGGTGGCGACTGGAGCCAGCTAAGCCTGCCCCGACTGGCAGAAGGCCCAAGCCGCCGTGGCTTTACCGACCATGAACATCTGGATGAGGCTGAGCTGATTCATATGAACGGGCGGGTGTATGATTACAAGGTCGGACGGTTTTTGTCTGTGGACCCCATTATTCAAAGCCCCGGCAATAGCCAGAGTATTAACCCTTATTCGTATATTATGAATAATCCTTTGGCTGGGACGGACCCGTCTGGGTATTCAGCAGTAGAGCCAGAAAAGCTTCGTCAGAAAGTTACGGTGACAGGGAGTAAGATAAAGCGAGATGCGCCTGTTGGTGGAACGAATACCATTGGTGGATCAGCGGTAGGTGTTTCTTACACTGGCGTTGGGGGGGCTGCAAATGGTGCACAGAATCAGGGTAATCCCTCAAGCAATAATCAGGCTATTGTTGATAAGTTAGGGCAGGGGGAAGTGGCTAAGCAGGGGAGTAATGCTGCCAGCTCTAACTCTAACGCACAGTCAAATGCGTTTGATCCATTTGCACCGACACCTTTGGGCAATTTGCAGAACTGGATTTTTGAAAATCTTATTAACCCGATGCCTGAGATCAAGGCATCTATAGATGCTATAAATGAGGGAGATTTTAGTGGGGCAGCCCAGTCCATGGTTGGAATTGTGGGCAAAAAAGTCAAAGCTGTTGGGAAACTTGGTGAAAAAGTCAATGATAGTATTGAAGAGCTAACGGAGAGAGTAAGACACTTTACTAATAACAAAGGGCTTGAGGGGATTCGGGAGAGCAATTCGATAATAGCAAGCGACCAGAATAGTGTGTTTACAGTAAAAGCAAGGGGGCGTGTAGGCAGCGCCAGAGATATTGAAAAGCAATTAGGTATTAAACGCGGGAAAGGCAACAACTATGTTGAGTTTGATGCGAACCCTAACGAAATTCAAGTTATCAAAAATCCTGTAACAGGTGCAGCAGAGAGAGTGTTTGAGGGTGATGTTGATTTAACAGGAAGAAACGCTTCGTTTTATAAGAATAGGTAAGCTAATGGAAAATAAAGTTTTAATCGACTTACAAGAAGTAAAAAGAGTGTACGAGTTATTGGAAGTGATTCATGATTTTTTTCATCAGCCTGAAAAATATCAGGACTTTGAGAGGCTGGAAAATTTTATTAAGCAGAATTATCCAGAGCTTAGAGATGTTTATTATGACGTGGTGTGGAGCTGGCTTCCTAAAAAGGTTCAGGATGAAATCACTGATCAGTGAGTTCAGAAGGCACGATCCAGAAGGCACGATCAAGGGGTCAGAGTTGTCGAACCAAGAAGACTAAGAGTATAAGATGGAGCAGGAAGTAATGTTCAGGGATAAATATAAGTACGCTGTTTATTCGGATTTCGGTTTTTTAGTTATTTTCGGACGCTTCAATCGGATGGTAACCTTATTGGCATTGTTATTGGCGTCAACAATAACCAATGCGGAGCAGCCAACCTGTAGCAGTGATCACGGTGGATATTGTGAGTATAAGGGGCTGGTCCAGAAAATATATGTAAACGATGGTAACTTGATACTTATTTACTTTGATACTCCAGTGCCCTTAGAAGTACCTGCCAGCATAGGATTGAATATCAGTAAAGGTCAGGCTGCAGCTTTTAAGATAGATAATAATCCAGAATTTGCCCGGCTATTTTACTCAACCGCGCTGTCTGCACAGGCGACTTCCAGACCTGTATCTATTCAAATGATAGGCACTGAAGGTGGTTATCTTAAGTTTGACAGAATTTGGTTGGCGGCTCCAAATTAGATCCAAAAAATAAGAAGGAATTTATGTTATGAAAAAGCTCAGTTTGATTCTTTTGATATTGATATTCCCCACCAGTAGTTTCGCTGCGAATATATGGTGCACCGGCACAGTAAGTAATATTTACATAGATTCCACCAAAAATGTCATGATTAAGGGCAGCTGGCGAAATGAATATACCCGTATTTGTCGTACTGACGGTGCAGAAGGTATTGATACAGTGACCTGTTCACTTTGGGTTTCGCTTGTCACTACGGCTATGACTAACAATAAGACGGTTACCTTGATGTATGACGACCAGAACGGTGCATTAACCTGCGAGACGCTTCTTTCTTACACTCGCAGTTCGCAACCTTATTATGTGATGCTGAATCAATAGGTTTTGTATTAAATCTGCAATGCTATCAGATAAGTCGGTGACTATTGGCGGGGGCGGCGAGTGTTACGGCGCTCATGAAAAAATACGTTATGTATATTTTTCGAAATAAGCTATGGACACTTATTGTGTGAGATAAAATCTCATTGTTATTTATTTTTTTAGCTGTTGATTTAGAGGATCGTTTGAATATGAGAGAACTAAATTATGGAATGTTTTTTGTGTTGCTTATTTTATCCTTGTCATTTAAAGCATAATCAGAGCCATCAAGAGGTTGGGTAGATGACGTTGAGGTACATAGACTGGTAATTGTTGTGACTGGTGGTGTTAATGTGAGGGTAAAACCAGAATTGCAAGGCTGTACATCACAGAGTGGATACGGTCAGATGTATGCCTCAATTCTTCCTGAACAACCAGGGTTGGACAAAATGTATTCTGGGCTTTTAGCAGCGCAAATGAGCGGAAAGAAAGTGTCTCTATGGCTCGCTGATGATAAATGTACGATAATATAAGTTGTCATTGGAGGAAGATTCTAATTTGAATCTGAGGAAGATTTTAATTAGTTAGATGTCTGCCTTGTCGCTACGGAAACAAGATTTTGGAATGAGTTATGTATAGAGTATTTGTTTTATTTTTTATGTTGTTTTCATTGTCTTCACATGCGGTAAATGCTTGGTATTGGGGAAAGGTTACAACTCTTATCACCAGCGGACCAGATGGAAGTTTTCAGGTTCATCTTGAAAATCAAGACATCAAGAGCAAGTGCACTAATGGTGTGGTGTATTTTAAGGTATCGCATATGGGGTTGGAAAGAACTAAGTTGGCTTACGCCATGGGATTAGCTGCTCTGACGTCTGGTCGCGAATGGGGAGTGGTCGTCGACCTTCCAAACAATGACGCTATGTGTTACGCATCATCAACAGCTAGTCAGGGTGCTGGGCTTAGATAGGCGAGTTCAAATATCCGTTATTTTAATTTTTGATCAAGGGGTCATGATCAAGGTGATCAAGGGGTCAGAGTTATCGAACCAAGAATACTAAGAGTATAAGATGGAGCAGGAAGTAATGTTCAGGGATAAATATAAGTACGCTGTTTATTCGGATTTCGGTTTTTTAGTTATTTTCGCGGGTCTTTTCGCGGGTCAAGGGGGCAGAGTTGTCGAACTACAATCCTGTCAATGCCGACGTAACCTGTGAGCTTTGGACAAATGACTAGATTGTACATTCTACCGCATTAGCAGCATGGCGGTAGCTGAGATTTTTAATATAGGGTTTGCTGATAAGTCATGGCAAAATATGGGTAGGTAAGCAGCCAGCAGGAATAGGTGGTGCAGTGAGCGTTAATAAATTTATTTTGGTCTTAGGTATATACACCTTGGGTTTGGTTGGCCAGGTGCAGGCCGATGTGCTGTGCCCGGCTGGCAAAGTTAATATGCTTTATCGAACTGAAGAAAGAGCTTTTATTCAGATTGAGGGGCAGGGATGGCAGTTATTGGGTTTCGCCAATGATGAACAAACGCCAACCAAAATGATGATTGCGCAGAACGCCAAGCAAAAGGGCGAGTCGGTGCAATTAAGTTTTGCCGATGGTTATGATTGTCTTACCTATGATGACAATAATGCAGCCCTGCAAATTCAGGTTCTGGAACGCGAAACCTTCTGAACCGGCAATACCTGCGGCAGAGTCGTTATTTCGGTCATTTGTTCTCTATTGTGCCGGGGCTAATGTCCTAAGACCGATGGACATGACATAAAGGTGACGGCTCGCCTTCCCCCTTTAAATGTTTTGAGTTGCTCCAATACAATATTTAGGGGCGCTAACTGTCAAGCCTGCGGCATTTCGCGGTGAAGCGGCGAGATCAGACCTATTAGGAACCAAGAAATGAAGTACAAGGTTAAGGAACGACGTATAGCGCGAAAAATTACCTTTGCCGCGCTATATGCACTAGGTCTATTAAGCTCGGCGATGAGTGCCGCACAAACCCTGAATACCCTGGTTGTTGATACTTATCAGGGCAATGCTGCTGCCACCGACGCCAATAACATATTGAACCCTGTTAATGCCGGTATCAATCTGGCCAGCGACGGCGGGCTGGTGATGGTGAAATCTCCGGTCAACGATTCCGGTTTCTATTGGCTGGATACCGAACGCGGGGCCGGGTTGTCGCTGAATAGCACCGCTGCCATGGCCGAACAGGTGCAGAGCAGTTTTGCTGAATTTACTGAGCAGGGATTCGTCCTGCAGGGGACCAGCGCCCATTGGAATCGCCTGGGCAGTGAATACCCTTATATTGCTTTGGTTAAAAAGCCTGGGGTGCTGGATATTATTACCTATACCGGTGATGGTGCAGCGTCGCGCGAAATTCCCCACCAGTTGAATACCGACGTCGGCATGATAATTGTTAAAGCGCTGGATATGAATAATGGTGGGGCGGTTTGGCATCGCTCGTTATCCAGCACCAATGAATTTAAGTCGTTAAACCTGTTTGGTTTTGGTGACACTAACCCTGCCGCCGCTGGTGCATGGTGGGGCAATAAGCAACCTAGTGCGTCTGCACTATATGTAGGCAACAGTGTTGCTACCAATACGGCGGGCGCTCGCTATGTAGCCTATGTGTTCGCCGACAGTCCGGATGATGGCATTGTGGTAGGCCATTATGTGGGGAACAGCACCGACGGTGTGTTAGCACAACTGCCCTGGCAGCCTGATGCTTTTATTCTTAAGCCGCTTAATACCCAACTGGCAACAAATTGGACGTTGTGGAGCCCGCGTTTTGGTGACCGGCGATACGGCATGCTGGACCTCGCCTGGGCCGGGTTGCCCACCTCAGCAGGCAGCAGTATGTTGCTTAACGAGGCCGGTGAACTGGTTAAGACCAGTCTGGCCAGTGGCCACAATATCACCTGGAATGAAAGTGGTAAGCAATACCTGTATGTGGCGATCAAAAATATGCCGGAAGCATTGCCGCCGGACCCCAACACATTAGCCATTACTCCGGATGTATTTACCTTAACAAACAAAGCCGCCACGCTACTGGATGTCCTACACAATGATAGCGGAGCCACACAATCGGGCCTGTATTTAAAGGTGCCATCCTTGTCAGCCGCTGGCGCTGCGCTGAGTATAGAAAACAACCAGATTCACTACACTCCACCGCAAGCGGATATTGCTACCGATTCTTTTGACTACCGCATAGAAGACAATCAGGGCAACGTACTGGCCAAAGCGACGGCGTTTATCAAACTGCCGGTCGCCAACCCCTCTAATTTTGCCATTGTGCCTTACATTGGTAACGGCGGGGTGAACAACATTAATGCAGGTCTTAATCTGGCTCAGGGTGGTTTGGTGATGATAAAGCACCTTAACCCCAATGTGTCTGATCAGTGGTATTGGTTTGATACGGCCAGGGGGCCAGGGCGATTTTTTACCAGTGATGGTATAAACGAAGGTACAAGTCCAAGCTTTTCAGCCTTTACCAGTAGTGGCTTTGAACTCAATGGCAGTGCGATTGACATCAATAGGCCCGGTGAGTTGTATGTGGCACTGGTATTTAAGGAAGAAGCCGGTTTCTTTGATATCACCACCTACCCAGGTAACAACATTAATTCTACAGCGATTTCGCATCGCCTGGATGCCGAGGTCGGCATGCTGATCTTAAAGCCCATTAATAATCCCAATTCTGCCTGGACCTGGCATAGTGCGGGCAGTATGTCGGGGGCCAGTTATGGCATACCAGGGGATATTCCGGGCACCATCTTTGGCATGATGGGTATTGGTGGCATGGAAGTCAGGGAAACCAATGTTGATATCTTTAACTTCAAGAAACCTGCTACTAACCGCTTCTGGGTTGGCAACTCTGTATACAACAATGGGCAAGGAGTGAATTATATCGCCTATGCTTTTGCCCAAAATCCTGCTGCCGGGCTGTTTTTTGGTGACTATCAGGGGCAAGGAACGTCTGGGACGTTGGCGAATTTGCCCTGGCGCAGTGACTTACTGGTGCGTAAAGCCAAACATGGTGTGAAGCATTGGGGGGCTAATTTGTTTGCCCTGGGGGCAGATAAGGAAATTGGCTTTAGCTCCAATAGCCCTGGTTGGCAAAATACCCACAATAACGGAGAAGCGCAGCAATGGCAGACCGAGCTGACAGAAAACGGCCAAGTTATCAGCCACCTGCAGGGTAGCAATGCTGAGATTAACGGCTGGAACGGGCCGAATGTGACTTACTTTACGATGGCGTTTTCCGAGGTGAAACATGCCGATATTGTCCCGGTACTGCCAGTTAATCAGTATGCCATGCATGATAACTACAGTGTTGCTGGAGGAGAACTCTCGGGGTTGTCAGTAATGGATAATGACCTTGACAGCGCCGGTTTTCATATTATTTCTGTTCATTCATCAGATAATGCCAATGTACACGCCTATCTAAACCAAAATTTAATAGGTTACACACCCGCTGACGGTTTTTGCGGCCAAGATTACTTTACCTACACCCTAGCTAATGGTGAAAATGCCATTGAAACCGCTACGGTGACCGTGAATGTTGATTGCTCAGGAAGTAACAAACGCCCAGTAGCCAATAATGACGAAATTTATCTGCTGCAAGGGCAGGACGCCACTGTCAATGTGCTTGCTAATGACACGGATCCTGAGAATGCAGCACTTAGGGTAATGGCAATCAACGTACCGTCTAATAGCACAGTAAAAGGCAGTTTGCATATCAATGCCGACAATTCACTGAGCTATATCGCCGATAAAACGGATAGCAGCACAGATGCCTACACCGATGAATTTACTTACGTTGTCCAGGATGACCTAAAGCAAAACAGCTGGGCCTTTGTGCGTATTCATGTTGTTCCCAGGCAAGGGCCGCCATCTGCCAATGACGATCAATTTACCGTTGCCAGTGGCGACAGTTCGGCACTGGACCTGTTAACTAACGATGTTTCCCCCAGCGGCGCCTCCTGGCGGATAAGTTCGGTAACGCCCTCAGCTAATGCCAGCCTGGTGATTTATTTACCTGAGGCGCGCCTGCTGAGGTACGCACCGAATAGTGCGTTTTGTGGCCGGGATACCTTCTCTTACACCGTCGACGACGGCCTGGGCTTGCAAAAAAAAACAGCCAATGTGGTGGTCTATGTGAATTGCGGGGCCGGTAACGCCAAGCCGACCGCTAATGACGACTATGTTGAGGTGAATGCTAAGCAAGATTTGCTGTTGGATCTGTTAGCCAACGACACCGACCCGGAAGAACAACCGCTTAAAATACTGAGTGTTAAAGTCGAGGAAGGGCAGTCAGCCAAAGGTGCACTAAGGCTAAACCCGGACAATAGCGTAACGTACCTCGGGGCAAAAGATTACCGCTCCGCCAACCCCTATACCGATGTGTTTATTTATATGATTGCCGATTCGGTTAACCAGACCAGTTGGGGTAAGGTCAATGTTTTGGTGCTGCCGGTGAATGAAGCACCGGTTGCTCAACATGACAGCGCAGAAGGACAGGAAGACACGCCGCTGGTGATTAATGTGCTGGCCAATGACAGCGACCCGGATGGTGATGCCTTAACACTGGTTGAGGTATCCACACCCGCCCATGGTCAGATTAGCATTGGCCCAGATAAACAGATTACCTATCAGCCCAAACCCAACTTCTTCGGAGAGGACCACTTTACCTATCGGGTCAGTGACGGCGAGCAGCTTTCTGCCCCTGCCACTGTGACAATAAGTGTGACACCGGTGAATGATGCACCTGTGGCGATAAACGATAGCTATGCTACCGGGCAAAACCTGCCGGTTACCTTGCTGGTTTTGCAAAATGATACCGATGCCGACAATGATGCGCTGACGCTAACCTTATTATCACAACCTCAACTTGGTACCTTACTGCAACAGGCTGATCAGCGTTTATTGTATACACCTAATCAGGATGTGTGCGGTGCTGACAGTTTTGAATACTCGGTGTCGGATCAGGTTGCTGCGTCGGTATCGGCCAGTGTGAGTATCAATATTCATTGCAGCGGCAGCACACAATTAAATTGGCAGAGTGCTGGTGACGAAGTGACTCAGATTAGAGTGGGACAGGCGATAACCCTACAGTGGCACTTCCCTGATGCGGCTGAATGTCAGTCAGATTTTACCGACAGTACCAGTAATCAAGGCAGTGAGAGCCGGGTGTTTTATACACCGGGGCAATATCAGTTCAGCTTTTCCTGTGCTGGTATGGTGTATAGCACGCCACTGTTAGAGGTGAGCAAGTTGTCATCCCCACAAGGGCTTCGTAGAAATTAACGGATCTGAGTAAAGAACGAATCGGCTGTGAAAAAGCTTGTATTGGTTTCGCTGTTGCTTGCGCCGCTGGCGATGGCCAGCAGTGTTAACCCAACCAAGATCACTAAGGTGCTGGTGGGGCCGGATTATGGCACTAAGGTATTTATTACCGTCAGTACCAAACCCAGTGCCGTGCCAGCATGCCAAACTGGTAACATCTATGACTTTGTCTTCGACGGTGCCACCGACACCGGCAAGCTAACGCTGAGTGTGGTGCTGGCGGCATATACCGCCAAGCAAGATGTCTGGATAGGGGGCAAAGACAGCTGCCAGCTATATGGTGGTGTGGAGGATTTGGCGCATATTGTGGCGTTGTAATTGTTTTTCAAAAATACACCAGGTCAAAGAGGTTGATAGTGTCACCGACATGTTTCCTCAGTGGCCAGAATTACGCACCCTTGGTATGAGCATGACGTTCAGGCAGGTAAAAGGCAAAGAAGCAAAGCTGACCTATCGGTTCAAGCTCTGCTGAACTGAGCGAACAAGTGTTGGCAGAGGCTGTGCGGGTGCTCACTGGCGGATAGAGAACAGCTTGCATTGGGTGTCAGCATGAGAGAAGACTAATGCCAGATATACCAGAACCATGGAGCAGAAAACTGGGCGATGTTACGTCATCTGGCGTTAAATATGCTCCAGGCTGAACCATCGAAAGGCAGTATTGTATCTAAACAAAAGCGAGCCTGGATAAAAGCTGACTATCAGCAGGCAGTATTACAAGCAGGATTCAGAAAAATGTTCGAAAGTTGAGTAATTATGTGATTACCCTGACCCATATAGAACTTCAGTCTGAAAAGCTAATATGCCTGATTCGTCCCATGGGTGCCCAACTGGGGAAGTTTGCACAAGTATCTTCTTCGGCATCCAGGTAAATGCGCAGGTTCCTGCCAGCCACGGCCGCAGCCAGCGCCATAGAAACATTGTTTTTGCCAGCAATGCCGTCAGAAATAATGATCCAGCTTGAATTGGATTGCTGTTTTAGCTTACCAAAAATATAAACCGCATCGGATATATTACCATGGGTCACTAATGACCAACCCTGCTCTATATCACACCACTGCTCAGCCGATGCCGGAGCTTGAAATATGCTGCATCCTAAGGTGAATAATAAAGCTATAGTTTTTTGCATATTGCAGCTTCCTTTAGTGAATAGTTAGAGGTGAATTGAAAGAATAGAGTATTTTTCATTTTAAACTTCCCTATTAAGGTATTTCATGTCTCGCCGCGTTGAGTCCAAAAGCATTAGTCTTTGCGAAATATAAGCTAACCTAGAAAAAAGTTTTCCGAAAACTTTACTAAACGCTACTTCACCCAAATAGACCGTAATATTTCAACATCACCTGAACACTCATCATAACCTTGAATATTTACGGTTCTGTCAGCCATAAACGCTGCCATTATCAGGCCAGCATAGAATTTGCCATTTTCCGTTGATGTATCAACAATATAATCATGGTTTGGATTGTCACAATTCTGCACTTCGTTTTGAACCGTGCCAGTCGATCGGTTTATCTTAATGTACATCATGGCACCATAGTTTGGCCCGGCTAATATAGCCTCAATCTTTCCTTCAAAAATGGAAATAGCATTGGCGCTTGTCGACAATAATAACGCGGCAGAAAATAGTAGGGCCTTTTTCATATTCTAATTCCTTTATTTTGGCACAGCTCAAATTACTTCTTGCGTAAAACAGAACTGGCTAAAGGCTTAACCTTTAATATGACCTCTCTGGGAGTAAGACTGGTACCCTGACTGTTTTTGCACTGCCATTTGCTGACAATATCGCCGATGCTGTATGGGGTGTAGGTTTGGCTACCATGTAAAGGTGCGGTCCCATTTATAGCTGGACCAGTTACCGTACAAGAGCTGGCATTGGTGAAGTTCCACGACAATCTGACCGGGTGGCCCACAATTAATTCATTAGGCTCCCATTTTAATGTGCCCAATAAATTACTATCACCAGTATTTATCGCACGTACTACACGATTGGCTGATAGGTTGAAAGTGGAATTGTCCAAGGCTGTACATGTCCAATTTGTTTCTAGTATTCCAGGAGTGGGGTGTGTCCAGGGTCCTGAAGTCCCGGAGGCTAAACGTGGCTCTGACTTGCCGATACAGCCCTTTATATTCTCTATGTTCCAATGAAAAGTAGAGCCTTCTCCTACCGCTACGACGGCGGGTTTCCATTCAAATTGCTTAACCACGGGTAAATTAGCGTTGCTGCTTACAACATTGCGCGTTGCTTTTAGATTGAAAGTTGTATCATCTAAAGTAGTACATACCCAGTCGGTTGTATATTCCTCTGGGTTGCTGTAGGTGTGCGGACCTGACGTTCCACTTGCACCACGTGGCTTGCCGTTTCCGTAGCAGCCTTTTACATTTTCTATGTCCCAGTGAAATGTTGTTGGTTGCCCCACGGCGACAATGGCGGGTTCCCATCTAAACGTTTTTACCACAGGTTGTAAAAACGGTTCAGGTTCTGGTTCAGGGACTGAGCCACTGAGTGTAATGTGCACTAACCCCCGACCTGTTTGCCCAAAGCTATCAACTACTACATAGTCAAAGGTGTCTTCCTGGGGGCCAATTGCATAGTGGCTATTGTTATTTGGGTCAAAAAACTTCGTTCCTGGTATATAGGTAACCACACCATTGGTCTGAAGGTTAATCAAACCTCTGTATGTGCTGTTGTCATAATGTTTCCCATTTAACTCAGTAGGTCCGCTTAAATAGGGGTTGGCAATCAGTTTGACAAACTGTATGTGATCACTATCTGGGTCACTATCATTGCCAAGTAAATCTATATTTATTTTACATAGATGTAATCTTGCCGCATCCAGATTGCAGAATTGTTGATCCAGTATTATGGATGCTCTATCGGTGTTAGCCGTAGGAGCACGATTGCCTGGCGGGATATAACTAGGCCTGAATGTTACAAAGACATCAGTTGGTGATGAATAATGGTATTCAGATTCCGTGGAGCGAAATTTATATTTCAGGCGATACTTATAACTGAACTGGCCGACATATCCTGGTTGAATATCGTATTGAATTTGGGTGGCTGAAGAACGAATTAAGTCTACGCCAGGTATTGGTGCATAAGGCAATATATCTACAATGACCTCTGCCAGCCCGCTAATACCCTCGTCATTATTCAAAGTATTGGATTCGTGAGACAGTTGGTGCAGGCCACCCTGAGCACTAAAGTTGAATGTATGCATATCTGCTTTTGGCTCAGGCGGGGTATCCTGTGGAATAAACACCACAATGTCGCCGACCATAATAGGTACATAGTTTTTGGCGTATGCCAATGTTGTACACAAAATAATCAATGGTGCAGCAAGCAAAGCTAAGCGGGCAGGCAAACGCATACAACGTCCTTGTAGTGAAATCTATGTAGACACTCTTTATAGTCGCATTCTATCGGTACAATGCTGGGATGTCACTGTTGTTTACTGGTTGCTTGCATCCTTGGAACTGACTACTTTACTGCGTTTTTATGATTTTTATTTGAAGTTGAGTTTTTGTGAATGATGAAATTGAAATATTCTCTGATGCTTAGTTTTTTTCTTAGCTTTTCGGTGGTGGCTAATAGCGGCTGGTATGAAGGTAAGGTTGGCGACCTGGCCTCCGGTTATGATGGCAGTTCAGTTGCATTTCGATTGTTCGAACTAACCGCCGAGAATCCACAAATAGATTACAGTAAGTGCACCTGCAATCCATCCTGGAATATGCTGTGCTTAAACCCGGCCAGAGCCAATGTGAACCGTGAGTTTTCGATGCTGTTATCTGCTTATAGTGCCGGTACTAACGTGAAAGTGGCCCTGGATACCTCCTGTAATATAGTGGCGATAATATTGCCGGTTAAGTAGCCAATCTTTGCTACTTTCCGGCAGTGTTATCAATCCACAAAACTAACCTTACCCATAGTTACAGTAGGAATACCTTCACGGGCGCTGACGCCGGCCACACATTCATTGGCCAGCGGGGCAAACAATGCCGCCGCTTCCCTGCCATCCGGCGGCTCAGGTCAAGTGGCAATGCAGCGGTAGCCAAAGCCGCACCTTTAACTCATCACTGGCAAAGCTGAATAGGCACGTTGTGGGCGGGCCTTGTCAGCTTCAGTTGGTGCAGAAAGTTAGCAAGCTATTCTCAATGTCATATACCTGCTGTAGTATCAATCTGCCTGCAAATGTTGTTTGGGCAAATATGGACTGCAGTGAGCAATGGGCAAAGTCTCCCCAATGGGTTTCTTCATCCACGGCTTTGCTGCAACTTAATTTTCATGATGAAAAAAGTAGGGACCTGCCATGAAGAACTTCGGCGCTATGAAAGCACAAGTTATCTTACCCGCACTTCTGTTGTTATCTGGAAACGCTATAGGTATAGGTGTTAATCCAAAAGATGACCCTGCCAACGTCTACAAGTACTTAAAAGACGAAAGTGGGAATTGCGTTACCTATGTCAATGGATGCGGTGGAAACCATTCACTAACACAGTACGAAACGAGGGACGGCTTTTCTGGCTTTCCATATGGTCTACCGGCTACCTATTCAGCCAGTCAGACCGGCTTGGATTTGGATGGTACCTCCCCTAATGTTTCCAAGTATTCTGGCAATTTAGCCACCTATACTGCTAAGCATGCTCCTGTTGCCATCAGACATGGCGACTATACCTATTTTGTGTATTCCGGTAGTGCAACCTTATCCAGCGCGCCGACTACAGTTGCGTCTACGCATGGTTCGGGAAATGTCGGCGAAGTGACTACTACAGACAGGTTTAAATGGACCCTTGATGGCACCAAAAAGTCCAGTGCCCTGTCTATTTTTGTCAGCCGTGCCAAACATCAGACAAATGGCAACATTGTGGTAGAAAAGCCGGTTCTGATACATAGCAAATACACAGACGACCCACATGATAATGCGGTTATCGGTATTGATGGCAACGGATATTTATATGTATTAATTGCTGGGCGGTCGGCTAAAAGAGGCTCTTTTTTATATAAGAGTGTGAATTTGGCAAGCTCAACTAATGCGCTCGACTCCTTTATCGATATTTCTCCCGACAATGTTGACTACAGCGGCTGTCTTAATTTGCCTGCAGGTGTGCAAAATACCTCCACATACGGCTGCGATGGAAGTGGATCTTCTCCACAATACAGGGGCATTGCTTATCCAAAAATGTTTTGGATGAATGATCACTTTAGATTGGTGTATTCCGTCTATGGTAAGAGTGGTCGCAGAAACCTGTATACAGCTGAATTGCAAGTTAACGGAGCGAGTGCAGCAACTAAGGCCAGGATGAAGAACATCAGGGTGCTTTCTCACCATGCGCATTATGCTGTGGCAAATAAGGTTGGTAATAAAATTGTGGTGGCGTTCAATTACCACCCAGATGGCAGCATTGACAACAGAACGAATCTTTATGCCTTGTTGCTGGACGGTAGCGTTTGGAAAAGATGGGAAGTGGGTAACACTAACCCGGTACCTGCCAGTTTGCCGATTAGCTATACAACGTCTTCGCAGTCAAACCCTTGGTTAAGTAATCTGGCAGTCAAAGAGTACCCTTCGACGCCCGAACGAGGTGTTTATGTTAAGGACGTGACGATGGTGAATGGTAAGCCATTAATCCTGTATGTTGGGGTGCTGGCGAAAAACCTTGGCAATGATACTCATGTGCCACATAAAGATCATGACCATTATCTGGCCCAGGCATATTGGAATGGCTCGGCATGGCAGATGGCCAGAATTTCAGACTCTGTTGATCACAACTATTCATCCGGCTCTTTCTATGTTCGGTCTTCCAACGATATCCGCGTGATTTATCCGCATACGCCTGACACTAAGAACAACATTCTTGCCGGAGGGCAAATGGTGTCAGTTCAGATTGTGCCTGGCAGTCCAGGCTATACAAACTTGGTTGCATTAACACCTTCATCAAGTGCAGTACCCGGGGCACCGGGGTATCTGAACGGATTGTGTGAATACAATTATGCAAGACCGGTTTACAACCCACATCCTGATGGACAGTTTGTGGCACTGTTTTCCGGGGGGAATCCTGCACAGTATGAAGGAACGCCACAACTGGCCCATGCACCGTTGTTTGTTTCCGGCAGCCATGCTGAAGCCCTGGCTAAACGATTGCCTATGAGCGGAATGGGCAGCGGATGGAATGGGTTACAGACAAATCTAGGATGTACGCCTTAAATCGGTGACTACCGTTCGATCTATCTAGTGAAGTCGCCAGCCTGCAACCTGATGTGATGAGCCATCGGCAGGCTCGGCGTCGCCCGATAGGGGGCTTAACATAGTGTTAATCGCAGTATGGCTATGCCCCTCTGTCTGGCAGGGGGAACAGTATGTTCGCCCAATTTACCTCATTGTGCTCAGCAAGTTACTCAATCAGCAAAGCTAACCTTACCCATAGTGACAGTAGGAATGCCTTCACGGGCATTGCCAAACTGGGCCTTGCCGCCGGCCACACATTCGTTGGCTAACAGGGCAAACAGCACCGCTTCTTTGGCGTCCGGGTTGATGCCCAGCTCATTGGTGGAATGCACCTGAACCTGGGGCAACTGGCTGCGGATATTGTCCATTAACAGCGGGTTGTGTACGCCGCCACCACTGCCGTACAGGTGGTATTCCCCCAGTTGCCCGGCGCAGCGGTTCAGCGCATCCACTATCATATCGGCAGAAAAGCGATTCAGGGTGGCCATCACATCTTCATGGCTGAGGCTTTCGGTGTTGCTTTGCTGCTGGGCGCGGGCCAGATAGGCCAGGTTAAACAGCTCTGGTCCGGTGGTTTTGGGGAAGCCCTGGGCAAAGAAGGCATGGTCTTTCAGGGCGCTGAGCAATGTGGGGTGAATCACACCGGCGCGGGCAATGGCCGCATCGGCGTCATAGATTTGCGGCGCAAAATGTTTTTGCACATAGGCGTCCATCAAGGTGTTACCTGTGCCTACATCGGTACTGAATACGGCCTGGGCGTCCAGGCTGGCGGGCAGGAAGGTAAAATTGGCGATACCGCCCATATTCAGCATTACGCGATTCTGGGTAGCGCTGGCAAAGATCAGATAATCACCGTACACCGCCAGCGGTGCGCCTTCGCCACCCGCAGCAATATGTTTCTGACGAAAATCGCTTAAGGTAATAATGCCGGTTTTCACCGCCAGGTGGTCGCCGTCACCAATTTGCAGGGTGGCGTTAGGCATGGCGTTGATGCCGTGCAGTGAACGTGGGGCGTGGAAGATGGTCTGGCCATGGCTGGCCACCAGATCAACGTCCTCTGGCCGGATGTGCCACTTGGCCAGGCACTGCAGCACCATGTCACCATGCAGGGTACCAATCCAGGGATTGAGCAGGCAGACCTGCTGCAGGTCCACATCACGTCGGGAAAAGATATCCCGAATACGACTACGGTATATGTCGTCATACTCAACGGTGCAGAATTGCAGCAATTCCACCTGGCTTTGCAAACCATCACCGCTGATTTTGCACAAGGCGACATCCAATCCATCCAGGGATGTACCACTCATCAGGCCGATAATCAGTCGCTCAGATTTGGCTGAAATGTCGTGAAGTTTCTCGATATGCCTGTGCATTGACGCTCTCCTGCTGGAAATTGGTATTATCTGCCCGCCAGCACAGCATAACGCAGTTTGTAAGCAAAGGGTTAACCCTTTGTAAACCTTACTGTTGCTGCCTGGTGTTATTTTTGACCGAGATAAAAAGGGCGCTTTTTCCGACCACTCGGTTTGACTAATGGTATCTGATGTATCAGAATTTTTTAATACCAATTTAATACCATTGGCATAACGCAGAGGAAGTGAGATGAAAAAGAACAAGATAACCAGGTTGTTGGCCTGTAGTGCGACAACGGCCCTGATGGCGCAATTCGGTGTGGTGGGCAGTGCAATGGCCCAGGACAGTGCTGAAAAAGCCGCTGAAATTATTCAGATAACGGGTTCGCGTATCGCCCGCAGCGAACTGGCGGCCACCAGCCCGGTCACCACCATTGAAAAGACTCAGTTGCAACTGGATCGCGCCGTTAATGTGGAAGACATCACTGCCAAGTTGCCTCAGGCTGCCGCAGGGGCCAACAGCACCGGCGCCACTGTGGGGGATTCACTGGGCTCGTCTACCCTGGATTTGCGTGGATTAGGCCAGAACCGTACGCTGGTGCTGATCAACGGTACCCGTGCCACGCCGTTCAGCTTCCGCAACTCGGTGGATCTCAACAGCATTCCGGCCGGTTTGATTAAACGTGTTGATGTGCTGACCGGCGGTGCTGCAGCAATTTATGGTGCCGATGCGGTAGCCGGTGTGGTTAACTTTATTCTTGATGACCAATATGAAGGCCTGGAACTGTCCAGCAGCTATGAAATGCCTAAGGGCGGCGCTGAGCAGTTCAATATGGATGCCATATTCGGTGGCGATATTCACGACGGCCGCGGCCATGTTACCGGTTATATGGGGTATTCCGAGCGTCAGGAATTGCTGGCCGGTGAACGTGATTTCACCTCTGACACTAAAACCCTGGTGGCCGGTACAGGCGGTAATTTTACCGATGTGGCCAGTGGTAATTTCTTTGCCTTTGACGAAAGCGGCTCACTGGCGAACAGCCGCCAAACCCTGGATGTGACCTCACAACGCTATCTGATCCAGCCCATGAAGCGTTTAAGCGCCGGGGTATTCTTTGGCTATGATCTGGCCGACAGCGTAGAAGCATATGGTCGCGCCATGTTTACTCAGGTGCGGGTGACAGGTGCAGGCTCCACTGGTCAGACGCCGGTAGCGGTGAATGAACAGGTGCGTATCAGTGCCGATAATGCCTTTATTACCGATGAATTCCGTAACCTGCTGACCTTCGATGCCAATGGCGAAGCACTGGTTAACGTGGAGCGTAATCTGGGCCTGGGTTTGCAACATACCAAAACCACCCGCAATACCTTGCAGTTCCAACTGGGTCTGCGTGGTGACATTAATGACAATATTGCCTGGGATTTGTATGGTCAGTACGGTCGTACCGACGGTAAAGCCACGGTGTACAACAATGGTGTACGTCTGGATGCGGCCGGTAACAGCCGTTTCGCTGCGCTGGCCAACAGTGTCGATATTTTTGGCCCCGGCGCCGATTTCAGCAGCCTGAGCAATCCGGTATTGCATTCCGACCGTCAGCGTGAGCAAAGTATTGTCGCTCTGACCTTCTCCGGCGATACCCTTGGCCTGTTTGAAATGCCGGCTGGCCCGTTAAGCTACGCGGTGGGCTATGAATACCGTAAAGAGCATGGTATTCAAACCGCAGGCAGCGCGCTGCGTAGCGGCACCGCCTATGGCCTGGGTGGCATTTTCGATATGGATGCGGAGTTTGATTCCAAAGAATTCTATGCCGAACTACTGGTGCCCTTGCTGGTGGATCTGCCCTTTATTCAGGAACTGAACCTGGAAGGTGCTTATCGCACATCTGATTATTCCAATACCGATTCGGCCAATACCAATAAACTGGGGCTGAGCTGGACGATTAACGACGATCTGCGTTTGCGCGCAACCCGCCAGACCGCCATTCGTGCACCAAACCTGGGTGAATTTGCCGGACCTGAAACGGCGCTGTCACTGGCCTTGTTTGACGAAAACAGCGCACAGTTCGTACCACGCCTGGGTGGACGTTTCGACGGTGACCCATGCCTGGATGGCCGTGGTAATGCCGAGCAATGCGCTCGCTTTGGTGCACCGGCCCCGGGCACGGCGTTTGATTCTTCCAAAGCCATTTATACCTTTGGCGGCAACCCCGATATTCGCCCTGAAGAAGCCATTACCTACACGGTGGGCCTGGTGTATACCCCGGACTATATCGACGGTTTTGATCTGACCCTGGATTATTACGATATCGAGATTAATGATGCAGTTAGTCAGATTCAGCCCATTGCTGCACTGACCAACTGCTATATCGATAACCCGGTAGCCGACAACCCACTCTGTGGTGCGGTGCTGCGCGATCCTAACACCGGTCTTATCAGTCAGACCCTGGTTAACGATCTGAACCTGGCGACCCTGCAGCAGTCGGGTGTTGATATCGGCATGCGTTATCGTTTTGACTCAGTACTGGGCTTTGGTGAAACACTGCAACTGAGCTATCAGGGCAATGTGGTGACCAAACAGGAACGTCAGGACAATGCCACCGTGGCCGCCCGTGATTGTAAAGGCACCTTTGGCACCGCCTGTACCGGTGACTTTGCCAGCATCCTGCAAGCCGATTATCGCCATCGTGCTGCCGTTGACCTGTACCTTGATGATGTGAATGTGCAGCTTAGCTGGCGTCGGATTGGTGATGTAGTGAATGCGCTGGATGCCACCGACAGCATCTCGGCACAGAATTACATCGATCTGGCCGCGTCCTGGCAGGTATCAGATGCACTGCAACTGACCTTCGGCGTCGACAACCTGTTCGACAAAGAGCCACCTAAGCCGGAATCTGCCGCCAACCTGTTTGGCACAGTTAGCGATTACGACGTGATTGGCCGTTCCTTCGGTCTGTCGGTCCGTTATCGTCAGTAGTCTGACCTAAAGGGCAGTGACAGTCGTCACTGCCTTTTTCGTCTGTACGGTAGACTGATAAGAGAAATCCGATATTCTGTTATAAACTCACGCCTGAAATGTGAATTGCTTCGGGCCCGCCCTAATGCTCAATTATCCTGACAAGGTCCGCAGTGATGCATACTTTTCCTAAACAACTACCACCTAATCTGGACGATGCCACGCCCCTGTATCGTCAGTTGGCTGCACATATCCGCCAATTGATTGTCGACGGCGTGGTGAAATCCGGTCAGGCGCTGCCTGCCGAGCGTGAGTTGATGGAAATTTCCGGTACGTCTCGTGTCACGGTGCGTAAAGCCCTTGAGCAGTTGATTGACGAAGGGTTGCTGGTGCGCCGTCAGGGCGCTGGTACTTTTATTGCGCCAAGTCGCGAGCAGTCCGGTCAGCGATTAACCGGTTTTAGTGCTGACGCGAAAAGCCGGGGCGAATCGCCAAGCTCAGTATGGCTGGTAAAAAGCCTGGCCAATGCTACCGAAGACGAAGCCAAGCACTTAGGCTTAAACGAGGGCGAACCCGTGATGCGCTTCAGTCGTTTGCGTTTGTCTGACGGTGAGCCTCTGGCCATAGAGCACGCAGTTATTCCCGGCAATACCCTGCCATCGCCAGATGTGGTGCTGGATTCTTTGTATCAGGCGCTACGCGAGTATGGCAAACACCCCAGTAAGGGCACACAGAAACTGCGCGCCTCCCTGGCATCACCCATCGAAGCCGGGCTGCTTACCATCAAAGACGGTAGCGAGGTGTTGCGTATTGAGCGCCAGACTTATCTGAACGACGGCTCCGTGGTGGAATACACCCGTTCCGTTTATCGCGGGGATAAATACGTGTTTGTGTCTGAGTTGCAGGATGTTGGGGGCTAGTCTCTATTTTATATCTAGCGATACCGAGATGGGGAAATGGTCGGATATATACACCCCGTCTTTGACTATAAAGTGCGTCTGATATTTTGCGGCAGTTATGCGCTTATCAGCAAATATATAATCAATACGCACGGCCTTTTCCGTTTTGCCAAAGCCATTGTAGGTCGGCTCTGCTGCCTGGCCTGAGGCAGTATCAAAAAGCGGCTTACTGTTACTTAGCTGCCGATAAGCCGCATCATCTGGCTGGGCGTTAAAATCACCGGTGGCGATAACAGGTAGATCATCACAGCGCAGCGGGATTTGTGCCAATAACAGTTTGGCTGCCTGCTGGCGGGCCTCATCACTGACATGACTGAAGTGAGTATTGAAAAAGCAAAAATCCCGTTGGCTATGTTTATCGGTAAAAATGGCCCAACTGGTGATTCTGGGTAAATGCGCGCCCCAGCCGATAGAGCCGGGTTGATTAGGGGTTTCTGATAACCAGAAATATCCATTCTTTATTAGTTGCAGGCGACTTTTGCGATACAAGATAGGAACAAACTCACCGGCCTGCTTGCCATCGTCACGACCTGCGCCCAATTGGCCGTATTCCGGCAGTTGCGCCCCCAGCCCTTGCCACTGATGGGCCAATACCTCCTGCATACCTATTACATCAGCGCTTAAATTCCGGATATGTTCAATCACCAGTGCCTGGCGATTAGGCCAGGCATGAATGCCGTCGGCGGGATTGTCATAACGCAGGTTAAAGCTTTCTACTAATAATGGCTTGGCCTGAGCCAGGCTGCAATAAGCCGTGCTCAATACCAATATCAGAATACTGATGCGTTTAAACATGTCCAGGCTCCCTGTGGGTCGCACTTTAGTGCGACACTATAATTATCCAAGCGGCAGTCGGGCGTTGGCCCGACCTGCCATCTTAGCCTGCTCAGGCGTTAATAGAATACCAAGCGGCCGCCACTGACCAACGTCTGATGGGTTAAGAATGGTCGTTCTATATCTTGCTGCTGGAATTTAATCCTGACATCTTTATTAGAATTACTATTCTTTTGCTGGTTTTCTATTACCAGGGTTTTGCCAGAATAGTAGTCGGGGTTCAGGTGCAAGGTGACTTTATCGAAACTGGGGGTAAACAAGGCATAGTCCATCAGGCCAGGACTGACCGGGTAAATACCCAGCATGGCAAAAGCCAGCCAGGCCGACATAGTGCCGGTGTCATCGTTGCCGGGTAGACCAGCAGGATGATTGCCATAATGTTCAGCAATCAACTGTTGTACCCGCGCCGAGGTGCGCCAGCTTTGCCCGTCCAGGTAGTTATACAAAAACGGGTAGGTGATATCCGGCTCGTTGGCCATATCAAAATTGCCGGTATCGAAGGTGGCGTCCAGGGCCTGCAAAAAGTTGTGCTGGCCACCCAGCAACTCGATTAGCCCGGGTGTGTCATGGGGTACGTAGAAGCGGTAATTCCAGGCATTGCCTTCAATATACCCCGGAGCCGGTTCAAAATTGCGGCCCAGTTCTGGATCATAAGGGGTCAGCCACTGGCCCTGACGATTTTTAGGCCGCAGCATACCTGTGCTGGGGTCAAACAACTTGCGGTAATGTTGTGCGCGGCGTTGATACTTTTGCTGGTCAGCGGTTTTACCCAAAGCGCCGGCCAGTTGTGCCAGGGTAAAGTCGGCCAGGTAATATTCTAAGCTGGTGGAAACACTGCCGTCATACGGCCCTTCATCATCCACTGGCACATATCCCAAATCCAGGTAATCGGCATTTTCCGGGCGCAGCAGATTGTTGTCTCGCTGCTCGGCGGCGCGCACCATGGCCTGGTAGGCTGCGGCAACATCAAAATCCTGAATGCCGCGCAGGTAGCTGTCGGCAATCATCGGCGTGGCCGGGTCACCCACCATCACCTGAGTTTCCATACCGTAGAGCTCCCATTTGGGTAGCCAGCCGCTCTCACCGGCCATGGCCACGGCAGAGCGTAGCATATCGCTTTGTAATTCCGGATAAAGCAGGCTCAGCAGGGGATGCAAATTGCGGTTGGTATCCCACAGGGAATACACCGTATAGCGGTTTTGCTTGCTGTTGCCAGTGCCCTGTTGGCCCATCAAAGGGTAATCGCCGTTAACATCCTGCAGGATATTGGGGTGAATCAGGCTGTGGTACAAGGCGGTATAAAACAGGGTCTTTTGTTCCTGTTCACCTTGTACTTCCACCCGGTCCAGCAACTTGTCCCAGGCGGCGACGGCCTGACGGCGAACCTTGGCAAAGTCAAAGCCGGGTTGTTCTGCCTGCAGATTGGCACGGGCATTTTCGATGCTGACAAAGGAAATTCCCAGTTGCACTTCCACCGCTTCGTTTTCCTGAGTGTCAAAGCTGAACCAGGCACCAATATCATCGCCGCTTAGTTGCTGGCGATAGTCGGCATAGGGTTTAATACTGTCGTTGTAGCTTATCCAGTCTGCTTCGACATTCTTATAGGCTGGCATTTTCTTCCAGGCGCCCAGCTCAATGGCGGGTTTGCTGAAGCGGGCCACAAAGTAAACCGGCCGTACATCTTCGGCGTTGTAGCAAAAGGTGCCAAGCATGCGGCTGCCCTGTATTTCCTGGTCAGACACTATC
Organism: Bowmanella denitrificans; assembly: GCF_039522935.1. Lineage (NCBI taxonomy): Bacteria > Pseudomonadati > Pseudomonadota > Gammaproteobacteria > Alteromonadales > Alteromonadaceae > Bowmanella > Bowmanella denitrificans. The sequence continues at coordinate 130,042 of NZ_BAAAEI010000001.1, read as the reverse complement.
TTGAGGCTGGCGCCGGTTTCATTGGTCAGGCCCAGACCCAGATTCAACAGTACATGCGACTTTCCTTTGGGGAAGGTAAAACGGCTCAGACCGGTACGTAAGGTGCTGGTCAGTTCAGCCTTAACCTGATACTTATCCAGCAATGTACTGTAGTAGCCAGGGCTGGCCTGCTCCCTGGAATAGGTACTGCCGTATTCGCGCGCGTCCAGATTCAGCTTGCCGGTGGTGGGCATCAGCAGCATTACCCCGGCTTCCGGGCAGCCGACACCGCTTAAGTTCAGATGACTGAAGCCGGTTAAAAAGCGGTTTTCATGGATATACACCCGGGAATTCCAGGCGTCGTCCTTTTCAAACTTATTTAAGTCGCCACCATAGGCCACATTGAAGGGCGACACCGAGGCCAGCGCATTGGGATACTGCGCGCCCGGGTGGGTGGCGCCAAAATTGGACGTGCCGATAAAGGGATTTACATATTGGCTGTTACCGGCCAGGGGGCCTGTGCTAACCAGCAACAGGCTCAGGATCAGTTTTTTCATGGTGTGGCACTCAGGGTAAAGACCAGCTCACCGCCAGCCAGAATATCTTGATGACTCAGCAAATAACCTTCAAGGGGCTGACCGTTAAGGGTGACCTGTTTAACATACACCTGTTCCGGTCCCTGATTCAGGGTGCGAATCTTAAAGCTGTTACCGTTTTCCAGATAGATTTCAGCGCTGTCCACCTCGGGGCTGCCCAGCACATATTGACCGGATACCGGGTCAACCGGGTAAAACCCCAATGCGCTGAACAGATACCAGGCCGACATTTGCCCGGCATCTTCATTACCGGCCAGGCCGTCTGGCTGGGTGGTGTACAGCGTATGCATAATTTGTCTGACCAGCTTCTGGGTTTTATGCGCCTCGCCCAGATACTGATAGAGATAAGGCACATGATGACTGGGCTCATTGCCGTGCACATACTGGCCGATATAGCCGGAGATCCACTCCGGGAACTCTTCCAGGTTTTGCACTGTATTGAACATGGCATCCAGTTTGGCGCTGACCTGCGCCTTGCCGCCCATCATCTCCACCATACCGGCCACATCATGGGGCACAAAGAAACTATATTGCCAGGCGTTGGCCTCGCAATAATCCTCGGGGTGATAGGCGTTGGGATCAAAAGGTTCGCGGAACTGTCCCTGCTCGTCCAGGGCGCGCATAAAGCCGCTTTGCGCATCAAAATGATGGCGGTAGTTCTGTGCGCGCCTGGCAAAACGCTGATAAATATCCTGCTTGCCAAGGGCTTTGGCCAGACGGGCAATGGCCCAATCGTCATAGGCATATTCCAGGGTCAGGGCCACATTCCATTTACGCTCTGGGTAGGGTACAAAACCGAGTTTCTGATAACTGGCCAGGCCAAACGCCTGTTGTTCGGCGCTTTGCAGAGCAGCCTTAAGCAGCAGTTCGCCGTCGATATCGGTCAGGCCCTTTAAATAAGCATCCACCAACACCGGTACCGAGTGGTAGCCCATCATCATATCGGTTTCATTGCCCTGGAAAATCCATACCGGTAAGCGTCCGGCCACCTGGTAGTGGTCCATCATGCTGTCCATCATTTCCCAGGTGCGGCTTTGGTCAATCAGGGTTTTCCAGGGGTGCAGGGCACGGAAGGTGTCCCATAAGGAGAAAAACTCATAACGTGGGTGGCCTTTTGCCTGATGAATATTGCCATCCGGCCCCTTGTAACGGCCATCCACGTCGGAAAATAACCGCGGTGCCAAAGAGGCATGATACATGGCGGTGTAAAACTGCGTCAGATTATCCTCCGACGCCTTGACTCTGACTTTACTCAGTTCCTTGCGCCAAGCCTGCTGAGCCGCTGCCAGTGTCTGTGGAAAATCCAGCACATGCTGTTCGGCTTGCAGATTGGCTTTAGCATTGTCGAGGCTGACTGAACTGATCGCGGTGTGCACCAACAGTTCCTTGTTGTTGCTAAGGTTAAAATCCAGCTCCAGTGCCAGGTTTTCAGCAAAGGCCTCGGCTTGCGTCAGGATGCGGGCATCGGCCTGAATCACATGTTTGGCAATGGGCTGCGAGAAGCGAGTATAGAAATATACCCGCTGGTCTTTGGCCCAGCCGGTGGATTTGCGGTAGCCGCCAATGCTGTAGGCATCCAGTATTTGCACATGGGTGGCCAGGGTTTTGTCCCAGTTGCGGCTGTAACCTAAATCCAGGCGCACCACACCTTGCTGCGCATCGGCCGGGAAGGTGTATCTTTGCAAACCACTGCGGGCGCCAGCCGTCAGTTCTACATTGATATCATAGTCTGTGAGTCTTACCTGATAATAGCCAGGGCTGGCCTGTTCCTGGTCATGACTGAAGTGCGACACTATGGTGCCCTGCTTAGGCCCTCCCTCGGTCGGCAGCAGGTTGAAGGGCCGGGTCAGGGGCATAAAAGAGATATCATACAAGTCGCCAGCGCCGGTGCCGGACAGATGCGTATGGCTAAAGCCAGCGATAATATTGTCCGGGTAAAAATAGCCGGCTATCCAGTCCCAGCCGGTACGACCATTGTCCGGGCTAAGTTGCACCATACCATGAGGGACGGTAGCGCCAGGGAAGGTTTTGCCTTTACCGTCGGTACCGATCAATGGATCCACATAGGGCAGCGGATCAAACTGATTGGCAACCGGGCTCTCGGGTGGATTGGATTGTTGGTTGCAGGCTGACAGCAATGTGGTCAGCATCAGCGCAAAGAACTTCTTCATCACATCCTCATACTATATGACAGGCAAAGGCCCGTCATAGCGGGCCTGAATTTGTTCTGATGGTCAGAACGGGATTAGTTAAGTGCCGGGTGGCCCATATCACGCAGGACCTCAAAACAGGCGCCCAGAGTGTGATAATCGCACTTGGCGCCCGCCGCACTTTTCTGATTGGAATACTTGGTATTGTCTTTTTTCAGTACCCTGAACCAGGCACCGTATTGGTGATCCACCATATGCTGCCAGCTGTACTGCCACAGCGCCGCATACTGCTCAAGGTATGCTTGCTGCCCCGTGGCTTTGTGCAGCATCGCGGCTGCGGCAAAGCTCTCGGCCTGCACCCAGAAGTATTTGTCGTCGTCACACCAGTTGCCCTGCGGGTCGAAACCATACACCAGGCCGCCGTCCTGTGCATCCCAGGCCTGTTGATAGGCGCGGTCAAACAGGGATTTGGCGCGTTCAAGTTGCCATGGCTGCGGCGCATGGCGATGCAGAATCAGCAGTAACTTGGTCCATTCGGTCTGATGGCCAGGCTGGAAGCCCCAAGGGCGATACAGGTTCTTCGGATCGTCTTTGTTGTATTCCCAATCGGGTTGAAAGCTGGGGGTGTAATGTTCCCATACCAGCCCATCCGTTAAATCGGCCTGACGTACGGCAATGTTCTGTGCCAGCAATTTGGCCCGCTGCAGAAACTGTTTAAGGCCAGTGGCTTCAAAAGCCGCCAGCATAGCTTCACACATATGCATATTGGCGTTCTGGCCGCGATAGGCACTTAATACGCCTGTGGGACTGATTTCATCCGCGTATAAACCGTATTCTTCCTGCCAGAAACGTTGTTCAAGCAAGGTATACACTTTTAGCAGCGGCGCATCGTCTGTGATCAACCTGGCTTTGCGCGCTGCCGCATAGGCCAGCAGCACAAAAGCATAGCCATAGGCCTGCTGGGTCATATCCAGTGGCTGGTGGTTGTTGAGGGTCCAGGCCCAGGTCTGGCTGTCGGCCTGCCAGTGCACATTTTGCAGGTAATCCAGACCGTGTTTGGCAATATCCAGATAGTCCTGGCGGTCAAATACCAGTCCGGCCGTTGCGTAGTTAACAATAATACGGGTGCTGCTGACTAACTGTTTGAAGTGGGTGTCAAATAACTCACCATTATCGAGAAAGTTCTGGTGATAGCCACCGGTGTTATCCACCACTTTGTCGGTGTAAAAATCCAGAATGCTCTGGCAATGGTAAAGCAAAAAATCTTGCGAGTAGAAATTCATACCGGACTCCGGAATAACAGAGGATTAAAGGCACTGGCAGGATGACCATGTTCGGCGAGCCGGGCTTGTATACAAGCCAGATCCGGCAAGGCCGGAAAGGCGCCGGGCTGTGTTACGGCATAGGCGCCGCAGTGCGTGGCAAACAGCAACAAGGATTCAAGTTCCGAGGCATTGGCGAATACATCTGTAACCTGATCAAAACACCCCAGTGCATATAAAAAACCACCGATAAACGCATCGCCACCGGCGGTGGTATCCACCGCTTTGACTTTAGGCGGTTGAATACTGCCCTGCTGGTTTGCCGTGAAATAATCAATGCGGTTGGCGCCGTCTGTTACCAGTAGCAATTGGCACTGTTCGGTCAGGCAGTGGGCGATGTAGTCCTGACAGTTGCCGTTTGCAAGATATTCCAGTTCATCACGGGAAAACTTGACCAGATCAGACTTAGTTACCAGGTTGTTGACCAGCACGCGGTCCGCTTCGCCACTTGCCCACAAGTTATGGCGCAGGTTGACATCAAAGCTAACCAGATTACCGGCACGACGGGCGCAGTCCACAATGTGGCTGGTGCATTCGGCAATATGCCGGGTAGTCAGGGTGTTGCTGCAAAAATGCAAAATGCTGTCACCACTAAACCAGTCGCTGTGCACCTGGTGTTTCTCCAGAATCACATCTGCTGTGTCATGGCGATGAAAGGAAAAGCTGCGGTCGCCACTTTCATCCAGCATCACAAAGGCCAGCGCGGTTTTAGCCTGGGGGTGCTTGAGCAAAAATCTGGTGTCGACACCGTACTGTATCAGTGCATCGGCCAGAAACTCGCCAAACGGATCCTGGCCCACCTGGCCAGCAAAGAAAGCCTGTCCACCAAGGCGAGCCACCGCCACGGCGGCATTGGCTGGTGCGCCGCCCGGATACTGGCGGAATTCCGGCAGGGTAAGCGGCCCCTGACGCGTTGCGCCAATATGCAGAAAATCAATCAGGGCCTCACCAAAACAAAGAATCTTCTTCATGATTACGCCTTTGCCACTTGCAGTTGCTGGTTCTGTTTAGAGCCGCTGATGGCGTACCAGCCGATATACAGATAAGCACACATAGGTACGATAAAGCTGAGCTGTACCGAGCTTTGGTCCGCCACAATGCCTTGCAGCAAGGGCAGAATAGCGCCGCCGACGATGGCCATGCACAGCAAGCCTGAACCACGGGATGTCAGGCGACCCAGGCCACCTATGGCCAGCGAGAAGATGGTGGGGAACATAATGGAATTAAAGAAGCCAACCGCCAGAATCGACCACATGGCCAGTTCCCCGGCACTATTGATGGACAGAACAATCAGGCCAATGGCCAGCATGGCGTTACCGGCCAATACATAAACCGGGGCGATAATGCGGGTTAAGATAGCGCCGATAAAACGGCCAATCATGGCCGCGCCCCAATAATAGGAGACCATGGCACCGGCTTGTTTGGCACTGAGGTTGCCAATATGGGCTTCGGCAAAATAATTCACCAGGAAGCTGCCTATCGCTACTTCGGCGCCCACATATAAGAAGATTGCTAATACGCCGAACATTAACTGGCGATGGCCCAGTACTTCAGACCAGCTTGGTTTGGCCTGTTCGTGCAAGTCGGTGTGGATTTCCGGTAATTTGATGGCCTTAAATAATAACGCCACCAACACAGTGGCCCCGGCAAGAATCAGATAAGGCAACTTAACCGCATCAGCACTGATGGCTTCTGCGGCGGCACCGAAAATCAAAACTGTACCAAATAGCGGCCCCAGGGTGTGACCAAGGGAATTCACCGCTTGCGCCAGATTGAGGCGGCTGGCACTGGTTTTTTCCGGCCCCAGAATAGCCACATACGGGTTGGCCGAAACCTGCAAAACCGTAATACCTGCGGCCAGCACAAATAGCGCCAGCAGGAAGACGCCGTACACTTTGACTTCAGCAGCCGGATAAAATAATGCACAGCCCGCCGCAATAGTGCAAAGACCGCTGATAATACCGCGGCGATAACCGATTTTTTCGATCAGCATGCCGGCAAAGGGCGATACAATGAAGTACGCGCCAAAAAAGCAAAACTGCACCAGCATGGCCTGGGTGTAGTTAAGGGAAAACACTTCCTTGAGGTGCGGGATCAAAATATCGTTGAGGGCAGTGATAAAGCCCCAGATAAAAAACAGGGTGGTCATGGCGGCAAAGGCGAAGTGGCTGCTTTGCCCTTGCCCTGTTGCCTTCTGACCTGATTGGATAACAGCCATATTCTATTCTCGTTGAAGAGGGCGCTGTGCGCCCTGTGGTTAATGGGGTTGGGTTTCCAGCGACATGGAATAAGGCTGAGCCTCTTTGCTACTGGCCCAGGCTTTGTTCGGCTGACCACCCATATCAAACTGCAACTTGCCACCGGACTGAATAACATGATGGTCAAGCCAGCTTTTCTGCAGGGCCTGGCCGTTTAAGCTGGCGGCCTGAATGTAGGGGTGCTGGTCCAGGTTGTTGCTGGACTCAATCACAAATTGCTTGCCGTCTTCCAGGGTCAGGGTGACCTTGTCAAATAATGGGCTGCCTATCACATACTCCGTGGTACCCGGCGTAACAGGATAAAAGCCCAAGGCGCTGAATACGTACCAGGCCGAGGTCTGACCGTTGTCTTCGTCACCGCAATAGCCGTCTGGGGTGGCGGAATACAGTTTGTTCATCACGTCACGCACTTTGTACTGGGCCTTCCAGGGTTGGCCGGCGTGGTTGTACAGATAAATCATATGCTGAATAGGCTGGTTACCGTGGGCGTAGTTACCCATGTTGACGATCTGCATCTCGCGGATTTCGTGAATAGTGAAACCATAGTAAGAATCATCAAACAGCGGCGGCATATCAAATACCTGATCCAGTTTGCTGATAAAGGCCTGCTGACCGCCCATCAGTTGTTTGAGGCCCTCAATATCGTGGAATACCGACCAGGTGTAGTGCAGGGCATTACCTTCAGTAAAGGCGTCACCCCATTTGAGCGGATTAAACGGCGCCTGGAAGCTGCCATCCTGGTTTTTACCACGCATCCAGCCGCTTTGTGGATCAAACAGGTTGCGATAGTTCAGGGCGCGCTGCTTAAACACTGCTGCATCCTGTTCTTTACCCAGCGCTTTGGCCAGTTTGTACAGATTAAAATCGGCAAAGGCATATTCCAGAGTACGTGCGGCATTTTCATGAATGCCCACATCGTAAGGCACATAACCGAGTTTGTTGTAGTAATCCACCCCTTCTCGGCCTACCGATGTCATTGGACGACCCTCGTTCACTTCGGCGTTTTTTTTAACCGCTTGGTACAGAGTGTCCATATCGAAACCGCGAATACCTTTTAAGTAAGCATCAGCAATATTGATGGCGGAATTCGAGCCTACCATCACATTGCGGTGACCGGGGCTGGCCCATTCTGGCAGCCAGCCTGATTCCTTATAGGTGTTGGCCAGGCCTTGCATGATTTGCGCGTCCAGCTCTGGGTACATCAGGGTAAAGAAGGGGAAAACCGCACGGAAGGTGTCCCAGAAGCCGTTATCAGTAAACATATACCCAGGCAGAACTTCGCCGTTGTAAGGGCTGTAATGGATCAGTTGGTTGTCGGCGTCGTATTCATAGAACTTACGCGGGAACAGCAGTACCCGGTACAGGGCCGAGTAAAAGGTACGTACCTGATCCAGGTCCTGGTCTTCCACCCGGATACGTGACAACTCTTGTTGCCAGTGCTGTCTGGCCTTGGCTCGGGTCTGGGCAAAACTATCATGGCCTATTTCACGGCGCAGGTTCAGCTCAGCCTGTTCAAGGCTGATAAACGAAGAGGCCACTTTGGCATGCACCTGTTCGCCACGTTGGGTCTTAAAGCCAATAATGGCGCCCACATGCTCACCTTCGCTTTGCTGACTGTTTATTTGCAGCGACCATTCGTCGTGCCAGGTGTGGGTTAGTTCAAAGTCCTTGTCGAACTCGATCACAAAGTAGTTATGGAAGTTGTCCGGCACACCGCCGTGGTTGTTGCGTGCATAGCCGACAATTTTGCGCTGTTTGGGCAGAATTTTAACCATGGAGCCTTTGTTAAAGGCATCCAGCAAAATATAGGCATTGTCGGTTTGCGGGAAGGTGAAACGAAACTGTGCGGCCCGCTCAGTGGGGGTGACTTCCATCACCGTATCATAGTCGGCCAGGTATACCGAGTAGTGGTCAGGCCCTGCTTGCTCGGCCTTGTGGGAAAACCAGGAGGCGCGCTCATCTTCCTTAAATTTCAGCTCGCCGGTCACTGCCATCAATGAAAAGGCACCGTAGTCATTCAACCAGGGGCTGGGTTGATGGGTCTGCTTAATACCGCGCAGGGTGTCGTCATCATATTTGTAGGTCCAGCCGTCGCCCATCGGTGCAGTCATTGGGGTCCAGAAATGCATGGCCCAGGGCGTGGCGATAGCCGGATAAGTATTGCCATTGGACAGACTGAACTTGGAGTCGGTGCCCATCAAGGGGTTAACATATTGCACCAAATCAGTTTCTACCAGGTTAACCTGTTGTTGTTTGGGCGGTGATTGAGTCTGGTTGGCGCAGGCCAGTAGTGACAGACTGGCAACGGCGGCAAGGCAGGCAGTACGGGTCATGATGCATTCCATTTTTCTGCTGGGCCCGTTAGTAAAACTGAATCCGGGCCAGGTTAATAATTCGTAAAACTGTAATCGATTACATTTGTGGCGTCCAGAGTAAAATCCTCTTCTTGGTTGAAATGCCGGATTTTAACCTTATCCGGTAGTGTAGGAAGCAAAGAAAACCGGCATGTAAGGCAATTTCGAAAATCCATGATATCGATTACATCTTTACTTGCTATTGCTCTGAGGTGGTGAAATCATATAAAGAGTAGGGAAGTTGTGACTTTGCCTCGCCCAACGGAAGGGGCTGAATCAGAAAATAGGAACTGTCATACCGTTATGACCAATATTAAGAAGGTAAGTGAGCTGGCTGGGGTTTCCACGGCTACTGTCTCGCGGGCGTTAAAAAATCCAGAACTGGTTACCGAACAGACCAGAGAAAAGGTCATGAAGGCGGTGCAGAAAGCCGGTTACCGGCCGAACTGGCTGGCAACCAGTGTCAAAACCGGCAAGTCTAATTCTATCGTGGTGCTGGTTCCTAACCTGGTTAACCCTTTCTTTATGCGAATTATTGAAGGCATTGAGCAGGCCGCCCAGGAAAAAGGCTATTCAGTGTTGCTGGGGGATACCCAGGGTAAGGCCAGCCGCGAAAACGAATATGCCAGTATGGTTCTGACTAACAGGGCCGATGGTTTGATACAACTGGACCACTCTTTTCCGTTTTCACAGAATGACGCCGAACTGGCAGAAACTGTGCCTATGGTCAGTGTCTGTGAACGCATTGAAGGTGAGAAGCGCTATCCTTTTATTGAGTTAGATAACTATGCGGCAGGCAGGGCGCTGACTCACCATCTTATCAGTTATGGGCATCGCAGCTTCGGTATTATTGCCGGTCAGCTGACCAGTCAGATTCACCACGACAGGCTGGCTGGCATTCAAAGCGTGTTTAAAGAAGAAGGCATTGAATTTGATCAAAGCATGCTGGTGGGTGGCAGTTACCGTATCGAGACGGGGATTGAAGGTGTGCAGGAACTGCTGCGCCGCGAGCAACGGCCTACCGCGATTTTTTGTTTTAACGATGATATTGCGATTGGTGCCCTGTATGAACTGAAGCGCCATGGCTTGCGCATTCCAGATGATATTTCTGTCACAGGTTTCGATAATGTAAAAGTCTCTGCTTATATGGACCCGCCACTGACTACCGTTGATCAGCCTGCCTATGAAATGGGGCGCAGAGCGGTAGAGGTGTTGATCCAGCAAATTAACCGCCAGCCATTGCAACGCACGCGCGAAATTTTGCCTTTCCAATTGCTGGAGCGTGGCAGCACCGGGCCAGTGAAAAGCTGAGCCATGCTGGCGCTTGTAACATTTATAAACATCATTTATCTGCCTGTTTTTAAATTTGTTTAAAATTAAATTTCCTATTAAACAATAGGTTATCCTCAAGTCTGGTCTCCGCCTCCGTTGCTTTGGTTAAATAAATGTTATTCCCAACAATTTGGAACGTTGACAGTTTGTTGTCAGAAGTCTAGTATTTAAACCAATTTGTAATCGATTACATTTTGGTTTTGTGACCATTTGCAATCGAATCACCAGAAGTAAAAGTGTAAAGCACTGAAATTAAAGACTTATTAAGTCTTGTTGTTGATTTTGTGTTTACGATTACATTAACGCAAGTGGAGAAGCCAATGGCTACCTGGAACACAACAAAAAAATCCTCAGTATCAAGAGGGTTCGCCAAGTCCCTGCTATGTCTTTCGGTAATGAGTGCTATGGGAGCCTCGGCCCAGGCACAGGAAAATAACAATCAGCAACAGGCCGAGGAAACCGAAGTTATTGAAATACGCGGTATCCGCGCTTCTGCGTCTGAAAACCTGGCGGTAAAACGTTTATCTAATTCGGTGGTAGATGCCATTACCGCCGAAGACATCGGTAAGTTTCCGGATAAAAACGTAGCCGACTCGCTGCAACGCGTACCTGGCGTGGTGATTCAGCGTAGCGGCGGTGAGGGCGCAACCGTCAGCATTCGTGGTTTATCATCGGATCTGACCTTTACCCAGCTTAACGGCAACTTTATCGCCTCTTCTCCTGGCGAGCCTTCCCGCTCATTCTCCTACGCGCTGCTACCTTCCACTATGATTGAACGGGTGGAAGTATATAAATCCTCCGAAGCACGTCTGGATGAAGGGGGTATTGGTGGTACGGTGCTGATGCACAGCCGCAAGCCTCTGAATATGGACAAGAATTCCGGTGTTCTGAATATCGAATACACCAACTCCGATATTACCGACAAATATGAACCGCAGTTTAGTGGTATTTATTCCTGGAAAAACGACGACGAAGACTTCGGTATGTTGTTTGGTTATACCCGCCAGGATCGCACCAATGGCTCGCAAAGTGCCAGAGTAAATATCATTAACAAAAACTTCCTGTATCAGGAACGTAAAGATAACCAACTAGTGGAAGGCGGTGCTAAAGGTTACGCCCCGCAGAGTATGGTACAGGAGATTTGGGAAGAAAATCGTGAACGTGAAGGCTATCAGTTCACCGCTCAGTGGCGCGTATCCGACAGCCTTGAATTCGGTATGAACTACTTCCGTTTTACACTGGGCCAGGACGCCATTCTTAATCAGTTGGAATACCCAGAGTGGAACAATAATGACAACTTCTGGACCGATGTACGGGTTGATGCCGATGCAGAGTATGTCACTGGCATTGATTACTCGGTTGGCACATCGGGTTCCCAACGGCTTTCCGCTATTCCCAGGATCAACGGTGAATACATAGTCGAAGAGGCAACTTCCGATACCTTTGATTTCTTCGCCACCTATGAAGGGGATAACTACAAGGCCAGACTCACCTTTGGTAAAACAGAAGCCGAAGGCGGACCGTCAGAGAAGTACCGAGCGGCTTACTATGCCAATGAAGCCTCTTTGTACTATGGCTACGATCTGTCTGGCCATCGTATGACCACCTATATGGATCCTAATATGATCAATAATCTGGTGGCAGGTATTGGTGGTCAGGCGGATGTGGGCGCCACAGATTCAAGCTTTGTTACCGGCACGCAGGAAGAAAAATACGCCAGTCTGGATGTGGATTATTACGTTGATTGGGGCATAGTCGACACCTTGCGCTTTGGCGGTAAATACCGCAATGGCAAGATTCACCGCGATACCCGCAATACCTTCTATCTGGCCCCGGATTTTGATATTGCAGCAGCGGAAGCCAGTGGCGGTATCAATCTGGATGACGATTACTCCCGTAATGGCGGTATTCCTGATATTACCAAAGTGGTGAAATCCGAGTCTCTTGGCAATCTGTCCGATGTGATTAACACCAATTTGTTCCCAGCAGTAGATTGGCACAAATACCAGCAGCACCTGGTGGACAACTTCGTTAAATATACGCGTATCGAGCCAAACTATGTATACGGCGTAGAAGAGGAAATCGCGGCCGCTTATATGCAGGCAGATTATCGCTATAAGAGTTTGCGCGGCAACCTGGGTCTGCGTTTTGTGCGTACCACCACTACATCGGGTTCGTCCGACAAGATTCTTTATCGTCTGGATTGGAAAGATGCCAACGGCGATATGTTGCCGGAAGATGAGCAGCGGGTTGAAGATTTTGTCTACATTGAAAAAGAGAATACCGAAAACAAGTTACTGCCCAGCTTTAACCTGGTGTGGGATATCGATGACAACTGGGTTTGGCGTGTCGCCGCTTCTAAAGTGATGGCCAGACCTGGATACGATGAAATTGGTCAGTTCCAGACCCTGACTTACACTTCTAACGAATACTCGGCAGACCGCTCGGCAGCCGATGACTTTGATACCATCCGCGATGCAGAGGGTTGGACAGGCTCTGGTGGTAACTCCAGTCTGAAACCTCTGGAGTCCACCCAGTTTGATACTTCACTGGAATATTACTATGGCGAGGGCTCTGGCTTTGGTATTGCGTTCTTCAAGAAGGACGTAGACAACTTTGTTGTGCCATTGATTATAGATACGACACGCAGTCTGCCAGAAGTGCAATTCACCCTGCCAAATGCCGGAGACAAAGTGGTTAATGCTGGCGGTGAAAACTTACTGGTACGTGATTTCAGTACGGTAGCCAACGGCACCAATGCCAGTTCAACAGGTACTGAGGTGTTCTGGCAGCATTTCTTCGACAATGGCTTTGGCTTGTATGCCAACTACACCCGCAACAACACTAACCAGGCGAATGTTGAGCTGGATGGTGAAAAAGTAGGCGAATCTCCGCTGATTGGTAGCTCCAAATATCAATGGAACCTGTCGGCTTTCTATGAAGATGACCTATTCAGTGTGCGTGCGTCCTATAACAAGCGTGGCCCCAGTGTTGGCAGCTATTCAGCGTCCTGGGAAACCAACTTCTATACGGCAGCGTATGACCAGGTGGATATCAATGCCAGCTATAACCTGACTGACAATCTGGTGCTGTCTGCCTCAGTGATCAACCTGACCAAGTCTGACACCTACCGATACCTCGGTGACGATACGGACAACCGCTTTATTCAGAATGCTTACAGCGGCCGTCGTTTCTATATGGGTGCCACTTACAGGTTTTAAGGGATTGCCCGCGCTGGCGGGCAACCGGTAAAAGATTCAGAGGAATAACAATGAAAAAGTTTAACAACAATAAGTTATATGCAGTGGTAGCACTGGCCATGAGTGGTCTGTATGGCTGTGGCGGCGCTGGTGAAGCAGAACCAACCAACATTCCCGTTGAGATTGACTATACCTCGGCAGATATCAGCGGTTCAGCGGTGAAAGGTACCCTGAGCAATGCCTTGGTGACTGTGTCGCAAATGAACGGCGCTGAAATCAATATGGGTTCCGAAAGCCGTACCGGTGCAGACGGACGGGTTAGTTTTAGCGTTGAAGCCAAACAAGGTTTTGGCATCAACGGTATGTTCAAAGTGGATGTTACCGCTGATGCGAATGCCAGTATGGTGTGTGATGCCATTAGCTGTGCCGGCGTAGACATGGGTGACTTACTCAGCGGCGCACCGCTGGAAGGAACTAAGTTTACTACCCTGACCTATGTGCAGGTACCCTATGCCAGTGGTTCTGATGGTGTGGCAGATGCCAGTTTTCAGGCCAATGCGCTGACAACTATGGCTGCCAAGCTGGTGGCCGACCAGGTGGCTGGCGGCCGCAACGTGTCGGTACGTCCGTTATACGAGCTGACATTGTCTGACAACTCTCAAACTTTGCTTAAAGCGTTGGGTGTCAGTGCTAAAGCCAATGTTTTCAGCACTGAGCTGGTAAGCGCTGAGTCCTATGACAACTTTGTTACTGGTGAAAGTTGTGAGGATGTGGCGCAGGTAGATGACCAAGGTAATCCTGTCACCGACGCGGAAGGTAACCCTGTTACCGAGCAAGTTTGTGTGGATACCCTGGTCAGCGGCGATATTATCAAGCTGTCACTGGCCAATGCGGCCTTTGCACATCTGAGTGAAGGTGAAAGCTTCAGCGGCTTAATGGGGGCTGTGACCGATGCCGTTGCCGTGGCACTTGAAGGTGACGTGAGTTCGCTAACCCCTATTCGTGAACGTCTGCTGGCGTCTGTCAGCGCGGTACCTTATTTAGACAAGTTATCACTTACCGCTGATAGCGTGATTGATCTGTCACTGGCATTTTTGGACAGCGACACCAGCTCAGGTCCAGTGCAGGAAGTGACTACGGAGGCCAATCTGGCCTCAGCTGTGATCACTGGCCGCAATCGTATCAGCGATGCCGAAGCCGAAGCCATGGTGTTTGACGGCAATGTCGAAACCAAGTGGCTGGATCATAATGAGTGGAAAGGCGCGCCAAGCGTTGAAGACCCGTCCTGGTTACAGGTGCAATTTGCCCAGCCGCAAGCGGTAAGCAGTTTGTTTATTACCAGTGCCAACGATGCCCCGGCTCGTGACCCGGAAAATTTCCAGGTGCTGGCCTCCAACGATGGCACAAGCTGGATAACGCTGGCCGAGTTTATTGGCGAAACCTTTGACGAGCGCTATGAGCGTAAGGAATTCCGTTTTGTAAACGGTCTGGAATTTACCCATTACCGCCTGAATATCACCAAAAACAAAGGTGATGACACCCTGATGCAAATTGCCGAGGTGGAGTTTGTCGGGCCTATCTATACCAGCGCCGACCATACTGATCCGGTGGGCATTACCACCATCACGGCCCGTAACCGCATTGGTGATGCAGAAGCCGAAACCATGGCGTTTGATAACAATATCGAAACCAAGTGGTTGGATCACAATGACTGGAAAGGTGCGCCTTCGGTGGAAGACCCTTCCTGGGTGCAGGTTGATCTGCCTGAGCCAAAGGCGGTAGATACCCTGGTTATCACCAGCGCCAATGACGCTGATGCCCGTGACCCTGAAAACTTCAACCTGCAAGGCTCTAATGACGGTGAAAACTGGATCACTCTGTCTGAATGGATCGGTGAAAGCTTTGATGAGCGTTACCAGCGTCGTCAGTTCAGTGTGGCCAACAGCCTGGCATTCAGCTCCTATAAGCTGAATATCACCAAAAACAAAGGTGACGACACCCTGATGCAGATTGCCGAAATTGGTCTGGTTGGGCCTAAACTGCCTGATCTGAACCATGCCCTGATGGACGGCAAAGTGGTGACCTTCCGTAATGCCATTAGTGATACCGAGGCCGGTCAAATGGCTATGGACGGTGATGTCGAAACCAAATGGCTGGACCACAATGAATGGAAGGGCGCGCCCAGTGAGGAAGCACCTTCCTGGATAGCCGTGCAATTCCCAACGCCGGTGGCGGTTAACAAGCTGGCACTGGTCAGCGCCAATGATGCCGATGCCCGTGACCCGGAGAACTTTAACCTGCAAGCCTCTGACGATGGTGAAAACTGGGTGACTCTGGGTAGTTGGATTGGTGAAGGTTTCGACGAGCGTTTTGAACGTCGTCTGTTCCCCTTCAGTAACGACCTGGGCTTTAGCCATTACCGTCTGAACATCACTAAGAACAAGGGTGATGATACGCTGATGCAAGTGGCTGAGATTGAGTTGATTGGTCCACAATATCAGTCTGTTGATCACTCCGCAGCAGCTGGTGCGGTATTCAGTGCCAGAAATCGTATCGGTGATGCTGAAGCGGAAAGCATGGCCTTTGACGACGATATCAACACCAAATGGCTGGATCACAATGAATGGAAAGGCGCACCTTCCGAAGAGGACCCATCTTGGGTGCAGGTGGACCTGCCACAGGCCAAAATCGTCAGCAGTATCGCCATTACCAGTGCCAATGACGCCGACGCCCGCGACCCTGAGAACTTCAATATTGAAGGCTCAAACGACGGCGGTGTGACCTGGACCCGTCTGGGTAGCTGGATTGGTGAATCCTGGGACAATCGTTATGAGCGTAAGCTGTTTGAAATGGGCAATGGTTTTGCTTTCAACACCTATCGTATCAATATCACCAAAAACAAAGGTGATGACACCCTGATGCAGATAGCTGAGATCGAACTTATCGGTCCCGATCTGTAAAAGCCGATGGCGGCCGATAGGTATCGGCCAGCCTTGCATGATTGCCGCACGGGCCGACAACCCGCTGCGGCAAAATGTTTGGTAGGGTAGAAATACGGCCCGGACTTTGTTGTTACGAAAGGGGCCACCAAACATGAACGAGGTAAGTGTGAAAGACCCAAAACAACAGCATCAAAGCGCCCTTTATATGGGTATTGACGGTGGTGGCAGCCATTGCCGGGCGATGCTCCAGGATGCCCGTGGCAACCTGCTTGGACAAGGCCAAGGTGGACCCGCCAACCCTGTGTATGGATTGCAACAAAGTATCGATTCCATTCTGACCGCGACCCACCAGGCATTGGATGAAGCCGGATTGGCAAGCAGTGATCTGAGCAACATTGTCGTGGGTGGGGGACTGGCCGGCTTGCATTTGCCCCGTATGCAGGAAGCTATGCAGAAATGGCAACACCCCTTTGCAGCTTTGTATCTGACCACGGATTTGCATGCCGCCGCACTGGGGGCACATCAGGGTATGGATGGTGGCGTGATTATTCTGGGTACGGGGTTCAGCTCGCTAGCCTCATGCAAGGGTAAGCTCACTCAGGTTGGAGGCTATGGCTTTCCTATTAATGCCACCTGCAGCGGCTCATGGTTTGGCCTTGAAGCGGTTAAAGCCGTGCTGCTGGATGTGGACGGTGTGGGCTTATCTACCAGTTTGACCCAGGCGCTGCTAATGGGGCGCAGTGCTACTGAGCTGGCGGAAGACTTTATGCATGCCACTGCCACAGACTACGCCAAACTGGCGCCGCTGGTATTCGAGCAGGCTGATATCGGCGACAAAGTCAGTCTTGGCTTAATCCAGCAAGGAGCGGCTTTTATTAATCAGGTGATCCGACGTTTGCTGGCCACCGGTGTCACCCGTCTGGCCATGATTGGCGGTATTACCGAACGTATTAAGCCCTGGCTGGATCCGCAGTTACTTGCCACCATTAACACGGCCCTGGCCAGTCCTCAGCAGGGTGCTTTGTTATATGCCAGACAACAACATGCATTGGTCACAAAGGATAAGTCATGAGCTCAAGACGGGATTTTCTGAAGCTATCGGCCCTCACTGGTGCCCTGAGTTTTTTGCTGCCCAAAGCGGCCAGAGCCGCAGCTAAGATCAACAAGCCCATCGTGGTTTCCACCTGGGAACATGGTATGCCTGCCAATCAGGCGGCCTGGGACGTGTTAAAAACCGGTGGCCGTGCATTGGATGCGGTGGAAGCCGGAGTGCGGATACCAGAAGCGGACCCAAAAGTGCGTACAGTCGGACTGGGCGGTTATCCCGACCGGGAAGGCAAGGTGACCCTGGATGCCTGCATTATGGACGAACATATGAACTGCGGTTCGGTGGCCTTTTTGCAGGATATCAAACACCCCATTTCGGTGGCACGTAAGGTCATGGAAAACACCCCGCATGTGATGCTGGTAGGGGAAGGGGCCAAGCAATTTGCCTTGCAGCAGGGCTTTATTGAAGAAGACCTGCTGACCGCTGAATCCAGGGCCGACTGGCAACAGTGGCTGCAGGATCAGCAGGTGCAGATGATCAATATTGAAAATCACGACACCATCGGCATGCTGGCGCTGGACAGTGACGGCAACCTAAGCGGTGCCTGCACTACCAGTGGTGCGGCGTATAAGATGCACGGCCGGGTTGGCGATTCGCCACTGATCGGCGCCGGTTTGTATGTAGACAATGAGGTCGGTGCTGCTACCGCCACGGGTATGGGCGAACTGATGATTAAAACCGTGGGTTGCCATTTAGTGGTGGAACTGATGCGTCAGGGGGCCAGCCCGGAAGAAGCCTGTCGTCAGGCGGTACTGCGCATTGCTAAAAAACTTGGTGACTATGCCCAGTTTCAGGTGGGTTTTCTGGCTCTGAATAAACGCGGCGAATATGGCGCCTATTGTATTCAGAGTGGCTTTAACTATGCAGTACAGCAGCAAAGTGGTGCACAACTTATCGATGGTAAGAGCCTGCTGGGAGATAAGGCGTGAAGACAAAGGCTTTGTTAGGGGGGTTGTTAGCCCTGATGTACTGTGCTTATTTACCTGTGAGTGCCGAGCCGCTGGCCAGCATTCAGTCCAGTCAGCCACCCTTTGCCCTGACCATTGAGCAAACCCGCAACTGGTCACCCGAGGCGGCCACCGCCAGTCGCGATAATGTCTCGAATGTGGCTCTGGCACGGCGTTTCAGCGCACCACTACCTGGCCAGCAGGGTTCCGCTGCAAAAGTCTTGTACGCCCCCGATGGCATGAATAATTTCGCTAATTACCTGCGCGCCCAGCCACAGTTTAATTTGTATAACTTTACCCATTGGTCACAGATAGATGTACTGAACTGGTTTGCCGGTACGGCTGATTTGACGGTGCAGATCCCGGCCCGGCCCTGGGTGGATACTGCGCATAAAAATGGTGTAAAGGTTATAGGTTCGGTATTTCTTGGCGTGGCCCAGTGGGGCGGTAACGCGGATACCGTGGCAGCGCTGCTTGAACAGGACAGCCAGGGGCGTTTTATCCTGGCCGATAAACTGATTGAAATTGCCTCATTCTATGGTTTTGACGGTTGGTTGATTAATCAGGAAACCGACCTGACTGCGGTAAAAGATGCCGATAATCAGTTAGTGAAAGACCAGCGTGACCCTCAGCGCGGCCGTGAGCTTGCCAGCCGCATGCTGGCGTTTATGCAGTACCTGACAGCCAATGCTCCGCAGGGCATGGAGATTCACTGGTACGACTCAATGCTGGCCAGCGGCGAGGTGCGTTGGCAAAACCAGTTGAATGATAACAATCAGGCATTTCTGCAAGACCAGGTACGCTCCTCTGATGCCATCTTTCTGAATTACTGGTGGAATCAGCAGATGGTGCAATCCTCGGTCGCTAAGGCCAGAGAGATCGGCCGCAGTCCATTTGATGTATACGTAGGCGCTGACCTTTGGCCAAGCCGCAATGCCCAGCGCGCGTTCAGCCGTTATCAATGGCTGGATTGGTTGTTTGAAGATGGCCAGGCTCTGGCGTCCATTGCCCTGTTTGCACCTAATGTAAATTACAACTTTGATGGTGAAGCGCACACCCCGGCGTTCAGTCAGTTTGATAATGATGCCCAGGATGAGGCCGCCTTCTATGCCAGCGAAGTACGTTTATTTGCCGGTGATGACCTGAATCTGGCCAGCCTCGATAAAGATGGCTGGAAAGGAATTGGCGCTTATTTGCCGGTGAAGTCGACGATCACGGCCTTACCCCTTGTGACCAGCTTCAATACCGGGCAAGGCAAGGTCTGGATGGAAAATGGCGACAAGCGTGGTGGTCCCTGGACAGATATGAGCCGCCAGGATCTGTTGCCCACCTGGCAGTTTGCCCATAACGGGCCATTGTCACTTCACTTTGATTTCGATCAGGTCTTTGCTGGCGGCAGCAGCCTTGCTATTCAAGCTGACAAAGGTATGGCAGGGCAGGCGCGGCTATTTGCCACCGAACTGATGATGACCTCCTCCACCCGCCTTAAGCTGGTGACTAAAGGCGATGCGCAGGGACTAGCCTTGAGTCTGCAAACGGCCGACGGTCAGAGCATGACGCTGGCGATTAAAAGCTCCACTAATTGGGCCACACAGCGATTTGAGCTGGCTGAGCTGGCCGGTAAAAAGCTGACCGCCATAGGTTTGCAGACCGACGGCGGGCAACCGCTGCAAGCTTATCTTGGTCATCTGGAGTTATTGCCATGATCGGGCTGGAAGTCTGCGTAAACGCCGATGACCTGCAAAACCTGGAACGGGACGTTCAGGCGGCCCGACAAGGCGGCGCTGTGCGTATTGAACTGTGCGGGCAGATGCAGCTAGACGGCCTGACCCCCAGTGTTGAAGCGATGCACATTGCCCGCGACGCCTTTGCTGATGTGCCTGGCATGTTGGTGATGATCCGTCCCCGTGGTGGTGACTTTTGCTACGCCATGCAAGATCTACTGCAGATGCAGGAAAGCCTGTACCAGGCTGCTGAATGTGGTGCCGACGGTGTGGTGTTTGGCCTGCTCAACGCAGAGGCTGAGTTGGATCTGGGTCCCCTTAAACGCCTGGTGGACCTGGCCCATCAACTTTCCCTGCCAGTCACCTTTCATCGCGCCTTTGATGCCCTGCGCCGTCCCGAGGTTGCGTTGGAACAGCTGATTGACCTTGGGGTCAGGCGCATTCTGAGTGCAGGAGCGCCCTGGGATAGCCGGCAGGGAGTGACGGCAGGACTGCAAAGATTAGGCGATTACATTGCCCAGGCCAAAGACCGTATTGAGGTGGTGGCCGGTGGCGGTATTCACCTACACAACCTTGCCCAGGTATACGAACACCTGGCGCCATTAGGCCAGTGCTGGTCAGTGCATAGCTATTCGGCCCTGCTGGAAGAAGGCAGGGTCAGTCAGGCCAGGGTGGCAGAGATGACGGCCCGCTGTGGGCCGGCTAATTAGTTGTATCCCGGTTGGGAACCATTCATTTATTTTCAAAGAGCATTATGACTAGCAATTTATCCAAGCCCGGCAGCGTTTTTCTTGATTTATGTGGCGACTGGCAATTTCGTCAGGCCAGCAGTGAGCAATGGCTGCCAGCCACTGTGCCGGGCTGCAATTTTACCGATTTGCTGGCCAACGGCCTGATAGACGATCCGTTCTATCGTGACAATGAAAGTCACTTGCAATGGATTGAGCGGCAAGACTGGCACTACCAGAAACGTTTCAATCTGGGCCGCGATTGGTGGCAAAACGCCGATATTCAGTTGGTGGCCGAGGGGCTGGACACGTTCTGCGAGTTGTACCTGAATGGTCACAAGCTGGCCGAAGGTCGCAATATGTTCGTCGGACAGCGCATATCGTGCAAATCTTTGCTCATTGAAGGTGAAAACTTACTGGAAGTGCGCTTTCGTTCGCCCATTAATGAAACCATGCCTGCTTTTCTGCAAGCGGGGTTTGCCTACCCGGCTGAAAATGACAAGTCAGAAGAGAAACTCAGCGTCTATTGCCGCAAGGCACCCTGCCATTTTGGCTGGGACTGGGGGCCGCGTTTTGTTACCAGCGGCATCTGGCGCAGTATTTCCCTGCAGGGTGTTCAGAGCGCCAGAATTGCCGATGCGCAGTTTATTCAGCATCAGCTTAGCAGTGAAAAAGCCGAATTCAGCTTTGCCTTGCAAGCAGAGGCGCAGCAGCAACAGCAATTGACACTACAGGTACGCTGCCGGCAAGCCCCGGAACTAAACCAGCAATGTTCAGTTTTGCTGGATAAAGGCCAATCTGTGCATCAAGTGGGCTTCAGTCTGGATAATCCCAGGTTGTGGTGGCCCAATGGTCTGGGGGAGGCGTTTCTGTATGACTTTGAATTCAGCCTGCTGGATGGCGATGAGATGGTGGATACCCATCACCAACGGGTGGGGCTGCGTACCCTGGAAGTGGTTAATCAGCCGGATGAAATGGGTCTGTCGTTTTACCTTAAGGTGAACGGCCAGCCGGTATTTATGAAAGGCGCAAACTATATTCCCGGTGACAGCTTTATTCATCAGATGACCGCCCAGCGGCATCAGGCGGATTTAGCCGCCGTGGTGGCGGCCAATATGAATATGCTGCGGGTGTGGGGCGGCGGCATTTATCAGGACGATGAATTTTACCGCCTGGCCGATGAAAACGGCATTCTGATTTGGCAGGACTTTATGTTTGCCTGTTCACTGTACCCCGCCGATGACGCCTTTGTGGCCAATGTGCAGGAAGAAGCCGAATACAACATCAAACGCTTGCGCAATCACCCCTGTCTGGCGTTGTGGTGCGGCAACAATGAAGTGGATATGGCCATCAAGCACTGGCAATGGCCGGATAAGTTTGGCTACAGCGATAGCCTCTACAGCCGCCTCAAAGATGACTATATCCGCCTGTTTGATCAATGCCTGCCCGACGCGGTAGCGCAATTTGATGCGGGACGTTTTTACCTACGTTCTTCCCCTATAGGTTTTTGGGAAGAAGATATGGACCATATGGGCAATCACCATTACTGGGGGGTTTGGCACGGTGAAGAGCCTTTTAGTGAATATCAGAAACGCATTCCGCGTTTTATGAGTGAGTTTGGTTTTCAGTCTTTCCCGCTGGCATCGTCCATGACCCGCTTCACCGAGCCGCAGGACTGGCAACTGGACTCAGAGGTATTGCGGGTGCACCAGAAACATCCGCGTGGTAATAGCCTGATCCGCAGTTATATGGAACAGGAATACAGCGCGCCGGAAAACTTCCCGCGTTTGCTGTTTTTAAGTCAGGTGCAACAGGCTGAAGGCCTGAAACTGGCCTTTGAAGCACACCGCGCTGCCCGGCCGTTTTGTATGGGAACCTTGTACTGGCAGTTAAATGACACCTGGCCGGCTGCTTCCTGGTCCGGCATTGATTATTACGGGCGGTGGAAAGCCCTGCATTATCAGGCCAGGCGCAGCTTCCGTACCGATTTACTGGTACTGGATGAGCATAAAGGTGACATCAGAGTACGTTTGGTTAGTGATCGCTTGCATTCTATCAGGGCTAGTTTGGAACTGACGCTGATGGATTTTGACGGGCAAGTTATCTGGCAACAACAGCAAACACTGGATACGCCAAAAAACACCAGTACACAACTGGCGCTGCTGGATAAAGCCACACTGTTAAATGGCCAGCGGGCTGAACAACTGGTGTTACAGGGCAGATTGCTGGACGCGCAGGGGCAATTGCTGACCGACAGCCTGTATTATTTTGTGCCCAGCAAGCTACAAGAGTTACAACGGCCCAATATGACTCTGACTACCGGGATTGAAAGCGAAAGGCTGAATCTGACCCTGACGGCTGATACTTTGGTGCGTCAATGCCATATCGAGATTGCTGGTGCGCCAGGTAATCTGTCGGATAATTTCTTTGATTTACTGCCAGGCCAAAGCAAATGCCTTTATCTGGAACTACCCGATTGGCAGGTCTCTGATATTGAAAAACTAAGTGCTCACTATCAGTCTCTGTACAAGGAGGAAGAGCAATGAGTCTGTCCTGGCTGGATTTGCTGGTAATCGGTATCTACCTGGCCGGTACCCTGGCACTGGGTATCTATATTTCCAAACTGGCCAGCCGGGATATGAATGCCTATTTTCTGGCGGGTAAGGAGATTCCCTGGTGGGCATTGGGTGTGTCCAACGCTTCGGGGATGTTCGATATTGCCGGTACCATGTGGCTGGTGTCCATGTGTTTTGTGTATGGATTGAAAAGTGCCTGGCTGCCCTGGGTGTGGCCCATCTTTAATCAGGTTTTCCTGATGGTGTATTTGTCGGTTTGGCTGCGCCGCTCCAACGTGATGACCGGTGCCCAGTGGCTGCAAACCCGCTTTGGCACAGGTAAAGGCGCTGAGCTTTGCCAACTGGTGGTGGTGATTTTCGCTATTGTTAGTGCTATTGGCTTTATTGCCTATGCCTTTAAAGGCATAGGTAAATTTGCCGCGATTTTCTTTCCCTGGCAGCTCTCCCCCGATACCTATGCACTGATTATTTTTGCCGTGACCACCCTGTATGTGATCAAAGGCGGTATGTACTCGGTGGTGTTCACCGAAGTGATGCAGTTTGTGATTATGACGGTGGCCGCCGTGGCGGTGGGGATTATCGCCATTAATCTGGTTAGCCCTGAGCAAATTCAGGCCGCTACGCCGCCGGGTTGGGACAATATCTGGTTTGGCTGGCAACTGGAGCTTAACTGGCAGGGCCTGATAGACAGCGTTAACGACAAGATCCAGTCTGACAGCCTGGAATTGATTGGCCTGATGGTGATGATGATGTTGTTTAAGGGCGTGCTGTTCTCTATGGCTGGCCCGGTGCCCAACTACGATATGCAGCGGATCCTGGCGACCCGCTCGCCCAAGGAAGCGGCCAAGATGAGTGGCCTGGTGTCGTTGGTGATGTTCTTTCCCCGCTACATGATGGTGGCCGGGCTTACGGTGCTGGCGCTGGTATATATGGGCCCGGAGATTCAGGCGCAGGGTGGCGCGTTTGATTTTGAGCAAATACTGCCTTATGCCATCAACAATTTTGTACCGGTAGGGTTAACCGGTTTGCTGATTGCCGGGTTACTGGCGGCCTTTATGTCGACCCTGGCGGCGTCGTTAAATGCCGCACCTGTGTATTTTGTTAATGACATCTACAAGCGCTATTTCCGCCCGGATGCCGACAAAGGTACCTATGTGCGTGTCAGCTATCTGGTATCGCTGGTTTTGGTGGTGGTAGGCATAGGGTTTGGCCTGATGCTGTCCAGCATCAATGACATTATGCAGTGGATTTTCGGCGCCCTGTTTGGCGGCTATGCGGCGGCCAACTTACTGAAATGGCACTGGTGGCGTTTTAATGCCTACGGCTATTTCTGGGGCATGATCAGTGGCTTGCTGGCGTCTTTGTGTTTGCCGCTACTGATGCCTGGCACTCATCCGTTATTTGCCTTCCCTGTGCTACTGGCCATCAGTCTGGCCGGCTCCATTATAGGTACCTTAATGACCCAACCTGAACAGGAGCAGGTGTTGTGTGACTTCTATCGTCAGGTGCGCCCCTGGGGTGTTTGGGGGCCGGTGCGCGATAACGTGCTGGCCGCCGACGCGGATTTTGACCCCGACACCCATCCTGGGCGCGATATGGTCAATATTCTGGTGGGGATGGCCTGGCAAATCTGTTTAGTGGCGCTGCCCATTTACCTGGTAATCCAACAATGGACAGAAATGGCCGTGGCATTACTGCTGGCCGTGCTGACCTCCTGGTTCCTGAAGAAAAACTGGTTAGATAAGTTGAAAGATTAATGAAAAAGAAAAACCTGATTTATGGCCTGGCGGCCTTACCCCTGATGTCGCTATTGGGATGTGCCTCCTCTAACTCGCAGGTAGCTGAAGCAAAGGTTGAACCTGTGAGGCAGGTGCTGGATTATGTCGACCCCTTTATTGGTACCGGTGGCCATGGCCATACATTCCCAGGCGCTTTGGTGCCCTTTGGCATGGTGCAGCTTAGCCCGGATAATCCATCCAAGGGCTGGGACTGGACGTCGGGCTATCATTATTCCGATAACATTCTACTGGGTTTTAGTCACACCCATCTTTCCGGTACCGGCGTAGGAGATATGCTGGATGTGCTGGTGATGCCGTTTCGGGGTGACTACCAGGCACGGGCCAGGGATGACAAAGGGCGGATTTTTACCACTTACGGGCATGAGCGTGAAACCGCCGAACCAGGCTACTACAGCCTGTATTTGCCCGAGGAAAAAGTGCAGGCTGAACTGACCGCCACCACCAGAACGGGTGTACACCGCTATCAGTTTGAAGGCGAACAGGATGCCAAATTGCTGGTGGATCTGGGCTATGCACAGAACTATGACAAGCCAGTCGTGACCTTTCTGAAGGTGGAAGATAACTACACACTGAGCGGTTACCGCCTGTCCACCGGCTGGGCCAAGAATCAACCCATCTACTTTGTGGCCAGCTTTAATCAGCCTTTTGCCCATCAGTTATTTAATGACAACCAGGCGTTAAAAGGCGATCAGCTACAAGCTGAAAAAGGCCAGATTGTGCTGAACTTCGGCAAACCCAAACAGGCTCTGGAAGCCAAAATAGCGCTGTCTTATACCAGTATTGCCGGTGCCAAAGCCAATCTTGAGGCCGAAACGGCAGACAAGGATTTTGCGCAAGTTAAATGGCAAGCCAGCCAGGCCTGGGCACAGCAGTTAGGCAAATTCCAGATACAGGATAACGACAACACTAATAAAACCAAGTTTTACACGGCCTTGTACCATGCCTTTGTGGCGCCACAGGTATTTTATGACGTGGATGGCGCCTTCTTTGGTGCTGATGGTGCCGTGCACAGAGACAAAGACTATCGGCGTTATTCGCTGTTTTCCCTGTGGGACACCTTCCGTGCTTTGCATCCGCTGTTGACCTTAAGTAATCCGGAGAAAGTTGATGATATGGTTAAGTCCATGCTGGGCTTTTATGACGAGACAGGTTTGCTGCCCACCTGGGATCTGATGTCCAATGAAACCGATGTAATGATTGGCTACCATGCGGTGCCGGTCATAGTGGACGCCTATCTGAAAGGCCTGACCAGCGCCGATCCTGAGCATATTATGGCGGCGATTAAAGCGTCGGCCATGCAGGACAGATTCGGTATCGATTTTTATCGTCAGTATGGTTACGTACCCTCTGACCTGGAAGTGGAAGCGGTGTCCAAAACCCTGGAATATGCTTTTGACGACTGGGCTATTGCGCAGATGGCCAAGGCTCTGAATAAGCAGGCCGACTACCAACTATTCAGCCAAAGAGCGCAGAGCTATCGCACCCTGTTTGATGCCAGTACCGGCTTTATGCGCGGCAAAGACAAGCAAGGTCAATGGGTTACGCCCTTTAATCCGACCTATGTGGAACACCGCAATACCGACTACACCGAAGCTAACGCCTGGCAATACAGCTTCTTTGTGCCCCATGATGTGCCCGGGCTGATTGAACTCTTTGGTGGTGAACAACCTTTTGTGGCCAAGCTGGACGAGCTGTTTGCCACCAGTTCTGAGATGCAGGGTGATGTATCACCAGATATTTCCGGCCTGATTGGTCAGTATGCCCATGGCAATGAGCCGGTTCATCATGTGGCTTACTTGTATGCGTTTACTCAGGATAAGCACAAAGGTGAAGCCAGGATTAAAGAAATCCGTGACACTATGTACTTGGCTCAGCCCGATGGCCTGGCCGGCAATGACGACCTGGGACAAATGTCGGCCTGGTACGTGTTCAGTGCACTGGGCTTCTATCCACTCAATCCGGTGGGCGGGGAATATGTGCTGGGGACGCCGCAGTTTAGCCAAGCGTCTTTGGCGTTACCCGCAGGCAACACTCTGCGCGTTGTGAAGCAGGGCGAAGGTTGGGTGCAAGCTGTATGGTTAAACGGAGAACGTTTGTCCAGTCCGGTGTTAACTCACAAGCAGTTACTGGCGGGCGGCGAATTGCGCTTTGAACTGTCAGCAAATTAATCAGCTTTAAATTGCGTGCCGTACTGCTGGTTGTAGTATTCCAGCAGACGGCCTTTTTGGTGATCTGGCAACCAGCGGCTCATGATCTGAAAGTAACGTTGCTGCTGGCTGGCCTGTTTAATGGCTCAGTCAGTGCTGTCTGATAACTGAAATGCCGTGCCGTACACCTGGTTATAGAATTCAATAAAGTGCTGTTTGTCCATGCTAGGCATCCAGTTT
This sequence comes from Bowmanella denitrificans, assembly GCF_039522935.1. Taxonomy (NCBI): domain Bacteria; kingdom Pseudomonadati; phylum Pseudomonadota; class Gammaproteobacteria; order Alteromonadales; family Alteromonadaceae; genus Bowmanella; species Bowmanella denitrificans. The sequence goes on along the minus strand of NZ_BAAAEI010000001.1, from coordinate 102,640 downwards.
AAATGCGCATCCAGATAAGCTCGCTGCTTACTTACCCGGCTGATTAAGGTATCAAAAAAGGCTACCAGCAAACGGCCTTTGGCGCTGTTGGAACAAAAGATAAAACCTTGCGCCTGCTGCGGGGCTTCTGCCACTTTAAAGCTGATCAGATCCTGATCCAGATCCAACTGGCGGCTGTAATGAAAGGCGCTGTTAGGGTATTCCATCACTGCGGATACCCGCCCTTGCAGCAGCATATCCAGCATACCCGCTGCCATATCGGCGCTGGTACGGGTCCAGAACTTAGTTTGCCACTTAGGTTGTTTAAATTGGCTATCAAGCTGGTCGCCATAGCTTCTGCCGCCGACCAGCCCAAACTGTTTTTCACCAACCAGTTCCAGTACATCAGTGATATGAATGGTGCCTTTGTCTTGCTGTATCTGTGTGAGCTGATCGGCCAGCTTGTTACGCTTATTCACATACAGATGCAAGCCTGGAAACAGGGTCTGGGGCAGCCGGGTGACGGGAAACTTATCCACTCTGTCGCTGGAGCGCACTTTATTGCCTGCACAGGCATTGTCCATTTCCTCCAACATTTGTATGGCACGACTGGTATTGGCGATCAGTACAAAATAACTCTTATCCGGAGCCGCATCTGCCAATAACTGGAAGGTGGCGGTTTTAGTGCCCAGTTCGTTAATGTTTTTATGGGTTTTGCCCGGCGGGTCGGGTGTGATCCATATGTAATCCATATCGGTCTGGGTCATTTGTGCCGACAGAAAAGGCGAAAACAACAGCAGCAAAAGCAGAATGGGCATTGGCAGCAACCAGGATAAAGGCTCATCGGCAAGCCTACTCGCAGACAGATAAAGGTTCAATGCTCATCATGACCCTTTATCTTTTACATAGGATTTTGCAGATTATGAATAAATGACTTTGGCTGGTTACGGCTTCATTGGTATCGTTATCTTATCCGGGCTGCTAGCTGGCCGCCGATATTTCATGAGAGCATTTTTTGTCCAGTGCCACTTCCGGGTTTGTGCTGACCCGCAATCATTTCGAACATTCTAACGGTGTTGTCCTCGAGCTTTGGCTGGCCACAGATCAAGGTCCTGTACGATTACTGAGTGAACCTCAACAGCCGGTTTTCTTTGTCCAACAGCAGGATATAAACCAGGCCAGTGAGTTGTTGCAGCGCGCCGCAGTGAACTTCTCTTCTCGCGATTTATCAATGAAAACTTTTACTGGCAATGCGGTTACGGCACTGTACTTTTCTTCCCAGCAAAGCTTGTATCAGGCCAGAGACATACTCAAAGACGCAAATGTACTTTGCCTGGAAGATGATATTCGTCTGGCTGATCGCTATCTGATGGAGCGCTTTGCTTATGGCAGCCTGGCCTTCACTGGTGTGCAAACTCAGCGTTTGGGTTTTCAACAGGTTGAGCAGGCACGGATCAGGGCGGCAGACTATCAACCAGATTTCCGGCTGTTGTCGCTGGATATTGAATGCAGTGACAAGGGCGAGCTGTATTCAGTGGGGCTGGCGGCGGATGACTTTCACTGCGTGATTATGCGAGGCAATGCTGAGCCTGGGCCAGACTGGATCCGCTGGGTAGAAGATGAAAAAGCCCTGTTGTTGGCACTGATTGACGAAGTGCTGCGCTACGACCCGGACTTATTTGTCGGCTGGGCGGTGGTGAATTTTGATTTTAAGCTGCTGATCCAAAGAGCCGAATTGTTGGGGGTTAAATTGGCGATGGGGCGGGGTGGCAGTGTTGCCACCTGGCGCGATGGACGCGAAGCAAATCAGGGCTTTGTCGGTATGGCCGGGCGGGTTGTGATTGACGGTATCGATGCGCTGAAAACGGCTACTTATCAGTTTGACAGTTTTAGCCTGGAGTTTGTCGCGCAAAGCCTGTTGGGCAAAGGTAAAGATACCGAAAATGTGGAAGATCGCCTGGCTACCATCAAGCATGATTTTCTTCACAACAAGGTTAAGCTGGCCAAATACAACCTGCAGGATTGCCAACTGGTCCTGGACATTTTTGCCCATACCCGTTTGCTGGACTTTTTGCGACTTCGCAGTCAGTTAACTGGCCTGGAGCTGGACAGAAGCGGGGGTTCGGTGGCGGCCTTTACCAATGTCTATCTGCCTAAATTGCACCGGGCTGGCTATATCGCCCCCAACCTGCCGGACGGTGGCGGGCTGGCCAGCCCCGGCGGCTATGTGATGAACTCCAGACCGGGCCTGTATCGTCATGTATTAGTGCTGGATTTTAAAAGTCTGTACCCTTCGATTATCCGTACTTTTAAGATTGACCCCATGGGCCTGGTGGAAGGTTTGCAGGAACAGCAAAATGCCATCCCAGGTTTTCGTGGTGCGCTCTTTTCCCGTGATAAACACTTCCTGCCGGATATCATCGCTGCTTTATGGCGCCAACGGGATGAAGCTAAAAAACAGAAAGACGCAGCCCGCTCCCAGGCAATTAAAATTCTGATGAATTCATTTTACGGCGTGCTGGGATCGGGAGGCTGCCGTTTTTACGATACCCGCCTGGCCAGTTCGATTACCCTGCGTGGCCATGAAATTATGCAAACCACCGCCAAATGGATTGAAGCCGAAGGTTATCAGGTTATCTATGGTGACACCGACTCCACCTTTGTGTGGTTGGGGGACAAGGTGGACGATGCGCAGGCGACAGATATAGGGCAGCGGCTGGAGGCGATGATTAATCAGCGCTGGCAGGACCAACTTCGCGATGATTTGCAACTGGATTGCCACCTGGAAATTGAGTTTGAAACCCACTACAAACGTTTTCTAATGCCCACCATCCGCGGCTCGGAATTGGGTAGCAAGAAACGTTATGCCGGACTGAAGGCCACTGCTGACGGTGACAAACTTATCTTTAAAGGGCTGGAGTCGGTGCGCTCCGACTGGACGGCGCTGGCCCGGGAATTTCAGCACGAGCTATACCGGCGGGTGTTTGCTGGTGAAGATGTGGCCGGTTATATTCGTGGCATCATAGATGATACCCGCAGTGGCAGGCTGGATACGCAGCTCGTTTATCGTAAGCGCCTGCGCCGGCCATTGGCCCGTTATATTAAAAACGTGCCGCCCCATGCCAGAGCCGCTAGGTTAGCCGATGAGCAAAACCACGCCTTGGGCAAACCGCTGCAATATCAACATAAGGGCTGGGTGAGCTATGTCATCAGTACCGACGGCCCACAGCCAGTGGAATATCAGCGTAGCCCCATAGACTACGACCACTATGTGGAAAAGCAGCTCAGACCGGTGGCAGAAGGGATCCTGCCGTTTGTTGGCCTGAACTTTGACGATCTGGCCAGCAGTCAGATGGGGTTGTTCTGAGCGCTGGACTTAAATAAAAACACAAATCCAATAGGCAGTTAGCTCCTAATACAACTTGTTATTGCCAAGTGGCACATCCAGCAAATTGCTGCTTCTGGTGGGCTGCCCAATCATCTCATCATAAGCACTTTGATGCTGAAGGCGCATTTGGCCGACCTGAATACCTTCAAACAGCCTTTGCAAATCAAGTATATTGTGTGAGCAGACCGCTTGACCTTGGGCATCAACCAACCAATGATTCTGCCCATTTACCACAATGGACAATTGATACAACGACCAACTAATCGAATGAACAATCACCAGCTCGATTTTACCCTGGTGTTGCAACTGCTCTACTGTTATAGCCATAAAAAGTGACCTCCTCGCTAGTCTTTACGCGGTTAACTGTAAAAAGTTCATTCCCAACGTGCCCTGGATATTTTGATGTGTATAGACAGATTGCGTTTTCACCACCTTATCGATGGCGGGATAGGGAGGATGTTGTCTGGGTACGGAACGAAGCGTGATGGCATTAAAGTTGCCGTCGATACGAATGGCATAAGCTTGGTTACTGCCGATCAATCTGTTGCATTTTCGGCCGGCCAGCTGTGTTACAAAAGCCAAGCGTAAACTGTAAGGAGATCGTATGAAGTCCATAACTACCTGCCTGTTGTTTGTTGGGGAGCAAGCCGGTAAGGCGCAGCAGGCTATCGAATTCTATACGTCGTTGTTCGCTGACTCGGCTGTTGACGATATTCAATATCATGAAGCGGGTGGCCCTGAGCGCGAGGGCAGCGTTAAACTGGCTCGCTTTCACATCGGCTCCACCGAGGTGCTGGCAATGGACAGCGCATTGGATCATCAGTTTGGCTTTACCCCAGCTATGTCGCTGGCTGTGGAATGTGAATCTGAAGCGGAAATTACCCGTGTCTATGAGCGCTTGAGCGAACATGGCGCAACACTGATGCCGCTTGATAACTATGGGTTTAGCCGCCGTTTTGCCTGGTTGAATGACCGCTTTGGCGTGTCCTGGCAGCTAAACCTTGCTTAGCATCCACGTGAATTAACTAAAGCGTTTAGCCAGTTCCCGCCATAAATCCAGATAATGCTGGGCGGCAGGGGTGCCTTTGGCAAAATCCGTAGCTGGTGCCCTGTGTACGCCCATGCGTTCAATATGGGACGAAAACGGAATAAAGGTGCTGAGCAGCAGGTCCCCATGTTGTTCGTTAAGGCGTTGCATGGTTTCCAGGTGTAGTTTCTTACTCACTTGCACCATGGAGAAAAATGCCAGGATTTTGTGCTTTTCCAGTTGGTGCTGGGTGAAGAAATCCAGCAATTGTTCCAGTGTGCGTTCCGATAAGGTGCTGGGGATTACCGGCACCAGCACCCAGTCGGCGCAACTGAATACCGACTCCGACAACATGGAAATAGTGGGTGGGCAGTCCAGTAGCAGAAAGTCGTACTCCTTTTTCACGCTTTTCAGGGCTTTTTTTAATGCACTATGACCTTTTGCCATACGCGATAAAAAGATATCGAAATCGCGAAAATCCATATTGGCCGGTAACACATCCAGATTGTCATAATCACTGCCTTTTATTGCTTTAAGCAGCTTGTCCTGGTCGGTAAAAAAGCTGTCTTCGCTAAGCTTCTTGGCCGGTTTCAGGCGAAAGTAGAATGACGATGCGCCCTGAGGATCCAGATCACACAGCAGAACTTTATGTCCGGCCTGGGCCATCAGGTGGGCCAAATTGGCGGAACTGGCGGTTTTTCCTACCCCGCCTTTATTGCTGTAGCAGGCAATAATCTTCATATGGTCTTCCTTAATGCGTTTAGTAGCTGTTGTTGGTTGGCGGCTGTCAGCTGTTTTTGCAACTGCCTGATGATTTTGTTTCTGGCCTGTTGTTTTTTGTCTTCGCAGTGCTCACACAACAACTGTAAATAGGCAATATAGCTATGGTCGGAGGGGACCTGCTGTTGCTCTTGCAACAGCCAGTTATTAAGTTCCTGTTGTTGCACACACTGGTCATTAAAATCGCCCAGCAGGGTGGTGAGCTTTTTCAGGGTTTTGGCCAGGTGCCCGACTGCTTGATTTTCCAGCCCTGGCAGAAAAAACTCGGCCAGGTAACGGGCCTTCTTACAGGCCAGGCGCAGGTTGTGAATTTGTTGGTCGCTCGCATCAAAGCTAAGTTGTAGAGCCAGTTGAATAATGCGCTGCACTTGCTTCAGTAATTTTTTACGGCCAACGTCCAGTGCGGCTTTGTGCGCTTTGGGTCCTGAGGGTAAATCAGCTATATCCTGCTCAATCTGTTGTGTTTGGCGTTGAAAGGCCTTAGATGCCAACATGCTGGACAAGTGGCGGTAAGCGCGCTGACGTTTGCTGCGCAATCTTTGCACTAATTTGTCGGCCTGAGGCTTTATATTGTCAGGTAAGTTTTCGCGGTATCTGTCTTCTGCCAGTAGATGCACGTCCAGATCCCTGAGTTCATTGGTGCGGTTCATCAGAGTGCGCAACTGCGCTGCCAGGGCCTTTTGCTGGGGCCCGGCGAATCCCCCTTTCAGTAGCGATAACACGCTGCGGCTTTTGCGCAGATTCACCCGGAATTGATGCAGATATTCGGTGTCCCGGTCCTGTTGTATACCCTGGATATTGGCAAATGCCATATTCACTGAGGCTGCCAGCCAGCTTTTCGCCAACGCGCCAAGATCCGTTTGATTGGTCGGGACCGCCAGCGCACTCCTGGCTGTCACCAGAGGATGTTCACTGCAATGACTTGCCAGGGAAAATGCCTTGCTGGCAGTTGTTTCGCTAAACTGTCCAAGTACCCATTGCTCCAGTAAGGTTTCGCAGCGTGAAAAACCGCGGCAGGGCAGGACTTGGACGAACATCAGCGGTTCAGGCAAGTCCAAGTGCAAAATCATCAGACTGCCGCAGGTTTTCTGCCAGTCGTCCTGCAGTAGCCATTGCTCGAGTTTGCCGGTTACGCGGGCTAACGTCTGCAGGCTACGCAGCGGCGAAAGAGCTGCTGGCAGGGGGCTTGGTGTTAGTTGAGATTGTAGCTTGGCGGGATAAAAAATGGCCTGAGTAGGGGCCTGACATATTAATGGATGATGACCATCTGGCTGGCAACTTAGCAGCAGCAACTTACCTTGCGCTTTGAGTAGCAACAGATCTTGTGTGGCCAGTTCCAGATCGGCATTGTCCAGCAGTTGCAACTCGCCGCTAAGCAACGAATGAGTGCTTAGCACCAGACCTAAACGGGCGGCTTTAGCTTGCAAGCGACTTTTGTCGAGATCATCAAAATGCGCGTTATACCAGCCGCCCAACATCGCGAGGTCATCCTGGTGGGTGTTTTTTATACTAAGTCTCAGTACTTTATCGCTGGTTATCGGTTGGGTCAAAGCCTTACGTTTTTAGCGCTGTTAACAACCCGATGAACAGGACCATATTTGGCAACCAGCAGGAGGCTGGTTGTCAGTGCAGGTACCTGCTGATTCATTTGCTAATTCATGCTATCTTGGCGGGTAAATTCTCGCCTGACGTGATGTGCAGTGATAGCGTTTCCATGCGTGCGGTTTCGTGCTGATATCCTGTTCAAAACTGGCCTGGCTTATTACTACAAATGATGGATGTTAAGTTGTTGATAAACAGCCTATGGCCAGGATGGCGTCGTCTACTGAATGTTTCTTCCAGTGCCGCGTTGGCGGTGGCTAATCTGGTTTTATCCTTACTGTTATTGAGCAATGGTCTGACATCAGAATTTGGCAGTTTTGCCATGTTGCAGGTGTCGGCTGGTCTCGCCTACGGCATAACCAACGCGCTGTTAGGTGCCCCCTTGTTGATTTTTTTAAATCAGCCTGTGATCCCACCACTGGCATTGCGTGGTTTCTTTCTGGCTAATCTGCTGCTGGCATTACTGCTAACGCTGGGCCAGGTCGCACTTGTATACGCACTGGATTTGCCTGCAGAGATATTCTGGCACGCCGGAACCTTAGTCTTGTTGGGGGTGATTCGCTGGTTTGGCCGCAGTTACTGCCTGAGTGTCAGACCTCTTGCCAGTATGCGCAGCGACTGGGTAACCGCATTTTTTATGCTGCTCGGTGCGCTCTGGTTGTGGTTCAGCGACAACATTAGTCTGACCCAGGTGCTGATGGTCTGCTGGGTATCATTGTTAGCTGGCATCATCGCCTTAGGTTGGGAGCATATGCGCCAGTTGCTGTTATCGATGCAAGACCGCGAATTGCAGACGGTTAATCTTGGTATCCGTAATCAGGGCAAGGCCGCGCTGGTGGGGGCGTTGAGTCTGGAAGCCACCGCAAACGGCCATAGCTATATCATCAGTTTACTGGCTGGTCCGGCTGCCTTTGCCCCTATTGCGGCGGCAACGCTGCTGTATCGACCGGTACTGGTGGTTCAGGGGGCACTGGCAATGTATGAACGTCCCAGGTTGGCGAGTTTATTAAATGCATCCCCGGCAACATTGTCTGGTCTGGCGGCCCGCCAATTGGCACGTTGGTCGTTACTCAGCTGGGCGGGAAACACCCTGTTGGTTGCGCTATTGCTGTATTTTCCGGAGCACGGTTTATGGTCTGCAGATGAGCAGCACACCATGCTGACGCTATGTTTACTGTGGGGCTGTATCATGTTCTTGCGTAGTATCCGGCAAGCGCCGGCAACCGTTGCGCAGGCCAGTGATAACTTTGCACTGCTGGCCAAAGCTTGTGCAACCGCTGCACTGGTCACCTTGCCTGTCGCAGCATTACTGGTCTGGCAAGTGAGTGCGGTGGCCAGTTTATTTGCCCTGTTGGCCGGTGAACTGGTTATTTTGCTTTACCTTTACCCCTTTTATCTGACCAGAATAAAGCCACAGCAAAGCACGGAGCCGCAGTTATGAAGACGCTGGCGGTACTGATCTGTTGCTTTAACCGCAAGGCAAAAACCCTGGCCTGTCTGGCATCCCTGCAAACCCAGCAGTTACCCGTTGGTCTGCAACTGGACATTTATTTACTGGATGATGGCAGTACTGATGGCACGTCGTCAGCGGTGCAGGAACAGTATCCCTGGGTGAAATTGCATCAGGGCAGCGGCAGTCTGTATTGGAATGGCGCTATGCGGTATGTGTGGCAACAGGCCAGTCAGCAGGATTATGACGCATATCTGTGGCTGAACGATGATGTGCAATTATATCCGGATGCCCTGCACAGGTTGTGGCAAGCCTTTGTTGAACTGCCCGAATGCCCGGGTGCATTGGTTGGCAGCATGCAGGAGCCGGATGCCGATAAGGTGAGTTACGGCGGTCGACGTTCGCTACGCGCCTGGCACCCCCTTGGTTTCGGCGCGCTTTTGCAACCGCAGGCACAAAGTCAGCAATGCGATTTCATCAATGGCAATTTGTGTCTGATTCCCCGCCAGGCCTTTGCTGCTATCGGCTTGCTGGACAAAGCCTTCACCCATGCGCTGGGGGATTTTGACTATGGTCTTCGCTTAAAAAAGGCCGGTTTAGCATTGTATGTGGCACCAGGGTATTTTGGCCGTTGCGCGTCAAATTCCAAGCTTAATTCAGTGTTTGATGCATCCTTGCCTTTATCGACCCGGCTGACATTACTGAATCATCCGGGAAAGTTTGTGCCGGTGGATGAGTGGATGTTGTTTGTTCGTCGACATGGTGGCGCCATTTGGCCGCTGTTGTGGCTTAAGGCGTTGGTGCGCAAGCTGTTTCCCCGCTTATGGTTGTGGTGGCGCGGCAAGAAGCCCGCCGATTTGCACGGCGGCAAAGTGGGAAGCCGCTGATGTACCAGGTATTAATTATCCAGGATGTATTAAAACAATATCGTGTGCCGCTATTTACACGCTTGCACGATAAACTGGCGGCGGCTGATATTCAACTCACGGTGGCCTTTGCCAGGCCAGATAAAAACGAGCAACTTAAACAGGACAATTGTCTTGAGCCGCCTGCTGATTTCTACCGGTTGATCCCCGTGCTGCGGTTTGGCCGCATAACACTGCATCGGGTAAGCAATCTGAATCAATACGACTTAGTGATAGTCGAACAGGCCAATCGTCATTTGCTAAATTACTGGCTGTTGCTGCGGCGGCGCTTTTCCAGCCGGACCAGGCTGGCCTGGTGGGGGCATGGTTTTCATCATCAGGGGCAACACTATGGTTGGCGCGACAAACTGAAGTCCCGGCTAATCAACAAAGCTGACTGGTTCTTTGCTTATACCGCAAAAGTCGCAGAGCATGTTGAGCAGGCTGGTATGCCAGCCGGGCAGGTCAGTGCACTAAATAATAGTATTGATACGTATGAATTTGCCCGGCAGGTTGCTGCGCTACGGCAAACCGGTACACAACAATCCGGTACATTGCTGTACTGCGGCGCGCTATATGAACAGAAACGCCTGGATTTGTTGCTGGACACTGCTGAGCGATTATTCGCACAGGGTATTTTGCAAAAACTGATTGTTTTAGGCCATGGCCCTTTGGCGCATTTGATGACCCCCAGAGCATGGCTTGATTATCGCGGGCCCTGTTTTGGCAAGGACAAAGCGCGTGCCTACGCCGAGGCAGCACTGGTAATGAATCCGGGCCTTACCGGGCTGGCCATTCTTGATGCTTTTGCCGCAGGTTTACCCTATATAACTTGCGATCTGCCATATCACAGTCCGGAAATTGCCTACCTTGAGCCAAATGTGAATGGCCAATTAGTTGAACCTGATGCGCAGGCGCTGTGTGATGCGACAGCGGCATTACTAATGGATAAAGACCGCTATACACAACAGTGCCATAACGCTTATTTAAGCAGTGAAAAGTACAGTATTGACGCTATGGTCAGCAAATTTGCTGCCGGTATTCAGGCCTGTCTGCAACCTCGGAATCAGCCATGAAAGTCTTTCAGGCTCATTGCTTTTACAGCCGCCGTGGTGGGGAAGATGTGGTAGTAGAACGCGAAGCGCAGTTGCTGCGCGATGCCGGTATTGAGCTGATCCCCTGGTATCAATATAACCCGGCAACCAGCAGCCTTTTGGAAAAAGCACGTCTGGGCTGGCAGGCCAGTTGGCGATGTGGCGGCAAGCAGCAGTTAATTGCCATGCAAGCGCAGAAGGGCGATATATTGCATGTGCATAACTTTTTTCCTCAGTTGTCGCCGGCGGTTTTTTATCAGGCGAAAGCCTTGGGGATGAAAACGGTACTGACTCTGCACAATTTTCGCTGTCTGACACCATCCGCCATGTTGCCAGAGGGTGACGCCCGATATTCTGTCGCGCATACTTTGTCACAATGCTGGCAGGCCAGTTATCAGAATTCAATATTGGCGAGCCTGGCTGTCGGCACTATGATTGAAAGCCACCGCGTGCTGGGAACCTGGCACAAACAAGTCGATTGTTTTATCTGTCCCTCTGATTATGTGCGTAAACACTTTATTAAAGTGGGGTTTGCTGCCGATAAGCTGCGGGTGTTGCCGCATTTTTATCCTTCGACGTCAAAGGCCGATCACAATAAAGCCAATGGGGCACGGGATTATGCGCTGTTTGTTGGGCGTGAATCTGCCGAAAAAGGCTTGGATAATCTATTGCATGCCTGGCGACACGTTGAATATCCACTGGTTGTCGCTGGAGCCAATCGACCCACAGCAGACATACCTGAGCGTATTCGCTTTGTTGGTCAGGTTGAGCAGCATTACCTCAGTGAATTATACCAAGGTGCAGCATTGTTGATTGCGCCGTCTGGTGTAGCTGAAACCTTTGGCAATGTTGTTATGGAGGCCTTTGCCCATGGCACGCCGGCATTGGTGAGTAAAAAAGGGGCATTGATGGAACTGGTTCAACCGGGATATAACGGTGAATGGATAGAGAGTGCCGACTGGCAGATACTGGCGGGACAACTCAATAAGATGCTAGCACAACCACTGTTGCTTGAAGAGATGGGTAAAAAAGCCAGACAGACATTTTTGCAGCGCTACACGCCACAGGTTCATTCCCAGGCGCTGCTTAGCCTTTACAATGAATTAAGTGCAGGGATGTAGTCGTTGAAATCAGTTATTCTTTCCACTCATGTTGCGGTTAGTGGCTTCCAACAGGCTCAGGACACTATTATCGAATTATGCCGGACCGGGCAACAAGGCTATGTATGTTTGGCTAATGTACATATGTGCATGGAAGCGTTGGACGACCCGGATTTTGCACTACTGCTTAGTCAGGCTCGCTTGGTTCTGGCCGATGGGCGTCCGCTTTGCTGGATGCAGCGCTTAATGGGGCATACAAGTGCGCGACAGATTCGAGGACAGGATTTGTTTCTCGCTTTATGTGAACAAGCTCAGCACCACAACATCAGGGTGGGAATATATGGCGGTAGCGACAGTGTACAGTTACAGCAGTTAACGGATGTGTTGCTGAATCGCTTCCCAAGGTTACATTTGGCGTACCGCTTTGCTCCCCCTTTTCGTCCCCTTACAGCAAGCGAAGAAGAAAAAGTACGCGAAGACATCCAAGCTCAAGGGGTACAATTGTTATTTGTTGGGCTAGGCTGCCCCAAGCAGGAAAAATGGATGGCCAGTCATCAGCACCTAGGGCCATTAATGATTGGTATTGGTGCGGCCGTTGATTTTATAACAGGCACAAAGCTTTCTGCACCGAGATGGATGCAGAAAATAGGCTTAGAGTGGCTTTATCGCTTTAGTCAGGAACCAAGACGTCTGTTTTGGCGCTACATCAAACATAACCCAAGATTTTTGCTGTTAGGTTTGTGGCAGGTGATAGGGCATTGGTGGAACAGATTGGTGAGTCGTAAGCAATTAGGAAAACCATGAGCGAAAAAGTCGCATTGATTACCGGAATAACCGGTCAGGATGGATCTTACCTGGCAGAATTGTTATTGGCTGAAGGGTATAGGGTACATGGTATGAAGCGTCGGGCTTCGTCTCTGAATACCAGCCGTATTGATCACATCTATCAGGATCCGCATGATAAGGACACCAGACTGACCTTGCACTATGGCGATATGACCGATTCCAGTCAGCTTGCCAGACTAATGGCAGAGATCCGTCCCGATGAAATATATAATCTGGCAGCACAAAGCCATGTCGCCGTTTCTTTCGATACCCCAGAATATACGGCAAATGTAGACGCATTGGGTACATTGAGGCTGTTAGAAGCCATGCGTCAATGCGGACTTGATAAACATAGCCGCTTTTTTCAGTCTTCTACCTCTGAGTTATATGGTTTAGTCAAACAAACACCGCAAAACGAATTGACACCATTTCATCCCCGCTCACCCTATGGCGTGGCTAAGTTGTATGCCTATTGGATTGCGGTGAATTATCGTGAAGCCTATGGCATGTATACCTGCAATGGTATTTTGTTCAACCATGAATCCCCGCGTCGGGGTGAAACCTTCGTTACCCGCAAAATCACCCGTGGTCTTGCTGCCATGGCGTTGGGGCTGCAGGACTGCCTGTACCTGGGGAATCTTGAGGCTCGTCGTGACTGGGGGCATGCCAAGGATTATATGCGGGCGGTACACCAGATGCTTCAGCAAGAGAAAGCAGACGATTATGTGATCGCTATGCAGGAGCAACATTCGGTACGGGACTTTTTGCAGGAATGCGCTGCAGCGCTGGGCATCATGGTGGAGTTTGAAGGCGAAGGTCAGGATGAAATCGGTCGGGTGAAATCGATGGATGCCACGCTAACACCAGGGTTGCAGCAAGGTCAGATCATAGTGCGAATAGACCCAAGATATTTCCGTCCGGCAGAAGTGGATTCGTTGCTTGGTGATGCCAGCAAGGCCCGGCGTGAACTTGGTTGGAAACCTGACTATAACTTCACTGATTTATGCCACGAAATGGTTGAGTCCGATTTAAAGCAGGCCAAGCAGCTGGCACTGCTAAGACACCATGGTTATTAACGGGCAAACTATGAAATGCATCTATGTTGCAGGACATAATGGATTGGTCGGGCAGGCCCTGGTCAGAAAGTTATCAGCGCGACCTGACATTAAACTGCTGGTGGCAGAGCGAAGTGAGCTGGATCTTCTGGATCAGCAGGCCGTATACCATTTCTTTAAACAGCATAAGATCGATGAGGTCTATCTGGCTGCAGCTAAAGTCGGTGGTATTCTGGCTAACCGTGATTTGCCTGCTGATTTTATTTATCAGAACCTGCAGATTGCCTGCAATGTTATTCATGCGGCTTATCAAAGTGATGTAACCAAGTTACTGAACCTTGGCTCCAGCTGCATTTATCCCAGACTGGCGATTCAACCTATGTCTGAAGAGAGTTTGCTGGCTGGCCATCTTGAGCCAACAAACGAACCCTACGCTATTGCAAAAATCGCCGCGATCAAGCTTTGTGAAAGTTATTATCGCCAGCATGGATGCGATTTTCGCAGTGTTATGCCCACCAATCTGTATGGCCCTTATGATAACTTTCACCCAATACACAGCCATGTTATTCCGGCCCTGATGCAACGCTTTCATTTGGCAAAGCGCAACAATGAACCCCAGTTGTCAGTGTGGGGGACGGGTAAGGTGCGCAGGGAGTTTTTGTATGTAGACGACCTGGCCCAAGCCTGTATGCACTTAATGGATATGGATACAGCAAGGTTTTGGGCGTTGGTTTCGCCTATGCAGTCACACATTAATATTGGTTGTGGCAGCGATATCAGCATTGCTGAACTGGCAAGAACAATGGCTGAAATTACCGGCTACAGCGGTACCATTCATTTTGATACCAGCAAACCAGATGGCACGCCACGCAAATGGCTGGACTCGTCGCTTTTGTTCAGTACAGGCTGGCGACCACAAACCGATCTGCTTACCGGGCTGGATAAAACCTACTAATGGTATTTGAGCACACAGAACTGACCTTAATACGGGATTGCCTCTCGCCGAGACGCTGAGTTCGCTAAGCAATATCCTGTAAAAAACAGAATAGAACCACAGAGGCACAGAGAACACAGAGATAGACTGGAGACTGATCAATAGCTTTTTAAAAACAGCCCCGTATCACCACGAAGAAAAGAAGAATCACGAAGACAAGACTTTCTGCCGAGTAAATAAACAAAGCCCTCTCGCAAAGCCGCCGAGTACGCAAAGAAAAACTCGCAGAGGGATAAAGACCAACCACGAAAGTCACGAAACTATCTCTCGCAGTGCCGCTGAGTTCACAAAGAGCACAGAGTTGTTTAAGGAATAATTACTCCGCGTGTTTTTCTCTGTGCACTCTGCGTCTTTGCGAGAAGCCAATATTATTCACCGCAGAGACGCAGAGAACGCCGAGTTTTTGAGCACATAGACCGAGAGATCTTATGCTTTTCTCCGCGACCTCAGCGCCTCTGCGGTGAAAATGAATGTGCTTTTAGTCGCCACATACAGGCATAAAAAAACGCCAGACAGTGTCTGGCGTTTTTTGTAAAACTTTCTGACAGTTAGCTTTATTTAGCCTTGCGACGGGCGGCGCCCAGACCCAATAAACCCAGTGCCAAAATACCCAGGCTGGCCGGCTCTGGTACATCAACAGCGTTCAAGCTGATAGCGTCCAGCATGCCACCTTTACCATTACTTTCAGGGTTGTAATAGCGATTGCCTTTGTACATCACATCATAGGCTTCGGTGCCAAAAGAGCCGAAACCCAGCAGCATATCTTCTGCTGTGGCAGTTAGTTTCAGGGAAATGATACGCCATGCCAATGCAGTTCCATCTGTATCCACATCCATTACTGATGTATCGAACAGATTAGCGACATCGTCACCCCAGAAAATGCTTACGCCATTGTCATTTGCTAAGGTGGTACGTGAAGCATAAGCGAATGACAGCTCATACTGCTGACCCACTGTTAACCCGGTAACTTCCTGATAAATAGTGGTGTTACTATTGGTCGGGTTTTGGTAGTCGAAATGGGTGTCCATCTCTACATAGTAGTTACCATCATAAGCGTTGAAACCGGCGATATTACCGCTGGCATTAGCTTCAATACCGGCACCACCTACCACATTCCAGTCTGATAACCCGGAGAATACTCCCCATCTTTTGCCTTCATCGGCACCCACCAATCCAGCAAAGGGAATATTAGGATCGGGTGCAACCCAGGTGGAATCGTTCATTACAATAGGATTCGTACCTGGATCTTGCTCAAAACTGCCGTTAAGAATAGAGGCCTGCGCACCGGCCATGCTAAGTCCGGAAAATACAACAAATGTCTTTAATAGCTTAGATTTCAGCATCGAGAATCTCCTTATCTGAAAATAAATAACAACATATCCTGCTTTTTCCTAAAGCAATAATTGTGCCTTAATTCCATCCTTTTGATTGTATTGAAGTTTCTGTATTCATTGGGATCTTGTGTGTAAAAAACTCTGACAAACGAGGGGGTTTGGTGCCAAAGGAGTCCTACAGTCCAAAAAAATAATATTATGTTTTAGATGCGTTGTTATTTTCTACTTGTTATCCTAAAAAAGAGAAGCCACAAAGCCAGTAAATTCAAGTGTTAACGAGGTGTTAATGCTTGTTTGTGGAACTTGCAAGGAAAGTGTGCGTGTTCATGAATCTGAAACAGAAATTAACTATTCCTTACAGTACCGCTCTGTTGGCTTGCTTTTTTTGTTTAATGTTGGTTGTTGCCAAATATATACCAGCCTGGAGCGCATTGCCGAAGTGGTTTGAGCGGCTTCTGGGCGCAGATTATTATCTGCATATTTGCGTAGGCTTTGGTCTGTCTCTGGCGCTGGCTAAGTTATCGGGTATCAGCGCAAAGACTTGGGCTCGCCAGCTTTTGTTTTTTCTGACTTTACTGCTGGTATATGGCATAGACGAGCTGATTCAGGCTTGGGTGCCGCATCGTCAGTTTAGTGTGGTTGACTTCGCCGCCTCTGCAACGGGCTGGATATTAGCGCTGTGTGCTTGGTTCACAGTAAGAGCCTGGCGCAGGCCGCAAGGTAAAGTTCAACTTAGTGAGTAGAACTTTTTTTAAGATTTCAAGCGCCTGGCAAAATGTGCGTAATTTTTCGTCATTTAGTGGTTGGATTTGCAATGTCTTTACTTTAGCATTGCGCACCAATTTGCCTTAGGCGGTATGTAAGTACTTCTTTTCAAGGACCGGAAAATGAATACCTCGTCGTTATTCAAAGTAGATTCCTCAACACATTTTATCTATCGCCTGATTGATGTCTTCATTCTGGCTACCAGCCTGTTGGTTGCCGGCTACTTGTATGGTGTTGATTTTTCGCGCGATTATTTGCTGGTGTTGCTGTCGCTGGTGCTGGTTTATGCCTATGTTGGCGAGTCTGTCGCCCTCTATCGCTCCTGGCGGGTAGGGCGTTTTTCCCGCATGTTGATGTTGGTCATACTGGTGCATAGCGCCTGCTTTTTGCTGATTTTTTCATTGCTGTTTGTATTGAAAGAGGGCGCAACCTTTTCCCGTGTTGTGCTCTTGGGGTGGTATTCGTCAAGCTTACTGGCACTGGTGAGTTGGCGTATTTCTGCTAAGCATGTTAAAGCCTGGCGTCGTCGCCGGGGTCTGAGTATGCAAAAAGTCGCCATTGTAGGCATGACCCGGTCAGGCATGGAGCTGTATCAGGAAATGCAGCAGCATATTGAACTGGGGTTTGACTGTATCGGCTTTTTTGACGACCGAACGGCCGAACGTTTAGGCAATGGCTACAAGGATTTACTCAAAGGCAGTATTGAAGAAGCGGTGCAGCTTGCCCAGCAAGGTGAAGTGGCAAAGTTGTATATTTGTTTGCCGATGCTGGCGGAAAGGCGTATTGCCGATATTATCCAGCGTTTAGGTGACACCACTGTTGATGTATTGATGGTGCCTGACTTCCTGCTGAAAAACCTGATGCACGCACGTATCGGCAGCGTAGGCGAATTGGATACGCTCAGCGTATTTGAATCGCCAGCCTATGGTATTAAGGATTTCTACAAGCGCACCTTTGACGTGTTATTCAGTGCTGCTGTGCTGTTGCTGATTTCTCCATTACTGCTGCTTATTGCGACTGCGATCAAAATTGATTCCACCGGGCCGGTATTTTTCCGTCAAAACCGTTACGGGCTCGATGGTAAGGCCATAAAAGTATTGAAGTTTCGCTCTATGCGCGTGCAGGAAAACGGTGCCAGGGTGGTCCAGGCGACTAAAAATGATCCACGTATTACCCGACTCGGCGGTTTTTTACGCCGTACCTCTTTGGATGAACTGCCGCAGTTTATCAATGTGCTGATGGGTGATATGTCTGTAGTCGGTCCGCGTCCTCATGCGGTGGCCCACAATGAAGAATATCGTAAGCAAGTGGCATATTACATGCTCAGGCATAAAGTGCGGCCTGGCATTACCGGCTGGGCGCAAGTTAACGGATGGCGGGGGGAAACCGATACCCTCGAGAAAATGGAAATGCGTGTCAAATATGACCTTGAGTATATACGTCATTGGTCACTGTGGTTTGATATCAGAATTGTATTTATGACTTTATTTAAGGGATTTACCGGAAAAAATGCGTACTAGGGGACTTTTCATGAATAAACCTACTTATTTAAGCCTGTTAATCGCTACTGCGCTGAGCTCAGCGGCTATTGCACAGGACCAGGCTGGCTATGTGATTCAGACCGAAAGCGGCTTTGATATTATGCCGGGCTTCGATTTTAAACTGAAACATGATGACAACGTAAGTAATGATGGGGTAAACGAACAGGGTAGTACCATTGCGGTATTTTCACCCTTTGTTGCTGCCAGACTGTTGGACGGTGTGAATGAATATAATCTGCAAGCCGGGGTGAGCAAAGGCAACTATTTCTCCAGCAGCCAAGATAATTTCCTGGATGCCTATGCCAGCGGTGACGCAAAATGGGAATTTTCTGATTCTCACCGAGTTTTTGTTGAAGCTGAATTTGTAGATGGCCACGAGGAACGCGGCACTGGTGTATTTGATGCTGGTGGCTCTGCCCAGGCCGAACCAGCTGAATTCCGCACGCTGGATGTTAACGGCTACTTTGAGTTTGGTGCGCGTTCTACGCCTGCCCGTATCCGTCTTGGTGGTGGTTATACGCAGAAGGATTATCAGAACCTGGAAAACGTTACTCAGTTCCGTGAGTTTAACAAAACCAACGCACAGGCGGCCTTCTACTACGATACTGGTGCTTTCACCAGCCTGGTTGCCCAGGTAACTCGTGACGATATACGTTATGACCGAATCGACCCGGTGGGTGGGGATCGTGACAACATTGATACTCGCTACCTGGTGGGTATGGATTGGCAGGCTACGGCTTTGACCAGTGGTGAATTCCGTATCGGTTATCAGAAAAAGAGTTTCGACTCCGCTAGCCGTGAAGATTTCAGCGGTATTTCATGGCAGGCAGCAGTGAACTGGCAGCCTCTGTCCTATAGCACTGTTACTCTGGAAACAGGTCGTCGTGCCCGCGATCCGGACCTGCGTGGTGACGTTATTAAAGAAAGCCGTCACGGTTTGGGCTGGAGCCATGATTGGAGTCAGGACATGCAGACTAACCTGACTGTTGGACATGTTCGTTCAGACTATCAAGGGTACGACCAGGAAGATAAGTTCTGGCGCTACGAAGCCAAAGCCAGCTATCGTATCAGCTACTTGTGGAAGCTGGAGGGAGGCGTGCAAATCTCTGATCGTTCTTCCACTGATGCGCGTTTTGAATACGACAAGAGCGTGGTTTATCTTGGCGTAGGCATGAATCTGTAAGAGGCTATATGCGAGTTCTGTGTTTTCTGTTTTTTGTATTGTCTTGCCAGGTTTTCGCCCAGGAGGGCGAAAACTACCGGTTGGGGCCTGGTGACAGTATCGAAATCAAGGTTTACGGGGAAGAAGAGCTTGATCTCAGCACCCAGCTTACCGACAGCGGTATCATCAATTATCCGTTTCTCGGTGCGTTACGCCTTAGTGGCCTAACCCTAAAGGAAGTGGAAGTATTGATCCATGATGGGCTGAAGGGTGACTACCTGATCAATCCCAATGTGTATGTGGGGATTGTGGCGTACCGCCCATTCTATATACACGGTGAGGTGAAGAAGCCAGGAGCTTATCCCTATCAACCAGGTATGACGGTCAATCAAGCCGTTGCACTGGCAGGCGGTTTGACCGAGAGGGCGTCTAAAGAAGGCGTCAGTCTGTCCCGTGAAGGCAGTAAGTCACAGCAGGAAACCGGTACTCTGAATAGTCGGGTATTTGCCGGTGATACCATTACTATCCAACAGAGATTTTTCTAAGCATGGCGCCTATGGAATCCGTTAACCTGCAGGAGCAGGAAAACCGAGAGCAGGTTATTGATCTGCGTAAAACCTTTATGGTCATTATGGCGGCCAAATGGCGCATCCTGCTGATGGCCATTATGGTCACCGTATTAGTGGGCGTGGTGGTGTTCGGAATGCCGAAGGTTTACCGTGCCACCTCGACATTATTGATTGAGGCGCAGCAGGCGCAGGCCATAAAGATCGAAGAAGTGTACGGTTTTAACTCCATGCAGCAGGAGTATTACCTGACCCAATTTGAAATCATCAAATCTAGAGCTGTGGCTGAACGGGTGTTTCACCAGTTTAATATTCTTGAGCACCCTGAATTTCAGGGCAAATCCTCGCTGACAAATGATCTGGTCAAGCTGATTAAATCGGCGCTGCCTTTCCTGCCTTCAGAACCTTCGCTGGACCAGGAAGCGGCCGCGGCGCGTAAGATGACCAAGACGTTGAATCGCTTTATTGATCGCATCAGCGTCAGCCCAATTCGTCGTACGCAGTTAGTGCAAATCAGCTTCGAATCTGAAGACCCCAAGCTTGCGCGGGATATTGCTAATGCGCTGGGCCAGGCCTATATCGAAAGCCAGTTAGACGCCCGTATGGGAATCACGCAAAAGGCCAATACCTGGCTGGGCGGGCGCCTGGAAGAATTACGCCAGCGTCTGGAAGACTCAGAGAAACGCCTGGAACGATTCCGCGAAGACAATAACCTGGTGGATGTGGCCGGTATTACCTCTTTGGATGCGCGCGAGTTGCAGCAACTTACCGACGACATTACCTCAGCACGGTCACGTAAGGCACAAGCCGAAGGTTTATGGCAATTGCTGGAGCGTTACAAAAACAACTACCAGCGTCTGCAGAGTCTGCCAGAGGTCACGTCTCACCCATCTATTCAGAACGTCAGGCGTGAACTGATCACGGTTGAGCGCAAGGTGTCTGAGCTGGCGCAGGTTTATGGCCCGAAACATCCTAAGATGGTTGCAGCGCAGGCCGAGCTTAAAACTGTCCAGGAAAACCTGCGTCGCCAGATTCAGGAGCTGGTGGCCGGTATCCAGAAGGAGCTGGAATCTGCCGACCAGAATCTGGTCGCCCTGGAGCAACAGCTCAAAGAAGCTCGTTCGGTGTTTTCCGGCTTAAGCTCGGTTGAAACAGAGTATCGTCGCTTACAACGTGAAGTGGAAACCAACCGCACCTTATTTGATAACTTCCTGGGGCGTCAGAAGGAAACCGAAGTGGCAGGAGATTTTAATTCTCCCGTGGCGCGCTTTACCGACTTTGCCACTATGCCAACTGACCCGGTCAAGCCAAAGCGTAAACTCATTATTTTGTTGGCATTTGTGGCCAGTGTGGGGTTAGGTATGGTGGTGGCGCTGGTATTCGACGCCCTGAACGATACCGTAAAGTCACCCAAAGACGTCGAAACTTTGCTGCGTCACCGGGCGCTGGGCTATATACCCAGACTGAAGAAACGTCTGGCGCAAAAAGACAAAACCTTTGCCTTCTTTGACGACCAGCAAAAAATGTATAGTGAGGCGGTTCGTAGTATCAGAACCAGCTTGTCGCTGATGGCGTTGGACAAACCCCTTAAAGTGATAGAGGTGACGTCTTCATTGCCTGAAGAAGGTAAATCCACGGCGTCTCTTAATCTGGCCTTTGCGTTCTCCAGCCTGGAAAAAGTGCTGCTGATTGATGCGGATATGCGTAAGCCCACTGTGGCCAGTCGTCTGGAATTACCGCCTTATCAGGCTGGCTTGGCTGACTGTATTGGTGGCACCGAAGAGTTGGACGATTGTATTATCCGTGATGTCCGGGGCATTGATGTGATGCCAGCCGGTGCGGTGCCTCTGAATCCGCTGGAACTGTTGTCCGGCGACAAACTGAGTAAACTGCTGGCAGAACTGTCATCGCGCTACGATAAGATCATAATCGATACGCCGCCGGTGCAGGCCGTGAGTGATGCCCTGGTGATTGCACCCAAAGCGGATGCGGTGGTGTTAGTGGTGAAAGCCGACAGCACCCGCAGCCCTGTGGTGCAACATGTTCTGGCTAAGCTGCATCAGGCGCATGCCAGAGTGTATGGGGTGGTGGTTAACCAACTGGCCACCGATAAGCAGACCAGCTACTATGGTGGCAGTTCAGAATACGGTTACTATCAGGCTTATGAACAACCTGCTGACAAGGCATGATTGATCTTCATGCCCATTTAATCCCAGGTATTGATGACGGGGCCAGTGACGCACAAGAGTCACTGGCTTTGTTGCGTCTTGCCCATCAGCAAGGGGTAACACGTATAGTCTGCACACCACACTGGTATCCAGGGCGTTTTGACAATGACAGGCTGAAAATTCTGGCAGGCCTGGGCCATCTGCAGTCCTTGTGCGATGCAGAACAAATCAATATCGAATTGCGTAGTGCCTGTGAAGCCAGGGTTTGTGCTGAGTTGTTGCCCGCGGTGGAAAAAGCACAGTTGCTGTTTTTAGGTGAACTGAACGGCAATAAGGTACTGCTGCTGGAATTTCCTCACAGCCATATTCCGCCCGGTGCCGATCGGCTGATCCGCTGGCTTATGAAACAATCCATAGTGCCGATGATAGCCCACCCTGAACGTAACCGTGATCTGCAGGCTAATCCCGACTTGATTCGCCCATTTAAACAGGCTGGATGTTTATTTCAGCTCACCGCCGCCGCTTTGGTTGGTGAAATGGGGGAGACCGCTCAGATACTCGGCGAGCGCTGGCTTAAGGACGGCTTGTTCGACATTATTGCTTCAGATACCCATTCGGTTAAGCGCAGACCGCCGCGAATGCAACAAGCCTTCAGTCATACAGCGCAATTGCTTGGGGAAGAAACGGCTGAACGTTTGATGGTGACGACGCCAGGGGCGATATGCCGCTCTCTATTCAGTTAAATCCCGCGTTGAAATACAGCTTTGCAGTAATCATGCTATTACTGCTGGTCTGGCAATTGCCCGGGTTATATACCACGGCCCATGGCAATATTCAGTATTATGTGGCAGCTGACAAACTGGACAAGTGGCAAGCGGGTAAAGAGCAGGACCTGGCCACTTATCAACTGGCTAAGCAGGCTGCCAGTATAGCGCTTAGTAGCAAACCAAATTCTGCTCATTATATGCTGACCCTGGCGAAAGTAATGGAATGGGGGATATATCTTGGCTTCGAAGTAAAACAACTGGATAGCCTGATCCACCTGTATGAAAACGCCATTCAGCTCAGGCCTGATTGGCCCAATGCCTATTCTGATTATGGCTATGCGCTGGCATTTATAGGTAATGACCTGCCGGGTGCAATAACACAGCTTAAACGGGCTGAACAATATGGCCCCTTTATCCCGGAAGTTTTACGTCAGCAACTGACCGTTGGGCTGGCCAATTGGGGCAGCCTGCCTATTGCGGACAAAATATGGTTGCTGAGTATTGTTGGTCGGGCGGCAGAATCTCATTGGCCTACTTTTAAGGCCCTGAGGGAATTGACCGCCCAATACCAGCGCCAGGATATCGTTTGTCCGTATTTACTGAACAAAACCCCAGCCTTAGAGCAAAGCCGAATTAAAAATCTGACCCGGCTTTGTACTCAGCGGGCAGCGTCCTGATCAAGTAGATCAAGCTAAGCAGGCTGACAAACAATAAGGCATTGGCCGGCGCCTGCAGGCTAAAATCCACTGTACTGTGCATGGCCATATGCACCCAAGCCATGCTGCATCCGAAGGCAATGCCCTGGTACAACTTGGTTTTTCGCTTGTGCATTACATACAGGCCTTGCCACAGCACCCACACCAGCCACAAGCATAATATCAGGGTGATGGGCCAGCCCAGCTCTATGGCAAATTGCAGATAATCATTATGGGCATGGTCGTAAAAGCCACTATAAGAGCCCTGCTGATAAGCCGGAAATACGGTGTAAAAGGTGCCGCCACCAGTACCCCTGAGACCTTCTTTTTGCAGTAATGGCAGGCTGTGCAATACCACTTCGTCGCGGGCTTCACTGACAAAACTGGTTTCCTGCATACGCTGTTTGACTTTTTCCACGCCAAACATGGAGCCGATAAGCAGCATATCCAGTATAAAAATGCTCAGTACCAACCATTTGAGCAGTGGTGGTGGGCGGCGGTAAATAAATAACGCCAGTATTGAAACCAGCCCTAACGCGGTGAAGAAGCCAGCGTTACCCATTCTGGAACGGCTAAGCACTAAACCTATTACCATTAAAATAATGGCCAGACGCAGCAAAAGCTTTCTACTCAGCATAAGCTCAGACAGTGACCGCAGCCATTTTCCCCAGGACAGCCGTTGCTTGTTAGTGCTGAGTTCACTGAGCATCCAGCCGATGGCCAAACACAGACAAAGTGCCAGGTAGTTAGCAAACTGATTCTGATAAACAAAGCTGCCTCTGGCGCGTTCACCCTCTGCAACTCCGAACACCGGCGACAGTTCCACGCCACTAAGGTGCAGCAGACTGCCATATAAGGCCTGGAATCCGCCGGATATCAGAATGCAGGTTAAAATAACCTTTAACTGTGTCTGGCTGGTGCAGTGCTGGCAAAGCAGATACATAAACAATACTAAATACAGGGTTTTTTCCAGCATAATTCCGGTTTGAAAGGGATCAACACTACAAATGCCAGCTATCAGGCAGTGGCTTTGCAGCGTCAGATAGCCAGCAATCAGTACAGGCCCCAAAAGCAAGGTGCTGAGACGAACCGATGGCCACAAGCTGGCTTTTTGCCGTAACACCAAAACAAAATGCCAAAGCCCACCAAGGGCTATCAGTGCGTGCAGAAGATCCCAGGCCCACGGGCGGTTACTGCCAAGCGGAATAGGAGCCCAAATCAGAATTAAGCCCAGCCACCATATAAGGGGCGTGCTACTTTGTGCTGATAATCTTGCTGACATACTAGTTATTGAGTCCACAAACAAAAAAGGGCCTGTCGGCCCTTTTTACAGATAACTTCAACTTAGTTGGTAGATGCGGTAGTACCACCACCACCGGCACCGGCACCCAGGCCAAGTACGCCTGGAGCAGGGGCAGGGCCAGTAGCTGCAGCTGGTGCGGCTGTCTGTGTATCGGTAACCAGATTACCCACCAGGGTAGGGTCAATACCTGCACCTACAGCACTGGCCAGAATTTGATCAGAGCTCAGTCCGGATGTGCTGACAGAATTCAGCAGTTCAGACACCTGATCCTGATCGTTGCTCAGCAGTGCCAGCAACGAAGACAATGTGCCTTCTGCAGCAGCCGGATCGGCTGCAATCATTTCATCGGTCAGCACTTGCTGACGCAGATACTGCACAAAAGTCTGACCTTGGTTGGCAGCTTGAGCATAAGCTTGTTGAAGTTGGGCCAGATTCAATGCTGATTCTTGTGCTTGTACAGCAGAAACAGACAAAGCGGCGGCCATAAGAACGGACAAATGCTTGATTTTCATAATGGTCCCTCATTGACTAAGACAAAAATTGATTGCGCAATTCTAAACCAGCGGGCGTGTCGCTGTATATGAAATTTTTAAAACAATCATTAATTGATGCTGCATCAGCAATCCCTCGTCCCTGAATGCCATCCAGGTGCAATTGCAGGCACTGTCTGGCGGTAGTGGCATTTTCAACATGGCTTGCCAACACTTTAATGCCCACGGCATGGCAGATCTGGGTTAGGCTCTGCACAAAGAACAGATTATTGTTTTGGTTCAAACTACGAATAAAGCTACCGTCAATCTTGACATAATCGATGTCCAGATTACCGATGGCCTGGAAGCTACCCAAATGTGCGCCAAAGTGCTCTATGGTCACTTCAGCGCCATTGCTATGCAATGCCTGAATCAGGTCATTAATTCTGTTTCCCTGATGGTGCAGGGCACTTTCCTTGATTTCAAATACCAGCGACGGAAGCTGGCCCTTTAGAGTTTTTAGTAAGGTCAGCAGCCATTGCTGATGTTGTTTGTCGGTGACAAACACATTACTCAAA
Organism: Bowmanella denitrificans; assembly: GCF_039522935.1. Classification (NCBI taxonomy): domain Bacteria; kingdom Pseudomonadati; phylum Pseudomonadota; class Gammaproteobacteria; order Alteromonadales; family Alteromonadaceae; genus Bowmanella; species Bowmanella denitrificans. The sequence goes on along the minus strand of NZ_BAAAEI010000001.1, from coordinate 77,092 downwards.
TTAATGCCTGTTTTATGCTCTTTATAGTGGCGCAACGTTGACAAAATAAAGCACAGAACAGCGCGCTCCAGGGCTGGACCCAGGTTCAGACGTTCTGCCATGGCAAAGGTGGCTGCAGTAGATAAGCTGTCCTGTCGCCAGTTAAAACGCACCAGTGATTCGGAATAAAGGATTTCGCCTGTGTTACTTAATATTGGTTGCAACATTAATTCAAAATGGCCCGCCAACTGGTCATTTATCTGATCAAACTGGCTTTGGTTTTCGATTGCCATGCCGGTTTGTGCCATGGCGGTATACTGCCTGATGATAGTCTGCCAATGCTGGCGACTTTGCTGCGGCACGGCCATTTGTTGAACCGTTGAGGGTTCAATACTGTTGTGGGTCAGGTGTAAGGTATCCAGTCTGGCAATGGCATCCTGAAATGGTTCCTGCATGCCAACATCGGTAATGAAGACTTGTGCAAAGCCTTGGGGGTAAAGCTCTGGTGATTGCGATTGAAAGACATTGTGTAACTGTTCCACCAACTGTTGGTGTTGCTCGGTGTCAAGCCGGCTCAGTATCGCCAGTTCAGACCCTGATAATCTGTAAAGGCGGCTGTCTGGATATTGGCTAAGGATTTGTTCTACCAGGTTTTTACAGTGAAGCAGGTATTCGTCGCCTGCGGCATAACCCTGTTGTTGATTGAGCTCTGTTAAAGAGGGAAGGCGAATCAAACCCAGTTGCAGGTTATCGTGATGCAATAAGGCTTCTTCTTTTTGCGGTTCAAACTGCATTAGCAGGGCCTGACGGTTGGGCAAGCCGGATAGGCCGTCAATATACAGTTGCTCCGACAAACGTTTGGCATAGGCAGCCTGTTCAGAAAAACTGCGTTCGGTATTACTGACCATCTGATTAAAGGCATTTACCAGTGCTCGAAGCTCCATGGTAAAAGGGCGACGCTTTACCTGGCGAAACTCTTTACGCATTATCGCCAGCGCCTGGCTTTGTAATGCTGAAAGGGGACTTAACACGGCTTTTAGGATTAGATAGCCAATCAACATTGCTGCTACCAGTAACCAAAGAGTGTTCAGCGACAGGCTGACAGCGCTTTGCCAAAGTGTTTCATAGGCCTGGCCCACATGCGACTGCACAGTCAGCACGCCCCCCGCTACCCAGCCATTGGCGACTTCGCTTTGCATTATCGGCGCATCTAACACAAACCACTGCCGGAACCATTTGGGGGCAGCGATTTCGCCACCTTCATGGGTGCGTTTGAATCTGACATTGCCCTCGGCATCGGTGAATTGAATCTGCTCGTAATAACCCGAATCAAAAATGGCGCTGGCCATGGTTTCGGCCAAAATCAGATCGGGCTCATCAAGATGTGGGGAAATAGCCAGGCCAAGATTGTGGGCCGCATCCTGGGCATGCGAAGCCAACTGCTTTGCCTGATAAGCGCGGATTCCTTCCACGTTGGTATAAAGGGCGCTGGCAAAAGCCAGTGCCAGCAAAATAGCCAATAAGCCGTACAGCTGGGCTTTGAGTGACAGGCCGCCTGTCAGCTTTGCGCCACGTTGTTCATTCATTTGTTATTCTCCTGAAATACCGGCCTGCACTGGGCTCGGTTAACCTCTGCGCCACTATTCACCCTGTTCTATCCGTTCCAGCAACTTTGTCCAGTTTGCCACGCCAGGACTGTTCTTAACTGGTTTACCCATGCCTTTGGCACGCGCCAGCCATAGTCCCTGACCGTTGAATGCGTAAACAGGCCTCAGATCCTGGCGCTGATCGGCTGGAAGGATTTTATCTGTCAGATTATCCAGCACCAATGGCATAGGTTGCTCGGCATCAATATAAATCAGCACCATATGCGGTTCATTAACTGTGGTGGCCCGCACATACATTAAACGGAGATTGTCCTCTTCCACCCCCATAGCGCGTAAAGAAGCATATTTAAGAATCGCATAGTCTTCACAGTCACCACGTTGGCTGACCAGGCTTTCTATCGGGGTGGCCCAATAGTCATTCTGGCCCCAATGTACCTTGTCGGTTGCATATCGGACTCTGCGGTTGGCAAAGTAGTTAGCCGCATTCAGTTTGACCTGAATGTCATCCTGCAGATGATCTTGTATCAGTTCCTGCCAATCCTGCACCGGACGCTTGGCTCGTTCGCCATACCTGGCGGTAATGCGTTGATAGAAGGCCTGGTCAAACTGAAAATATTCCTGCACCGCCTGGACCACAGAACTGACCAACAGGCACGCCAGAATGCCAGCAAAAAATGCCGTAAAAAAAGAGCCGTTTCGCGGGGACAAAAGCCAGTACATCAAATCCTGTCAGCCTTCCAGGCTAGAGTGCGCAAAGCATAACCTAAAGCGAACAAGGGGTTAAATGGGAAATTGGATTTCGCGTGTTACATTGCTGTCATACCTTTGTTGTCGCCATTTAGAGACGCTGCCTGGTCTCTCAATACAGTGTTATTCTGCATCTTTGGTGCGGCAGCCTGTAAGCTATTAGTAGTAAAAGTTCACAGGATAGAGTATTGGAAAATTATATTTGCCCTTCGGCAAAGCTTTACTTTCTGCCGCTTTAATTAAAAAAGTCTTGAAAATAGTGGGTTTACCCTATTTGTTGAAGGATTTCTAAAATTTCAGGTCAAAAAGTTGACGTCATAAAGGCGTCATCTCTGGCGGATATCGTACAAAAAGTGTTATTATCCGTGGCTCGAAAATTTGGACGCAGCCCTTGCTGTTGTTACAAATAAGTTAAATCGGACTTAACTGAATTTGGGTAATTCCTGCCTTTTTCAAGCTGTCCGCGTTTAATTGATAAGGATGGCTCAAATGTCGAAAACTTCTTTCAAAGAAACTACTAAATCGCCGGTAACTAAGGCGGTGATTCCTGTGGCTGGTCTAGGGACCCGTATGTTGCCGGCCACCAAAGCCATTCCCAAGGAAATGCTGACGGTGGTCGACAAGCCGATGATTCAGTATGTTGTGCAGGAAGCGGTGGCGGCGGGGATTACCGAAATTGTACTGGTAACACATTCCTCTAAAAACAGTATTGAAAACCACTTTGACACCAGCTTCGAATTGGAAGCCACCTTGGAAAAGCGGGTAAAACGCCAGTTGCTGGAGGAAGTGCGCAACATCGTACCCAAAAATGTAACCATTATTTCGGTACGCCAACCCCAGGCGTTAGGCCTTGGTCACGCTATTCTTTGCGCGCGTTCGGTGATTGGTGAGCAGCCATTTGCGGTGATACTGCCTGATGTCATGGTGGATAAGCATCGTAGTAATCTCAAAAAAGACAATCTGGCGGCCATGGTGCAGCGTTTTGGGCAAACCCAGCACAGCCAGATTATGGTGGAGCCGGTGGCGCAGGAGCTGGTCAATCAGTACGGTATAGTCGATATCAGCGGCGCAACGCTAAATGCAGGTGACAATGCCCTGATTAAGGACATGGTGGAAAAACCTGACCTGGATGATGCCCCAAGCAATTTAGCGATTACCGGCCGTTATGTATTGTCGGCGGCCATTTGGGATCTTCTGGAATTCACTCCACCTGGTGCCGGCGACGAAATACAACTGACCGATGCATTGCATCAGTTGCTGCTGCTGGAAAAAATTGAAGCTTATCAGATTGTGGGTAAGAGTCATGATTGCGGTAACAAAATGGGTTTGCTGCAGGCCAATCTTGAGTATGCCTTGCATAGTGAGCGTTTTGGCCCACAAATCCGCATGGTAATGGAAGACTTGCTAAAAGAGCTGGAGACCGGGGCTTTCCCCCAATTAACCCCTAAGCAATAATCGACGGGGTGAATGAGTTAAAACATTAGGGCGGAAGAATGCGCGTAACAGTATTTGGTATTGGCTATGTTGGTTTGGTGCAAGCCGCAGTATTGGCTGAAGTTGGCCATGATGTGGTGTGTGTGGATGTGGATGAAACCAAGGTCGAGAACCTGAAAAAAGGTGTTATCCCCATTTATGAACCAGGCCTGACCCCTTTGGTTGAAAGCCATTTCAAGGCGGGGCGCCTGAACTTTACCACTGATGCGGCTCATGGTGTGAAGCATGGTGAGGTACAGTTTATCGCTGTGGGTACGCCCCCCGACGAGGATGGCTCTGCCGATCTGAAATATGTCCTGGCCGTGGCGTCCACCATCGCCGAGCATATGGATTGTCCCAAAGTCATTATTGATAAATCCACGGTGCCAGTGGGCACCGCCGATAAAGTCAAACAACGAGTAACGGATATTCTGGCCAAACGCGGCGCGGATATTGAGTTTGATGTGGTGTCTAATCCTGAGTTTCTGAAAGAAGGGGCAGCCGTTAACGATTGTATGCGCCCTGACCGCATCATTATCGGCACCTATAATGAGCGCCCTCAGGATTTAATGCGCGAGCTGTATGGGCCATTTAACCGTAATCACGACAAAGTGGTGTTTATGGATGTGCGCTCGGCTGAACTAACCAAATATGCCGCCAACTGTATGCTGGCCACCAAGATTAGTTTTATGAATGAAATGGCTAATTTGGCAGAGATCCTTGGTGCCGATATCGAAGCGGTGCGCCGCGGCATTGGGTCTGATCCGCGGATTGGCTATCACTTTATTTATCCTGGCTGTGGTTATGGCGGCAGTTGTTTTCCTAAAGATGTGCAAGCCTTGATTCGTACCGCAGAGCAGCACGACTACCAACCCGCTATTTTGCAAGCGGTGGAAAGCGTGAATACCAGGCAAAAGAGTAAATTGCCTGCATTGGTTAAGCAGCATTTTGGTCAGCAACTGGCGGGTAAAACCTTTGCTTTGTGGGGACTTAGCTTTAAACCTAACACTGATGATATGCGTGAAGCACCCAGCCGAGTGCTGTTAGAAGCCTTGTGGGAACAAGGTGCCAAAGTGCAGGCCTTTGATCCTGAAGCCATGGAAGAAACTCAGCGTATCTATGGTGTGCGTGAAGACTTAACGTTGGTGGGCACCAAAGAAGCGGCACTGCGCGGTGCCGATGCTTTAATCATCTGTACCGAATGGCAGCAATTCCGAGCCCCGGATTTCGACCAGATTAAGCAACAGCTTAGCGAGGCGGTTATCTTCGATGGGCGTAATTTGTTTGAGCCAAATCGTATGAAACGAAAAGGCTTTACTTACTACGCCATAGGGCGCGGACAGAGCGTTACCCAGTACTAAAGTGGGACTGGTTAATCCAGCCCCTATGTTTATAAATATGCAGAGTTAAAGGAAGCAAGATGAAATTCCTGGTAACCGGTGCAGCGGGCTTTATTGGTATGTTTACTGCCAAAGCTTTGTTGGAACAAGGCCATGAAGTGGTAGGTATTGACAATTTAAATGACTACTACGATCCGGCACTCAAGCAGGCCAGACTTGAGCAGCTTACTGGTTACGCCAAATTTCATTTTATCAAACTGGATTTGGCCAATCGCGAGGCGATGGCGGCACTGTTTGCCAAACAAAAGTTTCAACGGGTTATTCATCTGGCCGCTCAGGCCGGCGTGCGCTATTCGCTGGAAAACCCCATGGCTTATGCCGACAGCAATCTGACCGGTACGCTGACGATTCTGGAAGGCTGTCGCCATCACCAGGTAGAACATCTGGTGTATGCCTCCAGCAGCTCAGTGTATGGCAACCAGCAAAAAGTGCCCTTTAGTGAAAGTGACCGCGTTGATACGCCGATTTCACTCTATGCAGCTACTAAGAAAGCTAATGAGCTAATGGCGCATACCTACAGCCACCTTTATCAGTTACCTACCACCGGGCTGCGTTTTTTTACTGTCTATGGCCCTTGGGGGCGACCAGATATGGCACCGTTTAAGTTTACTAAGGCCATACTCGAAGACAAAACCATTGATGTATATAACCACGGTAAGCTGCAGCGCGATTTCACTTATGTCGACGATATTGTTGAAGGGATTGTGCGGGTGCAGGATCGCATTCCCGGCAGCGAAAACTATCCTACTCAGCAACCTGATAACCCTTTCTATGCACTGTATAACATTGGTAATAATCAGCCTGTGGAACTGGAAAGCTTTATCAGTGCCATAGAGCAAGCCTGTGGCAAGCAAGCCAATAAAAATTACCTGCCTATGCAACCAGGTGATGTGTATCAGACCTATGCAGACGTGGATGCATTGAATCGTTGTACCGGCTTTGCCCCTAAGACGACCCTAATCAAGGGCATGACTAAGTTTGTCGACTGGTACAAAACCTTTTATCAACTGTAAAAAAATTCTGGATTTTTGACTGGCTGCCGACAGGCGGCCCAGGGAGACTCGTGATGAAAAAAGTACTGATTGTGTTCGGTACAAGGCCGGAAGCCATAAAAATGGCGCCGTTAGTACACAGCCTCAAGGCAGACCCGCGATTTGACTCGCGCACCTGTGTAACAGGGCAACACCGGGAAATGCTTGACCAGGTTCTGGCGCTGTTTGAAATTGAACCTGAGTATGACCTGAATATCATGCAACCTGGCCAGACCCTGGGACAGGTCACTTCCAGAATTTTGACCGGACTAGACGAAGTGTTGGCAGAATTTAGCCCAGATGTGGTTCTGGTGCATGGTGACACAGCCACCACTTTTGCTGCATCGTTGGCTGCATATTATCGTCAGATACCGGTTGGGCATGTTGAAGCCGGTTTGCGTACCGGCAATATCTATTCGCCATGGCCTGAAGAAGCAAATCGCAAGTTAACCGGCTGTCTGACCCAGTTTCATTTTGCCCCTACCGAGACATCTAAGCAGAATCTGCTTAAAGAAGGTTATGGTGCAGAGCATATCAGCGTTACCGGCAATACGGTTATTGACGCATTGTTGCTGATAAGACAAAAAATCAGCGGAAACAGTGCTCTGCAGAGTGAGCTGGCTGCCAGTTTCCCAATGCTGGATTCGAGTAAGCGACTGGTACTGGTAACCGGACACAGGCGTGAAAGTTTTGGCGGCGGTTTTGAGCGTATTTGCCAGGCTTTACTGGATACGGCAAAAGCTCACCCCGATTGTCAGATAATCTATCCGGTGCATTTAAACCCCAATGTTCAGGAGCCTGTGAATCGGCTACTGAAAGGGGTAGACAATATTCACTTAATTGAGCCTCTGGAATACCTGCCCTTTGTTTATCTGATGGATAAGGCCTATCTGATCCTTACCGATTCTGGTGGTATTCAGGAAGAGGCCCCGTCTTTAGGTAAGCCCGTTCTGGTTATGCGTGATACCACCGAGCGCCCAGAGGCTGTGGAAGCGGGGACAGTCAGGCTGGTAGGTACAGACAGCCAGGTAATCAAGCTGGCGCTTAGTGAGCTGCTTAACGATAACCAGGCTTACCAGCAAATGAGCCGCGCCCATAACCCTTATGGCGACGGCAAAGCATGCGAACGTATTCTCAGCGTTTTAGCTGATTCTCTTTAATCATTTTTGATGGAACAGGTTTTTTGTATGGCATTTGAGCGCATTTCTGTAATTGGTCTGGGTTATATCGGTCTGCCTACGGCTGCTGTTATTGCTTCTCGCGGGATCGAAGTGATAGGGGTGGATGTAAATCAAAAGGCAGTGGACATTATTAACGCTGGCAATATTCATATCGTCGAACCCGATCTGGATATGGTAGTTCGCAGTACGGTAATGACAGGAAAACTTCGCGCCACCACTCAACCAGAGCCCGCACAAGCCTTTGTCGTAGCGGTTCCCACACCATTTAAAGGTGACAACCACGAACCAGATTTAAGCTATATTGAAGCTGCCAGTAAGGCTATTGCCCCGGTGCTGGAAAAAGGCAATCTGGTGATTCTGGAAAGCACTTCACCAGTTGGCGCCACCGAAAAGATGGCTGCCTGGTTGGCACAAGCCCGCCCTGATCTGAGCTTTCCGCAGCAAAAAGGGGAAGAGGCCGATATCAAGGTGGCACATTGTCCGGAGCGTGTACTGCCAGGTTATGTTCTGCAGGAGCTGGTTAGCAATGACCGTGTAGTAGGTGGAATGACACCTGCCTGTAGCGCTAAAGCCATTGAGTTGTATCAAACCTTTGTACGTGGTGAATGTATTGTCACTAATGCCCGTACCGCTGAATTGGCAAAATTAACCGAAAACAGCTTCCGTGATGTAAACATTGCTTTTGCCAATGAGTTGTCGCTGATTTGCGACAAATTGAAAATCAATGTTTGGGAACTTATTAAGCTTGCTAACCGTCACCCCAGAGTCAATATCCTTAATCCAGGCCCTGGAGTCGGAGGCCATTGTATTGCCGTTGACCCCTGGTTTATCGTCAACAGCTGCCCGCAGGAAGCACGAATTATCCGTACTGCCAGGGAAGTAAATGACCATAAACCGCATTATGTGCTGGAACAAATCACCAAAGCCGCTGACCAGTTTAAGCACCCGGTGATAGCTTGCTTAGGACTGTCGTTTAAAGCTGACATCGACGATCTGCGTGAAAGTCCGGCTCTGGATATTGTTAAGGCTTTGGCAACCAAAAATGTAGGGCAGGTACTGGCGGTAGAGCCAAATATTCACGAACTTCCTGCATCACTGCAAAATCAGAACGTTGAATTGGTCTCCCTAAGCTCCGCGTTGGAAAAAGCCAATGTGGTGGTGGTGTTGGTGGATCATAAGCAATTTAAAGCTGCAGATAAAAATGAGCTTGCCCGTAAGGTGGTTATTGATACACGCGGGATTGTTTGATATGGCATATCGGAAGCCAAAAGTATTGCATGTTGCAACAGATTTTCCTGACGGCATTGAAACGAATAATACGCTAGCAGTAAAGAACTTACTCGATGAGACAGACGATAGGTTTGAGCATAGAGTTTTATCAGTCGTTAGAAAAAAGGGCCTGGAATTTAAGATTGTTAAATCGGGTACTCTGTATTCAATTGTGGTACCAAGGCTTCCGTTAGGCATTCTCTGTTCTACAATTATGCTATTTTCGGCTTTATTTTTTTACTTTAAGAAAGGAAAAGAATTTAGTGAAGTAAACGTTATACATGCACACAAACTAACAATTGATGGCATTTTTGCATTTGTTCTCTCTAAAATATTAAAAAAACCTCTTTTGATAAGTGTTAGAGGGAGTACAGATGCCAAATTTATCAAAAGAAAATTTTACGTACGTTGGCTATACAAGAAAATTATAAATAGTGCTGAGCACGTTTTCTTTGTTAGCGCCTGGGCGAGAAGTTCCGTTAATAAATTATTTAATGGAAAATATATTCCTGATTCAAAATTTACCAACTTAGCGAATATAAGTAGAGTTAATATGGTTGAGTCCAATAAGGAGGGGGCGGATTTCCTTTTTGTGGGACGATTAGATTTAGCTAAGAGCAAGGGACTATATAGGGTTTTTGAAGCTATCTCTAAGGAAAAAAAATACAGGTTGGATGTTTTTGGAGGTGCAACTAATGAAGCCGCAGAAAACATTAAGAATGAAATGCAGAGATTGGAAATATCACATCTCTGTAACTTAAGGGGCAAGGCTGATAAGTCTGTAATATATTCTGGGGACTATGCTGCACTTGTTATGCCAAGTTATCCAGAAACATTTGGGATGGTTTATGTTGAGTCTCTTCTTTCCGGAATTCCAGTGATTTCAAGTAATAGATCAGGTATAGCAGGGTATATAGAACCAAGTAATTATTATCTGGAAGTAAATGAATTTGACACTGAGCAAATAGCCAGGGCAATGAAGAGAATTCATGATGATAAGCAGAGAGTTAAAGCAAATTTACTTCAAGACATAAGTTCTGGGAAGTTAAACCTGTTTAATACTTGCTATATAAAAGAGCATTACGGAAATGTAGCGGAGAGAGCTGCGTTGAACTCTGGGCAATGACTATGTATTTAAAAATAAGGAGAGCAATTAATTTAGAGCGGTTTTTCATCGTGATGGAGCAGTCCCTTTCATCTCTATTTAATTTCTTTGTTGTTATTTTGTTATCGCATGGAAGCCCAGAACTAGTAGCATCTTATGGTGTGGCCTTTTCATTTTCTTTGGTTATATCTGGAATCTTCAGAAACTCAGTCTTTACACCTTTTATAACTTCTAATACTACTAGCTCCCTTGCTCTTATAAAAGGGTGCATCGCCTCATCTTTTTCTCTGTATGTTTCCGCTCCTATTTTATTGATACTTATGTATTTATCTTATTCTGGGGCTTTGGTTTTCAGTCTTCCCATCATTTTTTATTTTTTCATTCTTGAGTTGGTTAAAGTAACTGCTCTGGCGAAAGACAACATGAGGAAAGTTGCATTTTTTACAACTTTCTCATATTTGTTAATTCTTTTGCTGTTCTATTCTGGTTATTCTTCTTTCTCATTTCTGGTAGGTTCCGCTTTCGTAGCGCTGGTTTTTCTTTTCTTTTTGGTCTTAGATAAAGGAACATCAGAAGAGCTGGTGTGCGTTGGTGGAAGAGATGCCTTTATACTATCTATGTCATTTTCTATATATAGTCATGCACCATTGTGGTTTTTAAACTTGGTTGTCCCTGGCGCAGCATCCCTTTATGTGCAAATCAGAAGCCTATTCCAGCCGATCCAAATTATATCTAGAGCAGTAGATCTGATAGAAAAGAAAAATGCTTCAGTATCAGAGGATTATGGCATTTCACGGCTGAATAATGTGCTGACCTATCACCTTGTTTTTGGAGGAATAGGTGTGGCATTCCTCTGCGCATTTTCACTCTTTTTCTTCGAAGATCTATATGCTGTAGATTTGAACTTTTACTCCGCAATTTCAGTTGGTATATACGCAATATTGGGGTTGGCTATGTTTGTTTCAAAGCCTATAGAGACAGTCTTCTTTAAAATGAGTTTCCTTAGTCAGCTTACTGTTTCTCGTATTATTGGTAGTATAGCCATGCTAGCAATATTTTTTATTGGCTTCTATATTAGCGTCGAGTATGTTTTAATTTATATTTTGTTCTTTCAAGCAATTACATGGATGACAATGTTAGGGCTTAATTATTCTCAAGCGAAAAAGTTATTATGAGTACTGGCACAAAAAATTTGGCGCTTTATAGAATTGCTGTCTTCGCACTTTTTTGTATGTTCTTTTTGGTAGACGCGTCTTTTCGGTTGAGAGACTTCGATGATAAATCTATAGATTTTCAAGTTGTTATAAAATTTTTGGTGTTGTTCTTTACTATAGGAATTGGGGCTATCGCTCTAAGATATTTTCGATTCTATTCCAGGTTTTTGTTTGTCTTACCGTTTTTTGCTCTTATGCTTATTTCTTCTATTTGGTCTGAAAATCTGTTTTTCACTCTTTCTATATTTTTTACATTTTTTTCATATTTTATATTTATGGTCTTTTTCATTGATGAGTATGGGCTGGGTAAGTTTTCTAGAATTGTGACATTGTCTATGTTCTGGTTTTTAGTTGTGTCTTTGCTCTTATATGTTTTTTTTCCAGAAATGGGACGTTTTTCATTTTGGTTTAACGATGTTTTTGCACCTAGTTGGCGTATGAGTGGCTTAACAACTAGCGCTAATAACTTTGCCAGGGTCTGTGGTTTTTTTATACTTTTTCTGTTTGGGTTTAACTCGATTATAAAAGTTCAAATTGGTGCTAGATTTTATAATTTTTGCTTGATTTTGGCTGCAGTATGTCTGTTGCTTAGTGGCAGTAGGACAACAATTGTTGTTCTTCTTGTCTCTCTGTCTCTTTACGTTTTTCTGCAGTCTAATAAGCAAAATAAAGCGCTATGGATTTCTTCTGTATTTTGTTTTGGATTGATTTTGGCCCTCTTCTCAGAAGAGTTGTTGCAACTTGTATCAAGGGACGGCGGAGATGATATAACTTCATTTACCGGGCGTACATTTATTTGGGATGCCGTACTTTACTTTATAGATAAGAAGCCAGTTTTGGGCTATGGGTTCGGTTCTTCTATTTTCTTGCTTCCCGAATACGCAGATGCATTAGGCTTTACAGCGGCCCATGCGCATAATATGTATCTTCAGGTGATGCTGTCCGGTGGATACGTTACTTTAAGTGTGTTTTTGTTTCTTATGTTATTTTGTCTTTATAAAAGTCTTAAGCTGAATATTGCCTTTGTTACATCTAGCTTGGTTTTTATTTTACTTATTGGATTTTTTGAGTCAGGAGCTATTTCTCTAACGGCAAATATGTTGACACTTTTATTGTTTTTTAACTTTTACCTAATTGCTACGCCAGGGATATGTTCAAGTTTCAGGGGGGAGAAGTGAGCAAAGTATTTTTTCTAGGGACTAATTTAGACTCCATATCCATGGATGATACTGTCACTTATATACAAAATTGTTTGACTGAACGAAAGTTTACTCAGCATGTTGTTGTAAACGTTGCCAAGCTTGTGCATATGCAGCAAGACAAGATACTGGCTGATTCAGTTAATGCTTGTGACATCATTAATATTGACGGAATGGGAGTTGTGTGGGGCGCCAGATTTTGTGGCCATACAGTGCCCGAGCGAGTTGCAGGGGTTGATCTGTTTCACAATTTACTAGCCATGAGCACAATCAATCATTTTCCAGTTTTTTTACTGGGAGCGACATCAGAAGTAGTAGAAGCGACAGTTTCCAAAGTCGAGGCCCTTTATCCTGGTCTGAAAGTAGCCGGTTACCATCACGGCTACTTTTGGGATAATGAACAAGACGTGGTGGAAAAAATCGCGGCTTCGGGTGCCCGCTTATTGTTTGTCGCTATAACGTCCCCCAAGAAAGAGAACTTTATTAATAAGTGGAAAGATCGCTTGGGCGTTGACTTTGTAATGGGCGTCGGAGGCACTTTTGATGTGGTTGCGGGCAAAGTTAAACGTGCTCCGAAATGGATGCAAAATGCAGGTCTGGAGTGGTTATATAGAGTTATTCAGGAACCGGGGCGTATGTGGAAACGCTATCTTGTGACTAATAGTAAGTTCGCACTATTACTCTTAAAAGAAAAGTTTAAAGCAAAGAAGAATATTCAAGGGACGTTATAAAGTTATGAAATTAGCTGTGATTGGTTTGGGATATGTTGGCCTGCCTCTTGCCGTAGAATTTGGCAAAGTCAGAGAGGTAATTGGTTTTGATATAAATAAGAGCAGAATTCAGCAGCTCCGCGACGGTGTCGACCATACCTTAGAGGTCAGTTCGGAGGAACTGGCGGAGGCGCAATACTTGGCCTTTGAACATGATCTAGAGCCTTTGCGTGAGGCCAATATATTTATTGTGACAGTGCCTACACCGATTGATGAGCATCGTCAACCCGATCTGACCCCATTAATTAAAGCTAGCGAAACGATTGGCAGAGTGCTTAAGAAAGGGGATATCGTTATCTATGAATCTACCGTATACCCTGGTGCAACAGAAGAAGACTGTGTTCCTGTTCTAGAACGTGTTTCCGGCCTTATCTTTAACCAGGATTTCTTTGCTGGCTATAGCCCAGAACGAATCAATCCAGGCGACAAGGAGCATCGGGTAACCACTATTAAAAAGGTCACATCAGGGTCTACGCCGGAAGTGGCGAAGCAGGTCGATGACTTGTACAGCAGCATTATTACCGCTGGTACCTATAAAGCCAGCAGCATCAAAGTTGCTGAAGCAGCTAAGGTAATTGAAAACACACAGCGTGATTTGAATATTGCACTAATTAATGAGCTGGCAGTTATTTTCAATAAGTTAGGAATTGATACGGAAGAGGTCTTATTGGCCGCTGGGACTAAATGGAACTTCTTACCGTTTCGCCCGGGTTTAGTAGGGGGGCACTGTATTGGTGTAGATCCCTATTACCTAACTCATAAGGCTCAATCAATAGGTTATCACCCTGAAGTAATTCTGGCAGGTCGGCGTATAAATGATGGTATGGGTCGCTATGTGGTTAGCGAGTTAGTTAAGGCAATGCTTAAGAAACGGATTCAGGTCAGTGGCGCTAAGGTCTTAGTGATGGGATTAACCTTTAAGGAAAATTGTCCGGATCTCAGAAACACCAAAGTGATCGACATTGTTAGCGAGTTGCTGGAATACGATGTTCAAGCTGATGTTTATGACCCTTGGGTGGACCCTCAGGAAGCAAAACATGAGTATGATATTCAGCCAGTTTCTCAGCTAGAGCCCGGAAAATATGATGCCGTTATTCTGGCAGTGGCACATCAGGAATTTAAAGCCAAGACTCCAGAAGCTTTTAGAAAGCTATTGAAGGCTGAAGGTGTTATTTACGACTTAAAATACGTGTTGCCATCAGATCAAGTAGATATTCGGTTATAAACTTTCATGCAAGTTATCAAGCGAAAAGTGAGTTGGTTATTGGTGGTGTCACTTGTAACACATGCTTCTACTATATTTGCTGCAGATAAACCTAAAGAAGCGTGCGACGATGGGGAGGAGTCGATCGTTTACGAGCTTCCAGAAACAGAGACTATTTATGATGGTTTGAGAGGCAAGGATCTATCCGGTCCTCACTCTCTTAACTCGGTAAAGGATCCTGTTAACTCGCAAGATGATGCTATTAAGTTTACTCTTGCTCCTGACGATATTGTCAAAAACGGAAATAGAGCCGAACTTATAGTGAATGATTTCCGAGGTACTCAGTACAGGTACCGCTATAAATTGAAGCTTCTGATTCCTAGTAGTTACGTCTCAGATAGCAAATGGCAGGTGTTTTTTCAATGGCACGACCAACCTGATTTCTCAGTTGGTGAAACTTGGCAATCGTTACCACCTAGAGCACCACCGTTAGCGCTTTTCTACCTCAAAGAACATTTGTATATCATCCACAGAACAGATGAGAATACTTTTGTTAGAAGTGAAAAAGTGAAAGTGGAACGTGATTCTTGGAATGAGATTGCGTTTGATGTGAATTGGGCCTTAGATGGATCTGGCAGAGTGCAGGCAACAATAAATGGAAGTGATTTTGTTCAGGAAAAAACAGGTGAGGTGATTTTTTCTGGACCCAATATGTACAACAAGGCAGGCAATTATATGAAGTTTGGCATTTACCGGAGCGATGATTCGACCTCCACGAACAGCATCTTGTTTAAAGATATTCAGGTTCATGCTGTCTGTAAAGGAATGACCAATCCCGAATGAAATGTCTCTTCAACTGAGAAGACATTTTTACTGGAGCAGGAGCCATGCTCCGAACTTGTATGCTGTGACCGCCGGACGGATAATGATAGCGGAACCGAGTATTGCTAGAGTGTCACCACACCGTGTCTATTTGCCAGGAAGCGGTGAGGCCGTCTCCATAACCTGTTATTCTTGGTATCGGTAAGCCAAAAGTGCCAAAAGGCATATTTGTGGGCTGTAGGATATGCTATTTGAGCGCAGCTTCGTATAGTCTGGCTTGGTACCTTTAACTGTCAGAAACTAAAAGTTCGCCCCACAGTAAACAGCAGCTTGGTATCACCGGTATCATCCAAATCAGTGCCCTGTACGCCCAGTGACATATCCCAGCCCCACTGGCTGAACTGGGCGGTGGCCTGCCAATGGATGTAGGATTTATCGTCTTCCCACTGATATTTATCTTCGTCCATACTGGTGGAGCGGTCAACGCCCAGCAGCACCGAAAAATTATCGTTAATGGGCAAGGTATGGTTGAGCATCAGAATATAATGCCCTGCACCTGTGCCGAAGTAGTCCCATGAGTACCAAACATTGAAGGCGGTGTTACCCAGCCCCCATTTCATATACACCTCTGGGTAGTTGCCATCACTGCTATAACCAGCACCGTGATAGGTGTATTGAGCGATACCGACATCCAGATTCAGCGAATCGCTAAGATCCTGGTAGTAGCCCAGATAAGCGTCTATTTCGAGGTTGGTATCGTCACCAAAATCCACATTGGAGCCCCAAGCCCCCGCGTAAAAGCCGTTGTCTGCGGCCCAATCGATGCTGCCCTGCAGTGCCGGATTTTCATCTGTTTGACTCACGCCGTTAAACAGATAATCACTGACACCGGTTAGGGTAACAGACCATTCTGCTTTTGCCATTCCGCACAGACTCAAGGGCAGTAGGGCGAACGCGAGTTTCTTTAACATCTTTTTCTCTCCTGTCAGTGCAGGTGTCTCTGAGCCAGTACCTGAACAACCATTGGCAACGTGCGGGCGACCAGATTTGTTGTTTACCCACATTAATAGGTTATAGGCACTATGCCGGTGCTTTACCAGAAAAATGTGCCTATATGTGCAAAAACTGTTTTGAATTCAATTGGCTGTATGCAATATCCGGATAGAGCGTATGGTATGTGGTGACAGGCTGTTGGGGGGCGTGGTCAGAAAACCGATTCGTAAAGTGGTCTGAATATGCGTTCATCCTAAATTAACGGGAAAAACCGCTACCTCTGCTAAGTTATTGTCTACAATGCTTTTACTCAACGGTTAATTCTCGTTGCGTTGAGCTCAGCCGAAATGAAACGCCTGTTGTTTTTGCTAAATAGTCCCGCGTGATGGCACGGTCATCTGTTTGGAGCCATGTATGATAAGAACCTTTGCTATTGGAACCCGCTCTGGCGCAGCGTTTGGATTAATGGGATTACTGGTGTTGCTGGTCGGGGGCCTGGGCATGCTCAAGCTGCATTTTCTCAACGACGAGATCACTGATTTAGCCAAGGTGCGTATTCCGGCACTGGAATCTTCTACCCGTATGTTGTCTGACTTTATTGAAGTGCAGTTGCAGGATGTCAATCAACTTTATGCTCAGGGTGCCCGTCGCAAAGAGTATCGGGACGCCATGAATCGGGCTAAGCAGGCCTTGGAGCGGCGGCTGGATGCCAGCAGAGAGTTGGCTTCGCATCCTCAAATCCGACAGGCGCTGGGCAGTATTGCTGCGCAGTTAAATAACTATCTGCAATTACAAAACCAGCAAATGCAAATGCTGGATGGCGGAGATCAAAACGCTGCCATCGAATTGCACGCACAGCAGATGCGCCCGCTCCGTATGGCGCTGACCGAGCAGATTCGGGCCCTGGAAAGTCTGGAGTTGGAGCTCATCGAAAAAGGCGCTGACCAGGCTCACGACGTATATCAGCAGTCTGTGACCTGGATGTGGGCAATTATGGCTATTGCCGCTATTTTAGTTGTGCTGCTGGCCGTGTTGTTCACCCGTGCCCTGGTGTTGCCAATGAATACGGCATTGCATGCTGCTGAACGTATCGCCTCGGGGGACCTTACCGTGGCTATTTCTGATGCAGGCAGCGATGAACCGGCCAGAATGATCGAGGCCCTGATAAAAATGCGAAACAGCTTACGTGATACACTGGAGTTGATTCAGAGCTCATCTGCGCAATTGGCCTCGACTTCTGAAGAACTCAGTATCGTCACTGAGCAATCCACCCGTGGTATTCATACCCAGAATGACCATCTGGAACAGGCCGTATCGGCCATTACCCAGTTAACCAGCTCTATTGAGGATGTGGCCAGAAATGCGGTGGCGGCCTCTCAGGAATCACAGGCGATGGATGGTCAGGCCAAAGCGGGGCACAAGCAAGTGCAACAGACTGTCGCCTCGGTGCAGTATTTATTGCAGGAATTAACCGAAACGACAGCAGGGCTGGACAAACTTTCCGGTGAAATTAATCGGGTCAGCTCGGTGCTGGACGTTATCAGGGCGATTGCTGAGCAAACTAACTTACTGGCACTTAATGCCGCCATTGAAGCGGCCAGGGCCGGTGAGTCCGGCCGGGGTTTTGCGGTGGTGGCCGATGAAGTAAGGGCCCTTGCTCATCGCACGCAGGAGTCCACCAAGGAAATCGAGGGCATGGTCAATGCGGTACAAGCCGGAACCAATGAAACCGTGAGCCTGATGGGCAAGAGTCACGAGCGGGCCAAACAAAGCCTGGATGTGGCCGGTTCGGCCGGTAATGCACTGATAGAAATTACCGCGTCTGTGGCTCGCTCGGCAGAGCAAAACCATGCCATAGCCAGCGCCGCAGAGCAGCAGGCCACGGTGTCTAAACAGATAGATGAAAACCTGGTTCAGATCCGGGATGTGGCGAATGAAGTGGCATCCGGGGCCAGCGAAACCAGTGCCTCCAGCCAGGAGTTAGCGCGACTGGCCGAAGAACTGGACTGCCTGACCCGCAAGTTTCACATCTAACACATTAGCAAAGAGCAATGCTGTCAAACGCATTGCTCCTGCCAAGGTGCGACCTGTTTAGTTGATGGGGGATAGTAACTTGGGATGCACAACCAGTTTTCGTACGCCATGGGCGTGGTCTTCGGCAAATTCGTTGTTGGCACACCATTGGCTCAGGCTGTTGATGTCCAGCTTGGCGCACTGAGGTCTGACACTCCAACTCACCTGTAAGCTTGAGCACTGTTGCTGATTATATTTAGGGCCGGTGGTGGAACCGAGGTATTCAACGGGGGTACCTGTATCTGTTGGCAGCGCTTTGGGCTGGTGATAACCATTAGCCTGATGGCCATCATAGTCAAAGTCGTTGAAGTTGAGTGCGCCAGCATCATTCACCAGCGTAAACACTTGTGTTTCAACCCGTAGGTTGGGGTTGGCGCATTGCTCGGTCAGACAAGCGCCCAAGCCAGGCCCTGGTTTGGCGTTGCAGGAACTGTGTACCCAATGTACTTCCACTGTATCGCCGGGTTTCAGACCTTTACAGTGATTGACTTTGGGCGGCGCCAGTTCTGCAGCGGTCAGATTGGTGGCGATATCGCACTGATATCCGGCATGCTCACCTTCACCAATCAGTTTGGAAAAGGCGGCGGCTTTATGTTCTGCCTGAGCATGAAAATGAATATTACACAGGTTCATTTGGGTAGAAGGTGGTGCCAAAGAGAAGACCCGTTGGTTTTCCCCTGCTAGCTGGTCAATATCACGTGGTGCCTGTGGGCCAAAGCCCTGGCAATACTCGCCCTGATTGGCTTGCAACGGCAATGCCAGCATGGGGCTGCAAACTAACAGGGATTTCAGTAGTTTTAATTGGAACGTCATATACTTGCTCAGCAATTGAAATTGCCGCAATTGTAAAATGCAGTTTATGAACGCTTTTTTTGCCCAGGATTAACAGAAGATTAAAATGGGTTGCTTAGACGGTAACCAACCCCACGTACCGTTTCAATTCTCGGTGCACAAGGTTGGGCTTCCAGTTTAACCCGCAGGCGGCGGATATACACATCCACAATATTGGTCAGCGGGTCGGTGGTGCTGCTCCATACTCTGTTCAGAATACGCTCGCGGGAATACACTTTACCAGGGGACTTCATAAACAGACGTAACAGGTCAAATTCCAGTTGGGTCAGTTCCAATTCCTGGTCACTTAAAAAAGCGCGGCGACTGTCACTGCAAAGGCATAATTGACCCACAGTTAACTGATTAGTGGCTGGTTGATGCATTGGACCACGTCTGGACAGGGCCTCGATTCTGGCCAGCAGTTCATCAAAATCGAACGGTTTACCAAGATAGTCGTCGGCCCCCATGCGAAGGCCCATGACTTTGTCTTCTGTGTCGTTCAGTGCGGTTAACATCAGCACTGCGGTATTGGGGGATATGCGGCGTACTTCCCGCAGTACTGCCAGGCCGTCCATTTGCGGCAGCATTCTGTCCAAAATGACCAGATCAATCTGCTGCGTCGTCAGTGGCTGTATGGCTTGTTCTCCGTCACTCACCCACTGGCATTGATAGCCCTCTGCTTGTAAGCCCTTCAGCAGGAAACTGGCAACCCGCTGTTCATCTTCCACTATCAGGATACGCATAAGGGGTCCCTCGGCAGCCAAACGCTCATGGTTGTGCCTTTGCCTACTATACTGCTTGCGGTTATTTGTCCGCCATGTGCGGTGACGATTGCTTTAGCCACGGCCAACCCTAAACCCATGCCCTGTACCGCTCGGCCACTGCCGCGGTAAAAACGCTCAAATATATAAGGTAGCTCCTGCTCATCTATGCCAAATCCTTGATCTTGTACACTGATGTGCACTTTATCAGCATCGGGTTTGGCACAAACTAATACCGTTGTATTCGACGGAGAATAACGCAAAGCATTTTCAAGCAGAATCAAGAGTAACTGGCGAAGACGCTCTGCATCCGCAACTAACAGCATGTCTGGTAAATCGGCCTGTAGCTGCACGTCTATGTGTTGAGACAGTGCAAGCTTGTGTACATCCCGGCAGCCTTCTTCAAGCAGCTCTGCCAGGTCAACCCGCTGGCGTTCAATACGCAGATTATTGGCGTCAGCCCTGGCGATAAACAACATATCCTCTACCAGCCTGCCCAGCGAGATTGACTGTTCCAGAATACACTGCAGCGCATCGCGGTACTCTTCCACATCCCGATCGGTTTTACGCAGGGTCACCTGGGCTTCGCCACGAATAATGGTCAAAGGTGTGCGCAGTTCATGACTGACATCGGCCAGAAAATTGCGCCTGGTATGGGCGCTTTTTTCCAGCGCCTGATTGGCAGCCGTTAATTCAGCGGTGCGCTGGGATACCTTGAACTCCAACTGCTGCCTGGCTTGTTCCTTAGCACTGTATTGTTCCTTAAGCTGGTCGGCCATAAAGTTAAAGGCTTTGGCAATCTC
Organism: Bowmanella denitrificans; assembly: GCF_039522935.1. Classification (NCBI taxonomy): domain Bacteria; kingdom Pseudomonadati; phylum Pseudomonadota; class Gammaproteobacteria; order Alteromonadales; family Alteromonadaceae; genus Bowmanella; species Bowmanella denitrificans. The sequence goes on along the minus strand of NZ_BAAAEI010000001.1, from coordinate 56,630 downwards.
GTCAAACTCGGTATCGAAACCGCGCTGAACTCGGTGGTCCAGCTCACCTTTGGCGATGCGTTCGGCCCCCTGAGTCAGCGACTTTACCGGCTGGGTAACCGCTCTGATAAGCGACGTACAGCCAATGACCGTCAGCAAAATAGCGATGGTGGCCAGCAATAATGATAACCAGAATATGGCGGTATGGGTGGTGTCGATGCGGTTGTTCATGGCTTGCACCACCCCTGCCTGACGCTCTACCGCAGAGTTGATGGCTTCACGAAAGGCAATATCAATGCGTTCTTCCAGGACAAAACGCATCTGTTCGGTGTCGTCAGAGTGCGCACCGCTGGCGGCAATGGCTTCAAAATCGGTAATGACCTTGTCTATCAGCTCTTCAAGATCATCCGTATCTTCTACTGTGCCACGGGTGTATTCCGCACCTAATGCCTGGCGCTGCTGTTCTTCCAGCAAACGTATTTTGCCCAGCGATTCAGAAATGGCAGCGCGCTTGTTGCGCACCTGAGCCTGGTTGGCTGACTTGCCCAGCAGGATTTCATCGGTAAGTTGCTTGAAGAGCCGATAGGAGGTGCTGGATAGCTGAAGGTGTTCGCTTAGCAGAGTATCGGCGATATTCATTTGCAGGATATGGTTTTGCGTCAGGCGTGAAGACCACAGCACAGATACCGCTGCGGCAATCACCATCCCCAGAGAGATTAGGGCAAAGCTGATTAACTTGCGTCTGTACATCTTGGTTCCTCATACTCTGAGCAGGGTGCTCTCACCCTCAACAGAGCCGGATCATGCCACAACCCCTGTGGGTTGCAATTTATTGCAACAATGGTGGGTTGCAATTTATTGCAACAACAGTGGGTTGTAATTTATTACAACAATGGTGGGTTGCAATTTATTGCAACAATAGTCGGGTTGAAAACCCGACCCACAGACGCTGTCAGTTGTGGCTATGAAACAGCGCGTTGGACGGGAAACGTTTAGCTGGAAAACGCGGGTTTAAACAGTTTGCTGCTGGCGGCGCGGTACACCATACAGGTCAGCACTGAACAGGCAAAAACCAGCGGTATCTGAACCAGCATTTTTGCACTGTTGCCAACGGGTAGTCCGGCCATCAACATCTGGCTGATATCCAGAAACAGTGGATGTACCAGGTAAATGCCAAAACAATAAGGCGCGATAAATCGGGTGAAAGGGGCCAGTTTCTGGTGTGGGCGTTTAAGTAGATACCAGGCACAAACACAGGCAGCCAGCACCGGCAGGCTCAGGTACTGATAACTGTAGATAGGCTGTAGCTGCGAAAATTCACTTAGTTGAATATGACAAAGGCGGGCAATTACTACCACCATCAGTAAAAATGCTGCCAATAAGGCCACCCGCCCCTGATTGCTGGGTTTGCCCCACATGGCAGCACCGAGCATAAACAATGGAATATAACCTATAAACCACAGTGGCCAGGGCCAGTTGCCACCAAACCACTGAAAACCAAGGGTGTACAGCGTGGACGTCAGCACCGCGCTAGCCAGATAAAAACTGGGGGAGGGCGTATAACTGACCTTAAGCGCCAGCATCAGCCAACGGATTAATGGGGTGGCGGCATATAATCCAACCAGCATAAACAAATACCACAAGTGAAAATAAGGTGTGCCGCTCAGTAGATTTTCGCTTAGCTGATTCAGTGAAACCGGCTGCTGTTTTACCTCGCCTTTGAGCCAGGTCCAGCCAGTGTAGAAAAGCGACCATAGCAGCAGCGGCAGGGCAATACGTGCCACACGTTTCTGATAGAAACCGGCAATGGATGGCATTGGTGGTATAAGTAGTAGTGCTCCGGAAAGCATCACAAATAAGGGAATAGATACCCGGCTTGCAGAGTCGAGCAGATTGGCCAGCCACCAGGCGCTGCTATCCAGTGGCAGGCGGCTGACGCCGTTGGCACTGACATGCAGAACAATGACGCTCATGGTAGCGAAAACACGGATTTGGTCGGCGCTAAGGGAATACGGACTATTGTGCATGCGAAAGAGGTACTGATTCCAAAATGGTGACCGGCTTCATGCCAGGCGTGCTATTTTGCCAGCTAGCAATATACAAAGGGAAGTCGTAGAAGTAATTTTACGGTACATTGCCTAGTTGAATTCATTCACCACGCTTTTTCAGGGGAATCGCCATTGGTCAAGCTCAGTTACGCCGTTTACTTACTGGGATTAGAGTGCTTAGCCGTATTGAGTGGACTTTGCATGCAATGGCGGCTGTTGCGTTGGGGAGTTAAAGGCGCTAAGCAGGCGCGTTTTTATGGAATGCTGTCTATTGTTAAACATCCTTCGGCCGAGCTTTTAATTGGTCGCGCTGCGACTTTTCGTAGCCATAGATACAGCAACCGCGTCGGCTTAAAACAACCTTGTATGTTATCGGTATTTGCCGGGGCACAGCTGCAGATTGGCGAGCACTGTGGTTTCAGCGGCACGGTAATCAGTTGTCACCAGCATATCCGATTGGGGGACAGGGTGTTATGCGGTGCCAATGTGACTATCTGCGACTCGGACCATCACCCAGTGGATGCAATGAAGCGGGCGAATGGTGAAAAAGGCCTGAGCCGGCCGGTGACTATCGGCAATGATGTGTGGCTGGGCATGAACGTGGTGGTGCTTAAAGGTGTGACAATTGGCGACAATGCGGTGATTGCCGCTAATTCCGTCGTCACCCGGGACATTCCGCCCAATGTTGTGGCGGGCGGTTGTCCGGCAATCGTGCTTACTGAATCGAAACCGATGGTTCAGATTGACGATATTGCAAGGTGAGCCGCTCCAGCAACCATTGCTGACACTTGCCCGCTTCCCCTTCTTTACGCCAGACTAAGTCCAGTGACTGCGGGAAAGACAGCGCCTGCTGATTGCAATTCAGCCTGACAATGCGGCCATTTTGCAATTCAGACGCCACCGATTGCAAAGGAATATCCGCCCAGCCCAACCCCATCTTCAACATAGCCAGCAGGTTGTCTGGTGAATTGCAGTACCAGGCATTGCCGGTGCGGTCTTCACTATGACGAGTGCCTGACTGATTATCGGTAATTTTTAACTGGCGGTGTTGCACTAAATCCGATTCAGTTGGATTGCTTAACTTGGTCAGCGGGTGGCTGATGCTGGCCACCTTGGCAAACTGTACCTGGCCAATACTGGTGAAACCATATTGTTCGGTATAACTGTGTTGGCGCAAACCAATGGCGATATCGACTTTATGCTCTTCCAGCAATTGATACGCACCATGGTGCGTAGCATGCAGCAGCATTAAAGAGGTGCTGGGGAAGGCTCGTTCAAAATCGCGTATCAGGCTGTTGATGTTGTCTTCATGCACCAGCAGATTGTCGTAGGCAATACCAATGGCAGGCTCGACTTTGTCGGTAAGATGGCTGACCCGGTAACGCAGGTGATTATGACTTTTCAGCACCGCTTTCACGTCTTCCATTAAGGCTTGACCCTGGCGGGTTAGTCGCGGTTCACGGGTGCTGCGGTCAAATAGTGGCAGGCCGGTATCCGATTCCAGATTGCTGATCAGGCCACTGATCGACGACTGGGCTTTACCCAGCTTTCTTGCTGCAGCTGAAAAGCTGCCGGTTTCGACTGCGGCCAGAAAGGCTTCCAGTTGTTCCAACGAAAGTGCCATAAGTCCCCACTCCTTAGTTGACTTTACCTCATGCAGGCAAAGAATATTCATTCGTTATTCGTCGCGGAATGCGGAATATTTTATTGTGTCGATGTGAAAACTGGAAGGCTATTCGCGACAGTCTGAATAAAAAAGGCCGCGAATAACCTGCAATCCATTGCAATGGTAACGGAGCGGCAGTCAGCCCTGGCACTGAATCTGGCGGATTTGTTGGATCAGTTCTACGCCAGCACTGAAACACAAGCTATCTTCGGTCAGGGTATTCTGGCGGGTTACACCGTCAACACTGCCCCGGCTGGACAGAAAGCTGAGTATTTGTTGTGGGTCAATGGATGCTAATAAATCCAAACCCCGCAAGGTTCCCAGCATAGCCAGAATGCCATAGGCGGCCCAATTAGACACATCGGCAACGATTAACTCATCGCAGTCAGTGACACTGGGGATGATATTCAACGGGTCCATGGCGTGTAACACTTTACCCATGCCAATTTCATTGCCGCCGTCGCCAATGGCAATGCTTGGGCAGGCCGCATCGGTGAGGAAGTAATCAAAACAGGCGCAACGGTCGCTGATGTCTTCTTTACGCATATTGTAGTAACGGCCATCAGCACTGAGTCCCGGTCGCTCTATGCAGAGCACCAGACTGGGGCGATAGCTGTCCAAGACCTGCCGGGTTTCCAGTCTGGCCTGGGCTAGGTCGTTGTCACGAATGCGAATACAACGAAAATCTGTATTCAGGGCGCTGTACAACGGCTCACCACAGACCAGCACAGGTTGATAAGACAACTCGGACAAGGCGTTATACAAAGCAATCGCACCCACCGGGCCGTCTGTTTCAAAGGTATGAGTAACCGGAAAACCGGTACCAATCAAAATAGTACCAGGGTGTTTGTCCAGCAGCATGGCAGCGCGAAGTAAATAGCCTGGTCGCAGTGCTGCCTGCAGATGCTGCATGCCACGGATGTTGCGGCTAACCAGCAGATCTTCAATGCGGCGGCTAAGGGGGAGCAGGGCATCAACCATGGATACTGTCCAGCCTGGCCAGTAAACTTTGCTTGCGGCTTCTGCTCAGCAACATCAGATTATGTGCTTGCTCCATACTGATTGGCTCGAAACTGATTTTGCCGCCGGGCCTGCACTGCGCTAATTTGGCGCAGTCCAGTGACAAAACCGAGCCGATTTTAGGGTAGCCGCCGATGGTTTGCCGGTCATTCAGCAGCACAATAGGCTGACCATCTGCGGGTATCTGCACGGCGCCCAAAGCAATACCTTCAGACAACATGCTGGTAGTCTGGCTTGGCACTTTCTGCCCCTGCAATCGATAGCCCATACGATCGGCCTGATGGCTGACTTCATAGGTACTGGTAAAAAACAAAGCGCGACTGGCGGCGGAAAATTCCTGGTATTGATAGGCCGGAATCAAACGCAATACCAGTTCCTGTTGATACTGTGGAATCGCTGTTTCGGGTAGCGCCTGCTTGCGCAGGGCAGCTTTTACAGGCCCGACACAAAGTTGGTCACCCACTTTGAGCTTGTTACCATCCAGCCCGCCGATCCCCTCTCTTAGCACCGTGGTGGTGCTGCCAAAGCTGGGCGCAATGGCAAAGCCACCGGCAACCGCCAGATAGCTGCGCAGTCCGGTTTCTGGCACGTCCAGTTCAATCGTTTGTCCGGCCCTGACCTGCACGCTTTGCCACATGGGCTGTTGAACGTCATCGATGCGCCAGTTTAAGGGCGCGCCACTCACACAAACCCAGGTGGTCAGGTCGGTTTTCAGATGCAAACCGCCTAAGGTCATCTCCAGTGCGGTGCTATCACTTTGATTACCCACCAGATAATTGGCCAATTCAAACGCGAAAGGGTCCATCGGACCGCCTTGGGTGAGTCCCAGCTTAGCCTGACCAAAACGACCGGCATCGGTCAGTAATGCCATCAGGCCCGCTTTCAGTACGGTGAACATCAGTTGCACTCTCCTGTCAGCAGAGCGATATCACCACCCAGGGCAATATACTCATGTTTATCCACCGCCCTAAAGCGCACCCTGTCGCCTACCTCAACCGGCATATAAGGGGGGTGGGTTGGATTAAACATGGGGGTGGGGCAAAGGCCTATCAGATTCCATCCACCGGGAGAAGCTGCCGGATATACCGCTGTCTGACGATCCGCTATGGCGACTGCACCTTTGGGTACGCGCTTACGAGGAGTGGCCAGGCGTGGTGCGGCAATGCGTTTGTCCACCTCGCCCAGGTAGGCAAAGCCGGGGGCAAAGCCAATGGCATACACCCGGTATTCGGCATCCTGGTGCAGCCTTATCACATCCTGTACCGACAACCCGGCCTGCTTAGCCAGCTTGGCTAGATCTGGTCCACTTTGCTCGCTGTAGTAAACCGGCAGCTCCACAGCTTTACCAGCCTGTTTAGTTGCTGATTCTGGCATGGCCAGCACGGCGTTCAGTATGGCCATGGCCTGGAAATGATCCAACGTATAGCAGTCGTACTGAATTAAAATGGAATGATAGGACGGGGTCAGATCAATCAGATGCTCTGCAAAGCCGTTTTGCAGCAGTGGTAACAATGAAGCAATCCGCTGTGCTGTTTGGGGCCCTGTTTGCGCGCCCAGATACAGAATCAGACTATTTTCACTGGCTGCTTCGATGCGGGGATATTGACTCATTGTGGCAAGATGTCCCGGATCTGTCTGACCATCGCTACGGCATGGGCATTGTCACCATGCACGCAGAGTGTATCAGCGTGCAGGGCCAGTTTCTTACCGCTTTGGGTGATCACCACACCTTCTTCTACCAGTAGCTTCACTTGTTGCAGGGTTTGCTCGCCGTCCAGCACGGCGTCGGGGTGACTGCGCGGGGTGAGCTGGCCGTTATCCTGAAAACGCCGGTCGGCAAAGGCTTCAAACAACAGTTCAACCTTCGCTGCCGCCTGAAATTTCTGCGCATCCTGAGTGGCCAGCAGCATCAGTTTCAGTGGTTGTGAAAAGGTGGCCATAGCTTCGTTAACGGCGTCAAATACCTCGGTCTTTGCCATCATATCGTTATACAAAGCGCCATGCGGCTTGACATAGCTGAGGCGCATACCCTGTACCTCGGCCATGGCGGCCAGTGCACCTACCTGATAATGCAGTAGATTGATTATTTCCTGACGATGCAATGACATAGAACGGCGACCGAAGCCTTGCAGATCGCGATAGGCTGGATGCGCACCGATCTGTACGCCATGTTTTTTAGCCTGTAACAAGGTGCGTTGCATCACGTCTGGATCGCCAGCGTGGAAGCCGCAGGCAATATTAGCCTGGTCGATATAGGGCATGACCTCATCGTCCAGGCCCATTTTCCAGTTTCCGAAACTTTCGCCTAAATCACAATTGAGTAGCATAAACTGGCCTACAGAATAGACAGCCGGCTGTTGAGCAGGTCAGTGACCAGCATGCAACCGGGGCTGTGAGTAATACAAAAAGGGGGCTTAGCATGTTGTATGGCCAATTGTGGTGTCACACCACAAGCCCAGAATACCGGCAATTCGTCTGCGCCAAGACTAACTGCATCGCCAAAATCCGGCTGATGAATATCAGTTATGCCAATCTGGCTGGGATCGCCAAGATGCACCGGCGCCCCGTGTACGGAGGGGAAACGACTGCAAATCTGTATAGCACGAATAGCATCTGCGGCTTTCATCGGGCGCATGCTGACCACCATATTGCCGCCAAAACGGCCGGCACGTTGGCAGGCAATGTTAGTGCGATACATCGGTACATTGACCTTTTCTGAGATATTGCGTACTTCCAGTCCGTCTGCCAGCAGGGCTTCTTCAAAGGAAAAAGAGCAGCCCAGCATAAAAGTCACCAGATCGTCGCGCCACACTGAGATTAAGTCATGCACCCGCTGTGTATGTTGACCATGCTCAAAGATTTCATAAGCCGGTACGTCGGTGCGAATATCTACATCTGTGCCCACCTGGGGTAGTAAATACGCACCGGGTTGATCCGCCATGGCGATTATCGGGCAGGGTTTAGGATTTAACTGACAAAAGCGCAAAAACTCATCGGCATAGTCAGCGGGCAATATCGCCAGGTTACATTGCACATAACCCGGAGCCAGTCCCGACGTATTGCCCCGGTGTCCGCCGTTTCGAATTAATTGCCGCAACTGCAATGGGTTCAGTTTCGTATTGTGCTCTGTGGTCAAGATAACTCCTGGCAAAGACGTCTAAACGTATTGTGGACTAACGGCGGCAATATAACGTAATTCTGCGGTATTGCTGCCAACAGACTATTGCATGTTTTTGCTCAGCATATAGCCATGGGCTATGTGATTTAGGATATCTAGGTTGTGAGGTTATGTGAAATTTAAAACATCTGTCTGACACGTAAGGCTTTTTGCCAAGCCTGTGACGAACTGCCCGGGTTCAGTCACAAAGAATTAATTTGGAATAAAATATTTCGTAAACTTGCAATATTTTTATGATTAATTATTCTTTCACTTGTTGTTGTTTGTTGAATTGTGTGAACTGGCGGCAGGATGTCGCTAGATTCTGCAAAACTTGCCCTCTCGGGGCGGAATGGACGAATACTCGGACTTCCGCCCTTTTTTTGTCTGTATCTGGCTGGTTGATATGCCATAGGTTTGGATTTTGACCTCACTTCAACAAGTCGCAATGCCACTGGCTTGGTATCTGTCCAACTGACTTGCTTCACATTTCAATATTTAGGGAACCCTCAGGGCTTCTTTGGTTAGGTTGGAATTATTCTCATTGTACTCAGCCAGAATGTTGCATATAGGCAGGACCTGCATTTAGTAAGATAATTTTTCCAGTTCATCGTCGAGAATGGACTGATGAAAGCCATTTATAACCTTACTCGCTATCACAATCTTTGGTATGCCAGGATACCCTATGGATTGGTAAAGTGCGGTGATCGATGCATCACCAGATTCAACGTCTCTGTCATGGAAGGGAATATTGCGCTGGATTAGATGCGCTTTCAGTGCCTTACAGTAAGGGCACCAATGGGTTGTGTAAATAACCACAGGTTCTTTCACATTATAAAAATGTGCGCTAGTGTCAGTTTCAATCAGTGCTGGTGGCTGCTGATACCAGTCCCAGGCGTATTTTGCGCCCCAACCGATCAATAATCCTATTGCAATGAATAGTGGGAGTGTGAGTAGATTCTTACTGACTTGATTCATCCGTAATCCTTTTTCAGATGTGGCGAGAGCTGGGAACATCCCAGCTCTGATAGCAAGCAATTAGCCAAATGCAGAGCAACTCCAAACATTTTGTGTGTTTGGAAAATTGTTGTACCAGCAAGTGATAGAGGTTGGTATGTAACCACAGCTTCTAGCGAATGTTACAAACACCTTTTGCCTGGCCTCAGCTTCTGTTGGAGCTGTTACCATCGAGCTGCAGGCAGCCAATGCATCAGTGCTGGCTACACCAACTGCAATACCAATTCCAACAAAAATCCCCGCTACGGATGCTTTCATAAATAAACTTCCTTATATAAATCAAATAGTAGTATGGCTGAGTACTTCAATGTTCAGCCCATTCAACTTATCACGGGTTGGTTATATTTCAACCTATTTTTGTTTGTTATTTGTTAGGTATTAACATTTTTACGATATATGCTCGGATTGTATTAACAGAAAATTACTGCGCAAACTTGATATAAATGAGTGCCGAGCCTCTATAAAGCTGATCCGTAACAAGCTTGCCGTCGTCAGGTGCAGCTTGAATAACAACAGTATTGTTATTCTGCCAGACATGGTTTGGTGCAACGTCCTTTGGGGAACCATCAAGTATTAGAATATTGCCTTTTTCATTGGGCAGATGGTCATCCCAATTCAACACGGAAACATGGGTTGAAAAGCCTGTTGTCGCGCCGCAGCTTCGCTCAAAAACCACCACTTTATGGCGACCATCTGGTGATATTGTCTGACTAAAAAGGTGATTGCCACACATACCCTGGCCGAGCAGCCAGAAGAAGCCCAGCAGCAGGCCAACCAATAGCACCGAAATGACAGTGACACTCAGAAAAAATAACTTCAATGCTCTGGGCAGGCTGATACCATTCGCTTCCATATTGTTCCTTGTCGAAACTGGTCACGACTACACCTTCCAGAACCAGCCCTTTTTGTACATCCAGTGCATCATTGCATAGGAAACCGCCAGAAAGGTCAGGGCAAAGGCCAGTGAGCCGTTGTAATTGCCAAATAGCGGCTGGAACAGTGTGGTGTACAACCAGCCCTTGAGACTGGCTTCCCCCACACTGAACATCAGCAGCAGTCTGGCCACGATGGCAGCGAACATATAAAAGGCAATGGCATTTGCGCCGAATACCACAAAAGGTGCGGTCCAGGCTTTAATTCCTTTGTGGTCGATAAGCCAAAGACACAGGCCAAGCACCAGGCAGGCATAACCGCTGGACAGCAGCACAAAACTTGGTGTCCATAAGGCTTTGTTGATGGGCAGAATACTGTGCCAGGCTTCACTAACAATTACGGCGCTAAGACCGACCAAAAGCAAAACAGTGATACGGCGAAGCAATGGCAGCTGGTTATTCATCAGAAACTGACCGGCCAGTACCCCGCTCAGACAACCCGCAATGGCCGGCAAAGTGCTCAGGATACCTTCAGGGTCCATTACAAACGGTGTGGCTTTTTTGTCATACACATGAGCGGCGCCCAACACCATATGATCGACCCAGGAGGCCAGGTTATTGCCGTATGCATACAACCCCTGATACTGATGGCCCTGGCCGTCGCTGTAGGGCACCCAGGCCAGCATGGCCCAGTATCCCAGCGCCAGCAACAAGGCCCAGATAATACGCCCGGTGGTGCGCCAGTACAGCACGATCAGCACGGTAAAAAAATACACCAGACCAAGCCGTTGCAGTACGCCGGGGATGCGTATGGACAACAGTTTGTCGTCTATCCAGCTAAAGGAAGGATCCCGGAAGTTGTAGAAAAACAGCGCCAGAAACCAGCCCAATAATACCAGCTTCAGCATTCTGGCCATGGCGTGGCGAATGATCGGCAAGCGAGCTTGACCAGCATCCAGTTGCCGGTCAATGGCAATTTTTATCGACAAGCCGACGATAAATACAAAGAACGGAAAGATCAGATCCGTGGGTGTCCAGCCATGCCACTTGGCATGTAACAAGGGAGCGTACACATGGCTCCAACTGCCTGGATTGTTTACCAGGATCATGGCCACTATGGTTAAACCGCGAAACGCGTCAATGGCAAGCAGTCGGTTAGCTGGCAGCCCGTTTAGGATGTTGTTTGCGTAGCGGCTTAGCATAGTGAGTTTCCCTGATGATGATGGTATTTGGGCTGACCTGAGTTAGCAAGTCGGGATTAATCCCGACCCACTGTGACAGGCAAGTGGCCTTTGGCCTGGATTTTTCCGGCCAGGAAACGCGCCAGCGACTCAAAAGCCGGGCCATATACCTGCGGATTATCCTCTGTACCTGGCAGTATGTGGCTGTTGTAGGCGTAGGTAGCCAGAACCAGATCGGCATCCTGTGCCAGCCATTCAACTTCATAGGGCGCACGCAAACTAACAAAAGTCACGGCCTTACCCGCTTGTTTAGCTTGTTGAATCAATTGCGGAATCAGCGCTTGCTGGCTTTGATGGTCCAGTGCATCAGCCCTGACCAGGCTCATGTCTTCCATACCGCCGCGTTCCACCGCACTTTGTGCCGGGGTGATGCTGGCCACCAGTAACATATCGGCCTTGCTCATGGCCTGTTGGTTTATCTCAGTGTCAAAGCCCTGCAGGCTGGCACAACTGCTGATAAGGTCTGGCAGGTTGCGGCTAAGTGCCTGCTGCATCGCCAGGCATTTACCTCTGTCGGGCATCACTAAGTGCACGGATCGAATCTTCTGGCCCAAGGGGAGCAAGCTATTGTTACCACGCACTTTTGTTAAAGAAGCGTCGGACAAGGCTTGCTCAAGCTGTTTATGAGCCGGGGCACCGACAATGGACTCGGCATTGGCAATAGCGGCACTTTCATCCTGGTTGTCGACTTGCACGTACTTGGCTTTGCTGGCTCTGATTCGCTCGGCGGAAAGGTGGATTTCGTCGGCCGACAATTCACCGGATTTCACTGCTGCCAGTAAATCATCAATTAGCTTGGGCAGTTGTTTGATTTCTTCCGGGGTATGCAGGCGAATGGGCATCAACACCATATCGGTACCGGCCTTAAAGGTTTCGATCACTGCCTGGGTGGGTTCAAAGAAATGGGAGATACCGGCCATATCCATGGCATCGGTAACAATCAGGCCTTTAAAGCCAAGCTCGTTGCGCAGTAAGTCTGTGAGTATGGTGCGTGACAGAGTGGCCGGGCGTAGGATCATCTCACCGGTTTTGCTTGCCAACTTCGAGTCATCCAGCGCCGGGTATTGAATGTGGGCGGTCATAATGGTTTCTACCAGACCCTGTTCGATGGCACGGCGAAATGGCAGCAAATCTACATGGTCGATGGTTTCCCTGTCGTGTTCTACCAAAGGCAGACCGGTATGACTGTCAACTGCGGTGTCGCCATGACCAGGGAAGTGTTTCAGGGTGCCAATGACCCCCTGTTCTTGCATGGCCTGCATTTGGGCAATACCCAGCTCGGCGACCATCTCGGCGTCTTCGCCGAATGAACGTACATTAATCACCGGGTTGTTCGGGTTAACGTTAACATCCACGGTAGGGGCATGATTAACATTGAAACCCAGGGCTTTAAGCTCTTTGCCTAATACCGTGCCAGTGGCTCTGGCGTATTCAACACCCTGTTCAAGGTAGGTTGCCCCTATAGCCATGTTGCCGGAAAAAGCCGTGCCCAAATGACGCGGCACCCTGGCTACGCGGCCACCTTCCTGGTCAAGGCTGATAAACAGCGGCTGGCCGCTCTGGGACTGGCTGGCCGCGTGTTGCATAGCGCGGTTAAGCCTGACCATCTGCGGGATATCCACCAGGTTATCGGCAAACAGAATCACCCCGCCAATGCCGGTATCGCGAATAAGCGCGGCCAGGTCGTCTGGCAGTGCGGTCATGGGGGTACGGCATTTGCCGGATTCGGTGTTATCCGCGCAGTAGTAGCGCAGATCGATCATGATTTTTTGCGCTAAGTCATCGCGCAGTTGCGTATCACTGAGTTTGCCGTCAGGCTGTGAAGCGGGTGAACAGGATGTCATGGTAATAATAGTTGCCAAAATACTGATGAGTTTGCCGCGTTTCAGGCGACGTCCAATTGGATTCATAACTTCTCCTGTAGGAACATTATCACTTAGTGCGCCGAATGGATAAGTAATGTGGCAAATTGCCTATTCATTGGGCGCTCTGAGTTCGGTGCCGACAGCAGACTGTACGGCAACAGCAGATAAAAGGTAAATTTTACTGGCATTTGGAATTAATTATTCATTAGAATGGAATCATATCAGTATAAAAAATTTCATCAATGGGAAATGCCATCATCGGCAACCAGTGTGAATAAGCGAGGTACCAATGCATAGCCAATTTGCCTGGCAGGACTGGCTGGTGTTTACCGCCTATTTTGTCGTGATGGCCGTTACCGGCTGGTACTACAGCAGGCAAAAAGCCACCACTACCGCAGATTATTTTCTTGGCGGCAATAAAATGCCCATCTGGATGGTGGCGATTTCTGTGCTGGCCACCTCACAGTCTGCCGCTACCTTTCTGGGCGGACCAGACCAGGGCTACCGCAATGATTTCAGCTATCTGGCCACCAATATTGGTGCCTTTGTCGCTGCGTTTGGAGTGGCGGTATTTTTAATTCCACGCTTCTATGCCATGCGTGTCACCACGGTATATGAGCTGCTTGAGCAGCGCTTTGGTGCGTCGGCCAAACGTCAGGCCGGTATTATGTACCTGTTTGGCAGAGTGTTTGCCAGCGGGGCCAGATTGTATATGGCCGCCATTGCGGTGGCTATGATCCTGTTTGGTGATATTCAGGCCACCAGTGTTATCAGTGCGGTGTTGATTCTGACCATAGTCGGACTGGCTTACTCTTTTGTGGGGGGCTTGAAGTCAGTGATTGTCAGTGACGTGATTCAGTGCGCCGTGTATGTGGGAGCCGCACTGTTTGTGATTTATTTTCTGGCGGTGAGCATTCCGGCCGACTGGCCGACGATTCTGGATGCGCTGGCGAATCCTGCAGATCGCGAATTATCCAAGCTAACGCTGTTTGACTGGCGGCTGGATTTCAGCCCAGGCGGGGTATTTACGGTGTGGTCAGCTATTACCGGGTTTGTGCTGCTGAATATTGCCGCTTTCGGTCTGGACCAGGACATGACCCAACGGATGCTAAGCTGTAAAGATGCCAAACAAGGTGCCAAAGCCCTAATCTGGTCGGTCGTGATGGTGATCCCCGTAATGGCGCTGTTTATTATTATTGGTCTGTTGCTGTATGTGTTTTACCAACGCCCCGATCTAATGCTGAGCGAGGCTGGTCAGCCCATAGTGCAAAGTTTTGAAGGTGAGCAGATCACCATCTTTATGTATTACGTGTTGAATGAAATTCCCGTGGGAGTAAGAGGCCTGGTTACGGTCGGTGTGATTGCGGCGGCGTTATCCACCCTCAATTCTGGTCTTAATGCGATGTCGTCTGTGCTGGTGCAGGACTTATACCGCCCCATGATGGAAAAACGCGGTAATCAAGAAGAAGCCCATTACGTCTGGGCGGGGCAAATGGGTATGGTGGTCGCTGCCGTGGCGTTATCCGCGATGGCGATTCTTTGTTACTACTGGCAGCAGTATTCCGATATGCCGCTACTGGCCTTTGCTTTGTCGGTGATGGTGTTTTCCTACAGTGGTTTGCTGGGGGTGTATTTTACCACCTTGTTTACCCAAGGCGGCAGCTCTGCGTCGGTATTGGCGGCGCTTATCACCGGCTTTGTGGTCACCCTGGCGATGCAGCCTTATATCCAGAGTTTGCTGCTGCCCGAGGACTGGCAATTTAACCTGGGCTTCACCTGGCAGCTGTGTATCGGCACCGCGATCGCTTTTGTGGTGTGCTGGTCGGGTAGAAGCAACAAGGTGCTGGCAAGCTGATGAAGCAGGTTCAATACATTCTGGGCGTGGATGGCGGCGGCAGTAAGACCCTGGCCAGACTCGAACATTTGCCCAGCGGACAACAATGGGAAGCCAGGGGCGATGCCTCGTCCTTGTCTCTGGGCGTAGAATCGGCCGTTGCGCAAATTTTGCAATTAGCCAGGCAACTGGCTGGCCAGGCTGGTTGTGACATGCAGCAAATGTGGGCTCTGGCCGGACTGGCAGGGGCCGGTAACCGACATTTACGTTATCAGGCGCTGGAATTACTGGAGCGAGCATTTGGCAAAGCCGACATTGTGAGTGACGCCAAAACCTCTGCCTATGGTGCTAACCTTGGGCAGCCTGCGGCAGTGGTGGCACTGGGGACAGGCTCGGTAGCCATGGTGCTGGATAACACCGGCCGGGAAACCATGGTGGGAGGATGGGGCCTGCTGGTCGGTGATGAAGGCAGTGGTGCCCGGCTAGGCGTTAATGCCGTCAGTCAGTTGCTGTGGGAACTGGATCTGCAGCAAAGCCCAAGTCAACTTGGCTTTTATTTAATGTCTGTGCTGGGCACACAAAGAGCAGAGATTCTTGCTTGGCTGGCCGCGGCTAATCCCACCCGTTTTGCCGCCTTAGTACCTCAAATACTGGCCCTTAAGGATTGCTGCCCGCTGGCTGGCAGATTATATGCAGGCCACCTGCAGGAAGTACGTAAGCTGATAATGGCGTGCAGGCAGTATGGCCCCGATATCCCCCTGATTGTCATTGGTGGTTTGGCTCAGCCGACCCTGACTGACCTTGCAAATGAAACTGAACTGAATTTGATGGCCGCTCGCGGTAGCGCTTTGGATGGCGCCTGCCTGTTAGCGCGCCAGTTGGCAAAAGATTTTCTGAACGATGAGGAAGCCAAATAAATGGCATCGAACCAAGACAAGCTGAAAAGCGAATCCGTATTGCTGAAGCAACTGGACCAGATGGTGTCTGAAGGACGCAATCCGCACACCTATGATATCGACCTGCTGAGCACAGAGCAGATTCTGGACAGAATCAATCTGGAAGATCAAAAAGTAGCATTGGCGGTCAGGCAAGCCATTCCGCTAATTGCTCAGGCGGTGGACAAAATTGTTGCTGCATTCGCCAGGGGCGGGCGTCTGGTGTATATCGGTGCCGGTACCAGTGGCCGTCTTGGGGTATTGGATGCAGTGGAATGTCCACCTACCTTTAGTGTGACGGATCAGCAGGTTATCGGCATTATTGCTGGTGGCGCAGGTGCTATGTATAAAGCGGTGGAAGGGGCAGAAGATGATCCTGAACTGGCCATCACTGACTTGAAAAAGATCAACCTCAGTGCCGACGATGTATTGGTTGGTATCGCCGCCAGCGGCCGCACACCTTATGTGATATCTGCACTGCAGTATGCTAAATCGCTGGGCACACCCGCTGTCAGCGTGACCTGTAATCCTGACTCCCCCGTGACACTGGAAGCCGATATCGGTATCTGCGCCGTGGTCGGCCCTGAGGCCCTGACCGGTTCCACCCGCATGAAATCAGGCTCGGCGCAAAAAATGGTGCTGAATATGCTGACCACCGCGGCCATGATCCGTAGTGGCAAGAGCTATGAAAACCTGATGGTGGACGTGAATGCCAGCAACCAGAAACTGTATGCCCGGGCTATCCGTATTGTGATGCAGGCTACCGACTGTGACCATCAAACCGCCCGCGATGCATTGGCCAAAACCGGTTTTAAAGCCAAGCTGGCCATTTTGCACGTACTCACCGGACTGGATATGCAGGCCGGACAAGCGCTGCTGGAACAACAACAGGGGTTCTTGCGTAAAGCCGTAGAACAGGCCCGGGAGACGCAATAATGTGGCGCCTGTTGCTTGGCCTAGTGATGGCGCTGAACCTGCTGGCCTGTTCCACGCATTCGCCAACCGCTGATGACATCCAGGTTGGCGCCGAACGTGAAGCTTTGTATCTGCCGCAACTGGCAGGAAAGCGGGTTGGCCTGGTGGTTAACCAAACTTCCATTGCCGGTCAGCAGCATCTGGTGGATTTTCTGCTGGCCAGAGGGGTGAAGGTACAACGCATTTTTGCCCCCGAGCACGGCTTTCGCGGTGATCATGATGCCGGTGCCAAGGTGGATTCAACGGTGGATGCAAAAACCGGTATAGAGCTGTATTCCATTTACGGTAAAACCCGTAAGCCCGCGCCAGAGGCCATGGCCGATCTGGACATTATTCTGTTTGATATTCAGGATGTGGGAGTACGCTACTACACCTATATCAGTTCCATGCATTATATGATGGAAGCGGCCGCCGAGGCGGGTATTGCTTTTATGGTGCTGGACAGACCCAACCCCAATGGCGACTATGTGGACGGCCCGGTATTGGAGCCGGCTTTTCGCTCTTTTGTGGGTATGCATGAGATCCCCCTGGTGCATGGCATGACCGTGGGAGAGCTGGCAAAGATGATTGTCGGGGAAGGCTGGCTGGAAACCGATAAACCCCTCAATCTGAGCGTGATCCCGGTGCAAAACTATCGTCATGACATGCCTTATCACTTGCCGGTGAAACCCAGTCCTAATCTGCCCAATCATGTGGCTATCCGACATTATCCGTCACTGGGTTTTTTCGAGCCGACGCCGGTGAGTATTGGCCGGGGTACTGACTTTCCTTTCCAGGTAATAGGGCACGATCAGCATTTTGTTGAGGATGCCAAGCCTTTTAGCTTTCAGCCCCGTTCCATTCCTGGTGCGTCGACGCACCCCAAATTTGAAGGGGTAACCGTCAAGGGACAGGACTTGCGCGGTGTAGAGGCCAAAGGGCTGGAGCTGGGCTATTTGGTGGCCTGGCACCAGCAGTTTGCCAGCGCCGGTGAAGCGTTTTTCACCAACCCAGGATTTATGGATAAGCTGGCGGGAACCGACAAACTGCGTCTGGCACTGGCGGACGGTAAAACCGAAGCAGAGATCAGAGCAAGCTGGCAGGACGATTTGCAGGCCTTTAAGCGCAAGCGCCAGGGGTATTTGCTATACCCCTGAGCAGGTTATTTGGACTTAGAGCGAAACTCGCGGATTGCCTGGTTAGACGCTTCCAGTAACTTACGGCCCTTAGATGAGGCTTGTGTCAGCAGAATAAACAAGGTGTCGATAACAAACTCCTGCGCGGTGCGGGCCAGAATGGATGACAAGCGCGCGGAGTTTTCGTCGGACACTGTGTAGAGTTTAACGTCTGCCAGCTTGGCAATGCTGTTATTGCCATAGCCGGTCAGGCTGATGATCATCACCCCATTGGTTTTGGCCAGTTCGGTGACGGCCACTTCTTCACGGGTTTCGCCGGATTCGCTGATCACAAACAGCAGATCCTTGCTGGTATAGTTGGCTACGTTGGCCATTTGTACATGGTTGTCGCTCTCGGCCATGGCCGACATACCAAGTTTTTGCAGCTTAAAAGAAAAATCCCGGCCAACCAGCGCCGAACCGCCAACCCCGCAGATCAGGATGCGATTGGCTTTTTGCAACATGGCTTCTGCCTGCTCATAGGTGGGGAGCTCGTTAACGCCTTTGGTGTTGGTTAGCACGGCGATTTTGCTGGAAAGTAGTTTTTCCGTTACGGCGACGAAGGAGTCGTCCAGGGAAATTTGTCCGTGTAACCTGGGCTTTTCCTGCTGCTGTGCCGTACGCAGACTGTCGTTAATGGCAAATTTAAAATCCGGATATCCTCGGTAACCCAGTTTCTGGGTGAACTTCACCACGCTGGACTGGCTGACCCCGGCTTGCTGGGCCAGTTTTTGCGAAGACAGGTCGCGAATGGTTTCAGGCTGGGACAGAATATAGTCCGCCAGCGCCAATTCGCTGGTGGACAGGTTGTCGCGCATGGCTTTAATTTTTATAAATGTTGACATGAAGCGGCCATCAAAGGTGACGAAAATAAGCTATTCAGCACATAGTAAATGAATAAGAATAATTTTCACAACTGGGAGAATAAACAATTGGCTCAGGTAGGTGTAATGCAACCGTCAGATTTTCAGGGCTTTG
Organism: Bowmanella denitrificans; assembly: GCF_039522935.1. Taxonomy (NCBI): domain Bacteria; kingdom Pseudomonadati; phylum Pseudomonadota; class Gammaproteobacteria; order Alteromonadales; family Alteromonadaceae; genus Bowmanella; species Bowmanella denitrificans. The sequence continues at coordinate 37,889 of NZ_BAAAEI010000001.1, read as the reverse complement.
TGCAGCAGGTCGGGGAGTTTTTGCCGCCAGACAGCATCTATGCGGATTTGCCCAGACGCTTAGCTTATGCCGGTGATGCCAGTTTTTACCGCCTGATACCCAAATTGGTGGTGCGTCTGGACGGTGTTGAGCAGATGCAAAAGCTGATTGAATGTGCCGACCGTCATCTTGTGCCCCTGACATTTCGCGCTGCCGGTACCAGTTTATCCGGCCAGGCGGTAACTGACTCGGTTCTGGTGCTTTTGTCTGACCAGTGGCGTAATGCCAGGGTGCTGGATAACGGCCAGCGAATCTGGTTGCAACCCGGCGTGATTGGCGCCAGCGCCAATCAATTGCTGAAGCCCTTTGCGCGTAAAATTGGCCCGGACCCGGCCTCTATCGACAGTTGCAAGATTGGTGGTATTGCCGCCAACAATGCCTCGGGCATGTGCTGTGGTGTCAAGCACAACAGCTATCATACGGTGGCGGATATTCATCTGTTACTGGCGGACGGCAGCCGGGTGGATACTGCTGATGCCGACAGTGTGGCATTGTTCAGTCAACAGCGCAGGGATTTACTCGATGGCTTGCAGCGCTTAGCCGGGCAGGTCAAGGCCAGTAATGCCTTAAGTGAAAAAATACGCCATAAATACCGCCTGAAAAACACCACAGGGTACGGTATTAATGCTCTGCTGGATTTTGACCAGCCACTGGATATGCTCAAGCACCTGATGATTGGCTCCGAGGGTACCTTGGGCTTTATCGCGGATATTACCTACCAAACTGTGCCTGATGAGCCGTATCGGGCCTCAGGTCTGTTTGTTTTCTCTGATATTCGTGATTGCTGTAACGCAGTGCAACAGCTGGCTCATGCCCCTGTGAGTGCAGTGGAATTGATGGACGCCAGAGCACTTAAAAGTGTGGCGGATAAACCCGCCATGCCCGCCAATATGCACAGCCTGGATAACAATGCTGCGGCATTGTTGATTGAGGTTACCGGGCCGGACGCTGACGAGCTGCAAGCACATCTGCAGGCGGTAGAGCTGCTACTCGGTCATTTTTCGGCCCAACTGCTTGCCCAGGTTCCTTTTAGTCAGGAGCCCGGGCGTAATCAGGCGCTTTGGGCAATTCGCAAAGGCACGTTTCCGGCGGTTGGTGCGGTGCGCCCGGCCGGTACTACCGTAATCATTGAGGATGTGGCCTTTCCTGTTGACAAACTGGCCGAGGGCGTGGAAAAACTGCAGGCCTTGTTTGCCCGTTTTGATTATCACGAGGCGATTATTTTCGGCCATGCCCTGGAAGGCAACCTGCACTTTGTGTTCACCCAGTCCTTTAACCAGCCCCAGGAAATCCAGCGTTACGATGACTTTATGCAGGCGGTGGGTGAGTTGGTGGCAGTGGAATACGGCGGCTCGTTAAAAGCCGAGCATGGCACCGGCCGCAATATGGCACCTTTTGTCCGCCTGGAGTGGGGGAACGAAGCGTATCAACTGATGGTGAAGATTAAGCAACTGTTCGATCCCCGCGGCATACTCAACCCTGGTGTGATTATTAATGCGGATGCCAAGGCCCATGTGAAGAATCTTAAACCCATTCCAGCGGTGGACCCACAACTGGATAAATGTATTGAATGTGGCTTTTGTGAAGCGGTTTGCCCATCTAAGGACCTTAGCCTGACACCGCGTCAGCGCATTGCGTTGCATCGGCTACGAGAGGATGAAGATAATGGTTTTTCTGACTCTGAGTTGGCACAGATCAATCAGGCATACCAATATCTTGGGGTGGACACCTGCGCGGCGACAGGACTCTGTGCCAAGCGCTGCCCGGTAGGCATTAACACTGGCGAATTTATCAAACAACTGCGCGGCCAGTCCGCGCAGGGTAGTTGGCTGGCCGGTATGGCGGCAAAACACTTTGCGGCTACCGGCCTGATAGCACGCTTCGCCCTGAATTCGGTTAAAGTCACCAGCAATCTGTTGGGAGACGGCGCCACGCAGAGGCTGTTTAAAGGCCTGTATCGAATCAGTCAGGGCGCCATTCCCAAATGGTATCCGGCCTGGCCAGCAGGGGCAAAAAAAGTTGCGCTGCCGGATAATCAGCACGGGAAAAGCGTGGTGTATTTTCCAACCTGTGCCAACCGTATGTTTGATGCAGACGCTAAGGCCCAGGACCGCCGTCCACTGTCCCAAGTGATGACCAGTGTACTCACTAAGGCCGGCTTTCGTTTGCTGGTGCCGGATAATGTAGATGAGCTGTGCTGCGGTATGCCCTGGGACAGTAAAGGGCTAAAACAACTGGCCGGGCAAAAACGCCAGCAAAGTAAAGAGGCCCTGCTGAAGCTGGCCCGGGAGCAGCAACTGCCTATTCTGGTGGATGCTTCTCCTTGTGCGCTGCAATTTAGTCAGGAAGGATTGCAGGTGCAGGAGACCGCGCAGTTTGTGTATCAGTATGTACTGCCAAAGTTAAAAGTATCAAAAATACCAGGCCCGGTGATGTTACATGTCACCTGTTCCAGTAAGCGATTGCAGGCCGAACAGCAATTGGTGGCGTTAGCCAGGGCCTGCGCCGAACAAGTGGTGATCCCCAACGATATTCAGTGCTGTGGCTTTGCCGGTGACAAGGGCTTTTACACCCCGGAATTAAATGCCAGTGCCCTGAAAAACCTGCAACAGCAAGTACCGCAAGGCTGTCATATGGGCGTGTCTAACAGTCGCAGTTGTGAAATAGGTCTCAGCCAGCATGCGGGCATTCCCTATCAGTCTATTCTTTATCTATTGGACCAAGTTAGCGAGACAATGCCTGAACATTGTGCTTGAGTGGGATACCATGAATCCATCTGATCGCTTGGAGAGTCGTTATGTTGAACTGGGCTGATGTTATCAATTTTGCAAACCAGGGCAACCCAAAGCCACCGCGTAAAGTCGTAAAAACCGAGCAAGAGTGGCAGGAATGCCTGGACGAAGAGGTTTACCGGGTGACCCGTCAGCATGGTACCGAGCGCCCTTTCAGCTCCGAAATGTGCGCCAGATTTGAGCCGGGCTGTTATACCTGCGCCTGCTGCGACACCTTGCTGTTTGATGCCGAGCATAAGTTTGACAGCCACAGCGGCTGGCCATCTTTTACCCAACCCGCCAATATCGATTCCATTGCCTATGTGATGGATGAATCTCACGGTATGCGACGTATCGAAACCTTATGCAATGTCTGCGATGCCCATCTTGGTCATGTCTTCCCAGATGGACCACCGCCTAGTGGCCTGCGCTACTGTATTAATGCTGTGGCACTGAAGAAGCTATAGCGCTCAATATATGACAGGGGAGCTGGATGAGGGGCTGTTCTTTGAATATCAGTGATGTTCAAGTGCAGCCCCAATGTTATCCGACCCGATAATCTTAAGTGTGCTGGCGGCGACGTAAGGCAAGTCCAACCAATATCATACTGAAGATAGCCAGAGTACCTGGCTCGGATACAACATTGGCGGTGCCAATTGACAGATTGTCGATGAAATCAACGAACTGATTATTTTCATCGTAAATGGTCAGTTCGGTAAAACCACCCAACAAGTCAAAAACGCCTTGTACGGCAAACAATGCACCGCCGACCATAAAGTCGGCATCAAAGTCGAAGAAGTCCAGGCCCGCATTAAGGTTGGCACTGTCTGCCGAGCCGATAAAGAAGAAATCACTAAAGCCAGTGGGCGCCTGTGCTTGAGCGTCCATATAAGTCAGGCTCAGCAGATCGGCTCGTTGCAAGTCATAGAAACCGTTTGCCAGTAAGCTGGCGCCCCGGGTGTTCACTGTAATTTGCAGTAGATCTGAACCATGAGGGGCGGTACCAAATCCTTGCGTAATAATTGCTGCATTGGCACTGAATAAACCGGACAACAGCAGACCCATGGTCATGCTGACATTTCTGAGTAGGGACATTTTCATCAGTTTGCTCTCATTGTTGTTAGTGAAAGGGTCAATAGCCGTTTTGGCTACTAAAAGTCTGCATAAGCAAGGCAAAAAACAGGCCAGAAGTTAGAACGGTATATTAATCAATGGATTGCTTAGGAATTCTAATTAGATGCGTGGGCACTTTATATGTGTGTAAATAAAACTGACAAAGGTGTTTTTTCTGGAATGATGTAAATTCACTCTAACCGAACATTCGATTTTATTGTGGAAACGATATGTTATATCAATACGTTTATTTCGTGTGATAGATATGTTGGTGGTTTTTTGTACTATCAATTAAAGGTGAAAGAAAAGAAAAGAAAAGAAAAGGCTATAGATATTTCCATTTTGGTAATGATGACAGGTTTTTTAACAGTTTGGTTACAAGTTTGGGTTGGGTGAAGAATTTTTTTAACTTTATGTTTTATAATGAAAAAGCTCCTTGCCTTCTTGTGTTTTGTTACTTTATATCTTTACTTTTTCTTATGTTGTGCCGCTGATAGAGCATAAAACTTTACAATATAGCGGCTTGTAGGTTTTGTTATGTTGTATCGTAATGATTTGTAGGTGTTTTTTTATAAAGGTACAAAAGTTGCTGTATAGGAACTCCTGGCTACCAAAGGGAAGTCGTCCTTGATGTACTGAAACTGAGTCAGGACATAAAAATAAACAGCAAGCTTCCATAATGGAGAAACTGATGGTTATAAAAAAGTCACTGTTATGTACCCTAATTTCCTTGTCTATATCGGGCGTTGCGATTCAAAGTCACGCCACTGAGTCTCGGGTTTCTGATGAACATTTCCCGCAGGAATTGGCTCAATTAGGCGGTAATCAACCTGCATCCGCCGCAAGCGGTGTATATATCGTTCAGTTAAGAGGGCAAAGTGGGGTGGAAAAAGCCATTGCTGCCAAAGAGTTGCTGCCAAGTAACCAGTTGGCCGGTCTGGCGGGTAACCAGTATAACCCGCGAACACCATTGCTGGCAAACTACACTGCCAGGTTGCAGGGCAGGCAACAAGCCGTGGCACAGCAGGTGAGTATTAATTTGGGCGAAATCGCTATACTGAACAACTTCACCCATACCTTTAATGGTTTTTCGGCCAGACTGAGTAAAGAACAGGTTGATGCGCTGTTACGTCACCCTGATGTACTGTCCATAGAAGAAGATGTGCTTCTTCAGCCTGATTCCGTTAACTCACCTACATTTCTAGGGCTGAACGGAGCCAATGGTCAGCATAGTCTGGGCATAAAGGGGGAAGATGTGATTATCGGTATCGTGGATACCGGCATCTGGCCCGAGCATCCCAGCTTTGCCGATGATGGCAGTTACACTTCGCTGGATGCAGGACGCTGGCGGGGTAGTTGTGACTTTGCAAACGATCCCATCGGCTTTACGTGTAATAACAAACTCATTGGTGCCCGCTATTTTAAAAAAGCTTATGAGGCCACCGGCAGTATACAGACAAAACTTGGTGAGTTTCCTTCCCCCCGTGATGCGGATGGCCATGGTACTCATGTGGCGTCTACCGCCGGTGGCAATGAGGTAAGTGTGGATATCGTTGGTAAGTATATAGGTATGGCTTCCGGTATTGCGCCAAGGGCCAGGATTGCTATCTACAAAGCATGCTGGGACTCAGAATATGAAGAGGGGGGGTGTCGGTATGGTGATACTATGGCCGCCATTGATGCTGCAGTGGCAGATGGGGTGGATGTAATTAACTATTCTATCAGCGGCAGCACCACTTCACTGGCAACTCTGGCTAACCTGGCGAAACTCAGAGCTTCGGCTGCCGGGGTATTTGTTTCGGTGTCCGCTGGCAATACTGGCCCGACAGCCAGCACTGTAGGTTCACCTGCCCCCTGGCTGACCAGTGTGGGAATGTCCAGTGTGGATGGGGAAGGTTTTCAGATTGGTAACTTTGTTGATGTAAATAGTGGTGCCATGGCCGGTACACGCTATAACGGCATTTGGTCCAGTAATGCACCCGCTCCAAATAGCGGTGGTCTGACCGCGACTATCAGTGCCAGTGACCCTGTGAAGGGCTGTTCATCATTCAACAACGCATCGGATATGGTCGGTAAAATTGCGGTTATTTCCCGCGGTGACTGCACGTTTAAGGAGAAGATTAAGCACGCCAAGGCCGCTGGTGCAGTGGGAGTGCTGGTTTATGCCCTAGATGGTCAATCACCTATTGACATGGACTGGGATGTCGACGGCAGCGAAATTCCTGCCGTGATGGTAAGGCGAGAGGATGGCCTGGCCCTGATTGATCAGGCCGCGAATGAAACTACTGAGATAACTTTGTCTGATGAGCTGTACGCAGTGGCGACCGGTCCGACAGTAGGTAGCATACTGGATAGAGAGTCGTCCCGCGGTCCTAATGGTTCCACCTTTGGGATGTTAAAGCCCGATGTTGCGGCCCCTGGGGTGAATATACTGGCAGGTAACACCATGGCGCCTATGTTTGGCCCGCAATATGGACTTTTTGCCTACAAGACAGGTACATCCATGGCGGCACCGCACGTGGCCGGTCTGGCAGCGTTGTTTAAACAGCAACACCCCAACTGGTCACCGGCTGCCATTAAATCAGCGCTGATGACCACCGCCAGACAGGATGTGATTGATGAGCAGGACGGTGAACTGGCAGACGTGTTTGGCATTGGCGCTGGCCATGTCGTGCCGGTATCGGCGCAGGATCCAGGTTTGGTTTACAACGCCGGATTTAACGACTATCTGGCGTTTTTGTGTGGTTTGGGGGAGCGCAGTACCGTTTCCGGACAAAGCCAAACCACCTGTAAGGAATTGGTTGCGGCTGGTTTTAACACGGATGCTTCGCAGCTTAATCACGCATCTGTTTCTGTGGGCGAGTTAAAAGAGTCGCAGACCATTTACCGTACTGTGACTAACGTCAACAATGCTGCATCGATCTATTTTGCCGAAATTGACATGCCAAAGGGCATTGATGTGCAATTGACCACTTTTGATGCGCAGGGCAATCCTACAGTAGATGGTGCGTTGGCGGTTGATGCTGCTGGCACGGCTAATTACGCACTGACTTTCAGCCAGACCGCAGCCAGTCAGTTTGGTGAGTGGGTGGACGGCAGCATTACCTGGCGTGACAGCCAGGGGCATGCGGTACGCAGTCCACTGGTTGTTAAGGCCGAGCCTAAGGATAAATTCAGTCTGCCAGCCTTTATGAGCCTGGATATGAATCGTGGCAGAGCGTCATTCCCGGTAAAAGCCAATTATTCCGGATCTGCGGGAGTCAATCTGATTGGTATGGTGCCACCTTTCCACTATACCACCAAGGTCAGGCAGGATGCTGATGGCAAATTCAGCTTTAATGAGTCGTCGCTGGCCAGCGTGAAGGTCACCGTACCTGCAGGAGTCAAGGTATTTAAGGCGAGTATCCGGGCTGAGGATTTAAGTACCGGTCTGAACGTGGATCTGGATATGATTGTGCATCGCTGTACAGGTTTTTCCTGTTCATTCATCGAGACCAGCTCCAATCCTGGCCCCAATGAGCAGGTGGTATTGCTTGATCCGCTGCCCCGCAACAGCTTTATCGGAGGTGACTATTACAAAGTTGACATTCTGGGTGTCGACCTACAGGGGCTAGGGGAAATTGAGCTGACCTACTCATTCTGGAATGTTATCGATACAGACAATGCGCAGACTCGTATGAGTCCCAGAGTCATCGATGGCCGCTTTAACAACGTTACTATCACCGGTAATCTGGATACAGGTATCAGGCATACCGGCCTGGTAGAGATGTTGGATGAGCAAGGCAATGTCAGTAAGGTCTCTGTGGTTGAGGTTAAGCCGTAATGTGATTTAATTTGATACAGGCGCAGCTTACTGCGCCTTTTTTTGTTTTTATGCCCACTAAACCTCACGCATTTGCAGTTGTCAGCCGCGATTTTGGCCGACTGCATTAGCAATGAACAAAGTTAATCACTCCCTAGAACCCTGGAAATACACTGGCTACAGCCGAACACAAATGAACACAAACTGATAAGGTTTTTTCTTTGTCCTGTCTCTAAGCTTCCCTGATTGATGTACCTATTGGAATCGTTAGGAATGAAGTTAACGCGTCGTTGGAATTCAATTCTTGGAGCAGGCCTGTTGTCTGTTGTGTCTTTGCCGACATTGGCGACTGTTGTGGAAGTACAAACCGTTATGGGCAATTTCCAGATCAACCTGTTTGACAACAAAACCCCCAAGACAGTGGAAAATTTTCTTGGCTATGTAAAATCCGGCGCTTACTTTAATAATGTGGTGCACCGTTCCATTGATGACTTTGTGGTGCAGGCTGGGGGTTATCAGTTTGATGGTCAACTGCCGCTCAATGAACTGAGTAAAGGGCCTAAAGTGGTCAATGAGCCCAAGCTGTCTAATGTGCGCGGCACTATTGCTATGGCCAAACCCTCGACTGATGCTAACGGTGCAACGTCTGAATGGTTTATCAATCTCAAAGACAACAGCGCTAACCTGGATGTTCAGAATGGCGGCTTCACCGCCTTTGGGCAGGTGCTGGGTAATGGTATGGATGTAGTAGACGCCATTGCTGCACTATCTACCTTTAATAAAGGCGGGGCCTTTCTCAATATCCCGTTGCGGGATTATCAGGGAGGCAGCGCGGATATCTCAGAAGAGAACCTTGTATTGATCACCGATGTGGTGGTGGTTGATGCAGCCGTTAGTACCCATCCTGAACTGAACCCCAAAACTAACACTTTGATTAATCAGTTACCGGAATCCGGCCAAAGCGGCTCTGGCGGCGGCAGTATGGGCTGGCTGACATTATTGGCGGGCATTGTGGCGGTGCGCTGGAGATATGCCAGACACTAATGCCTTGTCATCCGACTCACCCAGAACCTGGTGCCGGTAACGGTGCCAGAAATCCTGGTTGTCAGCAGCAAACCAAAAGTCCAGATTGCGTAGGTATGCCTCGGAGCGCAATACTAAGGGTAAAGCCTGGTTAATACGCGCAATACTTTCCTTACCCCATTCACTATTGCTGCATCCCACAGCACCAATAATGGGATTATTTTGATTCTCTTGAATATCCAGATAAGTCAGCTCGCCATGTTCGGTTAACTCAAAATGCCGGCCTATCACCCGGTAGTCCAGGCTGTAGTCCAGTTTGCCGTTTGCCACCAGACGTAAAGCTGTCATGGTTGGTTGCGGGCCGGAAAGCTGGGTATGTACTTTGCTTTGATCTGCATACTGGTCAATCACAGGTTGTAACTGTGCACCATATTGCCGACCTAAGGGGCGGCCAAACGAAAAACGCTGATCCTGCAATAATTGAGTTAATGGTACTGGCAAGCCGAATTCGGTTTGCATACTGGCCGCTATGCTTGGATTGGTAATGATCTTATGTGGTTGGTAGTACAGGGTGGCGTCACTGTATCTGGTACTGCTGGTGTCCTGGCGCTTGATCATGCAGGGAAAACACAGCGGCGCTCCCTGTTCACGTAACTTGGCGATTCTGGCTGGTGGCAGATTAAGCAATTCATGCTGACCAGGTATGTATTTCTGCATTTGATTGACCAGCACATCACAAAAACCTTGTCCCTGGTACTTTCCACTATGGATATGAAACGGTGGGGCATCGTTAATGGCCCAGGTAAATCGATGAGGCGCAGGCGTTTCCTGGCAAACACTGGATAAACAGAACAACAGGGACGTCAGAACAATCAGGACGGTACGCATGAGGATCCCTCCAATACAGCATCTATGCTCTATCACCAGCGTAGTTCATAATCTAATAGTTCACCCAGTTTTATCCGTTTTCCTCTGCCGTTGACCGATTTTGCGTCGCCCGGACGGTTATTTTTTTATCTGTTGTAAGGTAACCTGACCGATTAGGACCCGGATTCCAGGCGCCAAAAGAGCGGCCAGTTCCGGCTTGTGGTTCCACCTTAGTGTTTTTGGACATGTCATGATTAAACCATTGCTCGTTTCAGCGGCCCTGCTTTGCAGCCTGCAGGCCGGCGCTGATGCTATTCGCCAGACTAAAGGCGATTTTGAGGATAAATTTCGTCAACTGGATGAAGTGCTGCCTACCCCCAATGTTTATCGCAATGCTGCAGGCGAGCCTGGTCATCAATACTGGCAACAGCAGGTGGATTATAAAATCCAGGCCAGGTTGCTTGAAGAAAAGCGTCGCCTGGAAGCCAGCCTGACAGTTCACTATCGAAATAACTCGCCGGATACCCTGCGTTACTTATGGTTGCAACTGGACCAGAATATTTTCAAATCTGATTCTATGGCCGAACTCACCACTGCCTTTGCTGGCATTGGCCGACGCGGTCCGGCCACCGAAGCAGGTGATGGCAAAAAACCAGCCAAACTGAGTATGGATGAGCTGCGTCGCCAACAGTTTATGGCTGACCATCAATTAGGCTATGACATTAAGGATGTCATGGATGGTACCGGCAAGCCGCTTAAGGTCACCATTGTCGGCACTAACATGCGTATTGATTTGAATCAGCCGCTGAAACCGGGCCAAAGTACAGAATTTTCCCTGAATTATGCTTACAACATCGTTGAAGAAAACGCTGTTTCTGCACGCGGTGGCTACGAACATTTTCCCAAAGATGCCCGTGCTGGTGGTAACGATATCTTCCAATTGGCCCAATGGTTTCCGCGTTTGCATGCCTATACCGACTACGAAGCCTGGACCAACAAAGAGTTTCTTGGCCGCGGCGAGTTTACCCTGGAATTTGGTAACTATGACGTTGAGCTGACCGTTCCGGCTGACCACATTGTGGCGGCAACCGGCAGTTTGCAAAATGCCGATAAGGTACTGACCCGCGAACAGCGTAAGCGTCTGAAAGAGGCTGAAAAAGCCAAACGCCCGGTATTTGTTGTAACCGAAGCAGAAGCGCTGGAAAACGAGAAAGAAGGCACCAACGCCAGTAAAACCTGGCGATTTAAAGCCGAGAATGTCAGAGACTTTGCCTGGGCGTCTTCACGCAAATTTATGTGGGATGCCAAAGGCTATCAGCAAGGCGGCGATACACAGCCTCTGGTGATGGCCATGTCATTTTATCCTAAGGAAGGTGGCGATCTTTGGAAGAAGTACTCCACCGAAGCTGTGGTTCATACCATGCAGGTCTATTCACGATTCTCCTTTGACTACCCGTATCCTGTCGCACAGTCAGTCAATGGCCCGGTGGGGGGCATGGAATATCCCATGATCACCTTTAATGGCCCGCGCACCACGTTGCAGGATGATGGCAGCCGCACTTATTCGCAGGCCGAAAAACGTTTTCTGATTGGCGTGGTGATCCATGAAGTCGGGCATATTTATTTCCCGATGCTGGTGAATTCCGACGAACGCCAATGGACCTGGATGGATGAAGGCCTGAACAGTTTCCTGGATGGTGTGGCTGGACGGGAGTGGGATTCGGATATGCCCTGGGGTATCGAACCTTCTGAGATTGTGGATTACATGGTGTCCAGTACGCAGGTGCCCATTATGACGCAGTCTGATTCGGTATTGCGCTTAGGCCCCAATGCTTACACCAAACCTGCTGCTGCCCTGACAATATTGCGTGAGACTATCTTAGGCCGCGAGCTGTTTGACTTTGCCTTTAAGGAATACGCCCGTCGCTGGCAGTATAAACGCCCCACACCGGCGGATTTCTTCCGTACCATGGAAGAGGCCAGTGGCGTGGATTTGGACTGGTTCTGGCGCGGCTGGTTCTACAGCACGGATCACGTCGATATTTCCTTAGACAAGGTATACAAGCTACGTCTGGATACTGAAAATCCGGATATCGATTTTGCCCGCGATAAGGCTCAGGATCTGGATAAGCCTATGTCGATGAGCCTGGAAAATAACCGCAAGCAGGGCATTCGCGAATGGCGTGAACTCAATCAAGATCTGAAAGACTTTTATGATGAAAATGACCGCTGGACGGTCACTAACAAAGAACGTAACAAGTACAATAAGTTCATCAAGGGACTGGAAGATTGGGAACGTGCGGCCTTGGAACGCGCGGTACAAGAAGACAAGAATTACTATGTTCTGGAGTTTTCTAACCTCGGTGGTCTGGTGATGCCGATTATCCTGAAATTGGATTACGCCGACGGCAGCAGTGAAACCATGCGCATCCCTGCTGAAATCTGGCGCCGCAGCCCTAAAGAAGTGAAGAAACTGATTGTTACCGACAAGGGTAAGGAATTAACGCAGGTAGAGCTGGATCCGCGCTGGGAAACTGCCGATGCGGATATTGAAAACAACTTTTATCCGCGTCGTATAGTTCCTTCCAGAGTGGAGGCCTATAAATCTGAAAAGTCCAAAGCCAAGATCCATCGCGATATTATGCAGGACATCAAAACCGAGCTTAAAAACGATGATGACAAGGACAACAAGCAATAATGATTAAGCGGCATTTAAAACTGCTGTTCGCCGTCAGCCTGGTGTTGGCGGCGTTTGTCACAGTTGCTCATCAGCAAAAGGCGGCGGTAACCAAGGTGTTGTTTAATGCCCGTACCCAGCATATTGAGGTGATGCATCGCTTTTATTTGCACGATGCTGAGCATGCAGTACGGGAAATCTTTGGTAAAGATGCGGATATCATCAGCTCAGAGCAAACCCAGCGCCAGTTTGCTGAATATGTGGCCGAGCGTTTTGCCCTGTTGCGGGATGGACAACCACTGCCATTAAATGCAGTAGGGTTTGAAACCGAAGGGAAGTTCTTTTGGGTTTATCAGGAAACGCCGGTACCTGTCAGCCTGGAAGCATTGTCGGTGAAGCATAACGCGCTGCGGGATATCTGGCCGGAACAGGAAAATCTGGTTAATGTCGAAAAGGATGACGAGGTGAAAAGCCTGAACTTCAATGGCAACACGGAGTTGTTAGAAGTGCACTTAGGTGGTCACCACCATTGATTTATTCGCGGGGCCATTCGGCCCCGTTTATTTCTCTGCTTCCTTGCGTATATTCGCGATTCGCTCGCGCAACCAACGATGTGCGGGTTTGTCCTTGTTTACCTTATGCCAATAGAGTTTTAAGCGATAGTCTGGGATAGGCAAGGGGGGCTCAAACAGCTCGATATTTAAATGTTTGAGTACGGTATCCGCGATATGTCTGGGCAATGTCAGCAAGTAATCACTTTGCACAGCCAAAAAGGCAGCGGCCAGGGCGCTCGGAAGCTGCACCGCCACGTTGCGGCTCAGGCCCTGTTTCAGCAACTGTTCATCAACAATGCCAGAAGTCTCTCCCCAGGGTGAAATACGAATGTGTGACAGGGATAAAAATGTTTCCATGTCCAGGCCATTGGTAAGGGTGGGGTGCTTGGCTCTGGCCAGGGTGCAATAGCTACCCTGATACCAACTGAGTGATTCCACGCCGGAGTCTTTCATTTCATCATGGCTAAAACCAAGTACAAAGTCGATATTGGCTTCTTCCAGTTGGCGCTTAACACCGACGCGGCTGGCGGGCAGCAACTTCAGGCAAATGCCCGGCGCTTGTCTGGACAGTAGCCTGGTAAGAGAAGGAAGCAGGTTGAATTCAGTATAGTCAGTGGCCGCCAGCGTAAATTCTTGTTTGCTTAGCAATGGGTCAAAGTCGGGGCTGTCATTCAGGGCGGCGTCCAGTAAAGGCAAAGCCTGATGCAGACCGGCTGCCAGTTTTATGGCTCTGGGAGTAGGCCGCATGTGCTTGCCTGTTCTGACAAACAGATCATCCTGCAGACGCTGTCGTAACCTCGCCAACCCGTGGCTAAAAGCAGACTGACTTAAGCAAAGTTCTTCGGCGGCAAGGTTGACTGAGCCATACCGGTACAATGCATCAAACAGCAGGAGCAGATTCAGATCGAGTTGTTGTAAACGCATTTATATGAATAGTGTTCATAAAGATGTGAATAGTATGCATCATATGCAATATGTGGTTCAGTTAAAATTGTCCAGCTAAACCAATAACAGAGAGCGCGTATGACAAGTATCAGTATCAGGGCTGCACAGCGTGAAGATGCCGCCACTATTTTGCATTTTATTCGCGAACTGGCCATCTATGAAAAGGCCGAGCATGAAGTTAAGGCGACACTGGAAACCATTCAAAGCAGCATGTTCGGCGCGCAAAGCGGAGTGCATGGTTTGATTGCTGAAGCAGATGGCGAAGCGGTTGGCTTTGCGGTGTACTTTTATAACTACTCCACCTGGTTGGCTAAACCAGGCCTGTACCTGGAAGATTTGTATGTGTCTCCCGCTCAGCGTGGTAACGGCTATGGGGTGGCATTGCTGAAGCACCTGGCTGGCCTTGCCGTTGAAAAACAATGTGGGCGTTTTGAGTGGAGTTGTCTGGATTGGAACACCCCATCGCGACAATTTTATGAAGCACTGGGCGCCGAGCCTCTGTCTGAGTGGATCGGCTATCGGATGTCAGGTGAACGACTTGCCGCATTTGCAGCCAGTTAGTGTTGCTTCAGCCAACGATGATGCATCTAAGTGTTGGTTGTCAGTGAACTTTATTAACACTTTGGCATCTACACTGCATGTTTTGTTGTCACTCGTATTGTTTTGCAAACGGAAGTCAAAAATAGCTTGAAGTCACCGTCAGTATTGCCATGGATAGGTGTATCTGTGGCTGTCCATTTACTGGTGGTGCTGGCCTTATTGCAACAGAAAACGGTGCCAAAGCTGGCGACATCAGAAAACACCATCAAGGCCCGGCTCTGGACTATGCCCAAGGTTGCGGCCCCTTTACCTCCTGAGCCTGCTGAACAAGAAGCGGAGAATACCCAGACTGCGCAAATGCAAGCTCCTCCAGATGTGCCTGACATTGTGCAAGAAACTGCAGTTCAGGGCCTGACAGCTGCTGAGACACCGACAGTGGCTGAGAAACCTGAGCCTGCACAGATCGCTTCCCCTCCGCCAGAGCCGGTTGTTGCCGAAGCGCCAAGTCAAAAAAGTGAAGGAAAGGTTTTAGGCGGTGCAAGCGAGCATATGTCAATGGCGCAGCGTCATCTGCGCAACTGGCAGGCTGGACAACAGCAGCAAGTGGCAGAACAGGCAACCAGAGAATATCTTGAGAAGCGAGCTAATCCTATTGGTGAAATTTCTGATTATTCTCACCGATTGAGTGAGGATGAGCAGCGAATTCAAGACCTGGTGGTGGAAGCAAACTGTGATTCGACAGGCAACCAAATAGCTACCGCTTTACTAGGGTTTGCCGGGGGCATGGTGAAATGCAGCAAGCCCCCGCCTGTTCAGAACTTTATTGATGAGCGTCTTAAGCGTAATAATGTGAAATAGCGCCATGCAGTATCTCCTGCCTGACGCTTGTCATCAAAACACTAAATCCACCCCAAAAGTCAGGGAGCGGCTGTCACCCGCCACCGCCAGGTTAAACGACTTATCATCTACTTTGTCATACTGCACTTTAAAGGCCGCAGAGGTATGGAAATCCCAGCGCAGGCCCACAAATGTGGTGTTGTGCTCTTCGCCGTCCTCGCCGTCTTTTTGCTCGTAGGTTGAGTAACCTACATATGGGGTTACACTATCCAGCCGGTAACCGAGTGTTAGCATGGCGCTGTCAAAGTTGCCGTCCAGATCCAGTCGGTTGAGCTCGGACAAGGCGAAGAACTGACCGAAATCCAGGTTCACCGCGATGCCGTAAAATCTGCCATCCCGCTCGGTAGAGCCATCCCAAGTTACCTGCTCGCCAGCCTGGAAGCGTTCGTTGGTGTAACGCATATGGGTAAAGCGCGCCTCAAACCAATCTTTATTCAGGGTCAGCACCCCACCGATTATGTTTTTCCATATCTCCCGCACCGGTTCGCGGAAGAAAAACTGGCTAAGCAGCCTGTTGTTGTCACTGTCTTCCCTACCACCATAGATGTTACCCGAGACAGACCAATCGCCCCACTCGCCGGTGTATAGTGCATTAATGCCGGTATAGTTAAAAATCTGCCAGGTATAGGTATCTGCTGGTGGTCGCATCCATACATAAGCAAAACCTACGTCATAGAAGTCCGAATAGTAAAAAAGCGGTAGACGCTTCTTGCCCGCTTGCAGGGTCCAGTTGTCGTTCAGCTCGTAAGACAGATAAGCCCATTCGAACTGCGCATCAAAGTCATCTGCACCTCGGGCTACTACTTGTGCGGTGGCACTCAAACCGCCCCCCATATCAGCCCGAACCTGCAAACCAAATAAGGTTTCAGGTTTAAATGACCATTCTTCTTCATAAGCCGATACGATGGGGTAGTCAGCCAGAAAAGTGGGCGGGATGTCATACTGAGGAGCACCGTCGCCACTCAGTACCTTACCAGCGTTAATACTGGCAAAACCGCTCAGATTAACATCGGCCATAGCCTGGGGGGCCGACAACCCTAGGGAAACCATCGAAGCCAGGAGGATCTTCTTCATTTGTGTCTCCAGTATTGAGGTGTTCATTGTTAAAAGTAGGCTGGCTAACCTAAAACTGGCAACTTTTGCTATGGCATATAGCAAATATTTTCGTTGCAAGCGGGGCAATTACGCTATGATGCGGGCCCAGGCGGTCGCAACAAGGCGATGCCGAATGGATTTCTTAGTTGCATATATTTTCATTTTTCATGAATTAAAATGCTGGTAACTTATGCGGCCCTGCCGCTGACAGATTAAGTCAGAATGCGGGACATCGGAGCATGTGTTTTTGGGGGGAACTATGTCGCTCAATATTGCCAAATTTGGTGGAACCAGCGTCGCCAATATAGACGCCATGCGCAATTGCGCAAAAATTGTGATTGATAATCCGTCCACACGTGTGGTGGTTGTCAGTGCTGCGGCCGGTGTAACCAACTATCTGGTACAGCTGGCCAATGAAGAGCTCACGTCAGAGCAAATCAATGATCTTATTACTAAGGTGGAAGAAATTGAGTTTGCCATTCTGGCCGGTTTGGAATCACCACCACATGTAATGGTGAAACTTAACGAATTACTGAGCTTGCTTCGTGAATTGGCCTTTCATGAAGAAATTCTGCACCGTCCTGATTTAAAAGACGCCATTTTATCATTGGGCGAACGCATGTCCTCACTGCTGTTTGCCGAGTTACTGTGCCAGATGGGGCAACAGGCCGAAAACTTTGATGCCCGTAAAGTGATCAAAACCGATAACGAGTTTGGTCAGGCTGAGCCTGATATTCAGGTCATTGCTGTACAGGCTGAGAAATTGATGAAACCGGAGCTGGAACGCACTGTATTGGTTACTCAGGGTTTTATTGGCTCTGATGAGCAGGACAATACCACGACCTTAGGTCGCGGCGGTTCAGATTACACGGCTGCACTGTTGGCTGAAGCCTTGGATGCGGATACCTGTGAAATCTGGACGGATGTTATAGGTGTGTATACAACCGACCCACGTATTACCGACAAAGCCCGTCCGCTGCCGGAACTGAGTTTTGAAGAAGCAGCGGAAATGGCCACTTTCGGTGCCAAAGTGCTGCATCCTGCTACTATGGTGCCAGCGGTTAGAAAGAATATCCGCGTGTTTGTTGGATCCAGTCGCGAGCCGGAAAAAGGTGGTACCTGGATTGCCAAAAATTGTCAGCAGGAGCCCCATTACCGTGCCCTGACCCGACGCAAGGATCAGGTGCTGGTTACGGTTAAAACTCCCAGCATGCTCTATGCGTCAGGCTTTTTACAGCAGGTATTTGAAATCCTGGCCAATCATCACTTAAGTGTGGATTTGGTCACTACCTCTGAGATTGCGGTATCCCTGACCATTGACAATCCACCTAATTCAGTGCGAGCCAGACTGAACAAGGCGACCATCGAAGATCTGAAGCAGATCAGTGAGGTCACCGTTGAGGAAGGCTATGATTTAGTGACGGTAGTGGGTAACAATATGCACAGTGCCGCCGGGGTTTCCAGCCGTATTTTCAATGCGGTCAGGGACTTTAATCTGCGTCTGATTTGTTACGGTGCCAATCCGCATAATATTTCTATTCTGGTCAAAGACGAAGACAGTACCGATGTCGTCAAAGTGCTGCACCGGGATTTGTTTGAGGAATAAGCTTGTCGCAGGTATTGGTGGGGTACAGCCAATACCTGCATAAACCTGTTTTGGCAAGATACACTGCGTTTGTCTCTCAATTTGCTGCCTTTACCCCTGACTTTGCCCGATTAATCCCTTAAACATAATTTTTAACCATTTGATACGAGTGTTTTACATTCGAATTCGTTCATTTGGTCACTGAGTCCTCTCCTGACGGTGGTGCACTGATAGCGTCACCAGAATCGGCGTAGTTGTGCGTCGATGTAAATCA
Organism: Bowmanella denitrificans; assembly: GCF_039522935.1. Lineage (NCBI taxonomy): Bacteria > Pseudomonadati > Pseudomonadota > Gammaproteobacteria > Alteromonadales > Alteromonadaceae > Bowmanella > Bowmanella denitrificans. The sequence continues at coordinate 19,707 of NZ_BAAAEI010000001.1, read as the reverse complement.
ATAATAACTCCACAGGAGATGTGACATGAGAGCGAAATTCAATAGGCGCCTGACTGCTATGGCAGTTGCTGCCGCATTGAGCTTTTCCAGCAGTGTTTGGGCTGACACTGGTGGTCTGCGGATCAGTATCGTAGATAACAACGGTAATCCCGTTGCCGGAGCCAAAGTCAAGGTTAGAACCCCCGACAGCTTGACAGATAAAGAAGCCGTATCCGATGCCGAGGGTAATGTGCGTCTGGTTGGTTTGGATGCATCGACCAAATATGAAGTGAGTATCACCGGGGCGGGCTATCAGCCACTGGTGGCCAATAATGTGCGTGTGGTAACAGGCAAAAGCCTGAGCCTTAGCTATCAGGTTTCCAGTGAGAATTTTGAAAAAATTGAAGTCACTGGTAAACAAATGGCGGCCATGGACACCACCTCATCTATGGTGGCAACAGACATTACCCTGGATTTAACCGAATCCCTGCCCACTGCCCGTAGCTACCAAAGTTATCTGCAACTGGTTCCAGGTGTTAAACCCAGCAACGGTGGTAACCCATCATCCAAATCTGGTGTGAACTACTCTGATATCCCAGACTCCCGATTTGGTAGTGCCGGTACTTCGTCAGACAACGTGTACTACATTGACGGCGTTAATGTTACCGACAACTCTGCCGGTACTTTTGGTGCGAACTTTAACTCTGAGATTATCCAGGAGCAACAAATTGTCACTGGTGGGGTACCGGCTAAATATGCTGGTGGTGCTGGCCTGGTTTCCCGGGTGGTAACCAAGTCCGGTAGTAATGAGTTCCACGGCTCCATCAACTATTATATGCAGAATGACAGCCTGGTGGCGGATTACAAAAACGATGCAACCAGGGAAAAGAGCTTCAGTAACTTTGATACAGCCGTCACTTTGGGTGGCCCGATAATTAAAGATAAACTGTGGTTCTTTGCCTCTTATCAGTTAAAGAATGAAGATACCGACGTGCCGGATCCTGACACTGGTGCAGTAGCCCGTTCAGTTGAACGCGAAGAAAAACTGGGTTTTGCCAAAATTACCTGGCAGGCCACAGATGATGATCGATTGACCTTCACCTACTTCAACGACCCGACCGATATTTCGGGAACGGATGTTGCCAGCACGCCTAACAACCGTGACCGAGTACGTAAACAGGGTGGTGATAACTATAAAATTGACTATACCCACACTTGGGACGACCTGATTCTGTCAGCTGGCTATATGTCGCATGAAGGTGAACTTAGTGATATTGCCAAAGATCAGGCTACCCGTAACGACGTGGCTTATATCGGGGGCAGTCCGACCAAAGCCGAGTTAAGTCGCGGCGGGTTGGGGTCGAATACCGAGCGTTTCCGTAATAAAGAAAATGCCTACATTAATCTGGAGTACTACCTGTACACCGATATGGGAGAGCATAAGATTGAATTTGGTTACGAACGGGAAGAAAACGAGAACTATACCAATCAGGTCTTTACTGGTGATGGTGCACAGTATACCTCTATTGCTTCAGCGCAAGCTGGTATTTCTCTGGACGAATATATAGCAGCAAGTTGGACTGGTGAGAAAGAGTTCAGCTCCGGTGATAAAGCGCGTTTTATCAATGCTATTAACGGCAGTGACAACAAAGCTTACTTCGTAGGGCTGCTGGATACTGACAACGATGGTGCAGTAAGCCAGGACGAGATCGGTGCGATGACCTTTAATAACACCTCGGGTAACCCGGACAACCAGGTGAATTCTTATCGTTCCTTGTTGTCATTCCAGGCACCTTCTGAGTTTGTCACTAAAGGCCAGGTTGTTTATCTGCAGGATACCTGGACACTGGATAATCTGACCATTGCTGGTGGTGTGCGCGCTGAGAAGTGGAGTCACTATGCCAACGACGGTAGCAAGATATTCACCTTCGACTGGGAATTTGCCCCACGTTTAAGTGCGGTTTATGACATCAATGGTGACGGTGAAAGCAAAGTCTGGGCTTTCGGCGGTCGCTACTATGATCCTATTCGTACTAACATGACCGCCTTTGCTGGTAACGTAAAAGGTAACGTGACCTCAGAACAAGTCATGATTGGCGATGAGTGGCTAACTTACAGGACTCGTGGTCCAGCCGATGCCATGTTTGCCCCATCCACTGCGACGCCATACACCGATGAGTTTATGCTGGGCTATCAGCAGAGCATTCTGGATGATATGAGTGTGTCATTTACCTATACAGACCGTAAAACCAAGGATATTCTGGAAGATTATGACCTGGGGCTTTATGCAGAAACCGGTGAATATAAAGATACCTTCCTGGAACTACCGTTGTCTTACTTTGGCTTCTCGGAAGTGCCGCGTACTAACTATGTGATTGCCACACTGGAAGGCGGTGTGCGTAAGTACAAAGGCTATGAAGTGGCCTTCCGTAAGCATAAAACCGATAACTGGCAGATGTTGGCGTCTTACACCCACAATGATGCAGAGGGTAATACAAACTCGGATAGTAACGCTGACTACCAGGGTGACTGGAGTGTACTGGATCCCCGCGCACCTAACCAATATGGTAAACAGCCTGGCAGCATTGACGATCAGTTCAAGATTGCCGCGTCTTACTTCTTTGACAATGGTATAGAAATTGGTGCGGTGTATAACTGGAACTCAGGTGTTCGTTACAGTGAAACCCAAGCCATCGGTGGTCGTCACCTGCCCGTATTTGTGGATGAAGCCTATGAATTCGGCGGTTGGACCGACACCTGGATCAAAGAAGGTGCGGTAGGCTCACATACCACGCCCTCTTTCGGCACCTTGGATCTGCGCGTGAAGTACAGCATGGATATCGATATCTATAAAGCTGAATTCTTCCTGGATATTTTCAATGCCCTGGACGATCAGGCTGTTACTCGCGAGCAGGATCTGCTGTCAGGTGACGGTACCTATGAGTTTGGTGAGGCCATGAACTGGGTTGAACCAAGACGTTTCTATCTAGGTATGCGCTTGTCCTTCTGATCGATTATCGATCACTTGTAAAGAAGCCAAGGCCTGTTACTTGGCTTCTTTTTTTCCCTATTGCAAAATCATGGGTAGTTAAGTTAAGGAGTTGCTAATTTGAGCTGAATTCTGATTCCTTTGACAGGTCCAGGCAGCAGGGTAAGGACAGTCTATTAATAAAAATAACTATAGATAATAAGTAGTTAGGGGAAACATATGTTTACTTGCATGGTAGTGGACGACGAAGAGTTGGCCAGGGAGCGACTAACCCGATTGATAGACCAGCGCACCGAGTGGAAGCTGGTAGCAGAGGCTGACAGCTATGCAGATGCTAAACAGTTACTGCAGGACCTACGTCCCCAGGTTTGTTTTATGGATGTGGAGATCATTGGTGGTAGTGGTATCAAACTGGCCACCGAATTAAGCCCTGTGCTAAATACCCGTTGGGTGTTTACTACCGCTTATGCCCAGCATGCACATAAGGCTTTTGAGATTGAAGCCGATGATTATCTGCTTAAACCATTTGATGATGAACGGTTTAATGCCATTCTGGAAAAACTGCGTAAAAGGCTGGTTTTAAGTGGTCCGCACCGTGACATTCTGGCCGTACGTTCCTCCGGGAATGTGCAGTTTATCAAAACCAGCGATATCGTCTGGATTAAGGGCGCGGGCAATTACCTTGAGTTGCATTGTCAGAATCGCACATACCTGCATCGTGAGTCCCTGACCAGCATCGAACAATACCTGAACCCGGCCAGTTTTGTGCGTATTCACCGCTCTGCCATCATCAATATTCATTATCTCAGTGCAATAAATAGCGAATTAGGGCGCTATAGTACGCTGGAAATGGCTAACAAAGATGAAGTACGCATAGGTCATACCTATCGCAAGCCATTGTTTCAGATGCTGGGGTTGGATATCGGTGAGTGAACATGATGCGGTTTCAGAGCAGCAGGCCCTGAATGAATCCTTATTTAAAAAGCCGAATTTTTGGGTTCTACATATTGGCGGCTGGCTTTTTTATTATCTGGTGTTGTTGTTTGATAACCTGTTTTTGTTTGGCAGTTATAACTATTTTGGCATCAGGATCGCCTATATTCTGATTCCTATCACCCTGATGGGCATGGCGCTGACCATTCCGTTGCGCTATTTGTTCAGGCACTGCTGGGGCTTAAAACCGGCACTGTTGGGGATGCTGATTCTGGGTGTCAGTGTGTTTCTCTCCGTGCTGTGGACCGTACCGAAAAACCTACTATTGTTGTATGCCAAAGGCGATGATCTGTTTGCATTGGGGCAAAGCCCGGGTTTTGAGTGGGTACATTTGTTTATGATGGTGAGTACCTCCTTCTTTATTATCATGGTGTGGTGCAGTCTGTACTTTGGGATTAACTACCATTTTCGCCTGGTGGATGCGCAGGTGCAGCGTTATCAGGCTGCGCGCCTTAGCCACCTGGCGCAAATTCGCATGTTGCGCTATCAGATTAACCCGCATTTTTTATTTAACAGCCTTAATGCGGTTTCTACCTTAGTCATGCGTGACGATAAGCAACGCTGCAACAGAATGCTCAGTCAGCTTTCTACCTTTCTGCGTTTTTCCCTGGACAGTGATCCGGAGAAAAAAATCCGCTTATATGAAGAAGTTCAGGCCTTAATGTTGTACCTGGATATTGAGAAAACCCGCTTTGGTGAGCGCCTGGAAGTAAAGATTCATATACAACCTGAAGCAGAAAATGCACTGGTCCCCAGTTTGCTGCTGCAGCCGCTTGTGGAAAACTCTATTAAACATGCCATTGCCAAGATGTCTCGTGGCGGAAAAATTACCGTCAAGTCCTGGCTTGAAGAGCATTATCTGCGAATTCAGGTACAGGATAATGGCCCCATGACCGACCTGGCTTTGATTCGACGTGAAGGGGTTGGGTTACAAAATATTACGGAAAGGTTAAAAGTGTTGTATCAGGATAAACAGCAAATCAGGTTGTATCTGGTCGAACCCAGTGGTTTGGGCGTAGATATTATTATTCCATACGAAGAAAGTTGATGAACAGGATTTCAGTCATTATCGCTGATGATGAACAACTGGCCAGAGAGGGCTTGCAACGGCAGTTGTCTATGATCCCCGGCTTGACTTTGATCGGTGTTTTCGCCGAAGGAGAAAAGGCCTTATCGGCTATTTTGACCCTCAATCCCGACCTGGTGATATTAGATGTTGAGATGCCTGGCATGGGCGGTGATGAAGTGATGAAGGCCATGCAGAGTCTGCGTCTGCAGACCAAGGTTATTCTGGTTAGTGCTGATGACAAACGCGAACAATATGCGCAGTGCTGTGATGGGTACTTACTAAAACCACTGTACCATGGAGCATTACGGGAGTGTGTCAGTAACTTGTTCAGCCCCTGCAGTGCTAAGCAGCCGGCATTATCTGTGTGTCGGGATGCGCAAGGCTACCCGGTTACTGAAACGAACGTCCATGAAGAAGCCGAGCTGTTTGTCAGGCTTAAGGCTGGTAACGAATGGCGAAAAATTCCCTATCAGCAAATTAACTGGATAGAAGAAGCCGGGGACTATGTGTGTATACACACCCAATGTGCTTCAGTGATGGGCAGACAAAGTTTGGCAGGTTTGGAAAAACAGCTTAGTCCGGATGCTTTTTGCCGCATCAGTTCCTCTGTTATTATCAATTTACAGCAAATGGAAGGCACATCGGCACTGTGCCAAAATGAATTGCAGGTGTACTTGAAATCTGGTGACAGATTTCGTGTGGGTAACGAATATCGCTATCTGTTTCAGAAACTGGCGGTTGAGTAATCTGGCAGAGAAGCTGAGCATATCAGACTCCTCTACCCACCAGTTGGCGTTATCAACTGTCAAAGAAATGGACCTGGCCTGTTTCCAAAGAATATTCCGCGCCCACCACCATTAATCCGTCATTTTTTATCAGATTTTCCAGAATCGCAGAACCATTACTCAAGGTGTTGACCGACATCCGCACGTTTGCACGTATGGCTTGTTCAGCAAGGGCTTTCTGATCGCTGCGCAGGTCAGTGTAAACCAAGGCTTCAACCGCAGGACGGATACGCTTGACGATTGAGCCAAGGTTCTTGGAAGGCTGGTCGGTGGGGCGCTGTAACTGCTCTAAGGTGGCATGCACCGCACCACATTTACTGTGTCCCATCACCACTACCAGGCGGGTACCAAATTGCTCAGCGGCGAATTCTACGCTGCCGATTTGCGAGGGCGCGACAATATTACCTGCTACGCGGATCACAAACAGGTCACCCAGGCCCTGATCAAAAACAATTTCAACCGGTACCCGGGAATCTGAGCAACCGATAATGACAGCAAAGGGAGCCTGGCTGCTGATCAACTTGTCCCGGCGATTTTCGTTGACTAGTCTCTCCAGTTGGCTTTCGCCGTCAACGAAACGTTTGTTGCCTTCCTTGAGTCTTTCCAGTGCTTGTTGTGCCGTTAGCATACTAATGTTCCCCATCTGTGTTTTTACCCGCAGGGATATTAACGACATAATGCCGCCTTGGAAATCCGATAAGATGTATCGCGGTCATTTATTTTCATTCAGGCCAGATTAAGTCTGATCCAATAGGCTAGAGTTGTTTTGTTCTGTTCAAGGAGTTGTTATGCAAAAAGCCCTGATTGTTTTTACCCTGTCAGCACTGGCGTTAACAGGTTGCCAGACTACCGCCACTAATACCCAGAAAGGTGCGGCCATTGGCGCCGTGGCGGGGGCATTATTAGGCAAAGCGACCGGCGATAATGCCAAAAGTCGCTATGTGTGGGGGGCGGCCGTCGGTGCACTGGCAGGTGCTGCCATCGGTAACTATATGGATAAGCAAGAACAGGAATTTCGCGATGAGTTAGCAGGCAGTGGCGTACAGGTTTACCGTGAGGGTGACAATCTGCGTTTGCAATTACCCGGCAGTATTACCTTTGCTACCGGCAGTGCCGCCATTTCTCAGGGCTTTCACCCCGTATTGCAAGACGTTGCCAAAGTGCTGAATAAGTACGAGAAGACGACCTTGATGGTGGAAGGGCATACCGATGATGTGGGCAGTGCCGAAAGCAATCAGAAGCTGTCGGAATCCCGTGCCAATGCAGTGAAGAACTTTTTGCTAGGCCAGCAGGTGGATTACCGTCGTGTTACGACTGTTGGCATGGGGGAGTATCAGCCTTTGGTAGACAATAATTCGGATGCCAATCGTCAGCAAAACCGCCGGGTGGAACTACGTATTTTGCCTGTTCAGGCCTGATTGAATTTATTACCGCTATCGCAGGGACGCGATCTACCTCGAACTGACGGAAATATCCCTCGCCCTGACTGACTTATCACTTCTCGTCTCCGACATCTGGCCACGCTGCTAGTGTCCCGTTAATCGGCCTTTTCAGGCCGGGATAACAATAAACGGAGACACGAGATGAAAAAGACATTCAACAGGCACCTGACAGCGCTGGCTATTACTGCGGCACTGGGCATTTCTTCATCGGTACTGGCAGCCGGCAGTTCTACCGGCAGTATCACAGGCTCAGTATCCGGCCAACTCAGCAGTGATATTGCTGTATTGGTCAAAAACCCGGCTACCGGATTTGAACGCACTATTACTCTGGACAGCGATGGAACCTTTCGTTTTCCACAACTGGCTATCGGCGATTATGAAATTTCTGTGGTTCAGGCCGGGGCAGTACTGGATACCCGCAACATACGCGTTACCGTAGGTAGCACCGCGGACGCTCGCTTCGAGTTGGCCAGAAATGACATGGAAGTGATCTCTGTGGTGGCAGCACGGGTATCGGCAGTGGATTTGAACGCATCGGACTCTGGACTGACTATCGGGGAAGCTGAGTTTGATAGGCTGCCGGTAGGACGTACTGTCACTGCTATAACCCTTCTGGCACCTGGCACGGTGCAAGGTGAGAGTCGCTTTGGCAACTTAGCGTCCTTCTCCGGCTCATCGGTAGCGGAGAACGTTTGTTACATCAACGGTATGAACGTAACCGATCCGGAAAAAGGCTTGGGCTGTGGCACCGTACCTTTTGAGTTCTATAAAGAATTTCAGGTAAAAACCGGTGGTTATTCGGCCCAGTATGGTCGTTCAACCGGCGGGGTCATCAACGCCGTGACCAAGTCCGGTACCAATGAGTTTGAATTTGGTGCTACTGCCTATTACACCCCGGATTATCTGGGCGATGGGCAGGTAGTGAAAAATATCAACGGCACTGTGTATAAGGACACTACATCCAATGAATATACGGAGCTGAATGTCACTTTGTCTGCTGGCGGCCCTATTATTGAAGACAATTTGTTCTTCTATGCAATGTATAACCCGCGTAAATCTGAGCGTAATTATGCTTATCCTTCCAGTGTGGGGGGCTTAAGAACCCGGGCTGATACGTACTTTCATGATGACGAGCGTTCAGACGCATTCTGGGGTTTAAAACTGGATTGGGAAATTAATGACAGAAACCGCCTGTCGTACTTTGGTTTTTCCGATGACAGCACCAATGAAAGGACCCGAACCGCATACAGCACTGTGACGCATGCTAAGGATCCCACCGCCAATTCCAGTCTGGTTGAACTGAAAGAGGGAGGTGCCACCCATACTCTGACATTTAACAGCGATATTACGGATGACTTTTCCATGTCCGTTTTGGCCGGGCGGTTTAAAACCGACCTGAGCATCATTCCATCTGACTCAGATTGCCCGCTGGTGGCGGATAACCGACCTGTGCCCACTGCGACAGGCTGCGGCTCAGGGGCGGCGGTAGACAACAACGAGCTGCAAAGAGATGCGCTGCGTATCGATTTTGAATGGGCACTGGACAATCACCTGATTCGTTTTGGCTATGACAAGGAAACCATTGAAGCTGAGCACACCACCGTGCCGGCTGGTGGCGCATCCTACACTTATGGACAAGTTGGCGCCGGTGCCATTATCCAGGGAACAGACTACACCAATAATACCGGCGGCCCGCTGGATTACGTGGCAAAACGAGTGTTTACCGGCGGTGGTAAATTCAAAACCGAAAACTATGCCTATTACATTGAAGATGTCTGGAGCGTGACCGATCAGCTTAACCTGACACTGGGCATTCGCAGTGATGTGGCGACCAACTACGGCAAGACTGGTGTCGCTTTCGTTAAACTGGATGATCAGATTGCCCCTCGTTTAGGTCTGACCTATGACCCGAGCGGGGATGGTTCATCAAAGATTTTTGCTAACTACGGCGAGTACTTCTTTCCGGTTCCTATCAATACCAATTATCGTACCGCATCCGGCATTGCTGATATGACGGAGTACCTGACCTTCAGCAGTATTAATGGTGCGGATGGTACACCTTCAGGCACTTCCTTGCTGGACACTAACGTCAATGGTACCGGTTCTATCCCTGATCCTGGTCTGTCTGCGGCCCCAGAATATTCCGCACAATCCCTGAAGGAATACATTGTTGGCTATCAGACCGAATTTAACGATGAGTATTCAGGTACCGTAAGGGCTACCTATCGTACCACCGACAATATGGGTGACGACTATTGCGGTGAAGAAATTGATCCCAGTAATCAGGGGGCCATCTGTACTTTGTTCAATCCTGGCAAAGGCCACACTTTTGCTCAGGATGTGGATGGTGACGGTAAGATCGATCCTGGCAGTCAACGCTACTACACCGCCGAAGAATTGGGCATACCTGAAGGTAAGCGAGACTACAGTTCCGTGCAGTTTGAACTGGTACATCGCTCTGAGAATCTGATGTGGACCGCACAGTATGTCTGGTCCCACAGCTATGGTAACAATGAAGGCGGCGTCAACTCAGACAACCTGCAAACCGACACCGGCGTCAGTTCGTTCCTGGATTTTAAAGCCAGTGCCATTGGTGCCAATGGTAACTTGCCCAATGACCGACGCCATGCCTTTAAGTTCTACGGTTCGTATAGCATCAATGATGATCTGTCGGTCGGCTGGAATGCCTCATTAATTGATGGCCGTCCACTGAGCATTCGCGGGCGTAGCTTCCCTACCGATCTTGGCTATCTGCAGCCACCCTATGGTGACACCTACTATGTGTTCAATGCGGCGACTCAGCAATATGTGTTCAACTCTCGTGGCAGCGCTGGCAGAAGCCCTTGGGTATTCAGCCTGGATGCGTCTATGACCTATCAGTTCAACATAGGTGAAATGGATGGCAGGGTGTCTTTGGACGTGTTCAATCTGCTGGATACGTCGCAGACGCTGGCGGTGAACGAACTGGCCGAGACCCAATCCGGCACGCCTAATCCATTTTATGGTCTGCCGATGAACATGCAGACGCCAAGACAATTACGACTTGGTTTAAATCTGGCATTCTAAGCGGCCAAGGCAGCGGTGAATCGATGTTCACCGCTGCCACTTATCTGCTTAGTGAACATTGCATCGCTATTGGCTCTATGTGCTAAAACGAACTATTTTGTTGTGGTTGCTGAATCGTTGTGGGAAACACCTGATGCGGACGCTGTTGTTATGTTATTACCTGATGGTGGGCCCGGCCCTGGCTGATGTTCAGGTTAAACGTTTTTCCACCACAGAGGTTGATTGGTCTGCCAATGCATACTGGCTGGCCAATGAGCGGCAGATCCTGTTAGTGGACAGTTTGCTTAGGCGTTCTGATGCACTGAATTTTGCTGCAGTTATTAAGGCCCAGAATAAGCCGGTGGTTGGCTTATTGCTCACGCATCCCCACCCTGACCACTATATGGGAATATTAGCCCTGAAATCGGTGCTGGGGGATTTTCCGGTTTACGCCACTGCGGCCACAGCCGCAGGTATCAGCAAGGACTTTGAGCAGTTTAAACGCCAGGGCGCCAGGCAGTTTGGTAACGACCTATGGCTGAATAATGCGCCTCAGGTCCAGGTGATTTTGCCCAGTCCGGGGCAGGTCCTTATCGGCGACTTTTCCATACTGGTTGAGGACTTTAGCGGCGGTGAGTCGGTTAATGCGTCGGTCTTCTACCATGCTGACAGCCGCAGTTTGTTTGTGGGTGACCTGCTGATGGCACATCATCATTATTACGTTGGTGATGGTGACTTACCCAGAATTCTGGCCCAATTTGAGCGTTTGCAAGCCAGTTATACTGGCAAGGCAGATCACTTATATGGTGGTCATGGCGACAGCGGTGGTTTTCAATTAATTGAAGAGCAGCGTCGCTACTTGCTGGACCTCAGTCAGTTAGTCGATGAACAACTCTCTGATGCGAATATCAGTCAGCCTCAGATGCGGGTTCAACAGATTATTCAATCCATGCTGATTAAATACGCTCACCTCGGTGACTACGGCTATCCACCTGGCACCATACTGCAATGGAATTTACAGGCTATTCAAAAGCATCGTCATCCTTGATGTTGACCTTTCGCCTTTTACCACCGCATTCCAGCTTGCCATTGTCGTATGCAGATTAATGACACCGCTATAGTGTCAGCTAAGTGGTAAGTCCCGGAGGTTGTATGTTTGATTGTGTGATTGTGGATGACGAGGTGCTCGCCAGGGAGCGGGTTGCCCATTTACTTAAGCAGCGTCCGGGCTGGCATGTGGCTGCCGAGGCCCGTGAGTACAACGAGGCCAGAGCCTTGTTGCTGCAGCTCAAGCCGGCCGTATGCTTTATGGACATTGATATTATTGGTGGCAGCGGCTTTCAACTTGCCGATGAGCTTCGAAGTTACCTGGATACCCGCTGGGTCTTTACCACGGCATATGCCCAGTATGCGGTGCGGGCCTTTGAGCTCAATGCTTTTGACTATCTGCTCAAACCATTTGAACCTGAGCGCTTCGAAGCCGTCCTGGAAAAACTGGAAGGACAATGCAAGGGGAGGCCCCTGGATACCCTGGCCATTCGTTCACTGGGCAATGTCCAGTTTATCCGCACCAGCGATATTTTATGGGTTAAGGGGGCCGGGAATTATATGGAGCTGCACTGTAAGGATAAAACCTATTTGTATCGCGAATCCATGGCGGGTATGGAGGCCTGCCTGGACCCCAGCCAGTTTGTTCGGGTGCATCGCTCCGCCATGGTGAATTTAAAATTCTTGCGGGCCATCAACAGTGTGACAGGGCGTTACAACAGCCTGGAGATGAGTAATGGTGATGAACTCAGGATCGGGCAGGGCTATCGTAAATCCCTATTTCAGCAGTTGGGACTGAATCTACATGAGTGAAGTTGCGCAGGCGGTTTCAGCGCGAAAGCCGTCGTTTTGGTTACTGCAGACTGCCGGTTGGTTGTTCTACTACTTATTGATGCTGACAGATAACCTGTTGTTATTCGGCAATTATAATTCATTGGGATGCAGCATATTTTATGTGCTGATGCCGATTACTTTGATGGGCTTTGTTTTAACCTTGCCAGTTCGCCATTTGTACCGGCGCTGCTGGGAGCTGTCTTTCCTGTGGCAGGCGGTAATGATTCTGCTGGTTAGTTGCCTGCTGGCTGTGTTGTGGATAGTGCCGAAAAATTTGCTGCTTTACTGGGCGATGGGGGATGATATTTTCAATCTTGCCGCCAACCCCAAATTTGAGTGGCAACATTTGTTTATGACTGTCAGCAACTCGTTTTTTATCATGATGGTATGGAGCAGCCTGTATTTCGGCATTAACTATCATTTTCGTTTGGTACAGGCTCAGGCACTGCAGTTACGTTCCGCCAGACTTAATCACCTGGCGCAGATCCGTATGTTGCGCTACCAGATTAACCCACATTTTCTGTTTAACACCTTAAACGCACTGTCTACGCTGGTAATGAAAGGAGATAAAGCACGCAGCGGTAAAATGATTGGTCATCTAGCCACGTTTTTGCGTTTTTCACTGGACAGTGAACCGGATAAGAAGATTCGTCTGCATGAAGAAATCAAGGCACTGATGATGTATCTGGAAATTGAAAAGGTACGTTTCTCAGACCGCCTGGAAGTGTCTGTCTTGGTGGACGAGGATGCGCAGATGGCTTTGGTGCCTAGCTTATTAATACAGCCTTTGGTGGAAAATTGCATAAAACACGCCATTGCTAAAATGTCAGACGATGGCCAGATTACTATCAAAGGTTGGCGGGATAACAAGCTGTTACATTTGCAAGTTGCAGATAACGGCCCTTTGACCCATGTTAATCAGGTAAATCTCAGTGGTGTGGGCCTGCAAAATATCATAGAACGACTGGAAGTTCTGTATGGAGAACGGCAGTCGTTGACCATGGCGGTGGCTAATTCACACGGGCTGAGCGTCACTATCGCTATTCCGTTTGAAGAAGACCCATGGACCGAATCTCTGTCATCATAGCCGACGATGAATTACTAGCCCGCGAAGGTCTGGCTTTATGCCTGGCAGAAATTGACAATGTTGAGCTACTGGCCAGTTGCCGTAACGGCAGGGAAGTACTGGAAGCTATAGAGACCTATCAACCGGATTTATTGTTACTGGATATTGAGATGCCCTTTTTAAGCGGTGTCGAGGTGGTGGATGCCATCAATCGCAGCCAAAGCTGCTGTGCTGAAGTGGTCTATGTCACCGCCTATGCTGACTTTGCCGCTGGTGCCTACACGCAGGGCGTGAAAGATTATATTCTCAAACCTGTCAGTTTGGAGCGTGTACGCGAATGCATCGCGGCTTATGTCAGACGTCGTCAACTCAGATCAGCAGCGCAGGCGGTGCAGGAATTTGACCAGTTAGTGCGCCAGCGCACCGGCAAAACCTTTAATGGTGTGCTGCAGCAGCTACAACAGGACGATGATCGCAGCCTGGCTACCCTCAACCCCTATATCTCGCTGAAAAACGGCAACGAATGGTTACGGGTCAAGGTGGCAGAAATCAACTGGGTCGAGGCGGCAGGAGACTATATCTGCGTACATACCGACAAGGCATCGTTTATTGCCAGGCATACATTGGGTGGGCTGGAAAGCAGTCTGGATCCCCAGCGTTTTTGCCGGGTCAGCCGTTCGGCCATTATCAATCTTGAACAACTGCAGCGTCTGACCCCTAATTCCAATGGCGAATACTTTGCCTTATTGCAAAGCGGGGAGCAGGTTAAAGTCAGCCGTAATTATAAAGCTCGTTTGCAGGAATTCAGCGGTTGCTAAGTCTCATATTCATCTGCCCGTAATAAAGCAACCTTTGAAACTACCCTCGCCATCAGGTTAATCTATAGGCCTTTTTTGGCCCATGTTGTTCCGGTGCCAACGTCAATGACAGCTATTGGAAAAAGGAACAGGTGTGGCGTCCGAACAAGGGGCAGGTAGCAACAGCAAGCGGGAAAGAGGAGTACAAGCCTCTCCAGCCAAACTCCGGGCTGCCATGTTGGCCGCCGGGATCAAATCGCAAATTGAAGTGGCCAAACGTATTCAGGATGCTGAAGGCCTGGATAAATTGCCCCGTACTCTGGTTAATCGTGTATTCCGTGGTGAAGCGGTAGACCCTGTAAGCATTGAGCGGGTGGCCAGGGCGCTGGATACCGATGCCTGGACCTTGTATCTAAGTACCCAGGAAGACCAGTCGGCAGACACTTTGCCTCAACCCGTTTTAGATAATGTTACTAATACACTGCCGGTGAGTTCTGCTGCTATGCAGGTTGGGTCAGCACAAACCAGCCGCAGATTCTGGTTATGGGTCATGTTGCTGACGCTGGTCATCGTACTGTTGTTAATTAACCTGATATGGCAAGGCGGCAATCCAAGAAAGCTATTGCCTACCTTTACCGCCCATTCCTTTGTCACACCCAGTGTGCTGATTCGGTTCGAAAACCCTGAATTGGACCGGCTGGTTGCGGAACTCGAAGAACAATTGAAAGCCGATTTTAACGTTGCCGTGTTGGCACCCAAACCAGACGACTTATCTGCTCTGGCTCTGGACTTGGCCAGGGAATACCAGTCGGATGCGGTGATCAGTGTTGATGGCAAGCAGTACGGGCGTTATATCCGGTTGCGGGTTATGACCTATTACCAGGGAAATGACAGCATTAGTTTATACAAAGTGCTTAGCCGCCCTGACGTTAATCAGCAGGCCGACAGCCTGGCAACCGAACTGGAGCAGAAGATCAGTGAGTATATTTTTGTCGGTTCAACTGCCTTGATGCCATCGGATAGCCAGATTCGTGCCTGGGACCATTATCTACAGGCCAGGCAATTAATGGATGAAAATAAAATTGAGAATTGGTCTGGCTCAGAGAAAATTATTAACCTGCTTTTTTCCGCTTTGCAGCTGTATCCGCAGTTTGCTGTGGCTGAAGCGGCCTTATGTGAGACCTATATGTGGTATAGCCTCGAAGGTCATGAAAAACAACGTTTGGAGCATGCCGCCGCACATTGCCAAAAGGCGCTGCAATTGGATGCCGGAAACAGCTATGTTATGAGCAGTGCGGCACTGTTGCAGCGTCGTTTGTATGGTGCTGCCAAAGGGGTTGAAGAGTTCAACAAAGTGCTCGATGTCTGGCCGGATAATCTGGATGCATTACAGGGGTTGGGGGCCAGCTATCTGTTGGCATTCAATGACACCAGCTCCGATATGGTTGGCGTGGCAAAGCGTGCGGAACAAGTGTTGAATAAGGTTCGGGAGATTGAGCCAGACTATTGGTATAACCATTATCAACTTGGCGCGCACTATTTTTATCAAGGTCAGATGGAACAGAGTTTGGAGTTGTTCCAATATGCTGCAGATTTAGGTGGGCAGGCCATTGCCTATAATGGACTGGGTGCTGTGGCCTATTGTCTTAATCATCTGCAACAGGCTAAGATGGCTTTTGAAAAGCTGTTGGTGTTGCATCCAGATTCGCACCTGGCAGAAGAGCAGCTAGGTATGATTGCATTTTTTCGTCAGGACTATCAGCAGTCATTGGCATTACGTCTTTCTGCACTGCAAAAAATGGGGGATCCTGACCAGATAGGTTATCACCAGGTGTGGGCCAGCATTGCTGCATCCTACGCTGCTTTAGGCAGTAACACTGAGGCTATTGACGCTTACGAGAATGCGTTACGGATTATTAAAAGGGACCGGCTACGCAATAATCTGACGGTATGGGCAGAAATCGGCGAAATCCTTTACCAGCAAAAAATTAACCGTTTACAGGGCCTGCCGGTTGATGTTTCTGATGCACAACGAACACGTTTGCTAGACCTGGCAACACAAAAACTGGAGCCAGGCGCCATTGCTGCGCTGGCCAGTTTGTTGCAGGAGCTGGACTATATTGAGCCGTCGGAACAGTTATGGCTACAAGCCATAACCATTTGCCCCATTTATCAAAATTTAAAAGATATCACTGCGGCTCAACAAGGCTAGCCCTTGTCAGTACCTGAAAGTTTCTGATAGATGCTGATGGCGAAGTTTATCAGCAGATAACCCAGGGTGAGCACCATGCCAAACAGGAAAAACATGGCTGCGGCCGAGCGCATGGCATCAACGAAGGTTTTACTCTGCTGATATTGGATAAAAAAGATAAGCATCCCCAGCATCAGGGAAATTTCCCAAATTCCTTCAACTATCGCTTTGTATTTATTTTTCTTTGCCTTGCTGTGTTGCCGCTCTATACCAACAGCACTTAACTCAGTCTGTCCGGTACCTGAGCATTGCGGACAGGATTCCACATCTGCTAACCGACCGCTGCCTAAGCAGCGACTGCAAATTGCCATACTCAAATTTCCCTCTGAGCTGCACTATTTGGCAGCCCCTTTTTACCGAGGCTGCAATTATCTCTGGTCTATCGATAGGTGCGGCTGCGCTGCAGCTTTAGAAGACCAACTGCAAACAACAGCAGCAGCCAGGTCTGTGGTTCAGGGATGCCTGTGCTATTTGCCTGTACTTCGATGGTGGCGGCCACCCAATCCGTACTAAAAGGCTGGGCCAGCTCATCAGACAACAAGATACTGCCGAAATTAACCAGGCTGGTACCGACCGCCCCAGCGCTAAATTGCAAGGTGGCCAGGAGCAGGCTGTCAGGCTGTGTACTTAGGTCAAACAGACTGGAAACGCTGGCCAGGCTAAGGCGATTTCCTGCAATAGTCAGATCACTAAAATCCAGCCATTCGGCGCTAAACAGGGCAGATTGAAACAGGCTGACGCTTGGGTCAAAGAAAAGCTCAATATCAAAACCACCTAAATTCACGTTCTCAAGCCCCGACACCCATAACTCCAGGCTGACATTGTCGCCCTGTGTAACGGCTTGATTGACTGCTGAACCATCGTTGCTAAAGGCCAATATAGGCGCGGCCTGAGCGGAAAGACTTAAATAAAAAGCAAGTAAAGTAGTACTGACTAGTGCGGTAAGTTTTTTCATCTTAATTCTCCTTAAAGACCCCGGCACAGCTGCCGGGGCAAAAACGCTTAGTTGTTGCTGGCAGAGGCGCAGCCGGGCAGTGAGCACTGCAGTACACAGCCCCTGGCATCCAAGATGTTAATCTGACCATCCGCATTCCAGTCGGCGCGGTCGTCTTCGCCACTGGCCGGCGTATTGCGTCTGGCCATAATGGCGCGGATATCGCGGCTATCGATAAACAGATCGCCATCGATATCACACAGCTGCGGTTGTTGTATGGGCTCCTGCACCTCAATGGTGAGGGTGTCACTGGCACTGTCCTGACCGTCAGAAACGCTCAACTGCAAGCGATAGATACCGGCTAAATCCGCACTGAACTCACTGGTCGCGGTGTTAGGGGAGTGGATGGTTGCGCTACTGCCCGTTGGCGTTGACAGCACTGTCCATTGGAAACTCAGCGCAGCGGGGCTGTTGTCCGGGTCATAACTCAGGCTGCCATCCAGCATCGCCGTCTGGCCCTGCTCAATTTGTTGGTCGCTGCCTGCATCTGCCACCGGAATGGCATTGGCCGTCACAGTGACCATCAGCGAATCGGCGGCAGAAACAGCACCATCGGTTAAGCTTAGCGACACCACATATACCCCGGCGTTATCCGGCATAAAGCCGGCCTGCAGCTCCCCGCTGTTAACAATATCGTTGCTGCTTAGTTGGCTACCCTGCGGTACGGATACAAACTGCCAGGCAATTTCGGTATTGATGCAAGCGCTACTGATCAGCGATGCAGAGCCATCCAGTTGTACCTGATTGCCTGTTTCTACTGCCAGATCCACTCCGGCATTGGCATTTAGCTGGCAAACAGGTACGTCGGCCACTGCCATGGTCAGCAGGGTAGTGTCTGTTAGCTCACCGTCAAATACGCTAAGTTGCAATTGATAGTTGCCTGCCAAATCCGGGCTGAAGCTGGCCAAGGGGCTTTGAGCTGATTGAATATCACCCTGCTTCAATCCACTGCCTGTCGGCAGGGCAATAAATTGCCACTGAAAGCTTAGCGCGGCCGGGCCATTATCAGCATCACTGGATGCACTGCCATCCAGTGTAACGGCGGTCCCCACTAATAAATCGCCGCTGTAGCTGGCTCTGGCCACCGGCGCAATATTATCAGCCAGGACTTCTATACTTAGTTGATCTTCCAGGCTGCTATCTTCTCCATCGTTGACAATCAAACCCAGGATATAGATGCCGGGGATATCGGTAGTCAGATTGGGGGTGACACTTTGCGCATCGCTGAGCATGGCCTGGCTGTTTTGTGGCAGGCTGATAATACGCCATTGATAGCTCAACAGGTCGCCATCGGCATCGCTTGAGGCTGAACCATCCAGTGCAATATGTGTATTTTCGCCTACTTGGCGGTTCTCACCTGCTTCAGCCACCGGAGCGCGGTTGACCACCAGCACCAGCGCGTCTGCACTGTCGCTTAGCAGGCCGTCATCCACCGTCAGGCGGAAGCGATATTCACCACTGATATCGGATACAACATCAGCCAAGGCCGGGTTATTGCTGTCAACATTGACCTGGCTAACATTACTGCCAGTTGGTGCAGAGAGTAATTGCCATTGATAATGCAGTGGTTCGGGGCTCTCATCGGGATCAAAAGAGCCACTGCCATCCAAATTGATCGTCTGAATTTTATGCACTCGCGTGGGAGCTGAGGCGATAGCAATAGGTTTTTCGGGATCAGGAGCAACCTGAGGGAAGTTATAGTTAATCACATAGGGTGCAATTTGGTTTGAATTGCCAGTGCCATCTTCAACAATAAACAGATAGTTGCCGGACTCCGGAATCGTCAGGGCGGTCCAGCCTGCGACATCATAGCCTCCTGAGTGGGTAAAAAAGCGACCATCCGGGTAGTAAAGGGTGATATAGGGATACAGCCCGGTAGTATTAATGTCGGTGACGGTCAGATAGATTTCGTCGCCTTGATTGGCGGCAAACCTGTAGCTGTCCAAATCTCCCCAGGTGGTGTCTTGCGCATAACTACCTGATAGATCCAGAAAGCCAAATTCGCTTTGCGTTAATGAGGTGACTAGATGGATCTGATAGTTGCCTGTGGCATTGGAATTACCAGTGCCGTCTTCCACTACCAGGGTATAAGTGCCGGATTGCTTGGCTTCGAGATTATAGAACTGGGCGGTGTAGT
>NZ_BAAAEI010000001.1:0-235 GCF_039522935.1 Bowmanella denitrificans | reverse complement strand
AGGTGATTTGCTCTTCCACATAGCCGCCGTTGAGCAGTTGACCGTGCTCATCAGCGCCGAGACTCTTAACGAAGTGGATCTGATAGTTGCCTGTGGCATTGGAATTACCGGTGCCGTCTTCCACTACCAGGGTATAAGTGCCGGATTGCTTGGCTTCAAGATTATAGAACTGGGCGGTGTAGTAGCTGCCGGCATTGGCAACAAAGGTGCCGTCCGGGGCATATAAGGTCATATA